>JAHBXG010000007.1 GCA_019636565.1 Phycisphaeraceae bacterium
ACTACTCGCTTTTGGCAGCGAGATGGTGGCACGGGATGAGGTCGATGCCACCTGCTGCGGGGATTCTAGATTCCCTGTACTATCTTGGAATGCGACAAGTTCTTATTCTGATTTTGTTGATTTGTTTCTGTTGTCGAGCTGTGGCCGACGTGATGCAGATCGAGGTGAAAGATCAATACCTGGCGGGAAACGAACTTCGTCTGCTGGTTGATACGGCGACATTCGACTGGCCGGCGGGGAGTCACATGACTCGCTCGCTGAGGGCGCACGGGTGGCTTGTTCTGATCGACCTCTCGAAAGATGACCCGGTTGGCACGGGTGCTCGGGTGATCGGTCCGCTGTGGTCGACTGACTCGCCCCAGTCTTCGCTTACATTTCAGGTCGGCGTCGAGTTTTCGAAGGAAGATGCGGCCGCACGCAAGGCGAAGCCACCGACAACGTTCGACGAAACGGGCCGGCTTATCCGTCAGATGCCGCAAGCGGACAATTCGATCGTGGTGGAGGAGCGCGATTATTCGCAGAGCCCCTGCAACTGGAAGAAAATTGCCGATGGTGCGCCGATCGGCCCCTCAGGGAAGGATCGATTTGAAGGCGTTCTCCGGAACCGGCAGGCGAGGATGTATGTGCAGGAAGAAGCGGACGGCGTGGTGCGGTCTTATGACATGTACTCGGGATTGCCGCGGGAGGATCGGTGGCTGACGGGAGTGTTTACCGACCTTCGCGCGCGAAAGGATTTTCACAACGTCAAGTTCTGGCTCACGGACGATGCAAAGTACCTGGTTGCCTCGCCGGAAGATCGGCACAATGACAGAGGAACGATGTACACCGAGTTTGTGAATGACGACAAGAAGTACGCGCGTGAAGAATTTGGGTTGATCTATGAGCGGCCGAAGGACAAGCCCAGCGTCTTTGCCAAGCCGGGCAGCAACGCGGGGTTTCTCATGAATCCTCCGCATGGGGCGATATCAATCGACGGCGACCTGGTGTTGCTCGACATCGGCGAAAGCACTCTGCGGCTGATGTCGCCTGATGGCAAGACGAAGTATCAGTGGACCGAGCACGACCAGCCTCGCTGGCGGGCGGAGCATAGCGAGTATCAGGCCGACATGGACCTCGGACGCATTGTTTTCTTTGACAGTTTGCGCGATCCGGGCGACAACGACTATGAGGCTGGGCACTACACGCTGCTCACATGGGATTTCAAGCAAGAAAAGGTTCGTCGCTACACGCTGGAACTGGCGCGGCTCTTCGAAATGCAGAAGGGAACGGTTTGGGCGAAAGAGGCAAAGTGAACTCGGACTGACGACGGGGGATGCGGGCTTTAGAATGGATTAGGAGCACTCACCTCTTTGGGGTCGGGAAGGAATTTGGGGGTGGATTGCTGAAGGTGCCGCGGCGCGGCGACCGGCTGGCACCGGTCTTTTACCGCGTTGCCGTGAAGAGTTGATTTCGGATGCCGACACGCGATTCGAAGTGGTTGGTGTCCGCGAGTAACTGTGCCCTCGCTTGCGCTTCGGGTTCGTAGAGGCACGCTTGATTAGTCGCCTTGGTCGAGCACGGCCATGAAGGCTTCCTGCGGGATCGTCACGCTGCCGACGCTCTTCATCCGCTTCTTGCCTTCCTTCTGTTTCTCGAGGAGTTTGCGTTTGCGGCTGACGTCGCCGCCGTAGAACTTGGCGAGCACGTTCTTGCGGAAGGCTTTGATGGTTTCGCGGGCGATGACGCGGGAGCAGATGGCGATGGATTACGACGCGACTTGATATATTGCCGGCCGATATCGAGGCTTCGGGATGCGCTTGCCCGCGGACTTTGCCGCGGCGAGCCATGCACGCATGGCGATCATGATCTCGCGCATCGCTTTTTCCGGCGTTTCGCCGAAAGCAGAGCAGTACTTCAGATCGGGTACATCGGCGATGAAGCCCTTATCTTCGGCACTGAAGAAGACGTTGATGTGGTATTTCGGGGTTGCCATGGCTAGTCCTCGATCTGCAGATTGTATTGCTCGACAAGCTTGAGCAGTTGGCGAACCTGATAGGGCTTGGCTTGGCCGCCGACTGGCTGGAGGTTGAGCTGCGCGTCGCGATGGGTCTTGTGGATGAAAATGCGATGGCTGCCTGCCGTGTGATCGTGGCGAAAGCCGAGCGAGATTACGAGACGTTCGAGATCGCCGAAGCGAACATTGCCCTGACTCTGGCTGATTCGAAAGAGCAGGCGGCGCGGGTTCACTCTTTAGTCCCCTTGATCCAGCACCGCCATAAACGCTTCCTGCGGGATCGTCACGCTCCCCACGCTCTTCATCCGCTTCTTGCCTTCCTTCTGCTTCTCGAGGAGTTTGCGCTTACGGCTGACGTCGCCGCCGTAGCACTTGGCGAGGACGTTTTTGCGGAAGGCTTTGATGGTTTCGCGGGCGATGATGCGGGAGCCGATGGCGGCTTGCAAGGGGATTTCGAACTGGTGGCGGGGGATCTGGTCTTTGAGGCGGGCGATGAGGTGGCGGCCGCGGCCTTCGGCTTTTTGGCGGTGGACGATGATGGCGAGGGCCTCGACTGGGTCGCCGTTGATGAGGATGTCCATCTTGTTGAGGTCGTCGGCGCGGTAGCCGATGACTTCGTAATCCATGGTGCCGTAGCCGCTGGTGAGGCCTTTCATCTTGTCGAAGAAGTCGTAGATGATTTCGGCCAGGGGGACTTCGAACTGGAGGAGCTCGCGGCTGTTGGAGACGAACTGCTGGTTTTTGTAGGTGCCGCGGCGGTCGAGGCAGAGCTTCATGATGTCGCCGATGAATTCCTTGGGGACCATGATCTCGACGCGGCAGACGGGCTCGCGGATTTCTTCGACGCAGTTGAGGCTGGGGAGATCGGCGGGGTTGTGGACTTCGAGCAATTGCATGCCGGCGGGAATGCCGCGGTCGTTCATGCCTTTGATGAAGGGGGAATCGGGGTCGACGGGTTTGAGGGATTGGCCGTTGGCGCCGGTGATGGTGTCGGTGCCGCGGACGAGGACGTGGTAGGAGACGGTGGGGGCGGTCTGGATGATCTGGACGCCGCCTTCTCGTTCGAGGCGTTCCTGGATGATGTCCATGTGGAGCAGGCCGAGGAAGCCGCAGCGGAAGCCGAAGCCGAGAGCTTCGGAGTGGACTGGCGCGAAGGTGAAGGAGGAGTCGTTGAGGCTGAGTTTCTCGACGGCTTCGCGGAGTTCTTCGAAATCGGTGCCTTTGCCGTCGTCGGTCGTGGCGGGGTAGAAATCGCAGAAGACCATCTGGCGCGGGGGCTGGTAGCCGGGGAGGGCTTCGGTGGCGGGATCGACTTCGAGGGTGATGGTGTCGCCGATGCGGACGTCTTTGAGCGTGCGGATGGCGGCGACGATGTAGCAGGTTTCGCCGGGGCCGACCTTGCCGCCGGGGAGGCGGTAGGGCTTGGGGTTCATCTTGCCGATCTCGGTGACGAGGAAGGAGCGGCCGATGCCCATCATGCGGATCTTGTCGCCGACTTTGAGCTCGCCGTCGAAGATACGGGCGTAGACGATGACGCCCCGGTAGTCGTCGTAGACGGCGTCGAAGATGAGGGCGCGGAGTTGCTTCATCACCGGCTTGCGGGGCGGGGGGAACTTCTCGCAGATCGCGGCGAGGAGTTCGGGGAGGCCCTGGCCGGTTTTGGCGGAGACGAAGATTGCGTCGGCGGCGTCGAAGCCGAGGGTTTGTTCGATTTCCTCGGCGACCTCGTTGGGGCGTGCGGAGGGGAGATCGATCTTGTTGATGACGGGGACGATGGTGAGGTTTTCGTTGACGGCGAGGTAGGCGTTGACGAGGGTTTGCGCCTGGACGCCTTGGGTGCTGTCGACGACGAGGATGGCGCCGTCGCAGGCTTTGAGGGCGCGGGCGACTTCGTAGTTGAAGTCGACGTGGCCGGGGGTATCGATGAAGTTGAGCATGTAGAGATCGCCGTGCTCTTCGGCGGATTCGCCCTTTTTGGTTTTGCGTGCTGGGGCGGCGACTTCGGATTGGTTGGAGGCGAGGCTGCCGCCGGACGAGCCCGGGGCATCGTCGATGGGGGCCTCGTATTCGTTTTCGAGTTCGTCGGACTTGGTGCCGGCCTTGTGGCGGTGATAGACGGTGACGGCGGAGGCCTTGATCGTGATGCCGCGCTCGCGCTCGATGTCCATGGAATCGAGGATCTGCTCTTTGGCTTCGCGCGCGGAAACAGCGTTGGTGGCCTGGAGGAGGCGGTCGGCGAGAGTGGACTTCCCGTGATCGATGTGAGCGATGATCGAGAAATTACGGATGTGGGCGGGGTTGTGGGCCCCGGAAGGGGTCGGATCGGGCATTGCGGGGGATGGTAGGGAAGAGAAGGGGCAAAGGGGCAGCGGGAAGAAGGGCAAAGGGACGGAAAACGAACGCGGAACGTGGAGCGAGGAGTGCGGAGCGGGGCAGCGTGCAAGGGGAGTTTTACGGCGATTGCGTTGGCAGCTTGTTGGGATCGACGCTCTTGAAGGGTTCGTACGGCGGCATGCTCGCGGCGTACTCGCGTTTGGTTTTCGAGTCAACGACCACGAGAAAATTGTCGAGACTTGAATCGAGCCGGCCTTGCAGTCCGTCGTAGTGCTTGCTGGGGTTGGTGGGAGAGATGTTGTAGCCGGGGATGGAGGTGTGGATGATCCAGTCTCCGGAGTGGAGGCCATCGAGGGTGAATGTCCCATCCTGCGCGATGGGTTGGAGGGAGGTTTCCCAAGCGGTCGGATTCTCGATCGAGATGTGCGAACCCTCGGGGACGGGATTGCCGTCTTCGCAAACGACGCGGCCTTTGATGTGGAGCGAGGGGCCTAGTTCGATATCACCGACGTCGATGATCTGGCTGTGTTGCGAAACGTGAACGAGTTTGGGAGCGATGGCTCCGCGAGCGCGGAGAGAATCGAGCGTTGGCGCGATCCACCAGCCGTCGAGCGGGTGCATTTGTTCCGCGAATTCCGTTTGTTGATCTTTGGGGAAGTCGGCGATGGGGACGTTTGCGAAGAGGAAGTGACCTTCTTTGTCGGTGCCGATGCGTTGGCGGCCGAGATAGAACCCGCCCATGTTTGCGGCGTGGGAGAGTTCGAGTTCGGCGTCGGTGACGGGGGTTCCATTGAGGAGCAGCCTGCCGCGGACAATGGCACCGGGGCCGATCTTGAGCCCACGAGATGCTTTCTCGGAGTACTCGCCTTTAAACATCGCGCCGGCGAATCCGCGAGCGTCGACGCGCAATTGCCATTGTTTCACCGGACGGACTGAATAAGCCAGGGTGAAGCGACCCTGTTGGTCGGTGATGGTGAACTTGTCGAGGCCATCGACGGCACCTCCCGCTCCGTTCGATTCCCCCGGGGGTGCTTGCCAAGTGATCATCTCCGGTGACACCATCGCATTCGCCACAGGCTTTCCGTCCAGATCTGTGACGATACCGGAAATGGTTTGCTCGGGATCCTTCGGTAGAGCTGGCAGCGGTGGAAGAGTGATTTGCACAAGGGTGGCAAGCTGCGGATCAATGCGGGATTTGGAAGTGGGCGGGTAGCCGTGCTTGGCGACCATCAGTTGGAATTGCAAGTCGGGATCGAGAGAGGTGATTTCGAACTCGCCCCTGTCGTTGGTTTCGGAGTATTTGCCGCAGTCGGCGTAGCAGGAGGGGCAGAAGGTGCTGTAGCCTGTTTTCACGCCTGCGGTCCAGATGTAAACGGTGGCGCCCGGAACTGGAGCACCGGCGGAATCGGTGACGAGGCCTTTGATGCTCGGCCGCGCGGGCGGATCGGCTGCAAATCCGATCGTGTCGACAAACGCGATGAGAACGAACGCGATCCAACGCAGCGCATGCATAATGAACTCCCGTACTTGTATGGTACCAAACACTGCAAATGCTCTATGTGCCGGCCGGCTCTGGCCCGGCGCGGCCCGCGAAGGTTGCGCCGGCGACGGCGAGCGCGATGATGGGCAGGCTGCCGATGAGGGTGAGCGGGGCGTACCAGGTTGTCAGGTCGAGCGAGATCGGGAAGTTGACAAGGATGGTCGACACGAGGAGCATGACCGAGAAGGCGAGCAGGCCGCAGAGGCGGAGCATGATCAAGCAGCCGACGGCGCAGGCCGCGGCGGAGAGCGAGACGGCATCATCTCGCTGGCCACCGATGATCAGCCAAAGGAATGCGGCGGCAAGTATGTAGGCGACCCACTGCGAGCGGAAGAGCCTGTCGCAGCCGAGCAGAACGAGCGTGATGAGCAGCGGGACGGCGATATTTCCGGCAATCGTCTGGAGAAGTGTGGCCGTTGCGAAAAGGGAACCACTGAACCAGGGCATCGCTGGGATGAACGGATCGGCAATATGGAAGGGCCTGAGATCGACCACGACCATGAGCGCAAAGAACGGGCCGAAGACCGAACCGGCAGCACAGCCGATGAGAATGTCGCGCCAAACGAGGGGATCGCGGCCGCGGCCGGAGAGAAGGCGGGTCCACGAGATCAGCAGCCGGGGCCAGCGCCGGCGCACGATCGGTTCAAGACCCAGGTACACGATCCACATGAGGCCGCCGAGCCACATCGAACGGGCGAGTTGCACGCCGATGATCTGCAGGTCGAGCAACGAGGCAACCGAGTGGCGGCCGAGGCTGAGTGATGCGAGGCAGACGGCGCCGACAAAGGCACCGAGCGTGAACGCGCCGCGGCGGTCGCCTCGGCCGGCGCGAACGTTTTTCCATGCGAGCGCGACGGAGCTGATGATGCCGATCAGCAGCGTGACATTGATGATTCCACCGATAATCTCCGCGGTGTTCCATCGGCTGATCGCACGATCGGACGGAGTCGGGCGGCCGCCGCGGCCCGCTGCGGCGCTGTCGGTTGCACGCTCTTCGGCGGGGACGTCGGGATCTTCAATTACCGCAGCATCTTCCTGCGCGTCGGGGTCGCCCGCTCCGGCGTCGGGCTTTGAATCATCGGACATGCGCCAGAGCGGCTTGGTACGGAACGAGACGGGTACACCGTCGATCGACGCGGCTTCGAATTGAACGGGGATATCGGGATGACCGGGATATGTGCCGCGCCAGGCGTAGCGAGCGTCGGCGGGAACATTGGGAGCGATGGTGGGTCGCGTGGGCTGGAAGTTCTTGATATCAACGCCGGCGGCGTCGAAGAACGGGGCCCAGTCGATCGCTGAAGTGGTGGGAGCGGCGTCGGCGGTGCCGCGGAATCCGTACTGGGGCGCGCGGCGCTCGAAGCGCACAAGATCTCCTGCGCTCGAGAGCGCCACGTAGCATCCGTTGGAGAAGTCTCGAGGGGGCGAATCGGCGCCTACAAAGAGTTGGCCGGTAAGAACCGGGCGCAGCCATCCTGGTTCGGCTCGATACCAGAAATAGACGCTTTCCGGAAAGCGGTTGGACAGTTTTCGGAAGCCGCCGATCTTGCCGGCGCTGGCGATCGATCCGCGGTCGGCGTCGTAGCCGAAGGCCTGGTATTTCTTGGGGGGCTTTGCGCCGAGTTTCTCCAGCATGTCCCGGGCATGAAGGGCCATCGCGTCGGCGGGAGCGTCGAAGGGCACGATGCGATGGATTCCGTAGCGATCCTGCAGCCACCCGAGCATGCCCACCATGAGAACAACCACAGCCACCATCGCCCAGGCATAGGCACGAGGGATACTACCTTGATCGCCCGCGAGAGCCACGAGTTCGGGGCTTGGTGTTTCGCCCGCGGCTAGAGCTGCGGCGAGCGGATCGCCACCGGGCAGCGCTGCGGCAACGGACAACGCGCTGGCCGGTCGGTGCGACGGATCGACTTCGAGGCATCGGAGAATGACGGTCTCGACGGCGGGGTCGAGCGTCCGGACGATATCGCTCGGATTGGTGGGGCGGGTGCCGCTCTCGCGTGAGGCACGGAGTTGCTGCATCGACTCGACCTGGTACGCGGGCTTTCCGGTGAAGAGTTCGTAGAGAACGAGCCCGAGCGAATAGATGTCACTCTTCTTGCTCACGCCCTGGCGCGCGAGTTGCTCCGGGGCCATGTAGGCGGGTGTGCCGCTGGCGATGTCACCTTTGGCAACGAGATCCGAGAGGATGCCCGCGACGCCGAAGTCCATGATGCGGGCGTTGCCCCGTCCATCGAGCATGATGTTGGCGGGTTTGAGATCGCGGTGGATGACACCGAGATCGTGTGCCGCGTAAAGGCCGGCGCAGATCTGTCGGGCGATTTGGACGGCCTTGTCTTCCGGAAGGCGGCCGATGCGTTTCAGGAGGATGGAGAGGTCTTCGCCGTCGACGTATTCCATGGAGAGGAAGACGTGATGGCCGGCCGCGTTTTCGATCTCGCCGAAGTCGTAGACACGGCAGACGTTGGGGTGGCTGATCTCGCGGGTCAGGCGGACTTCGGATCGGAAACGATCGAGTTTGAGCGGATCGGCGACGAAGGAATCGGGGAGGAACTTGAGCGCGACGGAGGTACCGAGTTTGAGATCATCCGCGCGATAGACCTCGCCCATGCCGCCTTTGCCGAGGCGCGAGACGATGCGGTATCGATCGGCGAGGATGGTGCCGGACGCGAAACGCGAGCCGTCGGTCGAGGTGGACGTGAGGTGTGTTTGGGGGATGGGGTTGGTGCTTGGGGCGCTGCCGATGGGGATCGCGCCCGCGCCCAGAGCGCTGGAGGGGTCGCGCGGGTCGAGAGTGACGGGGTCTTCGGATGGAGTTTGGGGCGCGGACACGGGACTTAAACGTAGCACAAACGCAAAAAGCCGACACGGGCCTCAGGACGATCCTGAAGCCCGCGTCGCGGCGCGTGGGCACACGGAGGTGTGCGGTGGTGATCGAGGGCGGACCTCCGACTCCGCCGGAGGTCCGGAGGTGTCGATTAGTCGAAGAGGCCGGAGACCGGGGGCGGATCGACTGCGATGAGGCTGATCGTCGTATCGATCCGGCAGTTCGAGGCCGAAGTGTGGCGTTCCGCGAAGCAGAGCTTGAGGGGATACATCTTGTTGTCTTCAAGGCCCGCGATGCGATCGAGTTCGATGGTCTGGCTGATGGCGCTGTGGACGCCGCCGATATCGACTACCAGCTTGCCGTTCACATAGACCCAGACGTCGTCGTCGCCGGTGAAGGTGAATGTCTGGCCGGTTCCCTTCTTGTAGCGGAACTCGGTGTCGAGTTCGAAGGTGAACCCGAAGTTCTTGCTTTGGCCAGGCGAGTTGCCGAAGAGTTCACCGTTGATTGGGAAGAAGCCGCCCTTCGCCGAGTAACCGGCGTCGGTCTTGTCGCTGAATGAATAGATGTTCGAGTTGGCTTGGCGGACGAGCACGATGGGGACGGTCTTGCTCAGGTTCGTGCCGGGCACATCGCGGAACCACTGCTTGAAGTTAGCCTCCGTCGTGAGTGCGCCGCCGTTGCTCGTGGAGACCGTGCCGGCCTTGTCGCCGTTCTTTGCGGCGATGTACGACTTGGCGATTGGCATCACGTTGCGGGCGCTCGCGTCTGCGGCCTGCTTGCTCACGAGATTGCCCTGGCTTTTGAACTGCGGCTTGCGATCGGCGTCGAGTTCATCCTTGACCATGCCGACGTAGTGGCCGTATCCGCCCGAGGGGACGAACTCAAAGTCCGGGTGACCGTTGGCTTCGCTCTTCCACTTGAAGTCGCGGCAGACGCCGTACAGCGTCAGCGAACTGGGAAGCGCGGCGTATGGATCGGCCGCGTTACGCGCCGGCGCCTTGGACGGCGTCAGCAACGCTCCGGCGACTGCCAGGCCCGCGAGGGCCAGCAGTCCGGCCGGCATAGTGAATCGATTCCTGGATCGGACCATGGCGAACCCTCCTCGGCCACGCGGCCGCTTGCTCTCTTGTCACGCCTTCGAGCGGACAGTTGAAAGTTCGAATACGGGTTTTCAAGATGCAAGCGATGAGCCAACGGGCCCAGCGGGTGGACGAGCGAAGGTGCGGATTGGGCCGGATTTGCCGGCGCGTGAAGACGAGCAGGCATCCAGAATGGGGCCGAGGGCGACACTATCGGGCGTGACTTGCGTCGGTCGCATCGATTGTTGCGGGCTGATCGACCCGACCACCTTTATACTCGCACCGCATGGATATTCCGCGATGGGTTTGGACAGTGCTGCTTCTGATCGGCTCGAACACTTTCATGACGTTCGCGTGGTACTACCACGTGAAGCAAAGAGCGTGGCCGCTCCTGGTAGCGATCGGGATTTCGTGGTTGATCGCCCTACCGGAGTACATCTTGCAGGTTCCGGCCAATCGAATCAGTCACTTCGAACACGGGGGCGCGTTCACGCTGCCGCAACTGAAGATTCTGCAGGAGGCGATTACGCTCGCGGTTTTCACGGTGTTCACGATCTATGTGGCGAAGGAGAGAATGCGGGCGAACGACGTGGTCGCGTTCGGGCTGATCTTCGCGGCGGTCGTGGTATCGATGGCCGGAAGGGCGGATCGAACCGTCGTCAATACTCAGCAGTCGGCTATCAGCGAGTAGCGACGGCAAGAATCTGACGGCTGACGACAGGCTGCGAGCTGCTGGTATCTTCTTCCCATGATCGATCCGACTGCCGACACGCCCGACTCGCCGCGATGGATTCGATCGGGCGCCCTCGTGCTTGGGCCGATCGCGGCCGTTGCTGTGTATTTTTGGCTGGGGCAATCTTCGCTTGATCACGCCGGGCGGGCGACGGTGGCGCTGGGCATATTGATGGCGATTTGGTGGATCAGCGAGGCGATCCCGATTGAAGCGACGAGCCTGGTGCCGATGGCGTTGTTTCCGCTGCTGGGCGTGCTGAACATGAAAGAGGCGTGCGCGCCCTACGCCGACCCGGTCGTGTTCTTTTTCATGGGGGGGATGCTGATCGGCGCGGCGATGGAAAAGTGGGGGCTTCCCAGGCGGTTTGCGCTGGCGGTTCTATCGCGGCTCGGCGGCAATCCGTTCATGCTGGTTGGCGGCATCATTCTCGCCTCCGGCGTGATCAGCATGTGGGTGAACAACACCTCGACGGCGGTGATGATGCTGCCGATCACGGTCAGTCTTTCCGCTTTTGTGGCAAAGCACGCGGGAGCGGATGAGGCGAAGGGGGTGCGGAACTTCGGGGCGTGCCTGGTGCTAGGAGTGGCGTATGCCGCGAACATCGGCGGCATGGGGACGCTGTTTGGTTCTTCCCCCAATCTAGTGCTTACGAGCCAGTTGGACAAAGCCCTGGCGCAACCTCTTTCGTTTGTGCAATACGCGCGGATCGGCATGCCCGTGGTTCTGGTGCTGCTGCCTTTGACGTGGGTGACGCTGATCGTGTTGTATCCGCCGCGGCTGCGAGAGATTCCGGGGCTGAAGGCGCTGGTGCGGACCGAGCGTGCGCTGCTTGGCGGGCTGAAGGCCGGCGAGATCGCGGTGATGATTGTGTTTGGGCTGGCAATGGTGGCGTGGGTGCTGCAAGAACCCCTGAATGGGTGGATTCACGCCTGGCGTGGCATGGAGGGCAAGCCGGCGAAAGTCGTGACGGAAGCCGAGGTGGCGGTGTTGGCGGCGCTTGCGCTCTTTCTGATCCCCGTTTCTCTCAAGCGCCACGAATTCGCGCTCGATTGGAAAACCGGCGGGAAGATTCCATGGGGAATCCTGCTTCTCTTCGGCGGAGGGATGTCGCTGGCGGAGGCCCTGCGCGTCAACGGCGTGAACGAGTTCATTGGCTCAAGCTTTTCCGCGATCGGCAACATGCACCCTCTGTTGGTTTTGGGATTGGTCACGATGACGCTCATCGCGATCACCGAAGTGGCGAGCAATACGGCCGCGGCTTCGACATTCATTCCGATCGCGGTGGTGGTCGCTCCGGCGGTGGGGGTTCACCCGTTTCTGCTGGCAACGGCGGTCTCACTGGCGGCGAGCAGCGGGTTTGCGCTGCCGATTGGCACGCCGCCCAACGCGCTCGCCTACGCAACGGGAAGAGTGGGGATGGGTCGGTTCGTGCGCGCAGGGATACTGGTGGACATTCTTGCGGGAATCGTGATTACCGTGGTGCTGTACTACGGAAACGGCGTGCTATTCGCGTTGCCGGCGATTGCAAAATGAGGGTCATTCCGTTCGAAGATCGATGGAGCCCCTGATTCGATTTCGAATGACGCTCATTTTTACGCCCTGCTTCATATCCGCCTTATCCAGAATTGCGGCGAACTCCTCGGCGGTCCGTGTCGGTGATTCATCGATTGCCACGATGATGTCGCCCTCCTCGAAGCCCGATCCTGCTCCAGGCCCCGCGAGGTCGAGTTTCTGGACGATGACGCCACGGATTCCGCCAAAGCCACGACCGAGCAGGCGCCGGACCTCAGGATCAATGGTTCGAACGATCCCGCCGAAACGGTCGGAGTATTGTCCGCCCATCGACTGCGCTTCGTTCGAGCTCCAGTCTGCGATCTGCACGCTGATCTTCTTGGACTTGCCTTCGCGGAGGATGTCGAAAGTCGACTTTGTTCCCGGCGCTGTCACGGCGATCGCGGCGCGAAGCGTGGAAAAGCGGGTCATCGGGCGCGCGTTGTACCGCGTAATGATGTCACCTGGCTGAAATCCCGCGGCGGATGCGGGGCCATCGTCTACTACACGGCTCACCAGCACTCCGCCTTCGCTTGTCACGCCGAGTTGCTTGAGACGAGCAGACGTCAGTTCTTCAAACTCGAGTCCGACCCATCCCCGCACGACACGCCCGGACTTCAGGATCGAATCCATGACCGCTTTGGCGATCTGCATGGGAATAGCAAAGCCGATTCCTTCGCTTCCTCCGGCCCGCGTTGCGATCGCTGAATTGATACCCACAACTCGGCCCTCAAGATCGAGCAGCGGCCCGCCCGAATTGCCGGGGTTGATCGCGGCATCAGTCTGGATGAAATCCTGGTACATATCCCGGCTGGCTCCGGGGAGCGCCACGCCCGAGCGGCTCTTGGCCGAGACAATGCCCGTCGTGACGGTGTTGGCGAAGCCGAAGGGTGAACCGATCGCGATGACCCAGTCGCCGACTTCGACCGAGTCGGAGTCGCCCATTGCTGCGGTCGGAAACACCTCGTTGGGGGGTGCGTCCTTGATGCGGACGACGGCGAGATCGGTGAGCGGATCGCGACCAACGACGACGGCGTCGAACTCGCGCCCGTCGGTCAGTTTGGCTCGGTGCGATTCGCCGACTTCTACAACGTGGTTGTTGGTCAGGATGACGCCGCTGGAATCAACGATCACGCCGGAGCCGAAGCCCACGGGCTGATTCACCGTCTGCCCGGTGGGTCTTGAAAAGAACCCGTCATTTTGCATGACGGGAACGCGTCGCATGGCGGTGATATGGACGACCGCGGGCTCTGCCTGTTTGGCGACGCGCTGGAAGGCACGCGAGAGTGCGCGGGCGGATTGAAGGTCATCGGCGGCGGTGGGCGCCGCGGAGTTCTGCGCGAACGTGCTCTGCGGCAGAATTGCCGCGGATGTGATGGCGACAAAAGCCGCCATTACAAAGACGGGAAACTTGCATTTGAGCCGCGAACCAAACGAAGCAGTCGTGCTGGTCATAGGTGATTGTTCGCTCGAAGTGGACACGGGAGTTCATGGGGATAAGTGTTCAGCGCGCGATTATCGAAAGGGTTCGATTCTCCTGCGGCTGCGGTGTTTTCGGGCGCATCGATCGCGCCTGGCCCTGGTTGCCCATTGGAACAGATGCGCAGCAGAGCTTTCTCCGTCAGGGCAAATTGATCGCGTCCGAAGGCCGGAAGTGGGGGCTCATAGCACAACGCAGAATAGAGGGATGTATTGCCGATCGGCCGCAGGCCTATGTACCGCGGACATTTCCAAATAATTCGATATGGAGGCGGGGGCAGTACCTCCAGCCCCGCTTCAAGCATTCCTCGACGATCCAGTGGCGGCGGGCGAGTGCCTCGACGGTGACACCCTCGGGCATGAGGAGGACATCTTCTTGCTTCCATCCTCGCAGACTGTTCAGCAGCGTTTCAATCTCGCCGATCTGCTCGGAATCGCTGACCACGAATTTCAGTTGGCGCGAGGGGTACGCGTCGATCAGCCTCTGGAGCACGTCGAGGTTGATCCGACGGGCTTCGTGGCGTACCTGCCAGATGGCATCTCTATCGCGCGGATCGTCGGGCTGCGGCGTCGAGTTGCTCAGTTTGGGGCTGACGCTCATCAAGTCGCAGGCGATCTCTCGCCAGATTGTGCCGGCGGTCTCGATCGTGATGTGCATGCCGAGAGTTTGCAGAGCGGACGCGAGCTTTTCCGCCTGCGCAAACATCATCGGCTCGCCGCCGGTGATGACGGCGTGAGAAATGCCTGCGGTCTTTGCCCGGTTGGCTTCGTCGATCAAATCCTGAAGCGGGCGCTGTTTCGATTCGGCGTTCCAACTGGCGTATGGCGTATCGCACCAGGTGCAGCGAAGGTTGCAACCGCTGAAGCGAACGAACCACGAGGGAACACCCGCGAGCTTGCCCTCGCCCTGAATGCTCGTGAAGGTTTCGGAGATGGGTGCGGAAGTGGACATCAGGAATAGCGGGTCGGATCGGGAACGCCCGCCTCTTGAAAGCCGCGGCGGCGCAGTTGGCACGAATCGCACGAGCCGCAGGCGATTGGTATTGGGGAGGAATCGGATCGCGGGTCGTAGCAACTTGTTGTGAGCGAGTAGTCAACGCCGAGTTTCACGCCAAGGCGAATGATGTCGGCTTTGCCGAGTGCCGAGAGCGGGGTATGGATGCTGAATCCGCTGCCTTTGCCGGCGATGGCTTCGGTGCCGACCTGCGTTCCGAGATTGGCGGTGCGGGCGAACGACTCGATGAACTCCGGGCGGCAATCGGGGTAGCCGGAATAGTCAATGGCGTTGACGCCGACGAAGATATCGCGGGCGCCGACGACTTCGGCGAGGCCAGTCGCAATCGAAAGGAAAATCAGGTTGCGGGCCGGGACGTAGGTGATTGGGACGCCCTCGCCGATGGCCTTCTCGCTGCGGTCCTTGGGGACGGCGATGTCCGCAGTGAGGGCACTGCCGCCGATCGTGCGGAGATCGAGCTTGACAAGCCGGTGTTCGACCGCGCCGAGTTGTCTGGAAACGAGATTGGCCGCGGCAAGTTCGAGGTGGTGGCGCTGGCCGTAGTCGATGGCCAGCGTGACGGAGCGAAAGCCGTCGCGCCGTGCCGCGGCGAGGGCGGTGGCGCTGTCAAGTCCGCCCGAAAGCAGGACTACGGCGAGTTTTCCTTGCGTTGTCGCTCCGTCCGATTGCACGGGCAAGAGTACGAGCCAAGGTTCACTTTGTGGAGGCCTGTTCGGCCGATGCGTTCTTGGTTTCCTGCTTCGGAATCAGACCGATCCGCTGGTGCGGATAGTCGGTGATGATGATGAACCGGCCCAGGATGTCCGTTCCGATATTCGCGTCCCGTGTCGATTCCGCGAATGTGCCCTTGGCCTCAAGGGCGAAATCGGCATTGACGTCCTCAAACTTCACGCCGCCGAGTTCAAGGCTGGCAACTTTTCCCCGCTTGCCAGAAACAAAGCCGCCGAAGCCGCCGAGTTTGCAGTCCTTGACTTCGCGATTCTTGAGCATGTCGTACTTGGCGACCGCCGGCTGATGGAACGTGACGGATCCGGTTGCCCCAAGGTCGAGCCGGAACAAGCCCTCGTGCCCCTCGAATGAGCCGGGAACGGTTGGGATTCGATCCTTGATATCCAATGGAGTCCACTGCCCCTGCGCGAGTGAATACGTTGCCGGATCGTGAAGCGCGATACTCGGGCCCACGAGGTCAATCTCTGCGATGCATTTGGACAGCACGCCGTAGCCGATGACGCCGCTGATCTTTTCGCCAACGAGGGGCTCGAGGAAGGCGAGATCAATCGACATGAGAGGGTGATCCTGAAACGTGACGGCGCCGAGCTTCATGGTGCGGGCCTTGTACAGGTCGGCCGGCTTCGCGCCGCCGACGCCGTTCGCCTGGATCGATCCATTGGATTCGAGTTCGAGGCCGTTGATCTGCGGCGTCGAGATGCAGCAGATTCCGGCGCCGGTATCAAAGATGAACCAGCCCGCATCATGCCCGTTGATCATGGGACGGACGAGGATGTGGCCGGACTTGATCCGCTTCACTTCGAGCGACGCTGAGGCGTTGGCATCGAATGTCACTGCACCTTGGATGGGCACGCCGTCGGCGTCTTTCTCGATGTGCGCGGGCTCGTCGGCTGTGGCCGGGGCGGGTGAGGTTGCGAGGCCGCAGGACATGACGAGAGCGAATGCGAATTGAAAAGCGAGTGCGTTCTTCATGTGTTACCCCTTTCTTCTGGATTTCTTGCGAGACTCGTTTGAAACACGCGAGCGTTCACCAAACCCTGACGGCGCAAGCAAGAACCCGAGCGAGAAGGCACGCCGATCCGCTCCGGGCCGACCCTTACGCAGAACGGAATGCAGTTCTTCGATCAGCGAGTTGATGCGGGCCAGTTCTTGCTCAGTGACCCAGCCCATCACGCGGCCGCCCCAGAGGCGCCGCTTTCCTCCAGCGCCGACGGGTCGAATTGCGAGGCACTCGCGTTCGAATTCTCGGAGCGAGAGCTTGAGGGCGTGCCGAACGACGCGAACCAAGTCCGCGCGAGGTGCGGCGTCGTAGTCCAGGCGGACGACGGAGGAAGGCAGTTCATAGACGACCCCGACCTTCTTTTCGTTGTTTGGTTGCGGCTGCTGGCGCACGAGCCCGACGCGCTGCAGAGCACGCACGTGGAAGTAGAGCGCATCGGGCCTTCGCCCTAGCAGATCCGCAAGCTTTGCCACCGTGCAAGGGCCGGCGCTCGAGAGCGCGTCGACGATTTCCTGCCGGGTGGCGGAGACCAGCGCGCGAGTGGCGGCCGGCCTGTCGATCAGCAATGGCTTGGAATCTCTCGAGGCGGGCATGTTGAATAATATGACAATTATTCAATATAAGTCAAGCGCTCTGCATCGCGTGCTTTGAATTGGCCTTTGGGTCGTACAAAGGGGTTGTTTCGGTTCAGGGCTTTCGTAGCACCGCCGCGTGCGGTTGCTTCGTGTCGCCGCACATCTTCTTTTCGTAGTTTGTGGCGACAACCTCACCCTCGCCTACCCATTCCGGCGCGACGAAGGACTCGCGGGTGAACGCAAGGTGGCCGGCGGCATGTTTCGCGTCGGTCCACCGGGCGAAATGGGTTTGCATCCACGCCCAATAGTCATCGTGATCGGTCACGATGCGGAGTTCGCCGCCGGGCACCAGCACGCGCCACGCCTGCTCAAGAAACTTGTCCTGCACCACACGGTTCTTGTGGTGCTTGGTTTTGGGCCAAGGGTCGGAGTAGTAGAGATGGATGGTGTTCACGATCGCATCGGGGCAGCGCCACTTCAGGAACTCCACGGCATCGGCGTGGAGCATCCGCACATTGTCCAAGGCGGCGCGCCGGACGCGATCGGCCGTGTAGGCGAAGAATGCGCCCTCCCATTCGATGCCGAGAAAATTAGTCTCAGGATTTTCCTTGGCGACGTTCAACATGAACGTGCCCTTGCCGCACCCGATCTCGATTTCGAAGCGGCGTTCGGGGTCGGCGAACCAGCGGCGCGGATCGAGCCGACCCGCCAGCGGGTTGGTCATCACTTCGTCCGGCAATGCCGGGTACTCCTCCGTGGAAACACCGACTTTTCCCTTCGCGACGTCAAGTTCGCGTCCATGACCCAACTTTCCGCCGGAGAAGCGGCCCGATTTGCCCGGGAGGTGGGGGATGTGCCCTTCTTGCGTCATGAAGAACCCGACTTGAGCGAACGTCGCGAAATTGTTTGTCCCGCGTTCGCACTGTAGCGGCGACATGAAAACGCGATCATTCAACATGGGCGATCCGACCGCCCAAATCGAACGTATAACACTCGGGTTTGAAAATCCGGCCACGTCCGAGCCTTGGGCCTGTCGATAGAAAAGGGAGATCGGGGCCAGCGCGGAGGCGGCTGGAATCGCGTTTACAAGTTGGTGTTTCCAGGGACGGAAAACGACAGGCGGGACCGGAGCGGCTTGAGGCCGAAGCCCGATCCCGATCGGGTGTTCGCGCACGGACGTTTCGGCTGCCGCATTCCGCGGCAAAGGGGTGAGACATGCTCGACGAGCGCAGTTTCTTTATGACCTCCTCCTCGGTTGGTTCAGGCCCCGCGTCCGCGTCGGGCGGATCGGTCACCGCGTCTGACCTTGCGGGTTTGATCGACTCGCGGCTTGATCGCAAGCGCTTCCAGGATCACCACTGGACGGGCACGTTCTTCGAATACCTTGAGATCGTCTCGCAGAACCCTTCGGTCTGCCGCAACGCGTACCAGAGGCTGTACGACGCGATCCTTTCCTGCGGCAGCGAGAAGTACCGCGTCTTCAAGCACGATGTCACCCGATATCACTTCTTCTCGGATCCGTTCGGAGGTGGCGCCGATGCAATCTTCGGGCTCGACTTTGCATTGATGCAGTTGGTCGATTTCCTGCGATCCGCGTCGGAGGGCTACGGCACCGACAAACGCATCCTGCTGCTGCACGGCCCGGTCGGATCTTCCAAGTCCACGATTGCGCGGCTGCTCAAGAAGGGCAGCGAGTCGTACAGCCGCACGCCCGAGGGCGCGTTGTATTCCTATTCGTGGTTGCTGGACGAGCACTGCGAAGTGAAGCCGGCAACAACCGGGAGCGATGCCGCACGCACGCACGAGTTTGCCTGCCCGATGCATGAAGATCCGCTGGTTCTTGTCCCGAAGGAGGCCAGGGATGCACTGCTGGCGAAACTGAACGAGAAATACCGTCCGCAGCACCACAACGGGCGGATTCGTATTCATGGCGACCCCGACCCGTTCTGCCGCAAGATCTTCGAAGATCTGATGACGTTCTACAAGGGCGATTGGAAGAAGGTGATGGAGCACGTGAAGGTGCGCCGTATCGTGCTGAGCGAGAAGGATCGCGTCGGCATCGGCACGTTCCAGCCCAAGGACGAGAAGAACCAGGACAGCACGGAGTTGACGGGCGATATCAACTACCGCAAGATCGCGATGTACGGAAGCGACAGCGATCCGCGGGCGTTCAACTTCGATGGTGAACTGAATATCGCCAACCGGGGCATCTGCGAGTTCATCGAGGTGCTCAAGCTGGATGTGGCGTTCCTCTACGACCTGCTCGGCGCATCGCAGGAACACACGATCAAGCCGAAGAAGTTTGCGCAGACGCATATCGACGAGGTGATCCTCGGTCACACAAACGAACCGGAGTACAAGCGGCTGCAGAGCAACGAGATGATGGAGGCCTTCCGCGACCGCACGATTAAGATCGATGTGCCCTACAACATCCGGCTGGATGATGAGGTGCGGATCTATCAGAAGGACTTCGGCCCCGATCGCATCAAGAACATTCACATCGCGCCGCACACCCTTGAAGTGGCCGCGATGTGGGCGGTGCTGACGCGGCTGGAAGAGCCCAAGAAGGCCGGCCTCGCGCTCATGCAGAAGCTCAAGCTCTACAACGGCAAGAGCATTCCCGGCTTCACCGAGGATTCGGTGCGGGAATTGAAGGAAGAGGCACCGCGGGAGGGCATGAACGGCATCTCGCCCCGGTATATCCAGGACAAGATTTCCAACGCGCTGGTCGGCCGCCAGGCGATCGAGGAGCGGTGCATCAACCCGTTCATGGTGATCAACGAGATCGAGGGCGGCCTATCGCACCACTCGCTGCTCAATGACGAGAACACCAAGAAGCGATTCCGCGAACTGCTCGCGGTTGTGAAAGAGGAATACGAGGACATCATCAAGGGCGAGGTGCAGCGGGCGATCAGTGCCGATGAGGATGCGATCCGCCGCCTGTGCGTCAACTACATCGAGAGCGTGCGTGCGTATACGCAAAAAGAACGAGTCAAGAACCGCTACACCGGACGCGACGAAGAACCGGATGAGCGCCTCATGCGGTCCATCGAGGAGAAGATTGATATCCCCGACAGCCGCAAGGACGATTTCCGTCAGGAGATCATGAACTACATCGGCGCGTTGTCGCTCGATGGAAAGAAGTTCGAGTACAACACGAACGCGAGGCTGTATCGGGCGCTCGAATTGAAACTCTTCGAGGATCAGCGCGACACGATCAAGCTGAAGAACCTCGTGAGCACCGTTGTGGACGATGAGACGCAGGCGAAAATCGATATCGTGAAGCAGCGCCTGATCAAGCACTTCGGGTACAACGAGACGAGCGCAACGGATGTTCTGAATTACGTTGCGAGCATCTTTGCTCGCGGTGATAGCAAGCAGCGGTAAAGACCGGGCTGATGCCCGGACAGAAATTGAACGACTCAACACCGGGCACGTGCCCGGTGTTTTTCTTTGTGTTGTTTACGATCGTGTTCGCCACGAAAGCTGAACGTCAGGGCTTGCTGAATCCGAACAAGCGATCCTTTGTTGTTTCCGAGTGACATTCCATGCAAGACTGGATCGCTCCGGCGGAGGTAATTGTCGTTCCGTCGGCGTTGAGGGTGGCGTAGACCCAGCCTCGATCGGTGTTCGGCGTGGTTTCGTCGTACTTCTTCATGACGAAGAGCGATACCACTGCGCCGACTCGATAGGTCTTGCCGCCTCGTTCCGCAACTTTGGATGTGGGCGCGCCTTCCCCTCCTGCTGTCATTTCCACCGGCACGTGAGATTCCTTGACGATTGTAAATCCCGCCGGTATGCGATAGTTGATGTCGGCGTGCCGATCGACCCAGTCGTACGTATCGGGCTCGTTGCAACGCAAGTAGTAGAGCTTGCGACCGTGGGTGCGATCATCACCGCTGTTGCTCCAATGGAGTTCGGTAGATCGTGGCGGCAAACACAGCGTGGGAGCCCAGCGGGCGGCGTCAGACATGAGCTTCCAAGATGCGTAGTCGCGGCCGACCGAAAGCAGGTCACGCTGTATCTCGGAGCCAAAATCGATTGCTGGCAAACTGAGCGGAGGTCCAGTGAGCGGTGCCTTTGCGTTGGGGTGATCAGGGCCGCGTTTCTCGCAGCACAAAACTGATGCCAAGCAAAGAGTTAGTCCAAGTATCCAAACTCGCATGTGGCACTCCCGCTTCTATTTTACGGGAAGCCGCGTT
The DNA here is from genome assembly GCA_019636565.1 of Phycisphaeraceae bacterium. GTDB lineage: Bacteria > Planctomycetota > Phycisphaerae > Phycisphaerales > UBA1924 > JAFEBO01. Next base: position 21,064 of record JAHBXG010000007.1, read on the forward strand.
CGTCGGTTCGGTTGCCTTTGCAGAAGGGATCAACCGACCGATGCCTTCAGCATTGACGTCGCCGACGCAAATGCAAATTCAAGGCAACGAGTCCGATTGCCACTCCGCCCGGACCCGGCACTTGCATGAACGCAAAGTTGTGCGTCCCATCCAATCCACCCGAGCCGCTCGTCACCAGTGTGCCGAGAAACGCTCCGGTCATCGCGTCGTACTTCAGCACGCTATCCGTTCCGAAAGAGCCGACCAGCAAGTTGCCGTCTGGGTCGAGGATCATGCCGATGGGTGTGTTCAACGAGCCCGTCACAGCGAACGATCCTGCGCTCGTGCCGTTGAGGTTGTATCGCTGAATGCGATTGCTCACCGAGTACGCCGTCAGAAGGCGGTTCTGCGAATCAAAGAGCACGCCGGTGACGTTGCTCAGCGCGCCGCCACCGTACGTGCGGATGAATTGACCCTGCGAATTGAAGCGGTACGCCGCGTTCGAAATCGCGGCGCCCACGTAGAGATCACCATTAGAAGCGAAGGTCAGTCCGACCGTTCCGTTCATTCCGTTGCCCGATGCGAACACGTCTTGGAAGGCCCCGGTGGCGCCGTCGAACCGAAGCACGGAGTTGATGTTTGCGCCGGCGACGTACAAATTGCCGTCGGGTCCGAATGCGATCGCGCGGCACCCCGAGAAGCCTGCCACGTCGGAGTTCACGAAGTCGCCCAGATAGGAGCCAGTCTGCCCCTGAAACTTCATGATCCGGCCGGTGTCACCCAGGCCCACATACAGGTTGCCGTCTGGTCCGTACGCGATACCGTTGGGGTTGGCGAGTCCGTTTCCCGAGGCGAATACGCCTTTGAACGCTCCGGTGTGTCGGTCGTACCGGAGCACGTTATTGCTGAAGCGTGAGGAGACCAGCAAGTCGCCGGCTTCTGCCAGGCAAGCCTGCAGCCCCACCAGCCAGGCGAGGAATGCTGCCGCGAAACGAAAAATCATCAGTTCGCTCCGATGTTCGGGGCAGACCGCCTCGAAACCCCCATGCGAGCATTGGAAACCTACCCCGCAATGGCGCCCCCGGCCAGCAAAGTGTCATAAATGACTGAAAGCGCTACCCAATAGCAGCGTACCACCGGTCTTGCTGTTCGGCGCAGGAAGCGGGCCCGCAACAGAGCAGAGCCCGCTGTGAGGAAAAGGGCTGACTTGAATGGATTCGCCGGTCGGGAGACTTGCTTCCTGCCAACTGATGAGGCGCGGCGGAGAAATTCCCCCCCTCCCGATGTCTTAGGCATCACTTTCGATTGCAAAAATCGCGAGGCGCCCGCACATTTCCTGCCGAGGGCCTAGCCGGGGGCTTTGAACACCGCCAAATTATCGATGATCCGCGGCTGATCGAGCGGCGTAATTTCATACAGCGCGATCCCATCGATCTCGGTGGAGAAGAAGTTCACCCCGTTTTCGTCATCCGGCTGGCGGCGGCAGGGGAATCCCCAATCGTTCTGGCGCGCGACCGTGTCGATCGCTACAACCACCGGCTTGCCATCGACTCTTGCGAGGAGCAGGCCGGTGTAGTTGGAGATCGCGCCGGAATAACTCCAGCCCACCAATTCGACGTCGGGACGGTCTTCCTTGGGCGCGAGGGCAACGCCGTAGCGCGTGGCCATCCATTTGGCAAATTTCTCGCGAGTCGTGCATTCCTCGGAGGGCCGGAACTTGTGATTCACCAGTTTGTAGTAGACCGAAGCGAGCGACGGGCGTTCTTCCACGCCGGTTCCGGGGCCCGTCATCCAGAAATACGCCTGGATACTAACGGCAATCGCGAGGAGTGCGGCCAGCGCGCCAAACATCTTGTATTCGCGAGGCCAACCGGCGCGCCGCGGTTTGGGCTGGAAGGCGCGGGCCTCTTCCTTGGTCAGAATCCCTGCGACCGGCACCACCGGCGGGGCACCGAATCCGGCGCGAAGGGATGAATCAAGCTGTTTCTGGAGCGCGACTTCGTCGCGCAGCGATTCCGAACGATCGATCTCGGCCTCGAACGCGACGCGCTCGGAGTCTGCCATGGCGCCATCGAGGTAGCGATCCACACTATCCGCATCGAAAGGCGGAAAGCTTGCACCGGAATTGGGTGGCAGCGTGTTACTCAACGCCGGCCTCCTCCTTCATTTTGCCCGTTCTGCGAACCCAGAAACTCGCGCATCGCGCGACGGGACCGGAATACGTGGCTCATCGCGGTGTTTTCGTTGAGTTCCGTGATCGCGGCGATCTGAGAATAACTCATCTCGGCGACAGTTCTCAGCAGCAGACAGACCCGCGAGGTCTCGTCCAGATTCTGGAGCGCTCGTTGCACGCGAATGTCGAAATGTGCCGGGTTGGAGACTGATCCGTCGCCGGACAATGCCGGTGCGCCGGGATTCCGCCCTGGGCTTGCGGCGCAGTTGGTCAAAGCATCGCCCCCGGTCGCCTTGGCAGGATTTCGAGTTCGCTTGCGCAGAGCGTTTCGAGCCACGTTTCGGACAATCTGGGCCATCCAGCCTTCAAAGGAAGTTCCGGGAGTGAAACGGTCCAAACTCGCAAGCCCGATCACCGATGCCTCCTGCACGATGTCATCGGCCTCTACACGGTCTCCGAGGACCGCCGATGCAACGATTGTCAAAGCGGGCCGAGCGCGCCCCACCAGACGTGCAAACTCCGCCTCGGACAGCCGCGAGCCGTCTCCCGACGAGCCACCCCCCGAGGGCGCCGGCCCTCCCGGAGTATCTGAAGATGGCCTTCTCGCTTCGAAGTTCATATCGAAACGGCGAAGCGTAGTCCCTGCACGATCCGACCTTGTTCCCCGCCGGACAGTGCCGCCGGCGATTACCCTCTTTCCTCTGACCCCTGATGTATCCGGCTCGCGCGATTCTTGCGGGATTGTGAACGAATCTTCATTTTTTCTTGCTTTGCCGAAACCTCGTGCGGGACTGACATCTGGGAAACGGGTTTCGACAGGGAAAACGCCGCCCGCTGGATCCAAAGAAAGTTGTGTATTGTGAACTAGACCCGTATGAACCCGCACCAAACCAGTTTGCATGACGAGCCCGTGGCGAGCGGCCGGCCGAGCGCCGGACTGGCCGATCCCAGGTCAATCAGCCGGCCCGATCCAGCGCTCCTGCAATACTACCTCATTGTTTCTTTGTTCACCTTCGTTGCGTTTCCCCTCGTCTTCCTGTTGGCGTATATCCGCTTCAAAACGCTTCGCTACCGCTTCGATGAAGACGGAATCTGGATGGCGTGGGGAATTCTTTTCCGGAAGGAGATCACCCTCACCTACCGGCGTATTCAGGACATTCACGTCAGTCGCAATATCGTTCATCGCTGGCTCGGCCTCTCCACGATCAACGTTCAGACCGCCGCCGGCGGAACGGGCCCGCAGATGAGCATCGAAGGGGTCCGCGAGGCCGATGGGCTCCGAGATTTTCTTTATGAACGAATGCGGGGGGCCAAGGAGCCCATCCACGCCTCGGCTACACCGCTTACGCCCGCCATCGACGCGCCGGCCGAGCCTGCCGATGAATCGCTGGAACTGCTGCGGGAACTCCGCGTTTCGGTGGATCGGCTCGCCGACCGGCTAGACGCACTCGCCGGCCGGGGAGGATCGCGCCAGTGACGAACCTTCCGGTCTCAAGCAGTGGGGCGGTCGATGCCGCGGCCGCCTGGGTGTACGAGGGTGTTTGGGGCGTGCTTGCGGGTCTTCTTCGAACTCCGAGGGCGGCGCCTGAACTTCCGACATTGCCAGGCGAAGAAGTGGTCGCTCTCAAACCGAGCAACGCTTGGCTTCGGTACCTCAAATTCTGGTTCTGGATCGGACTCGCTGCGATCGATATTGGAATCCTGGGTGCCTGGATCCTTGTCTGCTTCATCAATCCGGTGGTGGGGGCGGTGCTCATGCTCCCGGCGTTCGCACTTGCGATAGTGCCCGATATCGTCGCCTACGTTGCTATTCACCTCCGGTATGACACAACCTGGTACATCCTTTCTCCCCGCTCCATGCGGCTCCGAAATGGCATCTGGGTGCTTCGCGAAACCACTTTCACATTCGAGAATGTCCAGAATGTTGAGATTACTCAAGGCCCCGTCGAACGCTGGTTCGGGTTTGCCAATCTGAAGGTCGAGACCGCCGGCGGAGGTGTTGTGCATACGCAGCACGGCGCGCATCCTGATGGCTCGAACGTCGCGTTCTTGTTTGGGCTGGAAAATGCACACGAGGTTCGTCGGCTCGTGATGGATCGAGTCACGGCTTCTCGATCCACCGGGATAGGTGATGAGCATTCGGGCGGGCCGCGCGACGAGCCTCCTAAAAACTCGCGATCCGCTTTCTCGGAGGAGCACATCGCGGAATTGCGGCGGATGCGGGACCGCCTCCAAGCGGCGCTTGGCGGCGAGTTGGAGTAACCGAACGGAGTCGTTCGAGGCCGCGACCCAATGATTGGAGTTATTTCGTTCGACCTCGTGGCCGTTGCAGCGAGTCCACTCCCGAGCGATAGAGGAGAGCCCCATGGCTTTGCCACCCCGAACCGAGCCGCACGTCGCGTTCATTCCCAAGCAGCCTCCGGAAGTCGCCGCTCAGGAGTTTTACGAAATCATCCGTCGGCGTCGGAGCGTGCGCATGTTTGCCGAGCGCCCGGTAAGTGAAGAAACGATCCGCTGGTGCCTCGCCGCCGCCGGCACGGCGCCTTCTGGCGCTAACAAGCAGCCATGGCGGTTTGTTGCTGTTTCAGATCCTGCGCTCAAGCGCCAGATCCGGGAAGGAGCCGAGGCCGAGGAGCGAGAATTCTACGAGCGGCGAGCTACGCCCGAGTGGCTTGCCGACCTTGCGCCGCTGGGTACCGACGCGAACAAGGAGTTTTTGGAAATCGCGCCGTGGCTTATCGTGGTTTTCAAACTAATGAAGACCGATCCGGACCCCACCGGAGAACAGGGACAGGTCTATTACGTGAACGAATCGGTAGGGATCGCCTGCGGGATGCTGCTGTGCGCGCTTCATCACGCCGGACTGGTCACGCTCACGCACACCCCAAGCCCGATGAAATTCCTCGCGGAGATACTCGGCCGGCCGGAGCACGAGCGGCCGTATCTGCTGATCCCGGTTGGGTATCCCGGTGAACCGTGCCTTGTTCCCGCAATCACCCGGAAACCCATGAGCGAGATCATGGAATTCCGCTAGCTTGCGAACCGCCCGGTTCTGGGGCTACCGGCCGATTTTCATTTCCATCACGAGATCGGTGCGGGAACACTCGGTCTTCGCGGGTTTTTCGATTTCCTTGAATCCCAGCTTCTTGTAGAGCCTCACCGCTGGCTCGAGCACGCGGCTGGTTTCCAGAAAAACCGTCTTCGCACCCTTTTTCTTTGCCCGGGCTACCGCTTCGCGGGTCAGCAACTCGCCAATGCCTCGGCCCCGATGGCGTGCATCGACCGCCAGCTTTGTGAGTTCCCAGCGCCCTTGCTCCATGGGCTTGATCGCGACCGCGCCGACGGTTTCCGCGCCCATGACCGCCATCAGCACGCTTCCGCCCTTCGCGACGATCTCGGTCTCCGGGCTCTTGAGCGTCCTTTCGTCGATCGGTTCCATTTTGAAGTGCTGCTCGATCCAGGCGGCATTCAGGGTTCGGAATTTATCCTTGTTTCGCGAATCCATGTCCACGACCTTGATGCCCTTGCTCACGAAGGACGACTCGATACGTTCGGAAAGCGGGCGCACACGCAGGGCCTCTTCAAGCCGCTCGAGTTTCTCGATGATGTCGAAACCGACATCCTCCGACAACCCGCGGCTGGCGGAATCAATGGCATTCCAGATGGGTTCCATCTTGGCCGCGAGTTCCCGCCCCTTCTTCGTCAATTCCAGCGAACGGCGGCGTTCGTCCCGGGCATCGGTCTTCGCGGTCAAGAGTCCGAGAGAGGTGAGTTCCTTGCTCATCTGGCTAATAGCCGGATGCGTTAAACCCAGTTGGATCGCCGCTTCTCCCACGCTAAGAGTCCCGCGTTCGGTCAGTAGTTTGAACAGCCCGAACCATTTGGGCGAGAATTCGACGCCCTGCGTGCGATAGAAGCGCGCGGCATCTCCCATAAGGTCATCGGAGAGCCGCCGAAAGCGGCTGGCCAGCGCAAGATATCCCAGCGCACTGAGAAAATCGCCCATCGCGAGACCCCCTCGAACGTCGTCCTTTTCCTGCGGTAGCAGGAACTTGTGACGATGCGCGTAGTATGACACGAAACGGCTTTCATGTCTAGCGCGATGTCAGAAAGCACCGATTTGAATGATCATTCAAGCGGTGCCGGCTTGACGAGATTGACGGCGCAAGTCGTCAACTCCGTGCATCAGGCGAGCGTCTTGCTCAAAATGGCGCTTCGATAGTTGGTGTACGGCCACTTCCAATTCTCGATGAAGCGATACCCCCGTCTCAGGTAAAAGTCGTAGAGATCGCGATCGGGCTCGGCCATCGATAGCGCCAGTTCGCGGGCCCCTGTCTCGCGGGACCGCTGCTCGGCGACATCCAGAAGCAGGCGTCCGATGCCGCAGCCTTGGTAATCGGGATCAACCGCGAGCTGAGAAAAGCTCGCGACATCGGGCTTGGTGAACCATGGCGGTCCCTGGCTTTCTTCCACCTCGTGGAAGAGGATGGTGCCGACGAGCTTTTGGCCGGTTCGAGATTGGACCGCGGCGGCGTGATCGACCGCGACGTAGCACTCGCCGCTAAACACGCGTTGCTCCGTGACTTCGGCCGTTTGCCGGCCCGCCAGCGGCTGCAATCCCATGGCCACCTGCTTCGCGTAGGCGCGGTGCAGGAGTTTGGTCATCTCGACGATCGAATCGCTCGGAGCCAGGCGGCGAGTCGTGATGTTGGCAGTATTTCGGCGGTCGATGGGCGCTTCGACCGTTGCCGGTCGGCCCCGCTGCAACTCGCTTGAGGGATCAAGACTCATGGAACGAAAACTCTACGCATCTGTTGGTTTCTTGAGCGGCAGATTCCATGCTGGCGGCTGAAATTTCCGGATTGCGGGCTACCGCTTCGCGCTCAGTTCTCCCACCAGCGCAGCCAGTTTCTGAACGTCTTTGCCCTCCACCGCCGCCCGTGCCTTGGCGGGATCCATCGGAAACTTCGCCTGAATCAGGTGTCCGAGAGCCAGGTCGACCTTCGCCCAGAGCTTCTCCCTGGCTTTGTCGGACGACGCCAGATACAGCTCGCTCGCCGCTTCCTGCAAGGTTGTCAGATGGCGCGTATCGGCGTGCTCATAGAACCGGTTGATCGCCCCTTTCGCCTTCTTTCCAAAGTGGCCGCCGTATGTCATGCCCGATGGTAGTAAATTGCCTCTGGGCGCGGGCTGCCGCGCGGTAGGATTTCTGCTGCGTCGGACCTTTTCCGTGCGCCCGAGGCCGCGAGTTCTCGCGGTTTTCGGTGTTGGACGGACGTTCTCCGAGTGGGAGTGCTCATTGTGCCGCAGATCACCGAGAATCTCATCCGCGACTACCGAATTACCGACGGCAAGAAATTCCGGCTCAAGGACATCGATCCCGGCGATACCGGGAAAGCGCGTTCCAAGAAGGAGGCCCGGCACCTGCTCCAGCGCGGGATCGAGTGGCTGGCAGAGGAGCAGGAGAAGCTCTACGCCACCGACAGTTGGTCGCTTCTGTTGATTTTTCAGGCGATGGACGCGGCGGGCAAAGACGGCACGATCAAGCACGTGATGAGCGGGATCAATCCGCAGGGCTGCCAAGTGCATTCGTTCAAGGCCCCAACGAGCGACGACCTCGATCACGATTTTCTTTGGCGTTGTTCAAAGGTGATGCCCGAGCGCGGGAGGATCGGCATTTTCAATCGGTCGTACTATGAAGAAGTCCTCGTGGTCCGGGTGCATCCGGAATTTCTTCTCAAGCAGAAACTCCCTTCAAGACTCATCGGGAAAAAGATCTGGGATCAGCGATTTGAGGACATTCGAAACTTCGAGGAGTATCAATCGCGTCAGGGCACCGTGATCCGCAAGTTCTTTCTCCACGTCTCGCGAGAAGAGCAGCAGCGTCGCTTTCTTGCCCGACTTGAGCAGAAGGAAAAGAACTGGAAGTTTTCCATGTCCGACATCGCCGAGCGCGCTCACTGGGACAAATACCAGGATGCGTACGAAGAGATGATCCGCCACACCGCAACCACGCACGCCCCCTGGTTTGTCGTGCCTGCGGACAACAAATGGTTTACGCGCACCGTGGTTGCCGCGGCAATCGTAGACGCCGTACATTCTCTAAAACTTGAGTTTCCCACGGTCGACAAGACCAAGCGAAAAGAACTGGAAGCGATCGAGGCGGCGCTGAAGAAGGAGAAATGACGGAGTGGTTCAAACTCCGACAGTCGCCTTGTCTACCGACTCGGTTTTTCCGTTGTTGTAATCAAGGTAATCCTGAAGGGCCGCGACCTTCCAGTCGCCGAAGCGCAGGGCCTTGATCGCTCGGACGGCTGCCGCGGCGCCCGTCGTCGTTGTGATGATCGGCACGCCGAGCCGGATGGCCGCGGCCCGGATCTTTCCCTCGTCGGTGAGACGTCCGGTGCGGGTGGGGGTGTTGATCACCAGTTGCAGTTGCCCGTCGGCCATCATGTCGATGACATTCGGACGCACCTGCGCTTCGATCTTCTGCACGGGCTTCACGGTCAGGCCGTGCTCGGCGAAGAACGAGGCCGTTCCGGGGCTGGCGAAAAGACCGAAGCCCATGTTCTCCAGTTCCTTCGCCAGCGGCATGAGCGTGATGCGGTCGCCCTTCCTCACGCTGATGAAGACGTTGCCCTTCGAGGGCAGCACCGTGCCGCAGGCGATCTGGCCCTTTGCGAAGGCGATATCGGCGGAGAGGTCGATCCCCATCACTTCGCCGGTGCTCTTCATTTCCGGCCCCAGCACGATGTCAACGCCGGGGAACTTGCTGAAGACGAAGACGGATTCCTTCACGGCATAGACGCCCCGATGGACGGGCTCCTTTGCGTCGAGTTCGCGGAGCCGCTTGCCCATCATGACCATCGCCGCGAGCCGAGCCCACGGGGTGTGCGTCGCCTTGCCGACAAAGGGCACGGTGCGGCTAGCTCGCGGATTGACCTCGAGGATCGAAATTCGGTCGCCCTTGATCGCCAATTGCACGTTCATTAAGCCGTTGACGCGGAGGTCGGCCGCGAGGATCTGCCCTATCTGGCGGATACGGTCGACCATCGGGCGGGGCAGGCTCCACGGGGGCAGCGTGCAGGCCGAGTCGCCCGAGTGGACGCCGGCCTGTTCAATGTGCTCCATGATGCCGATGACGATCGCCTTGCGGGTCCCGTCGTTGCCCGAAAGATCGGTCGAACCGGACTTGCCGGGGATGAAGTCGGCGACGACGTCCATATCCACTTCGGTCGCGTCGTCGAGGAACTTATCGATGAGGACTGGAGCGTTCTCAAGATCGCTGATATTGACCGCGTTGGTCATGTAATGGCGAAGGGCTTTTTCGTCGGGGCAGATTTCCATGCCGCGACCGCCGAGCACGTAGCTTGGGCGGACGAGCACCGGGTAAGTAATACGGTTGGCGATCTCCACGGCCTGATCAAGCGTGCGTGCGATGCCGCTGGGGGGCTTGAAAAGTCCGAGGCGCTCGAGAAGAGCGTCGAATCGCTTGCGATCTTCCGCGAGGTCGATCGAATCGAGGCTGGTGCCGATCAACGGCACGCCACCCTTCACAAGCCCGTGCGCCAGGTTCAGGGGCGTCTGGCCGCCGAACTGCACGATCGTGCCGTGGACGAGGCCGTTGCGCTTTCCGTTTGCGCCATCGGCCTCGGGCTCAAGGTCCTTGCCGTTCAGGCGTTCGATGATGTTGAGCGTGTCCTCGAGAGTCAGAGGCTCAAAGAAGAGCAAATCGCTCGTGTCATAGTCGGTGCTGACGGTTTCGGGATTCGAGTTGACCATTACCGATTCGAAGCCCAGTTCGCGTGCCGCGAATGCCGCGTGAACGCAGCAGTAGTCGAACTCGATTCCCTGCCCGATGCGGTTGGGGCCGCCGCCGAGAATGACGACCTTTTGCCGATCGCTCACGCGGACTTCGTCGTCGCCGCGGTACGCGCTCTTTACCGGCGCCTTGCCATTCAGTAACCCTGCCGGCTTCTCATAGGTTGAGTAGTAATAAGGCGTGACAGCCTCGAACTCCGCGGCGCACGTATCAACGAGTTTGTAAACCGGTTCGATTCCCTGCCTCTTGCGGAACTCGCGCACCTGCAGGATTGTGTCGGGCGAGATCGTGCCCAGATACAAGTTCGCCATCTGCGCATCGCTGTAGCCAAGCTGCTTGGCTTCGAACATCACGTCGGCCGGCACGTCCTGGAGTTTCGAGTAGCCGCAGAGAACGTCTTCAAATTCCACCAATTGGCGGATCTGATCGAGAAAGAAGTAGTCGATCTTGCAGAGTTCGTAGATCTTCTCGTCGGTCCAGCCGAGTTTCATCGCGTAGCGGATGTAGTAAAGCCGGCCCTGGCTCGGCACCGCCAGTTTTCGGCTGAGTTTCTCGGGCGAGATGGGCCACTCGATCGCGGAACCGTCGACGGTGCGGTAGGAGTGTGAACCATCGGGGTTGGTGATCCGACCGGCTCGACGGGCGGCCAGCCATTTGTCGTTGCGGTCAAGGCCCAGACCGAACCGCTTCACATCCATCGAGCGGATGACCTTCTGCAGGCTCTCTTTGAGCGTGCGGCCGATGGCCATCGCCTCGCCCACGCTCTTCATCTGCGTGGTCAGAGTTTCGTCCGCCTCGGGAAACTTCTCGAAGGTCCATCGGGGCATCTTGGTGACGACGTAGTCGATCGTCGGCTCGAAGCACGCGCTGGTGGTTCCGGTGATGTCGTTGCGGAGTTCGTCGAGCGTGTAACCGACGGCGAGTTTCGCGGCGATCTTTGCGATCGGGAAGCCGGTCGCCTTGGACGCGAGCGCCGACGAACGCGACACGCGCGGGTTCATCTCGACGACGACCATCTCGAACTTGCCGTCTTTGGGTGCCGGGTTCACGGCGAACTGCACGTTCGAGCCGCCCGTTTCTACTCCAACCGCCCGCATGATGGCGAGCGATGCGTCGCGCATCGCCTGATATTCCTTGTCCGTCAGCGTCAGGATGGGCGCGAAAGTGATCGAGTCGCCGGTGTGAACGCCCATGGGATCGAAGTTCTCGATGCCGCAGACGATGATGCAGTTGTCTTTCTTGTCGCGGACGACTTCGAGTTCGTATTCCTTCCAGCCCAGCACCGACTGGTCGATCTGGACCTGGCCGATCATGCTGGCGCGCAGGCCCCGCATGGTGATCTCGTCGAACTCTTCCTGGTTGTACGCGATGCCACCCCCGGTGCCGCCAAGAGTGAACGCGGGGCGGATGATCGCCGGCAGTCCGATTTCTTTGAGGAACTCGCGCGCATCGTCGAGGGTGGTGACGGTCTTGGCCTTGGGCAGAACGAGCCCGATCGATTCGCAGATGTCCTTGAAGATCTGCCGGTCTTCGGCGCGGTGGATGACCTGACGCGTCGCGCCGATCATCTCGACGCCGAAATCCTTCAGGATGCCGTCGTCGAAAAGTTTGCAGGCGCAGTTGAGCGCGGTCTGGCCACCGAGCGTGGGGAGAATGGCGTCGATCGGGAAGCCCAGGTCCTTTTCTTTCTGCAGAATCTTCCGGACCGCGTCAGGCGTGATCGGCTCGATGTAGGTCCGGTCGCTGAAGGCCGGGTCCGTCATGATCGTCGCCGGATTGGAATTGATCAGGACGAGGCGGTACCCCTCGGCCTTCAGGGCCTTGCAGGCCTGCGTGCCGGAGTAGTCGAACTCGCACCCCTGCCCGATGACAATGGGGCCAGAGCCGAGGATCAGAATCGTCTTGATGTCGGTCCGTTTGGGCATCCTGTCCCTCTTTGGAGCGTCGCGATCCGGCGGCGGAGAGGCGATCCTCATCCCGCCGGGGCGCAAACTCGATGACAATAGCCGCCGGCCGGTTCGACTTCCAAATGCGGAAGGAATCCGGTCGAAGAAACCCGAGTTTTCCGAAACCAAGCCGCCAGCAATTTGCCGGTTTCACGCCCGCTGAAATCGGTCGAGAAGATTCAGGCCGCGGGCGATCGCTAGTTCGAGGTCTGCGCAGGTATCGAGCGGATCGAGAAGGCCTCCCGCGGCGGTCCGGAGTTGCTCGAACTGGTGTGGCGTCAACCCGGCCAGCACCAGGGCGCGGCCTTCGGCATCCATTTTTCGCAAGGCCGCCCGGAGTTCGATGGCGGAATTCTCATCCAGATTGGTGACTTCGTTGAGATCGAGTATGACGACTCTCGCCGCGCCGGGTAGTCGGTCGGCCCACGCCAGCAGATTCGGCATCCGGTGGATCTTGCCGGCGCGGGCGTGGTCCTTTCGGACGTGATAGATCGCCAGTTCAGGCGGAAGGCCCAGTGCCGCGGCCTCGTCCACAAGTTCGCTTTCTTCGATCTCCGCGATGGGGCGCGAAACATCCTGATAGATGATCCAGAGAAGGAATACAACGGGCGGAAACATCGCCCAGCCGGTCCCGAACCGGAACGCCAAGGTTCCAAGCCCCGCACCAAGGGCAAACGATCCCATGATGGAAGCGAGCAGGGCGAGGCGCTTGGAAGTGGGGTGGGCACGGACCGCGGCGGCGGCTGCGAGGCGTGGCGAGGAAAGCAAACGGCGGCGATCGTCCGCCAGCCACCAGACGAACTGAACGGCCTCGAGCCCGAGATCGGTGAGCACTCCGGTCACATGGGTTGTGCGGACCACGCCGCTGGAAATGCGGGTGATGGTGGCGTTTTGGAGTCCCATCGCCATGGAGGCGACGCCGGTCATGAGAAGGAGTCGGTCTCCTGAAGCGGTCACTCCTTGGGTGGAGGTTTCGACCAATAGCGCGAACGCGGCGAGCAGCAGCGTCTCGATTGCCATGGGCAGGACGTAGATGGATTCCCACCCGCGGCGTTTTCCCAATTCCGATGTGAAGCCCGCGATGCCGGCACCCACCACGAAACTGAGGAGCAGGAAGCCCAGAAAGGCAACAAAGCGCCAATTGCCCTCACTGACGGCGCGCCCGAGGTCGGAGGTGGTGCCCGACACGTGGCTGGTGACGTGGCCGCAGGTGAGGATTGTGAGGATATTGGTGTAGCCCGCGATCCACGCGAGGGTGATCGCGAGCCGGGCCTGCTGGACGAAGGAATGTGCTTGAGCGACGAACACGTTGAAACGCGACACCAGAGTAGAAAGGTGAAGGACCGATCATCTATCGGCTCGCGCCGGGGGAAGACTCTGGTTGTCAGAGCAGAGCCACCAGCGGAGCCGTCGCGAAGTTCGCGGGACGCGGCGTACCGTCCTCAAGATTGTCATCTAGACTTCGGTTCGTCTACTGAGGAAGGTCATTTTTCTCTGACTCACGCGAGTGGCAATCTGGGTATCGTCTCCGACGTCCGCAGCAGGCCGGCACTCTCGGCAGGCACGTGCGACTCGCCCCAGGCCACGTCCGTCGCAAACACAGGGAACACTCGATGTCGCACCAGAGTCCCGACTATTTCAAAGATGTGAGCACAAAGCGGCGCCCCATCGACGTGGCCTTCGTTCCGGTGGCCAACTTTGCCAAGAAAGAGACGGCTGGCGGAATCGTGCTGATGATCAGCACGATTGTCGCACTCGTCCTAGCCAACAGCACACCCGCCGTGGCGCATGCGTTCCACGAGTTCTGGACCGGCACGCCGCTCACCCTGAACGTCGGCTCGTGGGTATTTCCATCCGGCAAGTATCCGGGGCATCTGGAATGGTGGGTGAACGACGCGCTGATGGCGGCCTTCTTTTTCGTCATCGGGCTGGAGCTCAAACGCGAGTTCCTGGCGGGTGAATTGAAGGATCCGCGCAAGGCGGCGCTGCCGCTGGTGGCTGCGGTCGGCGGGATGATTGTTCCCGGCGTGATATTCGCGGCGCTGAACTGGGGCGGCGAAGGACTGCGAGGCTGGGCCATCCCGACCGCCACCGACATCGCGTTCGCGCTCGGAGTGTTGGCACTCCTGGGGCGGCGGATTCCTCCGGGGCTGCGCGTGTTTCTGGTGACGCTGGCCATTGCGGACGATTTGGGCGCGCTCTTGATCATCGCCATTTTCTACACCAAGTCCGAACATCTCAGCATGGTGTCCCTGGGCATGGCTTTCGCGGCAATGGGTGTGATGGGGGCCATGAATCTGCTGGGTGTGCGCCGGTGGTGGGTGTACGGATTGGTGGGGCTGGCGCTGTGGTTTTTCGTGCTCAAGTCGGGTGTTCACCCGACAATCTCTGGGGTCATGGGGGCGATGATGATTCCGGTGCGAACGCGGATCGACCGCGCGGAGTTCACAAAGTCTGCTCGACGGCTGGTCGACGAGTTTGAACGCGATGTCGCGGCAGAAAATGCCAGGGGCGAGCACTCAGACAGCGGCAAGAGCACGACGCTTGTCACCAGTCCGGTTCAACAGGGCGTGCTTCTGACGATGGAACAACTGACCGAGAGCGCCCAAACCCCATTGCAGCGATTGGAGAAAGGAATGCTGCCGCTCGCGGCGTTCTTCGTGGTGCCGATTTTCGCGCTGGCGAACGCCGGCGTGTCCGTGGGCAATGTTGCCGGAATCGCGGTACGCGATAGTGAAGCCTGGGGAATCGTGCTCGGGCTTGTCGTGGGAAAGACTGTGGGAATCCTGGGAGCCGCGTTCATTGCAGTCCAACTGGGTCTGAGCACGCTGCCAACCGGCGTGACGTGGCGGCACATGCTTGGGGCGGCGATTCTTGGTGGCATCGGCTTCACGATGTCACTGTTCATCGCGCATCTGGCGTTTTACGGATCCGAGCGACTGGAGATCGCCAAGTTTGCGGTGCTGTCCGGGTCAGCGTTGGCGGCTGTGCTGGGTGCAGGCGTGTTGTGGACTTGCCGGGTCGCGCCCGATGCCAGGCCGGAACACTGAATTGGCAGGGTCTTGAGTTGTTCGAATGGGAGGCAGCGAGGCGGCGCAGGTCGGTGAGACCGAACCGGCCTGCGCCATCGCGACCGATCTAGCCTCGGCAGGGTGACTCAGGGCCCCGGAAACGGGGCCTTCGCTCGGTTTCTCTGGCCGGAATCGCCTTGGGCAATTGCCGCGTCTGCGTTATGATTGCTCCCTCGCAGTCTTTTGTATTCCCACTCAGTTTTTGGAGCGTTCATGCGTTGCTTCGCCGCACTATTCGCCGGGTTGGCACTTTGTCCCTCCGTCTTGGCTCAGCAAGTTCAAAGTGACCGACCCGGTCCGATTCTTGAAGATGGGCGGCTGGTATACCCGGAGGGGGCGGATATTCCGCGCTCAATGACGCAGGCCGAGCGTGACTACATGGCGCTGCACCCGGCCCAGCAGAATCCGTTCACTGATCGCATTGGAGGTACGCGACCGCCAGGGCCAATCGCTTGCCCGGGCGAGTATGCGCCGGCGCAAGGAATCCTGATGTCGTGGGACGGAACGACTGCTCAGAACAACATCCTCGCGACCATGACCAAGTACATCACGACGACCGGAAACGCGGATGCGTACATGGTTGTCGATACAGTCGCGGAGCAAACGAGCGTGACCACATCGCTCAACTCGGCGGGCGCCAACATGGCGCGAGTAAAGTTCTTTGTTCGGACCACCGATTCGATCTGGATCCGGGACTACGGACCGCGCTTCATCTACATCGGGACCGCGGGCGTCGCCGGCCAGGGCGCGGTCCGGGGCATTGTCGATCACATCTACAACCGCCCGCGTCCGAATGACGACGCCTTTCCGCTCTGGTTCGGCCCATCGGGCTTCGCAAGCAAGAAATTCGGCGTGTACGACCTTGGTATGACGCACGGTGGAGGCAATTTTCATCTCGACTCGATGGGCCGTTCGTTTGCCACCCAACTCATTCAGAACGAGAACCCTGGGCTCTCTGCCTCGGACATCATCAATACGTGGCATGATTTTCAGAACGTCAATACCACGATCCTGCCGCCGTTTCCGACGTCGATTGACAGCACCCAGCACATCGACATGTGGATGCAGATCATCTCGGACAACCGGGTGATCATCAGCGATTGGCCCAACAACGTGGGCTCCACTCAGGATGTCATCTGCGATAATGCCGCGACTCAGCTCGCGTCGATGGGGTACACCGTCTTCCGTACACCCGCCCGCTCACTCAGCGGCACGCACTATACCTACGCCAACATGGTGGTCTGCAATGACCTGGTGCTGCTCCCGACCTATACCAACTCGACGATGACAAGCGCCGGCCACAACGCTCAGGCGCTCGCTGCGGTGCAGCAGGCGTTTGATTTCAACAACGACGGAATTCCCGACAAGACGATTGTGCAGGTTCCCTGTGATGCCCTCGCGACGTCGGCCGGCGTGATGCACTGCATCGTGATGCACGTTCCTGCCCACCTCGGCGCGCCCGGAGTCAACGGGCAGTGCCCGACCGCCCACGTCAGCACACTGAATAGCGCGACAATACTCACCCCCGGGCAGTCATTTCCGCTTACTTGGCTCACCGATGACGACAAGAACATCAGCACGATCGATATCCATTACTCGGCGAACGGCGGTGTGAGTTTCCCGCTGACCGTCGCTTCGAACATCACCGATAGCGGCACCCTTAGCTGGACCGTGCCGAACCGTCCGACGACCAAGGCACGGGTGCGGGTGACGGTGCGCGATCTCGACGGCAACGCCGGCACCGATGTCAACGACATCAACTTCACAGTCAGCGGCACGCCCTGCCCCGCCGACTTGAATCTAGACAGCCAGGTGGACGATGCCGACTTCGTGTCCTTTGCCGGCGCGTACGACGAATACTTGTCGCTGGTTGGCGATTTCAACGGTGATGGATTTACGGATGATTCGGACTTCGTGCTGTTCGCCGGCGCATACGACGAGTTCGCATGCCCCTGATTGCGGGCACTACTTCGAAGCTCGAGCGGGCGGCGATCGAACGGGGTCGGCTTACTTGCCGATCTTCTTCACGTTGTCGCTGGATTCCTGCAAATCCTCGCCGAGCCCCTTGGTGGCGTTGCAGCCGAGGATGGAGATGGCAACGATGGCAGCGGCCGCGATGCCGAGCGCACGGACGACAGGGCGAACTTTGATGGTGTGCTTGTTCATGGCGAAAGAGTACCCGTTTTTTTGGCGTTTGCAACCCCCCGGCGGCCTCGCATAGCCAGTCGGATTAGGACGCCGTCACAAAGGAATGGTCGCCACTCCATCGTCGGAATCGCGCGCCGCGGGCCAGGGTTACGGGCACAACAGCGTGTCGTAGGCGGGGGCAAACAGGACGAAATCGGAATCGTCCACGAACTCATCGCCATTGAGATCGGCGAGGCACGGGGGCGAGATCGACGGATCGTCGCAGAGCAGCGTGTTGTAGGCCGATGCAAAGACCACAAAGTCGGAGTCGTCAACAACGCCATCGCAGTTGAGATCTGCAAAGCAGATCCGGAGGAGAGCGGGGTCGCTGTTGGCGCTGCCGCAGGAGTTGGATACCACGCAGCGGAACGAACCGGCCCAGGGGCCGGGGGCGTGTCCGGAGCGGTATTGCCCGTTCCATCGGCCCCGATTGGTCGCGGCCCCGCTGAACTCGCCCACGTCTCGGCCAGCAATCGTGAGGGTGCCATCGGCGATGTCGATCCAGCCACCGGAAGCGGTTGGATCGGCGGCTTGCCATCGGTACGAAAGCGTGCCATCACCGGCCGCGGCGACCTCAAAGTCCGCCGCGCCGATCGTGCAGGTTGATGCAGATGCAGGCTGTCCGGTTACGTTGATACACAGGTGGACCGTGGCGATGAAGTTGTCGGCGCCGACGGAATTGGAGTATCCCGCGAAGTTGCTCCCGCCTCCATTGGAGTTTCCTCGCGCAAAGCCAACCTCGATGGGCTCGCCCGAGGCCGAAAAATCGGGATGCGATGCCGGGTTCAGGAACTGATCACCGACGCTGATGATCTCCTGAAAAACTCCGGATGTGATCCCATTGGTGTTCGCGGTGACCCAGCCGCCGAGAGATGTCAGCGGCAAGGGCGCGTAGTAAACCTTGCCGTTCTGGCGGACAACCAGCGCGTTGCTCTGGACTGTCGGACCGACACTGCCGCCGATCCAGGCGCTGTCCAGCGAGCAGTCGATAGAGGCGATCGCGCCGATGGCGGTAGGGTCGAAGGTCCGTTGGGTGGAGAAGCACGCGAGCCACGACCAGGAGCCGAGGCCGTTGGCAGGAGGTCCCGGAGTCACGCTCAGGTTCACGACGCCCGCGTTCCCGGGGTTTCCGGCACCGGTCTGCGTGAGCGATGCACCGCCGCCGAGGCCACCGGTAATTTGTTGTGTCACGAACGCGCCGGGTGTAAAGCCGGCTTCTGAAATAGTGATCGGGTTGGCGCAGGCCACCTGAGCAAGGGAGCCGCTCGCCCCGAGCATCAGCAGGAAACACGCTGAAACGTAGTGACCCATGTCGAAAGGCTACCGCGCGCCGGACGAGCGACCAAGCAAAACCGGCCGCCTTTGTGCGGTTTCACGGCGACATGCAACGTCCCAAAACCTAAGGGCAAAGCAGCGCGTCGTACGCCTGCGCGAACAGCACGAAATCGGCGTCATCGACAACGGTGTCGTGGTTGAGATCGGCCGGGCACGGTGCAGGGTTGGCCGGACACTCGAGCGCGTCATAGGCGCCAGCAAAGATCGCGAAGTCCGAATCATCCACAACGTGATCATTGTTCAGATCGCCGGGGCACGGCGCGAGAACGACGGCGTAGTCGGCGACCACGGGAAGGTGGTCGGAGACGGCGGTGAGGAGTTGGAGGACTTGGAGACGATTGGTCAAGTCGGGCAGCGCCGTGCTGAATTGGGAATACACACTGGAGCCGAATGTCGTGCTGCCGTTGTTACCGAATGACTCGTAGGAACCAGGAACGATCTGCACGCCGTACTGGGAGAGCACGGCATCGGTCACAAACTGAAAATCAAACCGGATGTTGCACGACGTAGCCGACTCGGTCATGAGCGCCCTGAAGGTGCTCGAGTTGGTCCATGTGTTCGAGGGGTTGGCGGGGTCGTTGGCCTTGCCGTTTCCCGGTGCGATGAGGGTCGCATAGGCCGTTTCGGAGCGGCCGCTGGTAAAGTTGAAATCGCCCGAATAGATGATGTGGGCATTGGGTCCGAGTGCGTCCGCGTCTGCGCGGATCGTCGTGGACTCGATGTTTCGCCGGTTCTTGCTGGTGGAGTCGCTGGATGCCTTGTAGTGGCTGACGTAAATGTAGAAATCGGCCTCGGATCCGTAGCCGACTGGGCGGAGTTGATAACGCATTGGTGCGCGAGCCGCTCCCGAGCCGCTTGCCACTCCGACAACCTTGGCTTGAATCAACTGGATGGTGCTGGTGTTGTAGACCAGACCGTTGGGTCCGCCACCGGTGCCGCCGGTGGTGGGGTCTTTCACTGTGTCTGCCGCGTAGAGGTTGGGTCCGTAAATGGCGTTGAGTTGATCGACGATGAATGGGAGAGTGGCGGAGTTGCCCAGCGTGAACTGGGTGCCGTCGAGCTCCTGGAGAGAAAGTACATCGATGGGCTGCGCGTTTCCGGCTAATTGGTGATTGCCAATTCCCTGCATCAGCGTGTCGAAGCCGGCGGTTGGCGCGATGATGCTCTTGCCGGAACACGCGGTGTTGTACGTGACAACGCGGATCGCCGCGTCTGCGCTCGAGCCAAACACGGTCGCGCACGAGGCGAAACACAACGCAAACTGGATGCGGGCTGCAAGCATGATGGAGAGTTCCTGGCAATAGCGTCAAGCGGCGGTGAAAGATCAGCGCCAGTTCCTGGCGCGACACGGATATCGAACGTGATCCGAGACGCTGCGGCGTCCAGGTAACCGCCAGTGTATCGCAAACCCTGAGAATCTCCAAGGCCCGTCATTTCAGGTCCAAAATGGTTATCTGCCGGGTGCTTGTTCGTCGTCGCCGAGTCAGGCATTTACAGGTTCAAGGGCAAGTCAAAATGTCGTAGGCCGTCGCGAAGGCGACAAAGTCCTCGTCGTCCACGAACCCGCTGGAGACGAGATCAGCCGGGCAACCCGCGGGCATGCCCACTTCCGCACAATCAAAGATGTCGTACGCGGCGGCGAAGATGGCAAAATCGAGATCATCCACCAAGAGATCGTCGTTGAAGTCGGCGGGACAAGGGTTGAACGACGCAATGTCTCCCGTAATGACGAGACCAAATCCTTGCGTGCCGAAGTTTACCGTGGTTCCGGCAACTTCGGCACGCCAGATCCCCGCAACTGGCGAATCGAGCACGACGTGTTCAATGGAGTTGATGGCGTCGGCGCTGCCGCCGGATTGGCTCAGGCCGGTCGTTGGGTTGATGAAATTGCCCCGGTAGATATTGCCCGAAGGATCGATGACGCGGAGGTCGATGTCATTGACCGGCGCGAACGAAGTGGGGATTGTTGCGGGGGCGTCGGAGAACGCCATCGTGACGCGGAGAACCTGCGATGCACTCTGCACGCGGAACGATGTCGTTGAAACCGAGCCGGTCGCCAATGAGTCCCCGGCGGTTCGGCGGATGTCTTTGACGATGAGTTTGCGAGCGTCGCCAGCAAGGTAAACACTGTTATCGATGAGGATGCGGCCGAACCCCTCATTCGTGTTGGGAGGCAATTTGTTTGGTGAGGGATATGCAGTCATGTCCACGGCAGAATTCACCAGCATCGCCCGGAGGAGCGCGCCGGACGGCACGAGTGAGTCCGAAGGAACTCTTGAGCCGGTGGGGTAGAACCCATCGGTGAAGTACTGACGAATCAGCGCCGCGGCACCCGCAACCGCCGGCGACGCCATGGAGGTGCCGGTGAGCGATGTCGTGCCACAGGATGTCGAAGAGTTCGATGAAATCGTGCTGCAGCCGGGCGCGAAAACTTCTGGTTTGCGGCGTCCGTCGGAGGTGGGGCCCACGAGCGTGCTGCACGAACCCGTCTGCGACCCGGCGCCGCCCGACTTGCCTACAGCGAGCACACTCTTGGCGTTTTCCGGATTCTTGAGCGCCGACAAATTCGTCGAGGCAAAGCACACCAGGTTGTCTTCGCGATTGTAACTGAACAGATCAATCGCGCGACATATAGCGTTGTATGCGGTGGTACCGTCGTCGCCCCAACTGTTGGTGTGGACAGTGGCCCCCTGATCCGCATGGGTGGTCAGGTGCGTATCGATAGGGAATGTCGCGACCGGGCTGGAATATGTGCGGAAACAGACTCGGGCCTCGTACGCAATGCCGCGGGTGTTGTCGTTGACATCACCGATCTGGTTGCCGATCGCCGTGCCGGCGACGTGCGTGCCGTGTTGCGAACTCACGAGCGTCACGTTGTATGCCGCGACTTTTCGGTGCGTGGGAAACACTCCAGGGGTGTTTGATGTCGTGATGGGAAGCGTGGCATCGAGGAACGAGCAGTGGCTGGGCTGAAACCCGCTGTCCATGATGCCGATGATCTGGCCTTCGCCTCGGATTCCGGCGGCGTAGAGCGGGGTGCTATTGGTAATATTGGTCTGCACGATCCAGCGGGTGTTGGCATTGCTTCGGTCGGTGAACTCGGGGAGTTCTTCGACGAATCGGATGGAGTCCGCGGCAGCCAAATCTGGCACGCGGACAAGCGGAAGCCGAATGGCGATGGTTTCCATGTCGCCTATCACGACAGAATCCTCGACTTGCGCACCGGGGATCTCGCCGATCTCGCGTCTCGCGGCGTCAGCGCCGATTCCGTCAAACAAATACGCCTGGACAAGAACGAATCCGTCGAGTGCGATCTGCTTGCGGGCCTCGGACTCGAACGCACGGGAACCGATCTCGGGCTCAACTTTCCATGCTTGCTGCCATTCACCCACCCAGCGAACGAATCCCAACGCATGCACTGCATCGAGATCGCCGCGGGAGAGGTCCGCCAGATAGGCATTGGCGGGTAGATAGTCGCCGAGGCGAACGCCGGTCTGAGCGAGAAGAGCTCGCTGGTGGGCGTTGACCGGGCCGTCGAACTGAAGAACATATCGCACGCCGGGCTTGAGGGCGGAGCGGAGAGAGCCCGGTTGGTGCACCAGCAGATTCGAGAGGGTGTCTGTATGCACTGTTCCAGAGCGCAAACAAAGTGTACCGGCTTCGGGGGTGAGTGGCGGTTCGGGCGCAAAGTCCTCGCGTGCGAATGCCGCGGCTGAGAGGGCGAGGCCAGCGAGGAAGGCAAGTGTGCGGGAGGTGCGAACGAATGAATGGCGGGTGATCAAGGTTCCTATTTATAACAAAGTTGCCCGCTGCTGCAAAACAATTTTGAGGGTCTGGTCCACCGAGAGCCGGCGGTGCCGTCTCATGCTTCTGGCCGGTGAACGGAGCGAGAAGCGATGGCAGAACTTCCGGGGTCGCCGAATCGGGTCGTTTGCCGAGTTAACCCGGGTCCATCGCACTTCGGGGCGAAGTCGGCAGCCCGATCAACAACTGCGCGATAAGTCCCGTCCATCCGGTCTGGTGGCTTGCGCCGCAGCCCCGTCCGGTGTCGCCGTGGAAATACTCGTGGAAGGGGATCAGATCGCGCCAGTCGGAGCTCTTATTGAAGAGATCCGATTTGCCGAATACGGCTCGCTCGCCCTGTCCGTCGCGCTTGAAGATTGCACACAGTCGGCGCGCGATCTCGTCCGCGGCCTGCGAGAGATTGACCAGATTGCCGGAGCCGGTCGGGAATTCCACTCGGAACGCATCGCCGTAATAGGCGTAGAACTCCTTGAGCGCCATCAGGATGAGGAAATTCACCGGCATCCAGATCGGACCCCGCCAGTTGGAGTTGCCACCGAACAGGTCGGTGCGGGACTCGCCGGGCTCGTAATCGAGCCGGTATGTATCGCCGTTGAGGTGAAGCACCAGTGGATGAGCTTCGTGATACTTCGAAACCGCGCGAATGCCAAACGGAGAGAGAAACTCCTTTTCATCAAACATGCGGGCGAGCATTCGTCGGAGTTGATCTTCGCGGACCATCCCGAGGATCAGCTTTCCCGTCGGCCCGGGGGTCACCATCGGCTGAACGCTGTGGATGAGGTCCGGTCTGTGATCGATGAACCACTGCCGACGTCGATGGAACCCCGGAAAACGATTGAAGGTGCTGGCGTCGACGGCCGTCGCGCCAAAGAGCGGAACGAAACCCACCATGGTTCGTGCCCGCACCGGTTCGCGGTGTCCGTCGGGGTGGGTGAGGTGGTCGTAGAAAAAACCATCATCCGCGTCCCAGAGCGAATCCTGCGGGGAGGTAATGCTGTTCATCGCGTTCGCGATGTAGATGTAGTGCTCCCAGAACTTGCTGGCAAGGTCTTCGTATGCGGAGTTGCGCTCGGCCAGCAGCAGTGCGGTCGAAAGCATGCTCTTGGCGAACGCGGCCATCCAGCTGGTGCCGTCGGCCTGGCCCAGCATGTAGCCGGGCGGCAGGCGGTCGCGGTCGAACGCACTGATGTTGTCCATGCCCAGGAAGCCGCCGTGGAAGATGTTGTTGCCCTTCGCGTCCTTGCGATTGACCCACCAGGTGAAGTTGAGGAGCAGCTTCTGAAAGACTCGCTCGATGAAGCCGTAGTCGGCCTTGCCGCTGCGTTCGCGGTCGATCTCGAAAACACCCCGGGCGGCGAGCGCGAGAATCGGCGGGTTGACGCTGTTGAAATCCCATTCGTAGGCCGGGATCTGCCCGCTCGGGTGCATGTACCACTCGCGCAGCATCAGCAGGATCTGCTCTTTCGCAAACTGCGGATCGACGTGCGCCAGCGCGATGCAATGAAAACCGAGATCCCAGGACGCGAACCACGGGAATTCCCACTTGTCGGGCATCGAGATCACATCCCGTGCGAACAGGTGTGTCCAGTCGCGGTTGCGCCCCGACTTGCGCTGCTCGGGCGGTACCGGTTGCGCCGGATCGCCTTGCAACCAATCCTGAACAACATAGTGGTAGTACTGCTTTGACCACAGCATCCCCCCGAATGCCTGGCGGGCGATCAAGCGAGAGTCCTCGTCGAGTGTTGCGGGGAGCACGCACTTGTAGAACTCGTCCGCTTCCGCTTTGCGCTGCGCGAACGCTTGATCAAAGGATGCGAACGGATCGCCGGTGGCCAGGGCGGAACGGGCAGAAAGGCGGAGTCGAATGACCAGTTGTTTGCCAGGAGCGATGTCGCGGAAATAGTGTGCCGCGGCCTTGGTGCCCCTGTTCGCCGGGTTCACCGCCGCCTTGTTGTTCCGAATCACGTAGTCATGGAAGGCGTCCTTGCAGAAGGCGTGGCCGGACTTCACGCCGAAGAGGCAATCGAAATTTGTCTCGTTATCGGTAAAGAGCAGCGTGTCGGAGTTCTCGCCGTGCAATACGTAGTCGCCCAGCTCCCAGTGGGAGGCGGCAATGGAGCGGTCGCCGGACTTCTCAAGCGTTGGGCGCCGCTCGTCCCATCCCCACGACCATGAATTTCGGAACCAGATCGTGGGCAGCACGTGGATAGGCGCGGATTCAGAACCGTGATTGGTCACGGTGATGCGTATGAGGATGTCCTCCGCGCCGGCCTTGGCGTATTCGATGCCAACGTCAAAGTAGCGGCCGGCGTCGAAGATCCCGGTATCCGCGAGCTCGTACTCGGGCTGTTCGCGGCCGCGTGCTTTGTTCTCGGTGCGCAGCCGCTCGTACGGAAATTCCGCGTGCGGGTACTTGTAGACGAACCGCATATAAGAATGCGTCGGCGTGCTATCGAGATAGGAGTAATACTCCTTGACGTCTTCACCATGATTTCCTTCCGTGCCGGTCAGGCCGAAGGCGCGCTCCTTCAGAATCGGGTCTTTGCCGTTCCAGAGTGAGAGCGCGAAACAAAGATACTGATGTCGATCGCAGATGCCGCCCAGACCGTCCTCGTTCCAGCGATAGGCGCGAGCGTGCGCTTGCTCATGCGGAAAATAGTCCCACGCGCTGCCGTCGGGGCTGTAGTCCTCGCGGACGGTGCCCCAGGCACGTTCGGCAAGAAAGGGACCCCAGCGGTTCCAACGGCCCATGCGGGCCGCGGAGAGTTTCAGCCTCGCGCCTTCGGCGGAATCGAAAATGGTGGCAAGGGTCATGTGCTGTTTTGCATTGCTCAAGGGCCGGTCACGATCGGATCGTTCCAGCCGCCTGCGGGGACGAGACGGGGAGGAATCAACGATGGCCCCCAGGTGCCGGGTTCGTACGGGGCGACCGGAGTGCCCGCCTTGATGATCGGGTCGACGATGCGCCAGGCTTCTTCAACAGAGTCTTCGCGTGCGAACAGAGTCGGATCGCCCTGCATCGCGTCGCCGAGCACGCGTTCGTAGGCGTCCATCTCTTCGGCTTTGGGCTGCCTGGTCGCGAGCATCTCGGCCTTGATCGATTTGGACTCATCTGCGGAAGGCACGTTGGCGCCCAAGGCGACCGTGACCTCCGGGCTGATTCGCATCCGCATGGTGTTGCATGCAAGGTCGTAGTTACGGAACATAGTGGGGGGCTGCTTGAGCCGCACCAGCACTTCGGTGCACGTGACGGGCAGGCACTTGCCGGCCCGAATGAAGAATGGAACCCCCCGCCAGCGCCACGAGTCGACCTCCAGCCGGAGAATCCCGAATGTTTCGACCGATGATCCCGGTGCGACGCCGGGTTCGGAGGTGTATCCCCGGAATTGGCCTCGCTGCACGTCTTCGGGAGTCAGTGTTGGGATTGCGCGGAACACCTTGATCTTTTCGTCGCGAATGGATTCGCTGTCGGTGCGTACGGGTGGCTCCATCGCCAGGTTGGTGAGCACCTGAAAGAGGTGATTCTGCATCACGTCTCGGATGGCGCCGGTCTGGTCATAGAACCCGCCGCGGCCCTGCACGCCGAAGCTCTCGGCCATGGTGATCTGCACGCTCTCGATGTAGATCCGGTTCCAAAATGGTTCGAAGAGCGAATTCGCGAATCGAAAGAAGAGCATGTTGTGGACAGGGCGCTTACCCAAGTAGTGATCGATGCGGAAGATCGACTTCTCGTCGAACACGCTGAGCAGGATTGCGTTGAGCTTCCGGGCCGACTCGAGATCGGTTCCGAACGGCTTCTCGACGATCACCCGCCCCTTCTCGGCGCATCCGGTCTTGGCAAGATTCTCGACTACGGTGCCAAAAAGCACCGGGGGAATCGCGAGGTAATGTGCCGGAAACTGCGCCGATCCAAGTTCGCGCTTGATCGCCGCGTACGTTGAAGCCTCGCGATAGTCGCCGTCGACGTATCGCAGCAATCCGCAGAGTTTGTCGAACGCCTGCGCTTCAAAATCCCCGTGGTGCTCGATGCTGTCTTTGGCTCGCGCTTTGAGCTGATCGAGATTCCATCCGGACTTCGCAACTCCGATGACCGGGACGCTGAGATGCCCGCGCCGTATCATCGCGAGGAGAGCAGGAAAAATCTTCTTGTACGCGAGATCGCCGGTGGCTCCGTAGAAGACCAGCGCGTCGGACTTTGCGACCGTCATGGACTGCTCCGTGCTAGTGGGCTTTCTTCTCGTGGTGGCCGCCGAACTCAAAACGCATCGCGGACATGAGTTTGTCCGCGAAGACGGCTTCCCCTCGTGATGAGAAGCGTTCGTAAAGGGACGCCGTCAGCACATGCGCGGGCACGGCTTCATCGATCGCGGCCTTGATTGTCCAGCGACCCTCGCCCGAGTCCGATACTTTTCCAGTGAAGTTCGCGAGATTCGGATCCTTTGCCAGCGCCGAAGAAGTTAGATCGAGCAGCCAGGATGCGATCACGCTGCCCCGGCGCCACACTTCCGCGACATCTGGCAGATGGAGGTCGTATTGATAATGCTCGGGGTCGCGCAGCGGCGTCGTTTCGGCGTCGATCGCGTGGTCCTGCTTGCCGATATTCGCGGCACGCAGAATCCCGAAGCCTTCCGCGTACGCGGCCATGATTCCATACTCGATTCCGTTGTGCACCATTTTCACAAAGTGACCGGCACCACTCGGGCCGCAGTGGAGGTAGCCCTCCTCCGCTGTTCCGGCCATTTTTTCGCGTCCGGGAGTCCGGTCGATGGAGCCCACGCCAGGTGCAAGGGTCTTGAAGACCGGATCGAGCCGCTTCACCGCGTCGTTGGGCCCGCCGATCATCATGCAGTAGCCCCGCTCAAGGCCCCACACGCCGCCGCTGGTCCCCACATCGAGGTAGTTGATCTTGCGCGGCTCGAGTTCTTTGGCACGCCGAATGTCGTCCACGTAATAGGAATTGCCGCCGTCGATGATGGTGTCCCCGCTCTCGAGGAGCGGGAGCAGATCAGCGATCGACTTATCCACGACCGCCGCGGGCACCATGAGCCACACCGCGCGAGGTTTGTCGAGTTTCTTCACGAATTCCGCGAGGGAGGCCGCGCCAACGGCTTTTTCCTTTTCAAGATCCTGCACCGCCTTGGCGGA
Organism: Phycisphaeraceae bacterium; assembly: GCA_019636565.1. Classification (GTDB taxonomy): domain Bacteria; phylum Planctomycetota; class Phycisphaerae; order Phycisphaerales; family UBA1924; genus JAFEBO01. The sequence continues at coordinate 48,526 of JAHBXG010000007.1, forward strand.
CATATCGAAGACGACACACTGATGCCCTCCCTTTATGAGGCGGCGGACCATGTTCGCTCCCATGCGGCCGAGTCCGATCATTCCGAGTTGCATGCGATTCTCCAGTTAGCGGGCAATGGGCTTTGTCAGTATGACAGGTTTTGGCGACCGCGTCAGCGGCGGTGCTTGGAAGGCTTCGCGCGAGTCGATGGATGATCCCAGAGTCGAAAGCCCCCGATGAAGGCGTTGGCGTTGTCGCCCGGACGGCAGCGCCGGGGCAGAACGTCCAGGCGCTTCACGTTTCCGCCCCCAATGACAACGTCGCTCGGTTCCAGCGCCGCAATCAGGCGCTCGATCACGTCGATCACATGGCGTTTCCACTTTTGTTCCCCGTATTTCTTCAGCCCGCGGATTCCAACGTAATCTTCAAATGTTCCTTTTTTGTAGGGCAGATGAGCGAGTTCCATTGGCGCGAGCACCCCATCGACGATCATTGCGGTGCCCAGCCCCGTGCCAAGCCCAAGGAAAAGCATCCGCCCGCCCTTGTAGCCGCCAAGCGCCTGCATCGCGGCATCGTTCACGATCTGTACTTTCTTTCCGAAGGCTTTTGCAAAGTCAAAGCCGATCCACCCCCTGCCAAGGTTTTTCGGCTCGGAAAAGATGACTCCCTGCACGACCGGCCCCGGATAGCCGAGCGAGATCGCGTCGTACTTCCAATCGCGGGTGATTCTCTTCACGCCCGCTACCATTTTGCGCGGGGTCATGGTCTTGCCGGATACAAACTGGCGGTGCTCCTTTTCTCCGCTCGCCAACACCTTTACGTGTGTCCCTCCGACATCGATCACAAGAATCTTCATCAACCCTCCGGCGTGCATGCCGCAACGCGAAATCACGAGCGGCACGGGATTGTCCGGGTTCAGAATCGCGGAAGCAAGCGAGGGCTTCTGGCTATCGGTAGTCGCCGTCGTCCCACATCGCCAAGTCGGTGACTTGGTCGGGAGGAATTGTCGCGGCGTGCGCATCAAAGAACGCCCCGACGCTCGATCCATTGTGGCGACCCGGTGAGATTCGCTGTGCGGTGGCGGGGGTGTCGGCGGGGCCCGCAAGCGCGCCTTTCAGGTGGGTCTCGCTCCAGAGGTCGTAGAACTGAGATATCTGAAGCGTACTCGGATCGCCGTCGAGCCAGTTGCCGGCTCGCAGTTCATCACCGTCGTCGTTGAAGCAGGTGAGATAAAGCGTTGAGGAAGGCCCGCGCACAAGGTCGAGCGGCGCGGGCGCTTTCGTGCCGCCGACAACGCCGGGCTCGCGGAATCGAAAGCCGTTGTCAACGTAATGGAGTGGATGCCGGTCCCGCGGGCGCGCGGGATCGCGGTAGTAGCTCGCCCCTGCGAAGCGATCGTCGTTGACGCCGCCGGTCTTGTCGCGCGTCGTGGCCACAGGGTCGAGATACGGGCGCAGGTTGAAAGCCCACGAAATAGTCACCTTCTCCGCGTCCGACAGTGGAGGCGTCGAGTTGAGCGGAACCGCCGGAATCGAAAGATCCGTTGTGCCGCACTCCCGAGGCACGATCCTCTTCGAATCATCGGCATACATCGCCATTGCCGTCGCGATCGAGCGCTGGTGCGAGAGGCAAACCGTGGCTCGTCCGGAGGCGCGGGCGTTCTTCAGCGCCGGCAGCAGTATTCCGATGAGAATCCCTATCAGCGCTAGAACGACGAGCAGCTCGATGAGCGTGAAGGCCGATGGGATGCGACGCCAGTGGACCACGACCAGCAGCCTACCCGAAAGCGGGGTCCGCACAATCCCTCAAACTGGTTCTCAATTCGGTGTTGCGAGCACAATCCGATTGCCGCCCTTTATCACGCACGAAACTCGCTCCAATTCTGTCACGTCCTTCGTCGGGTCGCCGTTCACCGCGATCAAGTCCCCGGCTTTGCCGGCCTCGATCGTGCCGATTTCATTTTCGAGGCCGAGCAATTCCGCCGCGACCACTGTCGCTGCGTGAATGGCTTCGGTTGGCGTCATCCCGCCCTTCACCATGAGGGCAAACTCGCGAGCATTCTCGCCGTGCGGACTCACGCCCGTGTCCGTGCCGAAGGCAATCTTGACGCCCGCCTCGTGGCTCTTGCGAAACATCTCCATCGCCATCGGGCCCACCATTCGCGCCTTTTCTGCGACCTGCGGCAGATAGAAGCCCGGCCTTTCAGCATTTGTGACAACCGTGGCGATCGCGAGCAGCGTCGGAACGTGAAAGCAGTTTCGACCCTTAAACAGTTCGATCGAACTGTCATCCAAATAGGTCCCGTGCTCGATCGAATCCACACCGGCCTTGATCGCGGCGTTGATGCCGTCGGTGCCGTGCGCGTGCGCCGCCACCTTCCGCTGCAGAGAGTGCGCCGTCTTCACAATGGCAACGAGTTCCTCATCAAACTCCTGCTGCGCCAGACCCGCCTTCGCGGCGGACAGCACCCCGCCGGTCGCCGTCACCTTGATCCAATCTGCACCGAGTTTGATCTGGTAGCGAACCGCTTTCATGCATTCATCGGGGCCGTCCGCGATGCCCAACTCCGGCGTTTGCGGGCCGACGAGTTCCTGCCGCAGCCCGATGGTGCCGTCTCCGTGGCCACCGGTGATGCTGATCGCGTGTCCCGCCGCGACCACGCGCGGCCCGACGACGTAGCCGTCCCTGATCGCATCGCGCAGTCCCAGGATGACCGTCGCGCGTCCAGAGCCCAGGTCGCGAACCGTTGTGAAGCCCGCCTCAAGATCTTTTCTCGCGTACGCCGCGGCATGCAGCGCCACATAAGCATCAGATTCCGTCATGTCGCGCATGCGCAGCGTGGAATCGAATTCCATTGTGAGGTGAACGTGGCAGTCGATCAGCCCCGGAAGCACGAATCTGTCTCGCAGATCGACCTCTTCAACAATCGGTGCGACCTTTTCGGCGCTCACATCCGGCCCGTCGAAGCCATCGCGAATCGATTCGATAGTTCCATTTTTGATGACAACGGTCTGCGTTGTTTTCGCGGGTTGCCCCGGCACGGCAAGAAGTGTGCCGCACCGTACCAGCGTGTAGCGATTGGCCGGCAAGCCCGCCGGCGACGCCGGAGGGGCAGCGAATGCGCGAGTTGATAATGGCGTCAGACACGCGAGGCATGAAAGAAGAAGGCGTATGGCAGTGGTTGCCGGCTTTTTCATTTTCGTATGGTGCTCGAAGTGAAGGACATCAGGGCTTCTTGGTGGTAGTTGGAGCAGGATCCTGCACGCACCGGAAACCGACATGATTGCTCCCCGTCATCTCTTCACCTTTGCCTCGCGTTCCGACCATGTACCGCGTGCAGTATTGATCCGTGCAGAGAAAAGACCCGCCCTTGTGAACGCGCTTCTTTTCATTGGGCTCGGCCGGGTCATAGGGAGACGTCGGCCCTTTTGGGTTCTTGATGACCGACGAAAGACCGCCCGCCGCGGCGAGTTGACGCGCGAACGCGTCAGGCCGGTACCAATCGCTGCACCATTCCCAGACGTTTCCCGCGACGTCGTAGAGTCCATACCCGTTGGGCGGGAACTGTTTCACGGGCGCGATACCCGCGAAGCCGTCCTCTCCAAGGTCTTTCATCGGAAACGTGCCCTGATAGGTGTTTGCCATGTACTTGCCGTCCGGGCGCAGTTCGTTCCCCCAGGAATACACATCGCCTGCATGACCGCCCCGTGCGGCAAACTCCCATTCCGCTTCCGTCGGCAGACGTTTGCCGGCCCATTTGCAGTACGCCGCCGCGTCCGGATAGGCGATGTGAACAACTGGAAAGTCATCTTTGCCCTCGATCGTCGATTCAGGTCCCTCGGGGTGACGCCAGTTCGCGCCGTGCTGATACCGCCACCACTGGTAGTGATTGGTCAGCGGTACGGGTTCTGCCGTTGGCGTGAAAACAGTCGAACCGGCCTTGAGGTTCTCGGGCGGAGCGGTCGGAAACTCTTCTTTCGTCGGCGCGATCTCCGCGACTGTGACGTATCCGGTGGCCTTCACAAATTCGGCGAACTGCGCGTTCGTCACCTCGGTGATATCCATCCAGAATCCGTCGACGTAGACACGATGAACGGGGCGCGCATCCGGCATCGAGTCGGGCCCGCCGCAGACCAGAGGCGTCGGGTCGTCCGATCCCATGGAATACTCGCCTCCGGGAATCCACACCATGCCCGTTGGGGCAGGTGAAGGTGCCGGCGCCTTGTTTTCGATTGTCGGTCCGAATCCGGCGGGCGCGCCGAGCGACTGTGCTACGGCGCCGCAGCCCGCGACCCACGTCACCATGAACATCAGTTGCTTGAACGGACGTCGCGACCCCGAGTGTGCGGCAAGAGCAATATTCGTTGGTGTTGGCACAAAGCCTCCGTGTCCCATCTTACCGGATGCTTCGACCCCCGGTGCGGCGAGGTGAGAGCATTGGATCGCGGTTTCCATGAAATAACGAAAGGCCGAGCCGATGGACAGTCTCGCCGCAGCGGGCGAGCATTCAGGCCGTCCCCAGCCTGCAAACCCTGACCCCCGCTTCCAAAAGCGCACGGCGCACGGCGGACGCGAATTGGTCAGCGCCGGGCGTGTCCGAATGCAGGCAGATGGATTCTGCATCGATCCAGACGGTCGAACCGTCCGAGGCGAACGCGCGTCCCTCGGTGGCGATCAATACTGCCTGCTGAGCTGCGTCGTCTGCCGATTTGAGCAGCGCTCCTTCCAGCCTGCGCGATCGCAACGTGCCGTCCGCCTCGTAGCGACGATCGGCAAATGCCTCACGAACAACTCGAGCGCCGGATTGGAGCCAGCGCCCAATACCCGTTGCCCCCGCCTGCCCCATCAGCATCGCGCCCGGTGCGACGACTTTCGCTGCGCGAGCAATCGCGTCTGCGATTTCGACATTTTTCATGGCATCGTGATACAGCGCGCCGTGCGGCTTGACGTGCGCCAATCGCGCACCCCTAACATCTTCGATTGCGGCCACAAAGGCCCGCAATTGCGACGAAACCGTCTCCTCGATTTCTGAGGCACCCATCCCCGGCGAATCGCGCCCGAATCCCTCGCGATCGGGGTACGAAGGGTGCGCGCCGATTCCGATCCCTCTCGCATTGCATGCAAGCGACAGACGTTGAATGGTTGCGGCATCCCCCGCGTGCGCGCCGCACGCAATGTTGGCGGAAGTTACCGAATCCAACAGCGCAAGTTCGATCGCAGGATCAACAGTGCCTTCGCCCAGGTCGCAATTGAGATCGATCTCTTTCATTCGAACTCTTTGCCCTGGACGTTTGGAAGCAAGAAGATGATGCCAGCTCCGGCGAAGAACAGGATGCCGAGGAATGCCAGCGCCGTACCGAGTCCGGCCCGATCGGCGAAGGCGCCGATAAGCCACGGTGATGCTGCGCTCACACCTCTCCCAAAGTTGTAGCAGAGTCCCTGTGCCGTGGCGCGGATCGACGACGGGAACAATTCCGCGAGGAGCGACCCAAAGACGCTGAAGTATCCGTGGCCGAAGAAGCCGATGAGCGGCCCGAGAGCGAGAATCACTATCTCGTGCCGGGCGCTGAACCCATAAATCGGAACCAGAATTGCCGCCGAGACCGTAAAGATCACGAAAACCGCGCGCCGTCCGAACCAGTCTGCCAGGAAACCGAAGCTGAAGTACCCAAGAAAGGCGCCGATCTGTACGGGGATGATCCACGTGGCCGAGTTTACAAGCGTCAGGCCCGCTCCTCCGTCGCTGATAGGTGAAGCGAGAAACGCCGGAATCCATGTGAATAGCCCCCAGTAGGCGCACATGAGAGAGGTCGTGAGCAGACACGCGACGATCACGCGCTTCGCGTAGGGCGCGCGCAGCAGGATCGCGAGCGAAGAAAGGAATCCGATCCGTTCTTTCGAAGCACGCGACCAAGTTTCGGATTCCGGAACGTGCCGCCGAATCCAGAACACCGCGAGCGCGGGCACGGCACCGACGACGAAGAGCAGCCGCCAACTCGGCAGGATGAAAGCCGCGAGCGCCGCCGCGATGAGGTATCCAAGAGCCCACCCGGACTGCATGACACCGATGGCTTTGCCCCGGTCGCGCGGACTCCAGGTTTCCGCAATGAGCACCGAGCCCGCGGCCCACTCGCCGCCCATTCCAAGGCCGGTGAGGAGCCTCCAGAAAACCAACATCTCCAGGCTTTGCGCCGTGGCGCACATCGCGGTGCACACGGAGTACAAAAGGATTGAGATCATCAGGGCGCGCACGCGACCGATCTTGTCAGCGATCACGCCGAACAACACTCCGCCAAACGCCGAGGCGAAGAGCGTGGCCGCCATGATCATCCCGCTCTGCTGTTTGCTGAAATCGAATTCCGCCGCGATCGTTTTCAGGGCGAGCGCGTACAGCATGATGTCCATGCCATCCAGCATCCACCCGGCCCCGCCGGCGATGAGCGCCTTGCGCGCCTGCGGGGTTGCTCTCGTCCACCACCCGAGCAGAGACCGATCGTTTTCCAGAGTATCACTCGTCATTGTGGAGGCAACTCCTTCTCGAGCGCGGCTTCATTCTCCGCAAGCATCTCTCTCGCTCTTTGAACCGTCACGCGTTCGAATCGCACCTCATCGCGCGGCCGGAGTTGGCCCAGAATCGGAAGATCGACCGTCGCGACGCAAGCGATCACCGGATAGCCGCCCGTTGTTGGATGGTCAACTCCAAGGACGATGGGTTGGCCGTTCTCCGGAACCTCGATAACGCCGTGCGTCATGCCTTCGCTCGTCATCCGGCCACCGCAGAGGGAGGAGTTCGCCTCGCCTTCGAGCCGTATCCCGGCCCGATCCGACTGATTTGAGACGCGATAGCCGGATGCCCAAATTCCCTGCGCGGCCTCCGGTCGAAACATTCCGGAGTCGGGTGTTTCGATCGCTCGGATTGTCCTCCTACGCAGGAATTCGGGGCCATACGAAACCTCGCCTCGCGTTTGCTCAGGTGAGCGTGATACGCCAACGCGGAGAACATCGCCCGCCTTGAGCGCACGCCCCTCGTGCCCCCCAAATCGCGCCGAAAGATGGGTTGATCGACTCCCCAGGATCTTGTTGACTTGAATGCCTTCGCGCACCGTCAGATAGACCCGGCACCCGCGCCGGACGGGACCGATGCGGAGCTGTTCCCCGGCGCTCAAATTCGCCATCCGCCACATGGGAATCATGCCACACTTGCTTCCCGAAACTTCGGCGACGCCCCCCGTCACCGCAATGACCGCGCCTTGTTCAAACTCAAAGAATCCTCCTGTAAGCGTGAACTCGAGGCCCGCGGCATCGTCCGGGTTCCCCACAAGTCGGTTGCCGATCCGAAGCGAAAGCGTGTCCGCCGCACCGCCAATCGCGACACCCAGAGCCGAAAAGCCAGGGCGTCCAAGGTCCTGGACGGTCGTGAGCATTCCCGGTTCGAGCACTCGCAGAATTGCATTCATGCTGTTTGCTCTTTCTCGGCCAGAGCACGGAACTGGGCAGCATCAACAGGTTTGAATCGCACTCGGTCGCCAGCTGCGAGCAATGAAGGAGACGGTTTCGACGCATCGAACATGCGGAGCGGTGATCGACCAATCAGTTTCCATCCACCAGGTGTTTCGCGAGGATAGATACCGGTCTGATCTCCGGCGATCCCGACGCTGCCCGAGGGAACTCGGACGCGCGGGCGTTCGAGTCGGGGCGCATGCAGGCTCTTCGGCAATCCGGTCAGATATGCAAACCCGGGCGTGAATCCAATGAAAGCAACGCAATACTCGGCCGCGGCGTGGCGAGAAACGATATCGGCAACGCTCAAGTTGCAATGCGCTGCAACGACTTCGAGATCGGGCGCGAATCCGAGTTCATAGCAAACGGGAATCTCGATCAGACGTGAGCTGTTTCGATTTCTTGAATCGTGTATTGAATTCATCAGCATTCGGACTCGCGATTCAACCTGTGTCAAATCAGCGCGAGGATCGAATCGAATCAGCAGAGTGTGGAAAGCCGGGGTGAGATCCACTATTTCTTCGAGGCGAGCATTTTGAAGCTGCTCGCAGGCGCTCCGCACCGATGCAAGGGCCGAATCGGTGGCATTCTCGCCAAAGCCGACTCGCAGGCAGCAGTCTCCCAGCCATGAAAGTGTGATTGCGGGGACGGGCTCGGTCATCGACCGCAGTTTAATCGGATGCGTTCATCGCTACTTGGCTCGGACAGGAAGGGTTGACACGGGCCGATCACCCGGTACACTTCCTCCAGCATCAAGAGTCTCGGGAAGGCATATTCCCGGGCGGCAACCGAGCTGAAAACAGTCGCGGTGCCGGAGCCAGCCTTGGTTCAGTCGAAACGACTGCCCCTTGGAACGATGCGGCGGATGATGGGATTGGCCCTTCATCCTGCAAAAAGCGAACGCGGCGAAAGCCCAGTTCGTTCCGCCCTATGGCTCGTGTCGACTTGGTGCCGTGGAGTTCACGGCATGTCTGGTTTACCCCGTCATCTTTCAGCGTCCAAGGCTCTCGAAGCGCGTTCCGCCGCGGCACACCGCGCGGAACCCAGTCGAGTAGTTCGCAAGCGTGCAGTTCGCGCAGAGGCGGGCATCGACACGCTTGCCATCCGAGGCGGCCGCGAGCCCGATCCGACCACGGGCGCGATTCTGACTCCGATCTATCAATCGACCACGTACGCGCAGGACGCGGTCGGCGTGCACAAGGGCCACACGTATTCGCGAGCGAGCAATCCGACTGTTTCTGCTTTGGAGGATGCGCTCGGCGCCCTCGAAAACACGCCTCCCGCAGTGTGTTTCTCAACCGGATTGGCCGCGATCACAACGCTGTTTCTCGCGCTGCTCAAAGCTGGCGATCACATCGTGGTTTCTGATGTGGTGTACGGTGGCACGGTTCGCTTGTTGAACCTGGTGCTTGAACCGCTCGGTATCACCGCGTCGTTTGTCGATACTTCCGATGTGCAGGCCGTTGAAGACGCGATCACTCCGCGCACAAGGCTCGTCTTTGCGGAAACACCCGCGAACCCGACATTGAAACTTGTCGATGTCGAAGCGATCGCACGCATCACGAAGAAACTGGGTATCCCGCTCGCAGTGGACAACACGTTCCTGACGCCGGTGCTCTTCCGCCCGCTCGACCTTGGCGCGGACATCGCCGTTTACTCAACCACGAAATACATCGAAGGGCACAACGCGACGGTGGGGGGTTCGATCTCCACACGCGATGCCAGATTGCTCGATCGCCTTCGGCTCTTCCGCAAGTCTCTCGGTTCGATTCAGGCTCCGTTCGATGCCTGGCTCACGCTCAAGGGCCTGAAGACGCTACCCCTCCGCATTCGTCAGCATTCCCGAAGCGCCCTGCGCGTTGCCCGATATCTGGAGGGCCATCCCAAGGTCACGAAGGTGTTCTACCCCGGGTTATCGGAGTTTCCGCAGCACGACCTGGCTCTGCGGCAGAGCCGATCGCAATTTGCAGCGAAGAGAAGCACGAAAAACGCCGATTCTCAGACGTTCTTCGGGGGAATCGTTGCGTTCGAGGTAGCCGGTGGTGTAGATTCTGGTGTGACCGTGATGAACAACGTCCAACTCTGCACGCTCGCGGAGAATCTCGGCGCGACCGAGACGTTGATCACTCACCCCGTCTCGATGACGCACGGAGATGTGCCGCGCGAGCAGCGTGAGCGCACCGGCATCACCGATGGGCTGATTCGTCTCTCTGTCGGACTCGAAGACGCGGCGGACATCATCGCCGATCTCGAGCAAGCACTCGATCAAGTGGTGACAAAAGCCACGACGCGTGCTACTTCGACGCGCACGACGACGACGGTCAAGACGCGCGGTTGCGCGCGTCAACTCGTCTGAACCCAACTTGCGTTTGCTCTCTCCCCGCTTTTTCCCGCGGCCCACGCGTGATTCGCGTGCCCGCTCTTGATCTGGAGCTCGCCATGTCCGCCCAGTCCAATTCAAATGCTCGGCCCCTTGCACAATGCGATGACGTCGTCGTTCTCAAGTTTGGAAGTTCGGTTCTGCCCAACGAAGAGTCGCTCTCGCTCGCGATTCACGAGGTCTATCGCTATCTCCGACGAGGCCAGAAAGTGATCGCGGTTGTTTCGGCGATGGGGCCGACGACGGACAGGCTGCTCGCGCACGCGAAGACCTTCGGTGATTCGTGCGATGCGGGCGGTATTGCTGCGCTTGCTGCAACCGGCGAAGCGCAGACACAGGCGCTCCTGACCCTCGCGCTTGATCGCGCAGGGATTCCGGCGAACGCACTCGATCCGGGCGCGCTCGGCCTTCGCACCAGCGGGCCGTTGCTGGATGCAAAGCCCGAAAGCCTCAATATCGAGGCGATCCGTGCGGCGCTCGAAGACCGACCAGTGCTTGTCGTGCCGGGATTCATTGGGCGTGATTCGCTCGGGCGCACGTCGTTACTCGGCCGCGGCGGCTCCGACTTCTCCGCTCTCTTCATCGCGGCGGGTCTGGGCTGCGATTGCGTGCTCGTGAAGGACGTCGACGGTCTCTACGACCGCGACCCTTCTGAGCACGCCTCGACCGCGCGCCGCTACCGCAAGGTTTCATACGACGATGTGCTTTCGCTTGTCGAAGGCGTCGCACAGCACAAGGCCGTTCGCTTCGCGCGCGACCACAATCTGTCGATCGGGATCGGCGGCATCGGGCATCCGGTGGGAACGGTCGTCGGACCGGAAGCCTCGGAATTCGCGAAGGGTGTCGGAACTCCCAAGCCCGTCAAGGTCGCGCTGCTCGGCCTCGGCACCGTTGGTCTGGGCGTTTATCGCCATCTTGCTCAGCTTCCCAAGTTGTTCGAAGTGGTCGCGGTGGGCGTGCGCACTCTGAGCAAGCATGCTTCCAGCGGGGTACCCACGCCGCTCCTGACAAGCGATCTCAACGCGGCGATTGCCTCGCCGGCGGATGTTGTCATCGAGTCGATCGGCGGATTGCACCCGGCTCGCGAACTCATTCTTCAGGCGATCAACGCCGGGAAGCACGTTGTCACGGCGAACAAGGCAGTGATCGCCGCATTCGGGCCGGAACTCCACGAGCGCGCCCGCAAGCAGGGTGTCACGCTCCGCTACAGCGCGAGCGTCGGGGGAGGTGTGCCCGTGATCGAGGCCATTCGACGCGCTCGCGAATCGGGGGAAGTGGTCGAACTGCGCGGCGTACTCAACGGCACGACCAACTTCATTCTCGGTCGGCTCGAAAAGGGCGTGGCATTTGATGAGGCGGTGCGCGAAGCCCAGGCCGCGGGATTTGCGGAGGCGGATCCGTCCGCAGACCTCGATGGAGTCGATGTTGCGAACAAGCTTTCGGTGCTCGCATCGGTCGGTTTCGGTGTTTCGCTGCCCGTGGAAAGGGTAGAGCGCACCGGCATCCGGGCGATCAATGTTGAGGCGGTCGCGGCGGCGCGGGCGCAAGGGAGTGCGATCCGTCTCGTTGCGACACTCCGAAATGAGGGGTCGGGTGTAGTTCGCGCGCTGGTGCGACCCGAAGAGGTTTCGCTTTCGGGGTGTTTCGCGCAACTTCAGGACGAGCAAAATGCCGCGATTGTCCGATTGGCCGACGGTCGCCAGATCGTGGTAAGCGGACGGGGCGCCGGTCGCTGGCCGACGGCTGAATCGGTGTTCGCCGATCTGCTCGAGATCGCAGGCGAGCGGTTCGATCCGGAAGACACGCATGATCGCGTTCGCACGCACGCGAAGGCTCAGGGCGTCGCGGCTCGATTTGCGCAGGGAGCCCAACGGGACTCGGCCGCCTCTCCTCTCGGCGGAGCCCCTTCGCCGGCCCCTCGTACCGGAGCGAATCGGTGAGCTTGCACATTCACACAAAGCTCGTTCACCCGGAAACTGCCGGCCTGCAGCACAAGCCGACGGTGACGCCGATCTATTTGTCGTCAACGTTCGATCAGGATTCGGCGACGGCGTTCGGCGACTTTGACTACTCGCGGAGCGGCAATCCGACACGCCAGGTCCTCGAATTACAACTCGCTGAGCTCGAAGGGGCCAAGAAAGCCTTTGCATTCGCCAGCGGTGTTGCTGCGATCGCTGCGGTCACGCGATTCCTCAAGCCGGGTGACGAGATTCTGGCGTCGAACGACCTCTACGGAGGCACGCAGCGCATCTTTTCGACCATCCTGCCCGATCGCGGTGTGGATGTTCGATATTGCAATGCTTCCAATGCCGATCGATTCCTTGCCGCGGCCTCGCTCGAAACCAAGCTCGTCTACTTCGAACCCGTCGGCAACCCGATGCTGACCATCTACGACGTCCGCGCGATCGCTGATGCGGCCCGTCGGCGTGGAATTCTGACCGCCGTTGACAACACGCTCCTCACACCGCTCAATCTCCGCCCGCTCGATCTGGGCATCGATATCGTGATTCATTCCGCGACAAAGTACATCGGCGGGCACAGCGACGTGACCGCGGGAGTGGTCGCGGTCAATCGCGATGATCTGGCCGAGCACCTCTACCGCACACAGAACGGTGAGGGTTGTGCCCTCGCTCCGTTCGATGCGTACCAGCTCGAACGCGGGCTCCGCACGCTCGCGCTCCGTCTCGAACGCCAGCAGGACAACGCCCGACGCATCGCCGAGTTCCTTGCAGGTCGGTCCGAGCTGCGCAAAGTTCGATATCCGACGCTGCCGACGCACCCGGGCAAGGACACACTGTGTCAGCAAAGCGTTTCGAAGCACGCAGGCGGCGGCGCCGTCGTCTGCTTCGAAACCGGCTCGGTCGATACCTCCCGCCGCATTGTCGAGGCACTGAAACTCTTTGCGATCCGCGTCAGTTTCGGTACCGTGTCCTCTTCCGCCAGCCTGCCTTTCTACATGTCGCACGCCAGCGTGCCGGAAAAGGAACGCGAACGCCACGCGCTGCCTCGCGATCTTGTGCGGCTGTCGATCGGCATCGAGCACATCGATGATCTGATCGCCGACCTGGATCAGGCTCTGCGAGCCGTTGACGTTGGTGAAGCAGGGGCTCGCGTGCCTAGGGAAATCGAAATCAAGCCGGCGACAGTGGCGATGGAGCCGCACGTCGTTGTCAGTCCAGTTCAATCCGCTTTTGAGGTTGCGTCATGATTCCCTCCGACTGTCCGCTCGTGGTGGTGGGGGCGACCGGCGCAGTCGGTCGCGAAGCGCTCGCGATTCTCGAAGTGCGCGGACATCGCGCAGATCGCATTCGGGCGGTCGCATCGGCACGCTCGGCGGGATCGACAATTCCGTACGCCGGAAGCACAATCCCGGTCACCGAAGCGGGACCCGCCAGTTTCGTCGATTGCAAGGTGGCCCTGTTCTGTGCGACTTCCGACATCGCACGCACGCTTGCCCCCGCGGCACGTGCCGCGGGCTGCGCTGTTGTTGACAATTCGTCTGCGTTTCGCGCCGAACCAAACGTGCCGCTGGTGGTTCCCGAAGTGAACGGCGCTGAGGTTGCGGCCGCCGCATCGCCCGCGATCATCGCCAACCCGAACTGCTCGACAATTCTGCTCCTCGTGGCCTTGGAGCCGATCCGGAAACGCTTTGGAATCGAGCGGATCGTGGTTTCGACTTATCAGGCGGTCTCGGGTGCTGGCGCCGCGGCTATCACGGAACTAAAGACGCAGGCCACCGACATGCTCGCCGGCCGCGAGCCCCGAACAAACGTCTTCGCGGAACCGTGCGCTTTCAACGTCTTCAGTCACAATTCCGCGATGGATGAGGCGACGGGGCTCAACGGCGAAGAGAAGAAGATGATCAGCGAGACGCGCCGCATCTGGCACGATGCAAACGTCGAGGTCTCGCCAACCTGCGTCCGCGTTCCGGTCGTTCGCGCTCACTCAGAGTCCGTAACGATGACCTTGGTCACTCCGGCGTCGGAGGCTGAGGTCCGTCAGTCGTTTGAGGGCGCGCAGGGCGTTTTCCTCATCGACGATCGCAAGGCCAACAAGTTTCCCACGCCTTTGCACGCTTCGGGCACGGACATCGTCTTTGTGGGCCGCTTGCGTGCCGATCCCGGCTCCAAGCGTGACGCCCAAGGCAGAACGCGCAATCATTGCCTGTTCTTGTCCGGCGACCAGTTGCGCAAAGGTGCGGCGCTCAACGCGATTCAAATCGCCGACCTGCTCTTCGCTAAGTAGCGAACCTGTAAAGGGTTGGAGGTTCCACGGCCGCACGCCCGCGTCCTTTGTGGGAGTTGACTGGCAGCCCCCCATTTTCTGAGTCATAGTTGAAGCGAGTAGAGCAGAGATCGCCGTTCGCGGCGTCGTTGTCGTTTCATTCTCGCCGCTCCCAACTCGAATTCTGCCGGAGGCCTTCCATGATCCGATCTGCGCTCGCGCTCTCTGCACTCTGTGCGCTTTCAACCGCTTCGCTGACGAGCGCAGCGGCGATTCAACTGCGGATGCAAGGTGACTCGTCACCCGCCGCGAGCAACCTGAGCTATGTGCATCTTCTGGCCTGGTTCCAGGAGTCGGGGCCGTCCACGCAGCACGAGGCCCTGGGGGGCTGGGCGCTTACCGACGCAGCCAAGAACGGCGTGAATATGGTCGATGTGACCACATCGATCGAGCAGAACATTTCGCTCGGCGTCTTCGACGATCCCATCGGAGCCGCACGCTACACCGTAATCGGTGTCTATGACGATGGCGGCGTCTCTGTGACGATGCTCGATTCAGCGTTCATCCCGGGCTTCAGCGACTGGACCAGTCTCTTTGCAACCTCGGAATCGACCGTGCAGTCATGGCTCGAATCGGGCGACACCGCCTCGCTTTACAACTGGTTTCACAATGAGATGGTGCTGTCCGGGTTCGCGCCGGAAATGGGTGTTCGCGCGTCGCAGGTCGACTTTTCGATCGCGGATGTCAACGGCACCAGTTTCATAGATTATGCCGAGATTCCAAGCCCTGCAGCGTGGGTCGCCCTTGTCGGCACGGGCCTGGCTGCATTCCGGCGTCGCCGTCTTTAACGCGCAGCCTGGAGCGCACCCGATCGTGACTTGATCTGTACCTGAAGAGCAACTTTCTGCTCTCGTGGCGCCTCTTGGTGCATCTTTCGCGCCCGGTGCTTTGACCAGTCGGTGACGCACAGATCCGGCGAGTCCGCTCCGGAGTGCACTTTCAATATGTCGTAGACATTGTCACGCTGCGCGGGGATGAAGCCGCCGCCACGGATCAGGCGGCACAACACCGCCTCGTCAAGGCAGTACGTGGTCCCCGCGCTGCTCACCACGTTTTCTTCCATCATCACGCTGCCCATGTCGTTCGCGCCGAACGAGAGCGCGACCTGACCGATGTGCGGTCCCATCGTTACCCAGGAACTTCCGATCGAATAGATGTTGTCGAGCATCAGGCGGCTGAGCGCCTGTGTGCGCAGATAGTCTGTGCTTCCGCTCATGCGGACTCTCCGCCCGAATTCTTCCGCGCCCGCAACCGACTTGTAGTCCACTTCCGAGTTCTCACCCCAGGCAAACGCGCGGGCCAGAACATCGCCCGGAAACTCGGATGCGAGTTCGTCCGGATTCGCGCCCCAGTCCTTCACGCGCCCGAGGGGCGTGTTCTCGCGCTGGAACGGCCATGAAATGAAAGACTTGTAGTGACCGCCTCCGGTTCGTGTCTTGCGCCGCTCGCTGCGCCGCCAGCCACCGGGATACTTGCTCGCGATGTTCGGCGCCTCGGCCAACACCGAACCGTTTGGCGTCTCCATTTCGCCGCCAAAGTCCCGAAGCGCCCGATCCTGCCACTCCCGCACCAGCATCATGTGATGGATGCGATCCGCGTAGCCCTCGATGTGGCCGAACATCATGGTCGCGCTCGTGAACATCCCGAGCGAATGCGCCACGTACATCACCGTCAGCCAACTCTCGGCATCGCATTTGCCCAGCCCGATCTTCCGGCGCACGGGATCGGAAAATATCTCGCCCCCGCCGCCCGGCACGCTGTCGAGCCCCGCGTCGCGTAGACGCACCATCACCCAGCGGACTTTCTCCTCCAGGTTCTTCCCCGGCGGATTGAAGAAGTGCACAAACTCAATGAACTCAGGCGGGCTGAAGCCGTGCACATGCACGTGTGGGTAGCGTTCCTTGATCGCGTACAGCAGATCGAGATACCAATCGAACGGCAGTTCCGGATTCATCCCCCCCTGCATCAGGATCTGCGTCCCACCTATCGCGGACAGCTCACCGACTTTTTGGAGCAGCGTGTCGTACTCGAGCGTGTAGGCATCGGCTTCGTGCCCATCGCGCCGAAACGCGCAGAACGTGCACTTGGCGTTGCACACATTGGTGTAGTTGATGTTCCGGTCGATCACAAAGGTGCGAAACGAATCACCATGGATGCCGCGGCATCTCGCGTCGGAGTATCGCCCCAGCGTTGCGAGAGGCAGCCGCCGGAACAGGTCCAATGCCTGGTCGGGAGAAAGCCGCGCCTGTCCCGCAGCGACCGATGCCAGAAATCCCTCGTCGAGGGCATCGGCATTCGGTGCGAGCGGCGGCGGCGTGTAGAGATTGGTCATAGCAGGGGCTTCGGAACTTTCAGGATTCATTGAAAGTATAGCGGCGAACCCCTTTGGCGGCCATCCACGGGGGTGTGCGGCAAAGAGAAGCCCGCAAGTCCGGCATATTCGCTTCAGTCGATTTCAATCCGGGCCGATAGGGCGTAAAGAGTATCGGACGCAGTACTTATGGGAGATTGACCGTGCCACGGCCCACCCCCGGTGCCTACATCAACGCTTCACCCGCCTTACTTGCCCTTCGAAGGGGCGCAGTTTTCTCGTCGCTGGTCGTGGCGATCGCGATCATCGCTCAGACCCTGACTTTCGCGTTCGTTCACTTTACCGAAGTGCGATTCGAGACCGCATCGGCTGCAAAGGGTGAGCATGAAGCGCCACTCGCGGTCGTCGAGGCCGGGCCGCGCAAGCCGATCGAATCGTCACGGTTGGACATCGACCAATCTGAACCTCGAAAACCCGGCAAGG
Source organism: Phycisphaeraceae bacterium (assembly GCA_019636565.1). Classification (GTDB taxonomy): domain Bacteria; phylum Planctomycetota; class Phycisphaerae; order Phycisphaerales; family UBA1924; genus JAFEBO01. The sequence continues at coordinate 65,464 of JAHBXG010000007.1, forward strand.
GCGACCAAGTGCTAGCCGGGATTTCTGGAGTCGCTTCCGGTGTGGGAGTTGTTGCGCTCGCTGTGCTGGTGGCCCAGTGCTGGATGGCGACAGCGATCGCAGCCGGCGCGGGAGTCATTGGTATGCAGCGTGCCGTTCGCGCCGCGACCATCGTCACCGCGCTCTTCGGCATGGCGATTCCGTGGACCAGCGCGATTCCCTCCGCGACCATCTGGGGCGTCTTCTGCGGTTATCAACCGCTTGTCGAGGCGAGTACTTCCGTTGCCGCAGGCACTCGCAGCGAATTGGTCGTACTCGGTTTCCACGCGGTCCTGCCGATCGCTTTGCTCACGCTGCTCGTGTGGGCCGTGGTCAACCTGAGCGTCGGGGTCTCGGCGGGAATTGTCCATTCTGTGGTGGATCCGGTGGTAGAGGCCGAGATCGCTGCCGTGCAGCAGCACGGCGCGGGGAGCCTGTACGCCGCACGTTCCTCTGGAGACCTCGATCGCGCCATGGTCGCACCGGGTCTCGCGGCACCCATCCGCATCGCGGGTGACAACGAGGCCGATCGCGCGATGGCGGAACTCGAGAAGCTCGCCGGCCGCCGGCGCCCAACCGAAGAGCCCCTTCGGCCCACCGGTACGGACCCGCTAAGGCGTCCAATCTGACCATGCCCTTTGGCCGCCTATGCACCCCGACGCGATCGTTCCCGCGGGTGGTACTTTGTGTGCACCGATTTGAGGTGCGTGCGATCCACGTGGGTGTAGATCTGGGTCGTAGAAATGTCCGCGTGCCCCAGCATCTCCTGGAGGACGCGCAGGTCCGCTCCTCCGATCAGCAGGTGCGTCGCGAAACTATGACGAAGCATGTGGGGATGGACATCCTTCAGTCCCGCGGCCCGGGCGTGTTTCCGCACGATTTGCCAGAGTGCGACACGCTCGAGCGGTCCGCCGGAGCGAGAAAGGAATACGCGGCCTTTGTCCCTGCCGTCGGGCTGGAGAAGCTTGGTACGGCATTCTTTGAGGTATTCGTCGAGCGCTCGGCGTGCGGGAGTGCCAAGAGGTACCAGCCGTTGCTTGTTGCCTTTGCCGATCACATGAACGCCTCCGATCGCGGGATCGATTGAACGCAGCGTAATGGTGGTGATTTCGGTGGCGCGAAGCCCGCTGCTGTAGAGCATCTCCAGGATCGCACGATCCCGCAACCAGAGTGGCGGGTCGGAGACGTCGTCTCCGGCGGATCTCGCATCTGCGGTTGGCGATTCCATCAGGGCCTTCACTTGCGAAACCGAAAGGCATTCCGGGAGCCGCTTCCAGCGTGTCGGCGCGTCGAGAGCATCCGATGGGTTGCGGTCGATCTTTCCGTTGGCGTGGATCCACTTGCAAAACGTGCGGATGGTTGCAAGGTGGCGCGAGACCGAGGAGGCCTCCATGCCACGCTCGGATTTCAGCCGTGCGAGGTGATCGATCAGGTGCTGGCTGGTGATCGCACGCAGCGAGGTGACGCCAGCGGCGGTGAGATCGGTCATCAGGTCCCGCATGTCACGCCCATACGCGTCGAGTGTCGCCCGGCTCATCCCGCATTCGATGCGTACGTAAACGAGGAAGTTGTCCCGTGCCGCGTCGAGTTCTCGGGGAAACTCCACGCCCGGCTTGGCGCGGCTCCGGGCTCGGGCCGGCTTAGCGGACCCTTGCAGTTCCGATCCGAGTTGGCCATGTCGACGTGCCATGCGACCAACAAGATCGACCACCCGGACTGCCGACCGTGAGCCCGGCGAGGCGAGGGCCGCCGGCCCGGCGCAAGAAAAAACCCCGGGCGGATATCGCCCGGGGTCGCGTGATTCAATCTTCTCTCAGTTCGTCGGCTTAGCCGAGGAGCTGAAGAGCGGCCTGAGGCGACTGGTTGGCCACACCCAGAATGTTGGTCGAAGCACTGACCAGAATCTGATTGCGGGTGAGTTTCGCCGTTTCGCTCGCAAAGTCAGCATCGCGGATGATCGACTGAGCGGCCGTCGAGTTTTCCACCGCGACACCCAGGCTGCGAACCGTCGAACCGATCGTGTTCGACTGGAAGGCGCCCAAGCGACCCGCGAGGGAGCTGGTCTGAAGGATCGCCGCGGCGATCACCTTCTGGGCGTTGTCGGTGCTGCCGGTGACCACGTTGTTGGCCTTGCCCGACGCGAGGCTGTTGAGATAACCGAGCGCCTGCGTGCCGAGCTTGGTGGTTTCAACCGACTGGATGCCGATCGACACCTTGCCGCCAATGTCAACGTTGCCGTTGAGCTGGAAGGAAGCACCGCCGCCGGTGATGGAGAAGGCGTGCGAACCGACCGAGCCAAGCGTCTGAGACTGGGCGTCGGTCAGCGTCACTTCGACGTCGAGGAAGTCGGTGTTCACGCGGGCCGTCTTGCCGGTCGCCGTGGTCGAGATGCCGTTGATCGTCGCGGTGACGTCGGCACCCTTCTTGGTGATGGTGTTGCTGGCCGCGGCGAACGTGCTGACGCGTGTGGTGTTGGCCACCGCATCGTCCGACGAGTTCAGAGCGTACACGCCCTCCTGCCCGCTGTTGGCGATGTTGCCGGCATCGACAACGCGGAGGCTGGCGTAGCTGGAGCTGCCGAAATCGGTCGCGTCCAAGCGGATGCCCGTGCCCGAGACGCTTGCCTTCGCACCGGTGATGCTGGTGAAGCTGTTGATCGCTGCTGCGATGTTGGTCAGGCTGGTCGAGCTGCTGAACGTCAACTGACGCGTGCCGCTGGCGCCGCCGACTTCGATGGTGAACTGGCTGCCGGTGCCCGTGTCGATCGACGCGGCGCCAAACGACAGGAACATGCCGCCCTTGTGCGCCGAGGCCGTCACGAGGACGTCAACATTGGTGCTGCCCGTGAACTTGGCGGCGTTGATCTTGTAGTCCGAAACGCCCGAGGCGACAGCGGACGTCTTGAAGTCAAAGTTGCCGTTCAGGAGGCGCACACCCTGGAAGGACGTGCTGCTCGAGATGCGGTCGATGGTCTGGAGAATCGAGTCAATCTGCAGCTGATTCGCCTGCTTTTCCGACTCGGAGATGCCCGCGGCGCTCGAGCTGGAAGTGACCAAGCCCTGGAGCTGGGTCAGAAGGCTCGAGACTTCCGTGATGCCGCCGGCGGCGATGTTCACCACCTGATCGGCGCGGTTGGCGTTCGAGACCGCGGCATTCTTGCCCGCGATCTCAGCGCTGAGGTTATTGCTCGCGATCAAGCCGGCGGGATCATCCTTACCGCTGTTGATGCGAAGACCCGTCGAGAGTCGCTCGAGCGAGGTGGACAGGCCGTTCTGGTTTTGGCCGAGCACCCGCTGAGCAATCAGCGACTGAACGTTTGTATTAATCCGTCCCATGGAATCGATTCCTCCGTGATTCGCCCCGCACGCGGGTCGATCGGACGCCGCAGCGTCTACACCTTCCCGCGCCGGGCAAACGGCCCGGCACGACTCGTTGACTCGGGACTCCCGTGTCAACGCCCAGGCGCAGAACCGATCCGCGCCGCCTCCGCCCCCTCGCCGTCACGCTTGGCTCGGGGGGGCCAGACTCGAAATCGGTCGACGCTGTTCACGCGCCAAGTGCGTGAGACTTTCCACATGCCATACGGGTACGTCTGTGCGCCCTGCGCCGATCGGCGCGGCGAGTTCTCGGCACCAACGAAAAAGGCCCGCGAAGATCGCGGGCCCTTTGGCATTTTTGGGACTCGGGCTTTGGCTGATTTTTTATCCCAGCAGCTGCAGCACCGACTGCGGCGCTTGATTCGCAAGCCCCAGAACGTTCGTCGAAGCGTTCACGAGAATCTGAGATCGCGTCAGGCCCGCGGTTTCCGCGGCAAAGTCCGCGTCGCGGATCGCCGACTCGGCTGCCGTCGTGTTCTCGACCGAAACGCTCAGGCTTCGAATCGTCGATCCAACCGTGTTCGATTGGAATGCGCCCAACCGACCTCGCAGCGAAGAGATCTGCTCGATCGCCTTGTTGACGACTTTTTGGGCTGTTTCCGCGCTGCCGTTGACCAGGTTATTGGCCTGCCCGGCCGCGAGTGTGTTCAGGTAACCGCTGGAAGACGTCCCGAGCAGCGAGGTGTTTACCGTCTGGATGCCGATCGACACGCGCCCGGCGATATTCACCTGGCCGCTGAGCTGGAAGTCCGCTCCGCCGCCGGTGATCGTAAACGCGTGCTGCGATCCGACGACGCCGAGCGTTTGCGACTGTGCGGTCGTCAGGGTCGCTTCGACATCGAGGAAATCGGTGTTGATCCGGGCGGTCTTGCCGTTCGCGGTGGCGATAATGCCGTTGATGGTGGCCTGCAGATCCTGGCCCCGATCGGTCAGCGTGTTGGTCGCGGCCGCAAACGTGCTCCGGAGCGTGGTCTGTGCAGCGCCCGTGTTGGAAGTGTTCAGGTCGTAGATGCCTTCTTGGCTGGCGCTGGCGATGCCCGCGGCACGCACCACCTTGATCGAGGCGTACTGCGAAGATCCGAAATCGGTGCTGAAAAGCTTGATGCCGGTTCCGGAAACCGTCGCCTGCGTGCCCGTTACCGAGGTGAAGCTGTTCACCGCCGCGGCAATATTCGTAAGAGTGGTGGAGGAGCTGAACGTGAGTTGGCGGGTTCCCAGTGCGCCGCCCACTTCAATTGTGAACTGGCTGTTGACGCCGGTATCAATAGAAGCGGCGCCGAACGACAGGAAGAAGCCGCCCTGCTGGGCCGAACCGGTTACCAGAATGTCGGTGTTGAGCGACCCGCCGGTGTACTTGGCCGCGTTGATCCGATAATCGGCAACGCCGGACGCCACGTTGCTGGTGCGGAAGTCGAAGCTGCCGTTGAGCAGCTTCACGCCCTGGAAACTGGTCGCCGTCGAAATGCGGTCGATGGTCTGCAGGATCGAATCGACCTGCAACTGATTGGCCTGGCGCTCCGCATCGGAAATGCCGGCCGAGGAAGACGAACTGGTGATGAGGCCCTGCAGTTCGGTCAGCAGCGAACTGACTTCCTGCAGGCCGCCCTCGGCAATGTTTACCACCTGATCGGCGCGGTTGGCGTTAGCCACGGCCTGGTTGGTGGAGTGGATCTCGGCCCGAAGGTTCTCGGATGCGATCAGCCCGGCTGGGTCGTCCTTGCCGCGGCTGATCCGCAGGCCGGTGCTGAGCCGCTCGAGTGAGGTCGAGAGCGACAACTGGTTCTGTTGCAGAACCCGCTGAGCGATCAGAGACTGAACGTTGGAGTTGATGCGGCTCATGGCAAGATTCCCCGGGCCCGAACATCTCGCCGGGTGTGTCACCCGGTCTCTCAAGGCCCGCATCCGTACGGGCTTGGCGTCAGGGCCGGAGGTTTCCGGGCGTTGACGCACTCCGGGAATCGGCGGGTCCGGAAAGCACTTTGAGCAGTCTCATAAAAACCATTCAAAAACCACGCGCATGTTCCGCGCGATGCGCAAAGGAAACCGGCCTCGGGAAGTCAATCCCAAGGCCGGCGTGAGGGGTTTGGTTGCGAAAGTCGCTTGGAATTAGCCGAGCAACTGCAGCACCGACTGCGGGGCCTGGTTGGCAAGTCCCAGCACGTTGGTCGAGGCACTCACGAGGATCTGCGATCGCGTTAGACCGGCGGTTTCCGCCGCGAAGTCGGCATCGCGGATGATCGACTGCGCCGCAGTCGCGTTCTCGACGGCCACGCCGAGGCTTCGGATGGTGGCTCCCACGGTGTTGGACTGGAAGGCACCGAGTCGGCCCGAAAGCGAGCTGATCTGCTCGATCGCGGCGCCCACGATCTTCTGGGCATTCTCGGTGCTCCCGGTGATCACGTTTGAAGACTGGCCGCTGGAGAGCTGGCTGAGATACCCGACGACGGCGTTGCCCAGCGCGGTGGTCCCGACGGATTGGATACCGATCGAGACCTTGCCGGCGATGTCGACGTTGCCCGCGAGGGTGAAGGTCGCGCCGCCTCCGATGATCGAGAAGGCGTGCGTTCCGACGGCACCAAGCGTCTGGGACTGTCCGGTTGTCAGCGTCGCTTCAACATCGAGGAAGTCGGTGTTGATTCGAGCGGTCTTGCCGTTGGTAATGGCCGCGACCCCGTTGATGGTCGCCTGCATGTCCTTGCCCTTGTTCGTGATCGTGTTGTTCACGCCGGCGAAGGTGCTGCGCTTCGTGGTGGCAGCGAGGTTTGTGTCGTTCGACTGGAGGTCGTAGACGCCCTCCTGGCCGCTGCTGGCGATGTTTCCGGCGTTGACCACGCGGAGACTCACGTAGTTGGCGCTGCCGAAATCGGTCGAGTTGAGCTTGATGCCCGTGCCCGAGACCGCGGCGTTCACGCCCGTGATGCTGGTGAAGCTGTTGATCGCGGCGGCGATGTTCGTGAGGCTGGTCGAGCTGCTGAACGTCAATTGACGGCTGCCCGAAGCCCCGCCCACCTCAACGGTGAACTGGCTGCCCGTACCCGTGTCGATCGAAGCGGTTCCGAACGACAGGAACATGCCACCCTGCTGCGCCGAGCCGGTGACGAGCACATCGACATTGGCGCTGCCGGCGAACTTGGCGGCGTTGATCTTGTAATCGGCAACGCCCGAAGCGACGCCCGAGGTCTTGAAATCGAAGTTTCCGTTCAGGAGTTTGATGCCCTGGAACGACGTGCTGGTCGAGATGCGGTCCACCGTCTGGAGGATCGAGTCGATCTGGAGCTGATTCGCCGAGCGTTCCGCGTCGGAAATACCAGCGGATGACGACGTTGCCGTGATGAGCCCCTGGAGCTGCGTGAGCAGGCCCGAGACTTCCGACAGCCCGCCTGCGGCGATATTCACCACCTGGTCGGCGCGGTTCGCGTTGGCGACGGCCGCGTTCTTGCTCGCGATCTCGGCACCCAGGTTGTTGCTGGCAATGAGGCCGGCGGGATCGTCCTTGCCGCTGTTGATGCGCAGGCCGGTCGACAGGCGCTGGAGCGAACTGCTCAGCGACTGCTGGTTCTGGCCGAGCACGCGCTGGGCGATCAGAGATTGAACGTTGGTATTGATGCGGCCCATGGGCGACGAACCTCCGTGCTAACGAACGATCGGGCTTGCCGGCGTGACCCGGGTCCCGTTCGGTGCGAGGTCCGTTTTGGCCACAATCGGCCGGGCGGACCTTGCGTTTCCGGCCCCGCACACGCGGAACTCCGGCGCCCCGAATCCGTTGCGGGGCCGACGCGCGCCTTCGGACCATCCGAAAACACGCGATCGCACCTGCTCATCGGGGACGAAGAGGCGTCGATTTATGGGCGGTGCTTCAAAGTGAAACGGTGGGTCCGTCTGTGCGGGCTGGGAAGGCGCGGCGGGCCTGCCTGAGGTCCGAGAAAAGAACACGCCCCGGCGCAGAGCGCCGGGGCGTGGTTTTGATCTCGATAACTTCGGCCGGCTCTTACACCCCGACCGGTCTATCTATCTCAGCCGTTGCGATCATCCCTGCAGCAACTGGAGCACCGACTGGCTCGAAGCGTTTGCCAATTGCAGTACCGTCGTGCCCGACTGGCTCAGGATCTGGGCGCGGGTGAGTGCGCTGGTCTCAGCGGCAAAGTCGGCGTCGCGGATCGCGGAGCTGCTGGCCGTGAGATTTTCCAGAGCGCTGTTGAGCGATCGGGTGTTGGGTTCGAGCACGTTTCGCTGGAAAGCACCCAAACGTCCACGCAGGATGCTCACTTCATCGATCGCACGCTCCAGGATGTCGCTGGCGATCGTGAAATCCTTGCTCTTGAGGCTGGCGTCGATGGAGTTCGAACCGCCTGTAGTGAGCGAGCTGAGGAACTGCATGGTGCTGCCGACGAGAGTTCCACCCAGGTTCGAGGCCGCGACGCTCTGGGTCGCGAAACTTGCCTGCTGCGAGGCGGAAACATCCGGTCCGAGTTGGAAGAGCGAGCCGCCCCCGGTGATGTCGAAGTTGCTCGGCGTGCTGCTGACCGTCGTGGCGAATAGGGCCGACAACTGCATGTCCATGGACAGGTTGGGGGAATTGACCTTGATCTTGAGGCCTTCGCCGGTGGCGAGGGCGCCGTTGACCAGGGCCTGCACGTTTTGTCCTTCGTCACGCTGCGCGACGGAAACGGTGCCGTTACCGATGAGCGTTGCCCAGTTGAACGGAGCACCCGACGGTGCGGGCAGGTTGTTGGCAACCTTGTAGAGATTGTTGGTGAAGGCGTCGGAAGCCAGGGCGGGGCCCTGCAGGCGCTTGACCGAGACAAAAGCGTTGCTGCCGTAGTCAACGGACGTGAAGACCATGCCGCTGGTGGGGTCGCCGTTGATCAGCGAAGCCTTCACGCCGGTAAGGCTGGTGAGGTTGTTGACGGCGGCGACGACGCTGGTGAGCGAGGAGTTGCTGGTGACCGTGATGGTCTGCACGCCCCGTGTGCCGGCGATCTGCAGGGTCGAGGAACTAAGAATGGTCCCCGCGCTCGAGGGCGGCTGGAAGTAGAGCGCACCGGTCTGGGCCGAGGCGACCACGTTGACCTTGACGTTGTACGTGGCCTGGCTGATGAACGACGCGTTCCACACCTTTGCCTGGACAACCTCGTTGGGGTTCACGCCCGAGAGGTTGTAGTCGAGGCTGCCGTTGAGAAGTTTGAGCGAGCCGAAACTCGCCGTGTCGCTGATTCGGGTGATGCTCGCAATCGCCGAGTCGATCTGCAACTGATTGGCCGAGCGTTCGGCATCGGAGTTGGCGCCGGTGTTGGCGCTCTCGACGATCAGCGACTTGATCGAGTTGAGCAGGTCGCTCACCTCGGACAGCGAGGCCTCGGTCGTCGAGATCACGTTGGCGGCGCGGTCCGAGTTGCTGATGCCTTGATTGACGCCGGAGATGTTCGAGCGCAGGCGCTCGGAGATGATCAACCCCGCGGGGTCGTCGGCGCCGCGGTTGATCCGCAGCCCCGTGCTCAGGCGTTCGAACCGCGTCTGCAGTTCGGACTGGATACTCCGCAGATTCCTCTGCGCGAGCACACTTGGGATGTTCGTATTTATCCGGGCCATGGCAATCCTCCGTGATTGCGAGCGGCGGTCTGACGAAGAACGGGGGACGGGTCAGCTTTGCCGGTGAGTCCTGCTTCGGTCTGGTTTCGAGAACGGTGATCCGGGTGGTTGAGATCGCTCATGCCGTGCGCGGTTCGGCCCTGCGGGGCACGGCCGGTGCATCGGTGAGCGTCAAATCGGGTGAACGCGCGGGGCCGGCGGCCAGCCTCGCGGTCTTCGACGTATTGATGGTCTTGGCGGGTCCGGGAGCGATCGAAGGATCGATCGACCCGATGGCGGCCCCCGGCGTGATCGCCCGGGACGCTTGCTTGTTCTCCGCCTTGATCGCCTCGTAGATTTCCTTGCGATGTACCGCGATCCGGGTGGGGGCTGTGATGCCCAGACGAACCTTGTCGCCGCGGATATCCACCACGGTGATCTCGATTTCGTCCCCGATCATGATCGTTTCGTCGCGCTGACGCGAGAGCACCAGCATGAAGAGCCTCCTTGCCGTCTATGGAGCTCGGATGAGAGTGAAGGGACAGGGAAGAGCGCGGCGAATCCGGGCGGGGTAAGCGCCTCGTAGCTCGCAAAGGTTGTGTGCCGCGCTTTCGCATAGATTGCAGCAGGGCGATCCATCGCCCCGCGGCGTGAGCAAACTGCTTTCAGGCCGACATCGCCTTGCGGGCGGGAATTGCTCCCCCGACCGTCATCAGCGCGTGCCGGACCGTCCAACGCTTTTCGGCGAGCACGACCTGCTCGCCGGTTCTGTTCAGGGTGTTGATGACCAGCGGGCCCTGGAGATTGCCCGTCAACTGGCGATCGATCTTGTTCACGACGACAAAGACCTGCGCATCGTCGAGTTTGGCCAGACCCAGTTCGGCCATCTGCTCGGGGCGGATGGGGACCGAGTACTCGGGTACGAAGATCATCGGGTCGGTGACCACGAAGGCCAGGTCCGGATCCTCGAGCGATTGCAGCCAGAAGAAGCAGGCGTCCTCCGCCGGCTCGAGCAGGCAGAATCGCTTGCAATCCGCGAAGCCGAGCAGTCCCTTCTGGAACGTAATCACTCGGTCATCGGCAATCGTCACTGTCCCGAACCTGCTGGTGCGAACTTCCATCGTCGCGCTCCCGCGAAAGCGGCCTTCGAACTCCGGATCGCGCCCGACCTCCCTGGCCGGCGACGTCCTGTCACCCGAGAGTTCCCGCGGCCGAGGCGGGACGGGTCTGTCGATCCAATCCGTGAATCAGGTCTTTCAACCGGACTCTGGTTTCAGCTAACTCAGAAAGTCGAGCAGGCTGACCGACTGCATCCGAGCGGTCGTTTGCAGGCTCGCGGAGAGCTGGGTCTGCAAAAGGCTGAACCTCGATGCGGCACTTGCGAAATCCACGTCCTCGAGCTCCGATCGAACCTTCGTATCCACGGCACTGCGGTCATCTTCAACCGACTTGGCGAACGTGACGCGTTGGGCGAAGCCGCCCACCATGCCGCGTGTCTCCGAGATCAGACCGTTGACACGATCGATGTTCTCTCCAGCAAGTTGGATGCCATTCACGTCGTTGGCGGTCAAGGCATCGCGAAGATCGATCAGATAGCTCATCAGGCTGTCCACACGCACTTTGGCCGTGTCGGTGCCGGCGTATGTATTTGTGCCGGAATTGAACGTGCCGTTGAGAAGGCCCAATTGCCCGGCGGCGGGCGAGTTGTTCGCCTGCGTCACGGTCAGCGCCTGGGTGAACGAGCCGTTTTGGACAAAGTTGATGCCGTTCGCACCGTCCGCGAGTTGCGCGACTACGTCGGTCGCGAGCAAACCTTGCGCGGGCAATTGCGACGCGATTTCCGAGTTGATCCGGGCGAGAACGGTTTGCACGCTCACCACGTCCTGCGGGCGCAGATCGACCTTCACGGTCGCGCCGGGCACGGCGTTTCCCACGGTGATCTTGAAGTCGTAGTTCAGTTCGGGGTCGGCGGTGCTGGTGACCGGATTGATCACTCCGTCCACCACCTGCACGCCCTTGCCGTTGTTGAAATCCGCGAGCATGGTGGTCGCGGAGAAGGTGCGGATGCCCAGGCGTGTGGCGGTGGAGTTGTTTCCGGCGACCTCTTCGATCGACATCGACTGGCCCGACCCCGAGGCGACCTCGTTCACGATGTCGATGCCCGTGCCGTTGGAGTTGATCTCGACCCGCAGACCCATGTTGAGCGATTCGATCGAACTCTTGATGTCTTCCAGGGTGGTTGCGCCGGACAGATCGACCGTCGCCGCACGCCCCATGTTGTTGACCTTTATGCTGCCAAGGCCGCCGGTGATGCCGGCGAGGGCGGATATCGGCGTGGTCCAAGTCAGTTTGGCATCAAGAGCGACTCCGGTCGCACCGCTGGGCGTGAACGGGGCCGCGGAAAGTCCGAGATCTTGCGCGGTAATGCCCGATCCGACGTCGGAGATCGCGAGCGAGCCGCCGGCGGCAACGTTGATCTGGATAGAGCCGCCGCTGAGGGTGACGCCCGCTCCGGCCAGCACCGTCACGCTGTTGTCGGTTTCGTACTTTTGGATCGCGTTGGTGAGTTTGGTCACCACGTCCTGCACGGTGTCGGAGCCGGAAAGATCCACCGTGGCAGTGGGGCCGCCGTTGAAGGCAAACTCGACCGGACCGGTTGTGATGCCCAGCCCGCGGGCACCGTTCAGGTCCTTCAGTCGCGTGCTCAACGTGAGATTCGGGTTGAGATCGATCGATCCCTTCATCCGGGCCGAGGTGGCACCGACGGCGTTCGACGCACCCAGCGTGATCGGAACCGAATCGGCGAAGCCCAAATCGGCGAGCAAGCCATTGCCCTGCCCGACATAGCGGAAGCCGCCGTTCATCTCCACCATCGGGGCGGTGCCCGGGGTGCTGCCCCCGAAGACGTAGCCGCTGACGCCCTGACGGTTGGCGGTCTTGAGAAGCCCGGCGATCAGTTGATTGACGACTGTGGCCTGACCCGAGCGTTCGGTGGCCGAGGATGTGGCGTTGATCTGGGCAAGAGCGATCTGCTTGGCCTGGAGCGCGACATCCGAGACTTCGCCCAGTGCGCTGTCCAATTGGCCCAAGGCCGCGTCGGCGTTGCTGAGATTGCGCTGGATCTGCACACCGTGCGCTTCGCGCCGGGCGATGGCCTGAATGCCCGCGTAACGCACCGGATCATCGCTCGGTCGGGTGATCGCCTTGCCGGTCGAGAGTTGATTCTGCACATCCAGCAGTGAAACCTGCGTGCGATTGATGTTCCCGAGCGTCAGATTGCTCAGAAGCATGTTCGGAACGCGGGCGATGTTGGACGGGAAGTAGGTCATCCGGCAGAGGCAAACGCAAAGGGCGGGCCAAGGGAAATGGCTAAAGCGCCAAATCCTCAAATCGCCAAATGAAAACGAAGAGCCGGAAGCGCTCTGAGTTTGGCGCTTTGACCATTTGGAAATCTGGCCCTTTAGACGATCTGCATCAGGCTCGCGAGCAACTGGTTCGAGATATCGATCAACCTCGCTCCGGCTTGGTATTGGCGCTGGAAGTTCAGCAGGTTCAGCGATTCCTCATCGATCGAGACGCCGCTGATACTGGCACGCTGGGCGTCGAGGCTCTCACGCACCGACGCCGCGGCGTAGGCGGTCGTCTTTGCCGCGGAAGTGGCGACACCCACGCCCTGCACCGTGTCGGCCCAGGTCTCGCCGATCGATCGGCCGTTCAGCGACGACAGTGCCTGATTCTGCAGTTTGGAGAGTTCGAGCGCTGTGCCGTTCTCGACAAATGAGCCATCGACTATCCGCCCGACCTGCAGTTTGTTGGGATCGCCGACCAGATCGCTCCGCACGGCGATGTTGGTCGCGTCGGTGCCGGTGAAGAAACTGTTGACCCCGAGCAGGGCGAGCGCGCCGCTCGAATCGTCGCTGAAACTAAAGGAAAAGCCGCTCTGTGCCGCGACCTGCAACTTGCCCTCGGCGTCGAAGGAAGCCGAAATCCCCGGGATTGCCCCGAGCGCGGCACGGATCGATTCGGCGGACGTGTCGTTCGCGAAGCCCGCGTTGCCGGTGTTGTCGACTCCGTCGAGATCAACATTGATGCGAACGGTCTGCGTCGCGTTGGTGCCGGTCTGCTTGACGGTAATGTAGAAACCGCCGCTCTTGGCTTGGAACGGAAGGTTCGATGTCGCGGTGTTGTACACGTCGTTGAGCGAGCGGGTGCGGTCGGCGGTCGCAAACGAGAGCGAGCCGGAGGCGGAGGTGAGTCCGTCCTTGTTGGTGCCGGTCGAGTGCAGTTTGTTGACTTCGAAGATCAGTTGGCTCGCGATCGAGTTGAGCGCGGCACCGGTTTGTTCGACGCTCGACTTGCGGCTGCTGAGCAGCGCGCCGATCTGGCCCGACTGGACATCGAGGAATTCGCTGTTGTCCTTGGCCTTGATGCTTACTTCCAGTTTGCCGTTGATCTGCGTCATATCCAGCCTGATCCCCCGCGAGACGCCGGCGAGCACCACCGGCGTGCTCCCGATGAGGATGTTGGTGGAGCCGTCGGGCTGATCAACCGATGTGACATCAACCAGCTTGGAGAGTTCGCCGATCACCTGATCGCGCTGGTCGCGGAGCGAATTGGCGAGGCCCTGCCCGCCCTCGCTGGTCGCGATCTGCACATTTAGTTTCGCGATTGTGGTGAGCAGTTGATCGGCGCGCTCGGCGCCCGAGCCAAGTTGCGCATCGATCTGCGACTGGATGCCTCCCAAGTCCTTCTGCATCTTGCGCAGATAGTCGGTGATCTGCCCGGCCTGCTGCACAACGACGCTGCTGCTCTTCGACAAGTTGGCCCGTTCCGACCAGATGTTGAAAAAGCCCTGCAAACGCGAGGAAAAATCGTTGTCGGTGAGTTCGCCCAGCGTTGATTCAAGGGAGCTGAGCGTCTGGTGCTGCTGCGCCGAGGCGGCTTCATCTGCCGCGCCGTTCCAGAGGCGGTTCTGCAGCGCCGCGTCGATCTGGCGGCGGACATCACGAACGCTGACGCCCCGGCCCGACTGGTTGCCTGCGGTTGTGCCCCCGTCGCCCACCGGCATGAACGAGGCGACCTGCCGGCTGTAGCCGGGCGTGCCGACATTGGCGATGTTGTTGCCGGCGACCTGGATGCCTAGTTGGCTCGCGGTGAGCGCCGAGCGTCCGATCAGCATGGCGGCGGTAAGGCTCATGGAGGATCCTCAGAAAAGTTCACAAACGCTCGGCATCTTGCCGCCCATCTCAATTCAGTGTCGAATATCGAGTGTGGTCACAATCGGCGCACCCGCCGTCACGGCGCCGCTCTTGGCATAGATCCCGGCGTGGCTGAGTGAACTTGCAACCTGACGCATCAGGCCTTCCATGTGGGCGAGCAGCACGCGGCTGACGACCCGCACCAGGTTCTGTTCTTCCTGCACCCGGGCGACCAGCGTGCGCAAGCGCTCCGACATTTCGAGGAGGCTGCCTCGGATTGCTTCGGGGGCACAGCGAGCCAGATCGGACAGGCGCGCCACCGACGGGGGCTGCGGGCGGATCTCGGTCTGTGCCCGCTTCACGAGCGACTGCCTGCGGCTTTCGAGTTCCGCGATGGCCGCGAGCGTGGCACGTTCGATCTGCATGATGCGATCGCAGCGCACCGGATCGGCCTGGCGGATGGCCTCGTGGTGCTGCGTGGTCAGTGCGAGCAGTTTCTCGTGCAGCGAGATGAACTCACTCAGCAGTCTCCCCAGTTCCTCATGAATCGGGGCCTGCAACGAGGCGGAAGTCGGGACGAGGGTGCTGGGAGTGGGGATGGGAGTGGGGGTGGGGAGGGTGGGGGGCATGGTCGCTCTCGCTGGAGCGCGCCCGCCGATCAGGTCGCGGGCGCGAGTCCGGCCTTCTTCAGCATGTTCTGTGCCACACGCTCCACAACCGGCCAATTGGACTTGTGCACGATGTGCCGCGCGACACGGGCGTCCACCAGCGATTGGAACTGCTGCTCGGCCTTGTTTGGACCGAACGGAGCCGCGGCATGGTTCGAAGCCCGCATCTGCTTGAAGACCGGCTGGACCAGAGCCACCGCGACAAAGCTTTCCGCGGCATCGCGGATCTTGGCTTCGTCCGGCACACCGAGTTGACGCCCCGTCTTCTTGCCCAGCACCTCGGCAAAGTCGAGCTGATCTTGCGCCTTTGGCATCTTGCTCGGCGCGTCAAGCGGATTGACGCCCGACTGGAATTGGAGGCCGCTTATGTCCATGTTTGACAGTTGTTTAGATTCAATCTTCGATCAGTTTGGCGTGCAGGCGGCCGGTCTTGTACAGCATCTGAAGTATCTCGATCTGGTCGGTCACCGAGACATCGAGTTGCTTCATGGCTGCCATCAGGTCGGCCAGGCGGGCGTTGTCGCTGGGCCGGGATCTGGTGCGGATTTCGGCGAAGTGCGTCGTGGTGGTCAGCGGATTCTGCGGCGTGCCGACCGGGGTTGGAACGGTCGTGTTGATCACCAGGTCTTTGTGCGTCACCAAACCCGGGCTGATCTCGACATCGCCTGTGATGACGATGACGCCGCTACGGGGGTTCACGATTACCTGCGCCGGCAAATCAAGTTCGGCGACCCGCACGCTGGACGAGAGAACTGCGGCAACAAAGCCCGCCTTGTCCGATCTTTCGGCCTCGGGCACGACCACGCGGATGGTGCGATCATCGAGTACGGTCGCCACGTTCGCGCTGACTCGGATGCTGGAATCAAGCCCCGGCACCAGCGGACCGGGTCCGGCGTCGCTGTTGATGCAGGTCGCGATCTTCTGAGCGGATGCCCAGCCGCTGAAGTAGGGCGAGATGTAGAGGTCGAACGAATCGCCAACGACAGGCCCGGCGACATCTTGCAGGAGTTGCGCTCCTGCGCGGACTTTGCCGCTGGACGACAAGGACGGATCGGCCAGTTCGACCGAACCGCTGGCGAGGGCGTAGACCGGGCTGTTGGGCAGAGGCCCGCGCAGGGGCGCGAGCACGAGGCGTCCGCCCCGCAGGCTGCTGGCGCCGTATGCCGCGGAGACGTACGCATCGAAGCGGTCGTCGGCGCGCCCGCCGACTTCGGGGATGGTGACATCGACCCAGACGACGGCGACGGCCTTGGCGCCGAGGAGTTCGGTGATCTGACCGGGAGAGTTGCCCTCGGATTCGAGTAGTTTGGAGAGGGGGCGGGCGAGGACCAGATCCTTGCCGCTGTCGCCGGTGCCGTTGAGGCCGACGACCAGGCCCAGCCCGCGGAGTTTGAACTCGCCCTGACCACGGATGCGGGTGAGATCGGAGACCTTGCTCGCGAGCGCGGGCGGGGCAAAGGTCGCGAGCACGAACGCGAGGGTGATTAGAGAGAGGCGGAGCATCAACCGTGCAAACGCAAGGGGCGTGCCGGAATTGCAGATCGCAAAATACGGTGCGAAAGCACGACGCGGGCATGGCCGCATGCGGCGGGAGGAATTGGGGTAGAGTGGGGCGGTTTGTGCGGAAGCATCCGTGGGAGGTCTGTTGGCTATCTGCCTCAAATGTAAGTTCAACCTTCCGGACGAAGCCAGATTCTGCTCGAATTGCGGCACGCCGGTGGTTGACCTTGCCAACGCCGAGACAGCCGAATTCGTTCGGCCTCGGGCGAACATGGCGGCCTCACCGGGCGGAGCAAGTCCGAACGCGGGGGCGGGTGTCGCGACACCGGGATTGAGCGGCGACCCAAAATCACGCGCGGCGTCTTTCCAGCCCGGCACAGTGCTGGGCGATCGGTACCGGATTGTCGCCCTGCTGGGTCGCGGTGCGATGGGAGAGGTGTATCGCGCCGAGGACCTGCGGCTTGCTCAGGACGTGGCGCTCAAGTTCTTCTTCCACGAAGGAGTAGACCCGGAGGTGGTTGCCGAGCGCATGCGGAAGCTCTCGGCCGAGGTTCGTCTCGCGCGTGAAGTGACGCATCCCAATGTCTGCCGGGTCCACGACTTGACGGAACTGGAGGTTGAGGGCACATCGGGCGAGCGAATGCGATTACCGGTTCTCTCGATGGAGTACGTGGTTGGCGACGATCTTGCCGGGCTGCTGAAGAAAATCGGGCGGATGCCCAGCGGCAAGGCGATCGAAATTGCGAGGCAACTGTGTTCGGGTCTGGCCGCGGCTCACGCCAAGGGGATCATTCACCGCGACCTGAAGCCCGCGAACATCATGATCGATGCCGTGGGCACCGCGAAGATCACCGACTTCGGCCTGGCCGGCTGGGCATCCGATTTGGCCGAGAGTCAAAAGGCGGCCGGCACGCCCCGCTATATGGCGCCGGAAATTCTGCAAAGGGGCGGCGGCAACGAGCAATCGGACCTGTATTCGCTGGGGCTAGTGCTGCATGAGATGCTCACGGGCAAGCAGGTTTTCGAGGCGACCAACCTCAAGGAACTCCTGCAGGGGCATCAGGCTTCCATCCCTCCTCCGTCTCTTGTCGCCAGGCACGCCGATCCAAGGCTTGAAGCGGCGATCATGCGTTGCATCGAGCCGGATCCCGCCATGCGCCCGCGCTCGGCGCTCGAAGTCATTGCCATGCTGCCGGGTGGCGACCCTCTCGCCGCGGCGCTCGCGGCAGGGGTGACGCCATCGGTCGCGACGATCGCGGGCGCAACGGCCCTCAAGCGGATGCAGGTGCGGACGATCGGGCTGGTCGGCTTGTCGCTCGTCGCGCTCCTGGCGCTGGTGGTGTGGCTTGTGCCCCAGATCCTGCTCGTGAATCAACTGCCCCTGGACAAGCCGCCGGCGGTGCTTGCGGACCGGGCCCGCGAGATTCTCAAATCGCTGGGCTACACGCCCACTGTGGAAAACTCGGTCTACCGACTCGATGTCTTTGACGAGTATCTCGATCTCATCGAGCAGAAGGAAAAGGGCGTTGATGTGTGGCGTCGGCTCGGGCGCCTTCGCCCGGGCGCGATGGACTTTTGGTATCGCCAGTTTCCGGTGGCCGTGCGTCCGCAGGTGGCCGACGGAGTCGTCACGTGGGACGACCCAAGGCCGATCGGTGGATCGATCGGTTTGAGACTGGATTTGGCCGGACACCTGCGCGAACTGCGAGCGGTCCCCGATGGCGCGGGCGATGATCTTGCCGCGGCCGAGAAACTGGAGAAGGGCTTCGTCGGCAAACGGACGGTCAACCCCGATCCGCGCCCGGTCTTTCTCGCTGCTGGGCTCGACTTCGACACATTCAGGCCGGTTCCGCCGATGCGCGTGCCGCAGGTCTACGCGGATCTGTTTCAGGCGTGGGAGGGTGTGTATCCGGAGAGCCCGGACACGACCGTGCGTGCGGAACTCGCGTGGTATGAGGGCAGGCCGGTGAGTTTCCGCACGCTGGAGCCCGCGTTTGCGACGACATTCAAGGACTTGGCAGCGAACACGCCCGGACGCGTGAGTTTGGCGAACGCGATCGAGGCGACGCTGCGCATTGGTTCGCTGGTGGTGGCGTCGTTTCTGGCGTGGATGAATTTTCGTTACCGAAGGGGAGATGGGGCGGGTGCGCGGCGGATCGCCTTGTTCATGGGCGCGTTGATGATGCTTTCGGTATTGTGCCGCGCCGACGTGCTCTCGAATTCGTCGGAAGGGATGTTCGATTTTCGCCGTGGCGCGATCGGCGTGGTGTTCAGCGCACTGGAAGGGGGTGTCTTTGTCGGGCTCTCGGTCTGGGTGGCGTACTTTGCCCTCGAGCCATACGCACGGCGCTTCTGGCCCGAAACCCTGATCGCCTGGTCGCGTCTGCTGCTGGGGCGATTCTTCGACCCGGAGGTGGGGCGGAGTACGGCGATCGGTGCCGTAGCGGGGTGCCTGGTCGTCGTCGCGCACTCGCTCCAGCACCTGTGCGGGCCGTGGATCGGATATCCGACGCTGCGCCCGATGACGGATGATATCGGTGGGGCCGCCACTCTTGAGGGAGTGAGATCGATCGCGGGCGTGCTGTGCATCCACGCGATGGACGCGTGCATCTACGGCATGAGTTTCCTGCTGGGGATCGTGCTGCTCTCGCTGCTGTTCAAGAATCGGCGTTATGCGCTCTCGGTGTACGCCGTGCTCCAGACGGCGATCTTCGGCCTCGCCGCCGCGAACAATCCGCTCGGATGGGTCTTTGCCGCGTTGATGACGGCGATCGTGACGATCGTGTTGCTGCGTTACGGGCTGCTAGCGCTTGTCGTGGGTGCGTTCGTTTTCAAGGTCTGCACCACGTTTCCGATCACGACCAATACGAACGCGTGGTACTTCGGCATCGGTGCGTTCGCGGTGGCGTTGGTCGGGGCGATCGGGCTGTGGGGACTGATCGTGGCGGCGCGCAGCCCGACGCAAGGGTCGCTGAAGCGGATCTGAATGCTGCCGAAGGCGCCACGCCGTCGACACTCGCTTGGGCATGCGCGGAACCGGGCGTGATTGCCCAACGCATCGGGGCAACGGCCCGTGGTTCGGTGTGCTGCCGCCGGGGTTCGGCACGAATCCGGGCGAGTGTGCATGTGATTTCGAATGAGAACCGGAAGATGCGGGCGCGACTTGATAGCCGCAAACCTCGGAGAGCAACGACTCCAGGCTCTTACCCCCGTCTATGTGGGTGAGAGCCGTGCGGCTTTGCGAAATCACGGGCACAGCAGCGTGTCGTACGCGCCGATGAAAACGACAAAGTCGGCATCGTCCACGAATCCGTCGGCGTTCAGGTCGGCGGGGCATTCGGCGGGCATGGCGGGGTCGTCGCAGAGGAGCAGGTTGTACGCGGCAAGGAAGACGACAAAGTCACCGTCATCAACCATGTTGTCACCGTTGAAATCCGCGGCGCACCAGAGAAGGTCACGCAGACGATTGTCGCGAGCATCGATCCGCGTGGCGCGGAATGCCGCGGGGTTGGCGCCGCCGAAAGGATCGGTGTATTCCCACACGATCCGGCACGACGCGTCCAACTCGATAAACCTCCCCGACGAACCCACGCACACCAGCGTGTTGCCATTCGAGAGGCGCTGAGCGCCCGAGATGTTCGACGAGTAGAACTGCGCACCGTCCGCCGAGTTGCACACCAGGATCGAGGCGGCGGGTCCAAAGGCCTGCCCGGGCGACCGGGTGTACGCCCCATCTTCCGCGAGCGGCGGCACGATTTCTTCAACGCTGGAATACGCCCCTTGCGGTCGGTTCAGGCCGTTGTTGTACACCAGCACGTGCCCGGCGCCCTCGAGTCCTTCGGCGATCCACTGCGGGTTGTGCTGTCCGAAGAGTTTCTGATCGGTGGTCGTGCCGGTTGCGTACGCGGCAGGATTGCCCCAGCGATAGAGCAGATCGCCATTCGCACCGGGCGCGTGCGAGATGATCCAGACTTCGTTGAAATTGTGGCTGCTCACGACAACCTGATCGAGCGACTCGTTGTATGCCAGGCCGTTCATGTGCAGCCAGTCGGCCGTGTTGGTGTTCGCCGGGTAGTTGATGTTGATGCGCTCCGGGCGAGAGCTCGGCGGCGCAAAGTTTGGCTTGGCGGCATCGAAATTCTGCACGAGGTGATCCCACGCGTGCCACTCCCACACGATTGTGCCGCCGGTTGCGCCAACGGGCTGGATTTCCAAAAGTGCTTCGCTCCACAACTCGCCCTGACTCAGTGTCGCGGGGTTGCGGCCGGCGGCGACTGCCTGAGCGACTGTTTTCTTTTCCCACACGATCGCCAGCACGTTTCCATTCGGCAGCAGGATCGCATCGTGATGCTGGCGCCGGTTGGCGTCGGCGATCTGGTAGTCCCACTGCAGCGTGCCGTCCCAGCCGATTCGCTGTAGGCGCCCTCTGCGCCCGCCCGCCTGAAAGCCCGCGACACTGGTGTCGGTGCCGGTACGGAGCAGTTCGCCCGCGTCGAGCAGATACACGGCGTTGCCGGGTCGGTAGGCGCTCGGCCATTGGTGTTGCACGACGCCGTCGAGATCGATCAGGTAGGTGGTGGTGGAGTTGGTGGGCGCAAACAGCGTCCATTCCGGCTGCGGAGGCGCCGCGAGCGCGTGAGCCGCCACGAGAGAAGTGAGCGCGGCAGCGCGAAAATGGAGGAGTTTGGGCGCTTTCACCCCGGTTACAACGGTTCTGCAGGGTTGCTATTGCAGCACGTTCGAACATCAAGCCGGAAAACGCGATCTGATCCAGTAACAAGTGATTGAATCCGCGGCCAGGTGCGGCAAAAGACGCGAGAAAAATCCGCCAGAATCTCACCCCCCTGCGGGAGGAATGAGATTCTGGCGGTGTGTGTTGTGAACAGACGTGATCGAACTACGGGCAGAGCAACTGGTCGTAGGCTCCGGCGAAGATCACGAAGTCGGAATCTTCGGTCAGGCCGTCGCCGTTGAGGTCGCCCCGGGGGTCAAGCAGGTTGTTGTAGTAATCGGCGAAGAGCACGAAGTCGGTGTCGTCCACGAAGCCGTCGCCGTTGAAGTCGCCGGGACAGGGCTTGGCACGCACTACAAACTCGAGGGCGTTGGCGGTCATCCACGTGCCGTCGGTACGCTGGTTCCAGCCGTTGGTAAATGCGTTCGAGACCGGCCAGTAACCCAGGTCGGCGCGCTTCTTGTAGTTGTGCACGCTGGCAAGCATTTTGCCGTCGGCCCAGCGCATGATGGTGCGGCCGCGGAGGAGCGGGGTTGCGTTCTGACGGAAACTATTGGTGCCGCCGTCAAACTTGCGGACGAAGGACGCAATCGGGTTGTTGGGTTCAAGAACGGCGCCCAAAAGCACCGGGCCCGTGGTCAAATACCCCGGGATGGGCGATGGGGTGATCTCGTAACCCTGCGAGGACCAGCGCCCGGCGAGGGGTGCATTGAACTGGATGATTCCAAAGAGCGTAGAGACAGCCCCGCCCCCGGCATCCACGAAGTCGGCGAGCGTGTTGCCGAGTGTCGTGGGGTTGGAATAGGGGCCGTTATTCCACTGTGCGACCGCGTTGAACGGGCTCAAGGTTGCGAGTGCGGGCGTGGACGCACTCACATCGACGCTTCCAACGCCGCTGAATCGGCGCGACGCAGAAAGCTTCGCAACAACGTCCGCGGCGTTCGTGTCAGCAAAGACGCACGCGACGTAGGGCTTGGCGGTGTAAAGCAGCGCGTTGGCCATGATCTTGCCGCCGTCGGTGCCCGCCTGCCAGAAATCGGCACGCCCGGTGGAATTGGAAGGCGGGAAGAAGTTCAGGTCGGCGCGATTGGCCATCCTGGTCGAGACCGCGGCGAGCGCACGTCCATCGGACCAGTTCACCACGGTCAAGCCGCCTGGCTTGAGCGTCGTTGTTCCCATCCGGTACGAACTGGACCCGCCATTGAACGAGACCACGCCGCTCAGTATCGGGTGGCCGGGATAGACCGCGGCACCGAGTGTGGCGCTCCCGGAAGTTTGCGCGCTCTGGTTGAAGATGTCGTAGTTCCCGGTTTGCCAGCGGCCACCCATCGAGAGGGCGCCACCGTTGTACGCAAACATCGCGCTGACAACGCCCCCACCCCAATCAACGTAATCGGCCATGACATTGCCGAGCGCGGTGGGATTGAAGAAAGCGGGCGCGTCGGAATAGACCAGAACCGCGTCGTACTTCTGCAACTGAGTCAGCGTGGGTGTGCCCGTGGAGGTATTAAAGATGTCGACGATACCCAGAACGCCGGTTGCCATCAACTTGGACTGCACATCGGAGTTCCACGCCGCAGTCGCCGGCGCGCCGGCGATCAGCACACGCGGACGCATGACATACAGCAGCGCGTTGGCCATGAGTTTCACACCGTCGGTGTTCGATACCCAAAGCCCGGCCTGCGCATCGCCCGAAGGCGGATACATGCCCAGGTCGCAGCGATTGATCTTGGGGCCGACGGCGACCAGCGGCTTGCCGTCGGACCATGAGGCCACCAGCGTGGCGCCGGCCGTCAGGGCCGTTCCGTTCGGGCGAAAACTGGATGCTCCGCCGTCGAACGTCTGCACACCGATCATGATCGGGTGGTTCTGGTTAGCGATGGCTCCGAGCGTCGCCGCTCCGGACATGCTTGGTCCAAAGGTGATGGAGTTGTAAGAGGCTGTCCAGTTGCCCGCGAGGTTGCTGCCGCCGACTCCGCCGGTGGTGAAGACCGTCTGCACCACGCCGCCGCCCCCGTCGACATAGGCCGCCAGCGCCGTGCCGAGATTCGCGGCGTTCGACCATGCCCCGTCGTTAGAGACCATGACCGCGTCGTACGTGTTCAGCACCGCAAGGGTCGGGGTGCCGGCGCCGCCGTCGAATGTGTCGACCGTCAGGAAGAGCCCGGTCGCCGTGAGCTTGTTCTTGACATCCGCAACAAGATTCGGCGCGAATCCGTCGGAATGCAGATAAAGGACCGTTGGCTTGCGTTTGGCGCCCGCTTCGGCGTGCGAAGCGAACGTCAGTGCCAGCATCAAGCACGCCAGCAGCCGGAAAAAAAGCGTCGACCGTGCCGACGCCGCCATGCAACTCATCGATTTCATACAAAACCTCCCGCACGTTTGGTGGCTCACCCCTCCACCCCAAGACGAGGTTGGTGACCCATTCACCGTTATTACAACACACTCTCTCCTCATTCCGAATGATAATTCGCAGGCAACCGCAAGAATACTGACAATGTGACGTCCACCCGGGCTCGGCACTCACAGACCCGGGCGGGTCCCGAGGTTGTTGACGCAAACTCCCAGGCGATCCGGGGATGCGAACCGGATACGGCTACCAATTGTCCTGGTTGGGATCAGCGAAACCGATTCGATTCAGATTCCGTTAGGTTTGCACTGATTCCGAGGGGTTACTTGCTCATCCCCAATTGCTCGAGGAACGAATCGAGTTTCGGCTCGCGTCCGAGGTAGTCCTTCAGCAATTCGGACGCGTCGCGCGTGCCGCCCTGGCTGATGATCTTGTTGCGGTAATACATGCCTGCCTCGGGGTTGAGCAAACCCAACTCCTTGAAGCGTTGGAACATGTCAGACGCAAAGACCTTGGACCACATGTAGGAGTAGTAACCGGCGGTGTAGCCCATCAGGTGGCCGAAACTGGCTTGATAGAACGTGGCCTCGGGTTTGAAGTTGTAGCAGGTTACCTGCGGATAGAGGTCGATCGCGACGGCGGTGGTATCCACCTTGCCGTCCTTGGTCGTCTCGTACGCAAGATCGGTCATGCCGTAGTAGAACTGGTTCTCGGCGTCGAGCCCGCTTCCGAGGTTCTTGGCCGCGATCATGCCGTCGAGTAGCGGCTTGGGCAAGGGCTCGCCGGTCTTGTAGTGCTTCGCGAAGGTGTTGAGCACGTCCGCGTCCCAAACCCAGTTCTCGAACATCTGGCTCGGGGCCTCGACGAAATCGAGTTCGGTGTTTGTGCCGCTGAAGCGGTTCATCTGCGCCGTGCTGACAATCGTGTGCAGGCAATGGCCGAACTCGTGGAAGAAGGTTTCGACTTCCTCGTGCCCGAGCAGGCTCGGCTTGCCGTCTTCGGGCTTGGAGAAATTGCACACGAGTGCCGCGAGTGGCAGCGTGACCTTGCCGTCGCTCGCGACTTTGTGATTCACCAGCGACCACTGCGCAAAGTGCGTGTACTTGTTGTCGCGCGGATACAGATCAAGATAGAACTCGCCGATCATCTTGCCCTGGTTGGGGCCAGGCGCCTTGTCGTAGACCTCGTAGAGCTTCACATCCTCATGCCAGAGCGGGCGCGAGGCGGTGCCACCCTTGGTCTTGGTGACATCGCGGTATTCCAGCCCGTAGAGCGACTGCGTGACGCCGAAGAGGCCGTCGATCACCTTGTCCATCGGGAAGTACTCGCGGACTTTTTCGCCGTCCACGGCGTACTTGCTCTTGGTCAACTCGTTCTTGATGAACTGGAAATCCCACGGCATCAGTTCGGCCTTGGGGTCTTTGGTCAGTTCGCGCTTGAACGCGGTGAATTCGGCCATGTCGGCCTCGGCCTTTTTGCGGACCAGCGGCTTGAGTTCCGCGTAGAACTTCTGCACGGTCTCGTAGTTCTTGGCCATGCGCGTTTCGGTCTGGAAATCGGCGCAGTGCTTGTAGCCGAGGATCTGGGCCTGCTCCGCGTACAACTTGATCGCGTTCTCGAGGACGGCGATGTTCTTCTTGCCGCCGCGCCGCTTCCACGCCATCCAGAGTTTCTGACGGGTGGTCTCGTTCGGGCAGTTTTCCATCAGGGGCGTGTACGTCGGGTTGGAAAGGCCGACGGCATAGACGCCGTCGTTCTGCGGAAAGGATTTCAAAAGGCTTTCCGGGGCCCCCTTCAGTTCCGCCGCCGTCAGGTAGACCGTGGGCGAATCTTCCGCGATGTTCTTGCTGAACTCGATGCCAAGGCGCGTGAGTTCCTTCTGCACTTCGGTGAGCCGGGCGCGCTTCGCGGGGTCGAGCTCCATGCCCGCACGCCGGTAATCGCGGAGCGTGAAATCAAGGAGTCGCTTTTTCTCCCCCGTCAACTGCGAAACTTCCGACGGATGCGCCGCGACAAAGTCCTTTACGGCCTTGTACAGGTCCTCGCGCTTTCCGAGATCAACAAGAAAGTCGCCCGCGCGCTGCTCCGCGACCTGCGAGGCGTCGCGCACGGATGCATCCGGATGCACGTTGCTGAGGAAGATCAGCATGCTCGTGTCCTGCTCGAACGCCGCGAGCAAATCGTCGATCGCGCCGACGGTGTTGTCGAACGTGCGGTCCTTCGAAGGAATGGCAACGATCGCTTCGATCGATTTGTTCGCCTTCGCGACCGCGTCGTCGATGGTGAGCGAGGGAGTGGCTGTCACGAGCGCGGGTGCCGCGGCAAGGGCCGGCGTGATCGAAGGTGCCGCGATCATGCAAAGGCCGGCCAACAGGGCGATTGTCGTCGTTTTCATCATGGCGGGAGTTTATGTCGGGGGGAAGAAGAGAACGCGGAATTGCGGAGTCTGCGGAGTGACGCGGAGGAAGATCGAAGAAGGGCGCGAGAAAGGGACGGAGCGATCAATTGAACGGGATGCCGATTGCCTTGTTTACTCTTTGCTACTTGCGCCTTTTGCTTTGGGTTCTTGGAACTCTTTGAGCTGAAACCGTTTTCGCTGGTCCTCCGCGGAACTCCGCAGTCTCCGCAACTCCGCGTTCTCTGCGGTCTTTCGTCGCCTTCCTGTTTCCTCCTTCCATACCCTCCGCCCATGATCCACCCTTGGCACGATGTCACTCCCGGAATCGAGGGGCTCCCCCTCCCCGGTCACTTCCGTTCCGTGATCGAGATCCCGCGAGGCGGCAATCTCAAATTCGAGATCGACAAGGGCTCGGGCATGCTCAAGGTCGATCGCGTCCTCTCGAGCGCCGTGTACTACCCCGCCAACTACGGCTTCATCCCCCAAACGCTCGCGGAAGATGACGACCCGCTCGATGTGCTTGTCTACAGCACCGAGAGCATCCCGCCTCTGACGATCTGCGATGCGCGGGCCGTGGGCCTGATGTCGATGGTGGACCAGGGCGATCCGGATCACAAGATCATCGCCGTCATGCAGCAGGACCCGATCTACAGCGAGTTCCAGAAGGCCAGCGACTTTCCGCGTCACATCTTCAAGATGCTCAAGCGCTTCTTCGAGGATTACAAGATGCTCGAAGGCAAGGACGTGATGGTCGATGAGGTGATGCCCGCCGAAGCCGCCTACGCGATCATCGAAGATTCGCTCACACGCTACTTCAATGCGCGGCGGACCGGCTCGATGAAAGGGTTGTCGAGATAAGGGTTGGTCGCAAGCCGGCGGCTCTCGGTCCTCGACCTCCTCATTGCACCCGTGTCAGCGTGAACACCATGTCGCTCTTGACGTCGCCCCCTTTGAACGACTTCCAACGCTGTTCGATCGTGTTCGGGTCCTTGAACGTCAGCCACATCTCGCCCATGTACTCTTCGTTGGGCGAGCGCAGGTTGCTGACGCTGACGAGCGTAAACACGAGCGTGTCGCCCGACTCAGACTTCGCAGCATCTGCCGCCATGCGGGGCTGGTTGCCCATCGCGCAGTAATGCGTGCACACAATTGACGACCCATCCATGCAATACATGTTGGTCATCTCATGGGATGCCCCGGGGAACATCACTTCGCGAACGGTGCTGCCGCCGCTCCCCACCGAGAAAACGGTCTGGCCGTGGGACTCGCCCTTTTCATTGACGTGATTCCACGTCCCTTGTAGCGACTTCACCCTGTCAAGAGTTGCCTGCTTTTCTTGCGCGGTCGCCGCGTGCACCACGGGGCGCGAACTTGCGCTCGAACTTGACGAAGTCTGACAAGCTCCAAGAGTCAGGCAAAGCAATAAAGCCGCGGCCGCAACAATGTGTTTCATGGCAAGTTCCTTCTGCCTTCAGGCTACCAAAGCCGAGGGATCGGCTCAACCGGCGGAACCGGTCTTCCATTCGGAACCCCCCAGAACGTCAACCCCGTGCAAGGGAAGTGACATTCTGGGTTTCTGGCACGGCCATTGCGAGTTGCCCGCCGCGGGTCCGTCGGAGACGTTCCCGAAAAGCATGAACTACGGCATCCAGATTTCCAGTTCCGGCCTGCTCACCTCCCTGTACCGGCAGGATGTCCAGGCCAACAACCTGGCGAACATGGATTCTGTCGCGTTTAAGCCCGACATCCCCGCTCTGATGCAGCGGCCCGCGGCACGCCAGGAAGACAATCTGCCGTTCATGCCCTCGGACGCGATGCTCGAACGACTCGGCGCGGGCGTGCTTGCCGCCCCGACCCGCGTCGATCTGGCCCAGGGCGGAACCAAGATCACCAACCGTTCGTTCGATCTGGCCATCGAGGGCGAAGGCTTCTTCCAGGTGCAGGGCGGCCCCAGCGACACCGGGCGTCAGGCTCTGCTCACGCGAGACGGACGCTTTGCCCGGGGCGTCGAAGGCCGGTTGATCCATGTCAACAGCGGCGCCCCCGTGCTCAACCGGGTCCAGCGCCCCATCATCCTGCCCCAAGGGGATTTGAAGATCGCCCCGGACGGTCGCATCACCGTCAACGGCAACGAGGTTGACACCATCGGGGTCTTCAACGCAAGAGATCAGCAGTCGATCACCAAGCGGGGCGGCAGCATCCTCCAGGCTCCCGCGGCACAGGTCCGGCGCATGAACAACGGCGCCGGTCTGATCAAACAGGGCGTGCTCGAAGAATCCGGCGTCAACGAGATCAAGACGATGCTGCTGGTACAGGACGCATCGCGCGATGTGGATGCCAACATGGGCATCGTGCAGGCGCAGGATCGCATGCTCGATCGGGCGATCAACACGTTCGGACGGTTGGCGTAGACAAAGGGTGTCGAGGTGACAATGTGTCGAGGGCGCAAGCGACCTCCGACGCTTTGTCCTCCTTCCAGGTTTCTCCTCGACACCTCGAAACCTTGACACCTCGACACCTTTCTTTAACCCGGCACGCCATTCGCGTCAGGGACTCTCACTATGGCAATGGTCGCTCTGCAATCGTCCGCAACGGCACTTTCCGCGCTCAACACGTCGCTCGACGTGACCGCCAACAACCTCGCCAACATGAACACGGTCGGCTTCAAGGCCAGCCGAACCAACTTTGAAGACCTGCTCTACCTCCACAAGCAGCAGCCCGGCGTGGAGAACGCCATCGGCGACAAGTCTCCCTGCGGCATCCAGGTCGGACTCGGGGTCAAGGTCTCCAGCACCCAGCTCGATTTCACCGAGGGCGCCCCCCTCCAAACCGGTCGCCCGCTCGATATGCAGATCCAGGGCTTTGGTTTCTTCCAGGTCCAGGTCGAACCCAGCCTCGGCAACACCGCCTACACCCGCGCCGGCAACTTTGCGCTCAATGCCGATCGGGAGATCGTCATGGCCAACAACCAGGGCCGGCGGCTCGAGCCCGTCATCACCATCGATCAGAACGCGACGGCGATCTCGATCGACAATTCGGGGCGCGTCTATGCGACCATCGCCGGCACGGCCCAGCCGCAGTTGCAGGGCCAGATCCAGTTGGCTACGTTCCCCAACCCCGGGGGCCTGCTGCAAATCGGCGAGAATCTTTATACAGAGACCAACGGATCGGGCCCGCCCGTCACTGGCGAACCCGGCACCGACCAGCGCGGCCAGATCGCGCAGGGCATCCTCGAAAACTCAAACGTCGATCCAACCCGCGAGATGATCGATCTGATCCGCACGCAGCGGGCCTTCGAGTTCAACAGCCAGGTCATCCGTGCCGCGGACGATTCACTCCGCGCAGTCGCGCAGTTGCGTCGCTAATCCAGAGTTGATGCGGAGGTCGGATGATTCGGGGCGTTGCAAAAATCGCGGGGATTCTGGTGCTCGGCTTCGCCGTGGCACCCGCCCTGCGCGCCGACGAGATCGTGCTTCGCTCTTCCGCCCGCGCGGCCTCGCCCGTCACGCTCCGCGAAATCGCCACCCTCGAAGGCCCCGATGCCGAGGCCCTTGGCGCCGTCATCGTCCTCGACTCGTCCAGCGATTCAAAGGCCTGGAAAGCCGAACTCTCCGTCGAGGACATCCGCACCGCGCTCAACAGCGCCCGGCCCGGTATCCGCTGGGGCAAGATCGCCCTGAGCGGCGATTCCTGCTCCATCCGACTCATCGCCGAGTCAACCGATGCTCCGGCGACCGAGCCGGCCCCGGCACCGGCCGCTGCCCCTGCATCCATCGCGCCCGTCGGCCCGACGTGGCACGTCGTTGCCGATATGCGTGAAGAGTCGCTCCGCACCGCAATCGCTACTCGACTCGTGAGTTTCTTGAAGGCTTCGCCCAGCGATGTACGCGTCGCCTTCGCCGATTCCGATGCCACCCTGCTCGACACCGTCTCGCTGGGTCGGACGCTCGATATCCAACCCACCGGTCTGGGCGCGATGGTGCCCGTGATGGTGAGGGTGTTCGACGGAGAACGAGTCGTGGCCGCGGGCACCGCAAAGGTGCGCGTGGAGCAGAAGCTTGAGGTCGTAGGGGCAACCCGCTCGCTTCATCGGGGCGACGTGGTCACAAAAGAGGTTGTGATTACCGAAAGCCGGTGGACCATCCCCGGTCAGCGACTGGCATCCGAAGCGACGGTGCTCGGCAGCATGGTCAAGAACCGCCTGCAGCCCGGCGAGTTGTTCCTTGAGAGTGACGTCGAGCCCGCGATCCTCGTAAAGAGGGGCGACATAGTGGACGTGGCCTGCCTCGCGGGTTCGATCGTCATGAACACGAAGGCTCGCGCCATGGCGAACGGTCGCGAGAATGAAATGATCGAGTTCACGCCGCTCCGCAACACCAAGACTCGTGTCACCGCCCGTGTCGTGGCGCCCGGACAGGCAGTCGTGAACGCCGACGGAGGCGACGATCAGGTGTACCAATCGACTCCGGTGGCCGCTCCGACAACCGTGGACGGGTCAACGGCCTCCGCCCGCGTACTGGGGCCCGGCCCACCGGCCGTTGTCCCCGCGCCCAGAGCGCCGGAACTCGCCACCACCGGCACGGCCACCGTTCAGCGTGTGACGACCAAGCCCGATGGAACGTTCGTGGTGGAAGCCGCGACCAAAGACCCAAAGAAGCCCGTCCGCAAAATGAAGTTCATGCCGATCGATGTCCCGCAATGACCCGCAGAGGTAACCCATGCGTAACGCGATGCTGCTGTTCGGAATGTCGGTGTCTCTGAGCGCGGGGGCGAGCGCCCAGAGTCTTCTGCGCGATGAGCGACCTCCCGCTCCGGCCTTGCCACCGGCTGCTTCGGCCCAGTCTTCAGAGACCGCACCCGCCTACGCCGCTGCCCCCGCAGTGGCATCTGCCGCGCCCGTCAGCCAGCAGCCGTTGCAGCAGTTCAGCCTTTTCTACGTCACGGCTCCTCAGCCCAAGAGTTTCGTCAAGAACGATCTCATCACGATCCTCATCGATGAGCAAAGCACCAGCACCACCGCCGCCGACGCCGACAGCGAGAAGAAGCTGAACTTCAACGCCTCGCTCGAACACTTCATCGACATGACTCAGTTGTACGGCCTGCGGCTCCAGACCTCGCCCCGCAGCCCGATCGCGCAGGTCGATCTCAACGCCAACCCCAAGTGGAAGGCACAAGGCAGCTACGACCGCGCCGACAAGCTCGCCGCGAAGATCACCGCGACCATCATCGACGTCAAGCCCAACGGTGTGCTGGTGCTCGAGGCCAAGAAGACCGTCACCAAAGACAACGAAGTCACGACGATCGTGCTCACCGGCAACGTCCGCACGGCGGACGTGACCACCAGCAACACGATTCTCTCAAGCCAGTTGGCCGATCTCATCGTGAGCATGAAGAACGAGGGCGATGTGCGTGAATCGACGACAAAGGGCTGGATCCCGCGCCTGCTCGACACCGTCTTTGCGTTCTAGGCCAACCTGAAGAATCGCCAGCCGGTCATGCCGCCCGCATCTTCGCCGCTTGCAGCCCCAGGCTCGCGAACGCGCCGTAGAGGGCCACAATCATCACGATCGCGATCGCCGCGAGCGAAGCCGCCATCGTCCATCCTCCCGCGAGCGACAGCGGGAAGTTTCCCAGCACACCCGCGACGAAAAACGCCACGAGCAGTGTCAGCAATCCCAATCGGGTGAGAACCAGGCCCGCGATGGCGCCCGCCAGCAGACCCGCGACCGCCACGATCCCCGAACCCATCAATCCGGTCTGGAACATCATCGCCGCAGCAAAGAACACCGCCAGCAGCCCGAAGACCGCAGCACCCGCCGCTGCCGTGTTCCCCAGCACAAACCTGGGCAGTGTGCAGAGGAATGTCAGCGACAGCGTGAACAGAATCGCGCCCACGAGCGACGAGAAAATGACCGACAGCGCCGGCAGCGGCCCCAGCAGCGTTAATTCATTAATTGCGAGCAGCGCGGGCTTCGCCGGCGTGCTCTGCCAATACGCCAACCCCTGCACCGCCAGCACCCAGATCGTTCCGGCCAGCGCACCCATCAGCAGATCTCGACCGACCCGCGGATCGCGCCATTGCCCACCAAGCAGTCGGCTCCAGCCCACAAGGCTGAGCGGCCAGCGCTTGCGGATGATCGGTTCCAGCCCGACATAGAGCATCCACACGATCGCCGAGAGCCACGCCGCGAACGACAACGCGGGAATCACAGTGTCCGGCACATTCTCCGGGTCGCTCGAGAAGTGGGCGCGGCACAGCCACACCAGCGACTGCAACGCAAACGTCGCGATCGCCAGGCGCGTCGCGCCCTTGCGATCGGCCTTGCCCTGACGCAGGCTCCACACCGCCATCCAGATCAACACGCCGTGCACCGCGAACATGATCAACCCGATCGTGGCCGCGCCGACCCAGTTGGAATCGCCGGCCGTTTGCAGGTTCTTTGCTTCCGGCGCCACCAGCGGCGCGTTCCCGTCCCGCACCGAGAGATACGTCACGGTATTGCCCACCGTCGCAACATCCACCCGAACCGGCGACGTCGCTGCGCTCCTGTTGGTTGATGCCTTCTGCCCCTCGAACGAGTAGCGTCCGGTCGAGAACGATGCTGGCACAAAGTCCGCCGCGTCGATCACCCGCAACTTGTCCGCTGCCGCATCTGTCAACTTGACGATGCGCCCAAGTTCCTGCTCGGGCAGCGTCGCGGGCGAAGCCGAGGCGGAGGTCAGCACGCCCGACGCGATCGGGGCGCTCGTTTCGATCACGTTGCCGCGCAAATCCATCAGAACGCTGCGCTCGCCGGTCGCCGCCGGAGGCGGATCGAGACGGCTTATGCGTCCGCCCGCGCCGGGTGGG
The DNA here is from genome assembly GCA_019636565.1 of Phycisphaeraceae bacterium. Lineage (GTDB taxonomy): Bacteria > Planctomycetota > Phycisphaerae > Phycisphaerales > UBA1924 > JAFEBO01. The sequence goes on from JAHBXG010000007.1 coordinate 98,123, forward strand.
AATGGCCGGTCGCTCTCGCGATACCAGAATCTCATCTTGGGCAGAATCGGTGACTGTCCCTCGGGCGTCTCCACCCGCACCTCTTCGATCCCAAATGCGCTGTCCACGCCCCGGTTGTTGTGCCCGAGTTGCTTCAGCGCGTCGCGAGCCTTGTCGGCAAGCGTGAGCGGCGCGTACTCCATCTTCTGCGTTGCGAACAATTTCACCTTGGTATTGAGCGAGGCCGCGCCGAACACCGCGAGAATGCACGAGAGCACCAGGGCCGCCGCGATCGCGGGCGTCAATGCGCCGCGTGAGCCCGATGCCGCGACCAGTTCCGGGCTGGGGGTTTCGCCCGCTGCCAGCGCCGCCGTGAGCGCATCGCCTCCGAGCAGGTTCGTGACCGTCAGCGCCGAGGCCGGACGCAGGTCCGGGTCGCGCTCGAGGCACTGCATGATCACCTTCTCAACGCCCGGATCAACCTCCGGCACGATCGACGAGAGCGCCGCAATCGGCTGCTTGTGCAGGCGCGCCAGATCCTGCATCGACTCGGGCCGGAAGACCGGCCTGCCGCTAAAAATCTCGTAGAACAACAGCCCGATCGCGTACACGTCGCTCTTGGCCGTGACGCCCCGCCCTGCCAATTGCTCCGGCGCCATGTACGCAGGCGTCCCCGCGCGTCCGGTATCGCCCTTGAGTTCTTCGGCAAGTCCCGCCAGCCCAAAGTCCATGATGCGTACGTGCCCGCGTCCGTCCACCATGACGTTCGCCGGCTTCAAATCCCGGTGCAGCACGCCCTTTTCATGGGCGGCCGCCAGACCCGCCGCGAGTTGGCGCGCGATCTGCAGCGCCTTGTCGCCCGGCAACCGACCGATTCGGCGCAGCAGGCTCGATAAGTCTTCGCCGTCCACGTACTCCATCGAAATGAAGTGCTGCCCGCCATCTTCACCAAGGTCGTAGACGCGGCACACATTCGGGTGGCTCACCGCCCGCGCAATCTTCACCTCGTTGAACAAACGGATCAGCGCCGCCCGATCCTGCCCCAACTGTTCGGGCAGAAACTTCATCGCGCACGGCTGGCCCAGTTTCACATCGTCGGCGCGATACACATCGCCCATGCCGCCCTTGCCAAGTCGGCCGATGATGCGATACCGCCCACCGAAAATTGTGCCCGGAACAAAGCGTCCCAGTTCCGCGCCGGCGAAGATCGACGTCCCCGACGTAGCGCGAACCGAACCAGCCCCGCCTCCGGCAACCCCGATCGGCGCCGCCGCCATCTCCGACACCGGCATCGGTATCGCCGACACGGAAGCCATCGGCGTGCTCGATCCCGGTGGCGACGAGCCGCGGCTGGGGCTCGGTATCGTCGCTTCCATCCGCTCGTCACGAGGCGGAACCGCGCCCCGCATCGGATTCGCCTGACTCGGCATCACCGACGGTGACGAGCCCACGCCCGGCGGCACCGACATCCCCTGCTGCGTCGGGGGCATCGTCGGGTTGGCAGGCCGGGTGGGCACCGAGGTGTCCGCCGGTCGCTGTGAAACGGGTGAAAGTGGCGGCATCGAGACCGCAGTCTGCAGCATGTCCTGATGGTCATCGCTCAGCGATTTCTGGCTGGCGCCCGGGACCATCGATCCGCCGCAAGACGGACAGAACTTCGCGGCGGCGGGCACTTCGAGCGAGCAGGAGGGGCATTTGGGCATGAGCGGTCCTTGCGTTGAGATCCAGCGTATGAATGTAGTAGAGTTTCAAGGAATTCACCAATGCCGATCTACGAATACCAGTGCGAAGCCGACGGGACCGTCATCGAACTGATGCGCCCCATGTCTGACGCCGATAAGCCCGTTTCAGACCCCGCCGGGAAGGGACGCCGCTTCACCCGCAAGTTCTCGACCTTCGCCGCCAAAGGCGCTGAAGGCCGCACGGTTCCTCTGGGCATGGGTGCTGGCGGTGGAAGTGGTGGGGGCTGCGCCTGCGGCAAGCCACACGGCGGGTGCGGCAGCCACTAGCGAGTGCGTCGATCACGCACCTCCGAAGCCCCTTGCCGGGAGGAACGGGTTGGGAGAAGCGAGAGATTTCCACACGATTATCGCAGCCTTCCCTCCGCCCTGATACCTTCTCCCCATGGTTGCAGATGTCGAGAGCATCCTCATCGATCGGGCACAGATCGCGATTCGCGTGCACGACCTCGGTCGCGAACTCGCCCGCGATCTGCAGGACGAACTCAAGCGCGACAATGACCCCGACGGCCATGGTCGCATCGTCTTTGTCCCAATCCTCACCGGCGCGCTCGTGTTCACGGCCGATCTGATCCGCGAACTTTCGTTCAAACTAAGCCTGCGCGTCGTCGCGGTCTCCAGTTACCCCGGCACAAGCGTCGAGAGCAAGGGCGCCAAGCTCGCGGGCGAACTACCTAAAGATCTCGCGGGCAAGCATGTCGTCATTGTCGACGACATCCTCGACAGCGGCCAGACGCTCGGCCTGATCGATGAACTGGTCCGGACGCAGAACCCCGCCAGCATCCGCATCTGTGTGCTCCTGAAGAAGCCCCCCGAGGTGCGCAAACGCGAGGTCAAAGCCCACTACGTCGGCTTCGACATTCCCAATGAGTTCGTCGTCGGATACGGCCTCGACTACGACGGCTTTTATCGCAATCTGCCGTACATCGGCGTTCTCAAGCAGGAAGCCATCGGCCGATAGAGGATCGGAGCCGGCGGCATCCCGCCCGTTCGCGACCGGATGACGACCAACTCTCCCAACTCCGACGAGCGCACGGTTCTTTCGTTCCGGCCCTCCGCCGCGTCCATCGTCATCCGCCCGATTCGCCCCATTGTCATTCTTGTGCTCGGGTTTGCGATTCTCTGGTGGTTTGTCCCCGCCGCGCCGCAGCGCACTCTCGGGCTGGCCGTGCTGCTCGCGCTCTTGATCCTTCGCGTCGTGTGGCAGGCAGTCTGGGTTGCTTGCGCCCGGTACGAACTTACAACCCTGCGAGTCCGTGCTACAACGGGGGTTTTCTCGCGATTCGGCGCAGAGATACCGCTCGCTCGCGTGCAAAACACATTTCTTTCCCGATCGTTCCTCGAGCGCCTGGCGGGCATCGGAACCATCGGCATCGCGTCCGCGGGCACCGGGGGCATCGAGGTCCTCTGGAGCATGATCGACGACCCCGCCGGCGTGCTCAGCAAGGTGCGACGGCAACTCGATTCTTCCGAAAGCGGAAACAGCGCAGCCGCCGGGCTCGGTGATTCTTCATTTCGTTCACCGAATCTCCCGGCCCGCCCGATCGTTCTCGGCCTCGTCGGCGGCATCGGGGCGGGCAAGTCCGCCGTCGCGAGCGAACTCGAATCTCACGGTGCGCTCATACTCGACTCCGACACCCGCGCCAAAGCTGTGCTCGAAACCCCCGAAGCCCGAGCGGCACTCGCCTCGTGGTGGGGACCGGACATCCTCCAGAACGGAAAGGTTGATCGCAAACGCGTCGCCGACATCGTCTTTTCCGACCCTGAGCAGCGCCGCCGGCTGGAGGCCTTTGTCCATCCAAAGTTGCGCGAAGGCAGACACGCGGAGATCGACGCCGCCGCCCGTCGTGGCGTGCGATTCGTCGTCATCGATGCGCCGCTCCTCCTCGAGGCCGGCGTGGACAAGGAATGCGACGCCATCGTCTTTGTCGATGCCCCGCGAGAACAGCGCCTGGAGCGAGTCCGTGCTCGCGGATGGGACGATCGGGAACTCGCCCGGCGCGAAGCCGCCCAGATGCCGCTTGACCGCAAGCGGCTCTTGAGCACCTTCGTGGTACAAAACGATGGAGACACGGCGTCATTGTCCTCCCGAGTATCCCAACTCACGCAACAAGTCGAAGCCTGGCACCGCGCCAAACCCGGCCAAACCTGACACTTGTTTCCCTCCCGATTGCTTGGCTATACTCAACGCGTCCGGTGGCGCGGGTTGTGGACCTGCGGTTCTGACCGGATTTTCCTGCCGCTTTCAAGTTGTTTCGCCCAGTGGTTTGCGGTGTGCGTTTTGAGCGCAGGCCGACGGGCGAATCGAAAGTGAACGCGGCCCGCCCCTTCCAAGCAACGCGATTCTTCCAATCGCGTCTGTAAGTATCCGCTCCTGGCAACGAGCGCCCACCAGTCACATCTTGAGTGTCCCAAGCGTCCAGTTCGGGCGCGTACAGGACAACATTCGGAGTTTGCAGATCCATGGCGAAGTCATCCGGCGATTCTTCCAAGCCCGACGCGAAGACCGAACGCTCCGGCTCCAAGTTCCGACCCGTCGGTCCGCGCCGCGATAGCAAGAAGGGCGCGACCGCCGTCGCCGACTCCAAGCCCGATGCCCCCGTGGAGCGTGCCCCCGCTTCCGAACGCCCGGCCCCCCGAAGCGATCGCCCGGTCACTCCGCGATACGAAGACGTTCCTTCCACGCCCAAAGCACCTTCCGCTCCAGCCCCCGCTCCGAGCGCGTCAGGTGGAAGCCACGGCTCGTCCGCAGGTCACGGTTCCGGACCGCACCACGCCGGCAGCGGCTCCTCGCCGTCAGGGTCACAGGCTCCTTCGCAATCGTCCTCGCAATTCTCGTCTCAGGGCGGTCCGAATAGCGGTCCATCGGGGGGCTCATCCGGAACCCCGTCCGGGGGTCCTTCAGCCGGTCCTTCACAAGGCAGCCAGCCCCAAGGTGATCGCGGCTATCCAAATTACGGTCCCGGAGGGGGTGGGGGTGGGGGTGGTGGAGGGGGTTGGAATGATCGGGGTGGTCGTCGCAAGCGCAAGAAGCGTCGGGGGGGAATGGGATTTGGTCCGGGCGGGCAGGGGGGCGGCTTTGCGCCGGGCGGCTCGGGTGGCGGCAATTACGGGCCTCCCACTGGCGGCGGGGGCGGCAGCTACCAGCGAATGAATCTGGGTGAATTGCCCAGCGATGAAGAACTCGAACGCGAGGGTATCGAACTCGAGCGGATCGCCAAAAGCGCGGACCCGTCTGCGCTGAAGAACGCGATCAGCATCAACGAACTCCAACTGACCGAGATCGACGACCTGTTCAAGATCGCCGAGAAGGAAGGTCTCACCGACTTCCATCAGTTGACCAAGCAGGACATCATCTTCAAGATTCTCAAGGCCCGCGCTGCCAAGCAGGGTTTGATGTTCGGCGAGGGCACGCTCGAGATCATGCCGGATGGCTTCGGGTTCCTTCGCAGCCCGGAGCAGAGCTACCTGCCGGGCCCGGATGACATCTACGTCAGCCCGGGCGTGGTGCGCCGGCTGGGGCTTCGGCGTGGCATGACGGTGCGTGGCATGGTCCGCCCGCCCAAGGAGAGCGAGCGCTATTTCGCGTTGCTGCGCGTTGACACCGTCAACGGCAAGGACCCCAAGGCGATCGCAAACATCGTCAACTTCGAGGACCTCACTCCGCTGCACCCCGAGAAGCGGTACGTGCTGGAGACGACTCCGGACGAGATCGAGTGCCGCGTGATGGATTTGGTATCGCCGGTCGGCAAGGGCCAGCGCGCCCTGATCGTCGCGCCGCCCCGCACGGGCAAGACCGTGCTGATGCAGAAGATGACCAAGGCGATCACGAGGAACTATCCCGACGTCAAGATCATCGTGCTGCTTGTGGACGAGCGCCCGGAAGAAGTGACCGACTTCAAGCGTCACTGCTCGGCCAAAAACGTGGAAGTGGTTGCCAGCACCTTCGACGAGCAGAGCCATCGGCACGTACAGGTGTGCGAGATGGTGATCGAGAAGGCCAAACGCATGGTGGAGTTCGGGGAGGATGTGGTCATCCTGCTCGATTCGATCACCCGCATGGCCCGCGCGTACAACGCGGAGATGCCGCACTCGGGCAAGATCATGACGGGCGGCCTTGACAGCAACGCGCTGCAGCGGCCCAAGAAGTTCTTCGGCGCCGCCCGCTACATCGAGCGGGGCGGATCGCTGACGATCATCGGCACCGCGCTCGTCGATACCGGTTCGAAGATGGACGAGGTCATTTTCGAAGAGTTCAAGGGCACGGGCAACAGCGAACTGCACCTGGATCGCAAACTGGTCGAGAAGCGAATCTGGCCGGCGATCGACGTGGCCGCTTCCGGCACACGCCGCGAGGAACTGCTGCTCGATCAGAAGGAACTCGAACTGGTCCACCGCCTGCGCAAGGTGCTGAGCGACATGAACGTCGTTGAGGCGATGGAACTGCTCAAGGGCCGCCTGAAGAAGGTCAAGACCAACGCCGAGTTCCTGATGACGATGGCGCTCGGATAACGCCGCGATTCGCCCGAACTACGGGCAGGTCCGCCGGTCGTACGCGTTGACGAACAGCGAGAAGTCGCTGTCGTCCGTCATGCCGTCGCCGGTCAGATCGCCGGCATTGGACAGCAAGGCGTTGTACGCCCCTACAAAGCTGGTGAAGTCCGCGTCGTCCACCACGTTGTCGAGATTGAAGTCGGCGCGGCAAAGGTTCTGGAGCAGCCCGGTGATCGCAAGCTGGCACTCGTAACCGGACGGGGCGATGGTTTCAGGGCCCGGCGAAAAGCCGCCGTAATCGTTGTGCATTTCGATGGTGAACGAGACGGCTCCGGTGGTTCCATAGGCCCAGTCCGGCGCGACGCCGGAGGCCAGATACAGAATCTCGGGGCCGCCAACGGCATAGGTCACATTTGTCCCGGCTTTCACCTTCGCCGACATCGCCTGGCCTACGCGCGTAAGTCCGGGGTACCCCGGAGGGGTTTGCCATTGATACGCCCACGGGCGGAGTATCAGCCCCGCGTATGTGTGAACGTCGATGAACGCCGCGAGTTTCGGGATTGACTGCAGGTAATTTCGAACGGCCTTGGTCTCGGGTTCTGAGAATGCCGCGGTTCCGCGGTATGTCTCGCTGCTGTAGGAGTTGCTCGATCCGGAATTCAACCCCCAGCCCACGCTCCAGTTCCGGTTGAGATCGACTCCGACAATCCGTGGCGGCGGCGTAATGGTGTGGGCGTTCTTTCGCCAGTACCTGTCGCTGGTCCAAGTGATCTCGTACCCGTCCGGATTGACGATCGGGATAAACACCATTTCGTAGGTATCCAGCGCCTGGCGGACCGCCGGATCGGTCTGGTAGTTGGCCAGAAGCTGTGTCGCGGTGTAGAGCGCGCTCGTAAGCCCGATCCACTCGCGTGCGTGCTGAAGGCTTTGAATCACGACAACCGGTTTTCGAGCAGCGTTTCCGATCGGTGGCACGGGGCTCGTCATCCGGAACCCGAATATCTCGCGTCCCTGAAGCGATGTGCCGAGCGAAATGCGCGTCACCATTTCCGGGTACGTCGCCACCAGCGAATCGACGTACGCGCTCGTCGCGGCATACGTGGGAAACGAATCCCAAAGGCCGCGCGGTCGGAACGGATCGTTCATGTCCGCGCGCTCGCGATCAATGAGAGCCTGCACATCATCAATGAAGATGCGAAACGGGATGCCTCGGTTTTGCAGTTCGCGCACCTGACCCGTTCCGATCCGGTAGTCCGCTTCGCCGGCCGGACCTCCCGGGCCGCAGGTCCAACGATCGCCCGAGATCGATTCCATGAAAGCAATATCCGCGATTCCGCGCGGAGTAACTGAAACAACCACCTGCTCGTCGTATCGCGTGGGCGACGGCTGCTGAGCCACAACCGAAGCTGCCGCAACGCACCCGGCAACAACACAAGAACACTCGCGGAAAGTTGTCACATTGTGCTCCTCATTCCCCGACGAGCACGCGAGATTGTACCGGAACTTGGATGAGTGGTGGCATAGCGTTGGCTTGCAGAATCTTGTCGATTCCGGAGGTACACGGATGGCCTCGCCCGCGGCAGTTCTACTGGTCCGAACATTTCTCTTCACCTTCTGGTCCGCACTCCTCGCGATCGCGGGCCTTGCGGCTCTCGGCGGACCGGTAACCGGCCCCTGGATCCGGACACACGGATTCTGGCTTGGATTGGCGGCCCTGTGCGCCGGTCAGTTCGTGTTTATGGCCGCCGTCGCGGACCGATGGTTTCCTTATGCCGACCGGCGCCTGATCGCCCTTGCCGAAGGCGGTGTGTTTTTGGGCCTGATTGTGTCGGTCGGGGGGTTTGTGAAAGGGCTCTGGTAGCGCTGGACTTGTTGGGATCGGGAGGTTGGCGGGTGGTTGGTCATGAACCAGACTTGCCGGACAAACGAATGGTGCATGGAGACAAGAGCTTGCTGAATGAATCGAACCGTCGCAGGAGTCCGTCCCGTCCCACGTCGGCGAGCCTGTGTCTGCTCGCCCTTGCCGCGGGGTTAGCGGTCCCGGCGCTCGCACAGCCTTCCAAAGAATCCTCGCCCTCGCTCAGTCCGACTGCAAACGCCTCGGGCTCCGTCATCCCGGCGTGGTCGGTGGACGATTATGCGGCACAATCGCTCGCGCGTCTGGCGATGATGGATCTGCGGCTCGCCGGTTCGCCCACTGTCCGCGACTACAAACTTGCATCCGTCCTGTTTGACCTCGCTACCAAAATCCGGCCCGACATCGCCGACCTGCTTCGTCGCAAAATCGAGAGCCAGTGGAATGCGGGCGACGAGGAAGCCGCAATCGAGTCTACCAAAGCGCTGCTGCGGCTGGATCCGAAAGACACGGTCGCGCAGCTCCGCCTGGTCTCGGCGAGCATCGCGAGGCTGCAGACGGTCGAATCGCGGTTGGCGGCGTACGAGCGATTCCTTGGCCCGGACGGACGCTCGATCGATCCGTCGATACGAAGCCGGCTTGCTCTCGATGCGGCGCTTCTCTATCGCGAGCGCAGCAACGATGAAAAGTTTGCCGAGAAACTCAAGCAGGCGACTTCGCTCGACCCGACCAACAAGGAAGCTGCTCTGGTCGCGGAGACTTTTTTCACCGCATCGGTGAACGATCCCGTCGGGCGCTTTGAGCTGCTGAACAACCTGCTCTACAGCGACCCGCTCGATCCGGGTATCTACATGAGTATGACGGAGGATCTGGCGAGAAACGGCGCCTTCGTTGGCGCGAATCGCATGTTCCGGATCGCCGAGAAGATATTGAATGCGGCCGGTTCGCCGACGACCGGCGAGCGGGACCTTCAGCGTCTGATCCTCGCGTGGCACGTTGCCGGTCCGAAGGCGGTGCGTGAGGAACTCGATAAGACTCTCAACACCGAACGTCATAACGCCCGCCAGATCGCCGACCGCCAAAAGGTGATGAACGTGCCGGGCGAGGAAATCGTCGATCCTGCGCAGCTGCGTCTGCCGCGCGTTGCGGAGCAGATGCGATTGCTCGCAGCGTTTGGTGAAGGAAATTCCGACGCGCTCGAGACTTCGGTTTCCGAGCTGGACCTGACCGTCGCCAAGATGCTGGCGGAATCGCCCGACGACGAAAAACGCCCGAAGGACATCAGCAAGGAAGCCGCGATGCGGATCGCCCGCGACGCAAAGGTAGACCTTGCGCTTCTGCGGGCTCTCACGGGAGTTCAGATCGCACAGGTGGAAGACGGGCTCAAGGATCTCGATCCTCCGCTGCCCGAAGCAGATGAACGCCCCGCACTTATCGCGGCACTCTTGAAACTGCAGGAAGGAAAGGCGGACGACGCGCTTGCGGCGCTCGTTCCGATGGGGATCGATTCGGCCAGCCAGAATCCGGGCCTGACCGAAGTCTCGCTCTATGCGGAACTCGGCAAGGCCCGCGCACTGGAGGCGCTCGGGAAAAAGGCGGAGGCCGGCGCTTCGTATCGCGATGTCATCAAGAACGCGCCGATTTCCGCGCAAGGCGCACTTGCCGGCTCGCTGCTCGAAAGACTTTCGGGTCAGCGCGAACCTCTCTTTGCCAAGACGCAGGAACTCGAAAAGCTCGCGGCCGCCGTCCCGCGCTGGATCGAGGACATCGTGGATCAGCCCCGCACCTTTGTGGGTGTTACCGCCGAGCCGCTGGCCACGACGCAGGAGCCTCTGTCGCCGATGCTTGTAAAAATGAGCATCCGCAATCTGGGAGCGCTTCCGATGGGCCTGGGCTCGAATCGGCCCATCAACAGCCGTTTTCTCTTCGCGCCAAACCTCGATCTGAAAATTGCCGATGCGCGACAATTCTCCAAGCCCGAGATCATCGATCTGGATCGGCGGCTGCGATTGATGCCCGGCGAAACGCTCGAAGCAGTGGTGTGGGCCGACGCCGGTTTCGCGGGCTGGTTCTGCGAGGACATCGCCTCGCAGGTCGTGCGCGCCAAGTACCGCGTGGTGCAGGGCTTTGTCACCGGTTCCCGTGGCCTGATCGAGCCCGGCCCCGGTTGCATTCAGTTTGACCTTCCCGTCATCGTGCGGACCACGCTCCGCGAGGCCACGCTCGGCGCCGCCGATTTTGCCGCAGAAGCGGAGGGCGCGGGCGAGGGAGCGGTCGTTCGGTTGGGGGCCGCGGCGCGAACCCGTGTTCTTGGCGAACAGATCGGTTCGATCCGCGTGACGCCCGTGGACAAGGAAACGATGGCGCAGGCGCTGGCGAAGCGGTATCCAACGCTCTCAGCGAACGCGCGCGCGGCGCTCGCCGCGATCGTTCCTACCGCGAAGCAGTCGCCCGAGTTCGCCTCATTCGATGCGGTGGTGCTTGAGGAAAAGGATCCCAGTGTGCTCCCGATCGCGCTTCTGACGCGCTGCGCAACGGCGGACGCGCCGGCACTGAAGGCGGCCATGGAATCCGGCGACGAACGCGTCCGGCTTGTCGCAAAGTTGCAGTCGGAGCGGCTGGCCGATCGGGCGACTTGCTACGCCATCCTCGGACCGAACATCGAGGAGGCGCTCAACCCCATTCCCCCCGAAGCGCCGGCGAAACCCGAGAGCGAGGGAGCGGCAAAGTGATGGGTGGGGCGAGCGCTGCACGGGGCGTGCAGGGGGTGATCGCGAAACCGGCGGTTCGGCTCGCGCTCTTTGGTTTCGGGGCCGCGCTCTTCGGCTTTGCGATCTACACCGCGTGGAGCGGATCATCGGACGGGCTTCGCGCGTTCTCGCGGGCAGTTGAACACCCGTTCACACTCGCGTTGCTGGTGTTCCTGCCCCTGGTCTGCTTGTTCCTGGCGTCGATGAGTTTCTGGGTGCTCACGCGCCGTTTCGGCAAGGTGGACGTGCATGAAATGCTCATGCTGCTTGGCGGAGCGTGGCTGCTGAACTATCTGCCGTTCAAGCCAGGCGTCGCCGGAAGGGTGGCGTATCACAAGTCGGTGAACGGGATTGATGTCCGCTGGTCGCTCGTGGTAGTCGCGCAGTCGATCGTGATCGGGCTGGCCTGCTTCACAGCGCAAATCGCTCTTGCCTCCATCGCGGCGGAGCGAGCGTGGAGCGAATGGGGCAAAGGAGCGCTGCTCGCGACTCCTTTGGGATTGGCAGTACTCGGCGTCGCTCTGCCCCGTCGCGGAATCGGCGCCAACGCATGGCGCTACAGCGCTGCGTTCGCGTTCCGCTACGCGGACTCCCTAGTCTGGGCGGGACGGTACTGGCTGCTGTTCTGGATCGCGGGTCGGCCTCAGGGCTTGAGCACTTCCGCCGCGATCGCCGGCGTCAGCCAATCGGCCTCGCTTCTTCCGTTCGCGGGGAACGGGCTGGGGGTCCGAGAATGGATGGTCGGGCTGGCAGCGCGAAGTCTGCCGGAGTGGTATGGAAAGCAAACGGCCATGCCGGTCGCATACGGCGTGTCGGCCGAATTACTGAATCGGGCCTGCGAGTTCGCCGTCGCGGTTCCGGTGGGCCTGCTGAGCCTGTGGTGGCTTATCAGGCGGTTTGGGAAGGCTCGGGCGACGGAAAGCGTGGCGGCTGTCGGGGCGATTCGAACTTGAAACCGCTTTCGGTCGATGACCTTGAGGCGATGCAGGAACGTAGATACAAAGTGGGCTGCATCCGGTCGTGCTGAATTGGCGCATGGAGAACGGGGCGCACGGTTGCGCTTCGCTTGTGCAGGACGCCTGTTTGTCGGGGGTGGGGGCATGGTCAGCAAGATTGAACAGGACCATCAGCGCTTCCGGCAGATCGTGCAGGGAAAGATCCGGCGCGATCTGCGGAAGTTTCTCTCGCGCGGCGAACTGATCGGGCGCGAGGGCAAGCGCTTTGTTTCCATCCCGGTTCATGACATCGATATCCCGACTTTTCGATACGGCGACAACTCCGGCGGCGTCGGCATGGGCGAGGGAAAAGAGGGCCAGGCGGTCGGAGGCAAGGACGGTCAGGGAGGCGAGCAGGAAGGCAAGCACATCCTCGAAGTGGATGTCTCGATGGAGGAATTGGCGGACATCCTCGCGGAGGAACTAAAACTGCCGCGGATCAAGCCGCGTGGTGAGCATCGCGTGACGACGATCCGCGACAAGTATTCGGGAATCCGCCCGGTGGGTCCGGCGGCTCTGCGACACTTCAAGCGGACGTATCGCGAGGCGCTGAAGCGACAGATCTCGCTGGGCACGTACGACGTGAAAGATCCGGTGATCATCCCGATCCGGAACGATCTGCGTTTTCGCAGTTGGAATGAGATCAAGAAGCCGCAGAGCAACGCGCTCATCGTCTACATGATGGACGTTTCGGGCTCTATGGGCGATGAGCAGAAGGAACTGGTTCGGTTGGAAGCGTTCTGGATCGATACCTGGCTGCGCCGAAACTACGAGGGAGTGGAAAGCCGCTTCATTGTGCACGATGTGCGGGCGCAGGAGGTCGATCGAAAGACATTCTTCAGCGTTCGTGAAGACGGCGGCACGCGGATCAGCAGCGCGTTCTACGCCTGCAAGGAATTGCTCGACTCGCACTACGACCCGGGCGACTGGAACACGTATCTGTTCCACTTCTCCGACGGCGATAACAGCTCGGACGCGGACAACCGGCTGTGCGTGAAGATTCTGGAAGATCAATTGCTCCCGATCTGCAACATGTTCGGCTATTGCCAGGTCACGAGCGCGTACGGCAGCGGCAGTTTCATCAACGTGCTGAACGAGGCGTTCAAGGACGGCGTGGCGGACGAATTGGGCCCGCGTCTGATCACCAGCAAAGTGAACGGTCGCGACGACATCTACGACTCGCTCCGAACGTTCTTCAAAGCCGGCCGGTAAGGCAAACTCCCGGATCTTGGGCCCTGCGCCGGGGTGTTTGGAGCCCGCTCTCGGCACCCCGGCGCCCATCCGCTCGACGATACGACGCTTTCGATATGCCCTGAATCTGAAACATCGGCGGCGACGTAGCATTTTGCGGTTCGATCGCGTGCCCGATTGAAGGAAACGCCCCCGTGATGCTGTTTGTGGTGTATGCCGCGCTGGTTTGGTGGGCGGCGCTTGCGTGGCGCCGGCGGTGGCTCGGGTTCGGCGCGGTGGTACTGGGTGTGCTGGGGGTTTGGTTCGTGGCGCGGTTCTACGTCTGGATCGGCGGGCTGCTTGGCATCGAGCGCACCGATTCGTTCATGATTCTTCTCGCACCGTTCGGCGTAATTGTCGGGGTGCTGGGTTTGTACATCGCATGTCTGCCGGTGCGACGCGAGAGCGCCTGCCGCAAGTGCGGTTACAGCCTGATCGGTCTCGAACCGGAGAAGGGCCTGCTCATCTGTCCCGAGTGCGGGACGCGTCACGCGTTTTCGGCGGGCGACTCGCTGCCGTGCTCCTCCTGCGGCGGAGAAACAAGGCCGCACGGGCACCGCGATTGGGTGTGCTCCCGGTGCGGTCTGCATTTGCTCTTTACGCGCGCACCGCAGGGCCGATCGTCAACCGAAGACGGCGCGGTGAACGATTCCGAGCGCCAGCACGCAGAGCGGAAGCCCGAGGATGATGATGAGCCGGAGCCAGAGGAGGCGCGCCGGATCGATACTGCCGATGAGCGGGATCGACCCGGCCTGAGGGCTTTGAGCGATCAGTTCGTCGGCGCCCGCCAGCCAGTACAGCGATGAATCGAACAGCTCTTGGTTGCCGGGGAAGGGAGCGACCACGCGTCCGTCTACCTGGATACCGGGTTGCGTGAGCGAATCGAAGAACCAGCCGGTGGAGCCGACGGCGAGCAGCCGCTGACGCGGAGAGGTTTGGGTTGCGGGGAGTTCCGAAGCGATTGCGACGATCCAAGGGCCGCGGTCGTCTTTTCCGGCGTCAAACTTTGGGGAACCGGCGAGAGCCGGACGCTGGGCGCGGGGCGTTTGCCAGAAAAGGAGCCAACTCGATTCGCCCCAAAGGCTGTCGCTTTCGGGGATCTGCAGAAGTGGAGCGCGAACGGCGAGAGAATCGGGCAGGGCGGTAAGTCCTATCGGCCAGGGCAGATAAGTGGGCAGGCCACGGATCGCGCCGAGCACCGGATGAACGGGCTTGGTCGAGTCTTCGGCCGGGCCTGAGGCAAGGACGGTCCGATCGGTGTCGATCTCGCGTTTTCCCTGATCGAAGCGTTCGGTAAAGATGGGCTTGCCGGCAGCGCTCTCAAGGCCGAAGCGGCGGAGCACGGGAAGGAACGGATCGGCGTCGCCATAGGTGCGCTGGATGGAGGGATTCAGGCTGAGGAGGATGTTCTGGTGATCCGCGGCGAGCTTGTCAACGGCGGCCCCCAGTCGCTGCGAACGCTCGATCCCGCCGCGCTGTTCGCCGGGCCTCGCGGCCGTGGTCGAATCGGGCGGCAGGATGATGAACACCGTGGGGCGGGTGCCGGAGGGATCGAGGCGTGCAAGCCCGGTGGGTTCGGCGTCGAGGAGTACGGGCCATTCGACGATATCGATGCCCTTGAGAAGCAGGCCATCGCGGAGGTGTTCGAGGAAAGGGGCTTCGGTGACGTAGGGGCGTTCTTCGGCATGAACGAAAACGGCGATGGGCGGTTTCTCAAGAAGCGTGGAGGCGAGCGAAGCGGTCAGAAACTCTTCAACGCGGCGGCGGTTATCGGCCCGAGCGCCGGCGGAGATGACGATCTCGCGGGCCGGGAAGAGTTCATCGAGCGGGATGGCGGTAAGACGATTGCCCGAGGGCGGCACAATTATCGCCGCGGCTGATTGGCGCAGTGCGGATGCGACTCGGAGCACGCCCGGGCGCGGCAGCCTCGAGAGGGATTCGGAGAGTACAGCGAGGCGATCGCGTTGGCGGGCGACGGCCTCCGCAGCATCTGCGGCGCGGGCGGCGAACGAATCTCCGAGATCGGTCTGGCGGGAAAGTCGGCGCAGTTCGCCGACGATCTGGCTGATCTGGTCGGAGGCGCCGCGGAGATCGCGGCGGAGCGCTTCGCCGGCGCGATCGGTGGCCGGCAGTTCGAGATCGCCGATCTTGGCGGTCAGGGGCTCTTCGATCTTTGAAACGGCGGCTGCGAGATCGCGCCCGGCGATGCGCGCGCCCGCGGCCCGCTGCTCGAGAGCACTCCGCGCCTGCTGCACAGGGCCCGAGGTACCAGGGGGCAATGCGGCGCGGAGATCATCGAGAATGCCCGAGAGCGAGGTCTGCGACCACGCGGCGACTTGCAATGCGGTGGTACCCGCGGATCGGATCGCGGCGGCCTGCGAAAGCAATTCGGCCCGATCGCGCGCGATGAGATCGGCGAGGATTTCCTGATATTGCTGCTGACCGGATGCGGAACCAAGATCGATCAGGGCGAGTTCGAGTTTGCCCGTGCGAGTGAAGCGGTCGAGCACGTCTTTGGAATCGCGGAATGCTTCGGGGCTCACGCGCTGGAAATCGGCAGCGACAATGAGACGGGCGGGCGCGTCGAGACGGGAAAGCACGGCCTGGGCTCGCGGACTGAGGCGGTGTTCGCCTGATGCGGTGACATCAAAGCGCGGCGCGAAACGAGCCGCGATGACATTGGCCATCGCGATGGAGGCAAGCGCTCCGGCAAGGCCGAGAAGAGTCCAGAGCCAGAAGGAGAGCCGTCGGATCATCCGAGCCTCCGGGCGCGGAGCGCGGTTCCGGCGAGGAGGATGGGGAAGACAGACGCAGCGAGAAAAAAGACGACATGGCGCAGATCGATGACTCCCTTGGCGAAATCCTGGATTCGGGAATCAAACGAAAGCCATGCGAGCACGGGCTGGAGCGATATGGGCGCAACCGCCGGCCCCAGCGCGGAGGTCAGCATGAGGGCAAGAAGGATGAAGAGCGTCGCAAGGAAGGCGAGTGTCTGGTTGTTGGTGAGAGCGGAGCAAAGCGTGCCGATCGAAAGATAGAAGATACCCGGGAGGAGCAGGCTGAGGTAGCCAGCAACGAGCGGACCGGCTTCGGGCGGCCTGGGCGAGACTGCGGCGAGCACGCCCGCGTAAAGCAGCGTCGGCAGAAGCATGAGCGCGAGCATCGCGGCGGCACCGAGAAACTTTCCGAGCACGATGGAAAACTCGCGCACCGGCGAGGTGATCAGGGGTTCGATGGTGCCGCTGCGCATTTCCTCGCTAAAGAGGCGCATGCTGATCGCGGGGACGACAGGGAGAAGGATCCACCCCGCGCCCCCGAAAAAGGCCCGGAGGCTGGCGATCCGGCCGGGGGCGAGAACAACAAGGCCGAAGACGCACCCGCAGAGGAAAAGAAACAGCGCGATGGTGAACCAGCCGACGGGGAGGCGGAAATAGGAGGAGAGTTCGCGCCGGGCGATGGTGAAGGTGGCGCTCATGCCGCGGCACCCGGGCTTTCGGCGCTGGATTCAAGAAGCGAGTGGAAGACCCTCTCGAGGCCGGGCGCGTCGGGCGTGAGCACGCGGGGTACGACGCCGACGTTATGGAGCGAGCGGGCGACGGCGGCGAGTTGATCGCTCGGCGACGCGTCTTTGGTCTGACGGAGGCGCACGCGGAGAGTGCGCCAGCCGTTCTCCGAGGGGCCGGGATCAATCTCGGCGACACCGGGGGTGGAGCGGACGGCGATCGTCGCGGCGGTGGTCTCGGCGTCCGCGATCTCGATCAGGATGGCGCTTTCGGGGGCGTGACGCTGGCGGAGTTCGGCAGGCGTTCCGTCGGCAAGCACGCGGCCGGAAGCGATGACGATGACGCGGTCGCACGTGAGTTCGACCTCGCTGAGGATGTGCGAACTGAGAAGCACGCATGAATCCTGCGCGAGCGACCGGATCGTTTCTCGCATTTGTCGGATTTGCGTCGGGTCAAGACCATTGGCGGGCTCATCGAGTACGAGCAGCCCGGGACGATGCAGAGCGGCAGCGGCAAGCCCGACGCGCTGTCGGAAGCCTTTGGAGAGCGCGCTGATGCGCTTGTGCCGCACTTCTTCGAGTGAGGTGAGGGAGAGAGCGCGTTCGATGGCGCCGGTGCGGTCGGCGGATGGCACGGCAAAAAGCCGTGCGCGGTACTGGAGATACCCGGTCACGCTCATTTCCGGGTAGAGCGGGGCAGATTCAGGCAGATACCCGATGAGGCGGCGGGAGGCCTCGGGGTCGGCTCGGATGGAGAGGCCGTCGATGGAGATGGTGCCGCGCGAAGGAGGGAAGACGCCGGTGATCATCCGGATAGTGGTGGTCTTCCCGGCACCGTTGGGACCGAGGAGGCCGACGACCTGGCCCCGGCTGGCGGCGAATGTAACACCCCGGACCGCATGAAACGGGCCATACCACTTGTGGATTTCACGGACTTCGAGCATGGGGGAAGGCATTCTCGGACGGTTGAAGGGGGAGCGCGGCCCGAGACGATATCAGGAGAAGTTCGGTCGTCGAGCGTGGAACGGCGTCAAAAACGACCCGGGCGCCGAAATTGCGTCCGAATCAGGAGTCGAAACGTGGTGAGCGTCGGAGCGAGCGGCGGAATGGGGTGGGCGCAATTTGCTGCCTCCGCTACACTCGTCCGCAACGTGTGCACAATTCTTCACGAACAGGCTGTTGGCCCGGATGCCCGATGACCGGCCAAAACTCGTCGTCTTCTCCGGCGAAGGGGCCGATGCTTCACGATTGAAGGAGCGGTTGGCGCGATCGTTCGAAGTGACGGTCGGTCCGGGCGAGCAGTCGCCGGGAGATGGAGATCAGGGGGTTCGTCGATTGGTTGCAGGTGAGCAGCAGGGCAAGACGACGCTGGGCAGGTCTGAAGGGCCGGCGTGGTCGGTCTCGCTGCTGAACGCGATTGGCGAGGGCGTCGCGCTCTTTACACGCAGCGGCGAGCGGCTTTGGGTGAACGAGCTTTATCTGAGTTACGAGGCGCGCACCACGGAATTGCTGGAAGTCGCGGCAAAGGAAGTCGGCTCGGAGTTGATCGAGCATCAACGGCTGGGGCTGGGGGCGAAGGCCGCGGCCGAACCGAGCCAGCGGCTTGAACTGACTTCGGCAGATGGGCTTCGCTACTACGAGGTGCTGGTTTCACTTGTCGCACCGAATTTCCCCGGGCTGCCGGCTTCGGCGCCTGGGGCCGAACAAGAGCAACTCGTCGCTCTTGTGATTCGCGACGTCACGGCGGCGAATCGTGTCCGACTTCGGATGGACGCGATTGACCGGGCGGGAGCGGAACTTTTTACGCTCGATGCCGATGCGGTTCGAAAACTGAATGCAGCCGAAAGATTGAAAGTGCTGGAAGATAAGGTCGTGCGGTTCTCGCGCGACCTTCTGCGTTTTGACCACTTCGCGATCCGGCTGCTGGACGCGCGTTCGGGGCGGCTGGAACTGGTGATCAAGGTCGGGTTGCCGAGCGAGTACGAGGCGTTTGATATTTTCGCCAAGCCCGACGGGAACGGGATCAGCGGGTACGTGGCGGCGACGGGCAAGAGCTACATCTGCGACGATACGAGCAAGGATGATCTGTTCCTACCAGGGCTGCACGGCGCGAGGTCGAGCCTGACCGTGCCTCTGCGTCTGCACGACAAAGTGATCGGGATTCTGAATATTGAAAGCCAGGAAGAGGCGGCGTTCGACGATGACGATCGTCAGCTTGCCGAGATCTTCGCGCGTTACATCGCGATGGCGGTGCACATGCAGGAGAACCTGGTTGTGGAGCGGACGACCACCAACCTGAGCGTGAGCGGTCGCGTCGAGGGTGAACTGGCGGAACCGCTGGCGGACATCGTGCAGCAGGTAGAATTCCTGCAGCAGGTAGTGGCGAACGACCCCACGACGAGCGCGCACGTCGGTCGGATTCTGCGCGATGTCGAGGCGATCCGGTCGCGGGTGCGCGATGTGGCGAGCGGACCCCAGACATTGCTCGGTGTCGAGAAGGCAATGGAAAACCGCACGCTCGACCCCATTCTCCAGGGGCGGCGTGTGCTGGTAGCGGACGATCAACCGAAGATCCGCCAGATCATCGGCAGCGTCCTGCGCAATCGCGGCGCCAAGGTGACGGTGTGCAACGGGGGCACGGAGGCGATCGCGGCACTGGAAACGGCGCACATCGAGCAGGAAGTGCCGTACGACCTTGTTGTGAGCGACATCCGCATGCCGGACCACAACGGGTACGAAGTGTTCGCCGCGGCGAAGAAATACCGGCCGGAGATTCCGGTCATTCTGATGACAGGGTTTGGATACGACCCGCACCATTCAATCGTGCGGGCAAGTCAGGAAGGCCTGCAAAGCGTGCTGTTCAAGCCGTTCCAGATCGAGCAGTTGGTGGACACGGTCAAAAAGGCTCTGAAGGGCAAGTGACCGGCGCGTTTGTTCGCTGTTGTCGGAGGCGGTTTTGTTTCAAGTAATGCGTTGACGGCGAAGGCGCTCCAGGTGTCCGGGGACATGCCGCAAGAGCCCGAGTGAAGCGAGGGGTTCGTTGCCAATGACGCTCCTCCCTCCCCAACCTCGCATTCAGAAAAATGTCGGGATGCCTCCGATGCAATTCCACGCTCGCCAAAAGGCCGATCCCTCCAGAATCTCACCCCACGTGACAGGGATGAGTGTCTGGCAATCCCGTTTGCCATCGCAAGCAGCCCGCCCACAAAGCCCCTCCCGCAGTGAGGGGCACCGGAGAAATCACCCCGGGACGGCGGCGGCCTGTGTCTCGAGTTCCGCGCGCTGCGCCGGCGGGAGCTTTGCGAGCAGGCCGAGTTTGGTGTAGGTATCGAGCATCGAGCGGGCCTGGATGCCTTGATACACAGCGTCAGACTCGATGATCTTCTTGCCCATGATCTCTTCGAGGCGGGCCTTGGTGTAAACGGGACGCTCGACCGCGGTTGCCTTGGTGCCGTATTGGTTGAGGTTTGATGCGAAGATGCCTGCAGCGCTGACTGGAAGAAAATCTTCGTAGCGAAGGCCCTCGATCTGCGCGAAGCCCTGGGCGACAAGGTCGTGCATGTTTGTTGATTGGACCGCACCGTTCGCCGTGAGCCCTTTGGGAGTCGGGGCGTAGCGACCGTAGACGATGTTCTTGTCCACCAGTTCGCGGAGCGTTTTGGGGAACGGCGCGAATGCCCCGGCTGCCAGCGATTCAAACGCGGCGAAGTCGCGCTTGACGATCGACGGGTCCTTGTCGCGCTGGGCATCGTTCTGCGTCAGGCACTTGTCATAGAGATCGCGGCCGGCCGGCGTCGTCGCGTAAAAGCGCTGTTCGATTTCACCGAAGCGGGCGGTGTGCGTGGTTTCGACCGTTGAATCGTCGGAATTCGTGAAGGTAACAGGCTCGGTGAGCGCCTTGTATGCATCCTGCCGGAGCAGAACGGGCGTGTCCTGAGCAGGGCCTTCGGTGAAATCCTTGAAGCCGGCGTGCTTGAGCCTGGTGAGTTGAAGATCCGGCTCGCTCAGGCGCGCGACGAGTGCGTTGACGAGTGTGGAAATATCCGGAGCACCGGGGCCGGGATTGGCCTTCGGCAAGGCATCGATCTGATCGCGCGTGAGGTGCTTGAAGTGCAGTTTCATGAAATCGCGGTCCGCGAACGAGAGCAGGCGAGTCAGAGTGGTTGACGCGCGCTTGCGGAAGTCGGCTTCGGGCAATTCGCCCATGCAGAACTTCATCGCGGCGGTGTAGAGATCCATCGAAAACGTGTTGGGCGTCAAGTGGTTCAGGTGGTGCGATTCGAAGCACGCGATATCCGCTGCAATCTTGAACCCGGCATCGCACAGGTCCTTATACAGCGAATAGTCGCGGGCCTTGCCCGTCCACTTGAAGATGCGTTGGGTCGCTTCGCGGATCAGTTCGCTCGCGTCGCTCTCGTCAAGTCCACCCTGCTTTTCGCCTTTTTCGATGAGTTGCTTGGCCCGGTCAGAGAAGACCTGACGCGTTGCGAGGACTCCCTCAATGCGTGCGCGAGTCTTCGCGTCGAAATAATCCGTGAGCAAAAGCGAAGTGAAAACGCGGTGTTCGGGATTCAACACAGAACGGAAGGCGGTGGCGATGATCGGCTGACTCTTGGTGCCGACGTTGGCCATGTCGTAAAAGTTGTGAGGCTCCATCGCAAACTGATGGAAGAATCGGGCGATCCACCGGTATTCATCGGGGCGGCCGATGCGGATGGCTCCGTGGCGCTCTCCGCTGGTCTTCTCGAGCTGGGCTTCGGAAATCGAAAAGCCGGGGTACATCTTCGCGAACAGCGCGCAGGCCGTCTTGTTGCATTCCTTGTTGACAAGGAGTTCCTTGTCGTACATGGGAACTTCCTTGCCGAACATGCTCGAGAGCTCGGCGAAGAGGCGGTGCTGCATTTCGATCGGATTCGCGTGGCTGTTCATGATTCCTCCCACAAACGTATCTATTTTAAGGCGGGAATCGGCCATGGCGGGAATCGAGTTTCGCCGGAGTGTCAGTTCGGCTGCCAAACGCGGGACGCGACAGCCCTCGCGAGCCTCATCGCGGCTTCGGGGCACTGTCCGAAGAACAACTCGGGCTCCGCCAGTTCGCACTCGATCACCATCGGCAATCCGGCGTTGTCGTGCACGAGATCGATCCGGGCAAAGACGGTCTGCTCACCCAATGCTCGCAGACACCGGGCCGCAATGTCGAGGTCGGCGGCGTCGGGGGTCACGCGTTCCGCTCCGCCCCCAAATTCCGCTTGCACTCGAAAATCCCCGGGCTTTGCCCTCTTTCGAACAGAGTGGGAATACTCGCCCCCGATGTAAATCAGCGAGAGTTCCCCGCGTTCGAGCACGGAAGGCTGAAACTGCTGAGCAACAAGCGGACCGGAGAAGTCGCGATTCTGATCACGCCAGGCGTCAAGATCCGCGCCGGTTTGAATGACACTCGTCCGGTAGGCCGTCGCGCCGAACGCGGGTTTGATGACCCATGGGGTCCACGGACTGGAAAATGTCCGTATCGACTCGATTGCGTCAATCGCGAGGGTCGGGACGCTTCGAATGCCGCGCGAATCGAGGTCGATCAAACTCCGCTTATCCAGGCACCAGGAGACCAAGTTGACAGGATTCCAGATTCGATCGGATTTCGCCCGTTGCCCCAGCCACGCCAGGAAGCGTTCGGGGTGAAGGTGCCAATCCCACGTGGATCGGATCAATACGCCGTCGTAACTCGACCAGTCCGCGTGTGCATCGTCCCATGCCACCCGGAACGCTTCGATTCCACAAGCGTGAAATGCTTCGACGAGCGGCGCATCGGCCAGACGCGCGAGATCGTTCTCGCGGCAAGTCGCAATCGCGAGCCTTGCTTTCTTGGACATGACAAGAGCATAGATTGTGGACGGAGCTGCCGATTGCCTGGATTGTCACTCGGCGCGTCTGGTTGCAACCAGGACACGAGGAAGATTCTCCAGATCGGCAAGAATGCGTGCTGCCTCCAGCATGGGATGTGCCGAGGCCAGTGCGAGCGTCTGCTCGGCCGTGCACGCCGCGATCTCGATGAGAAGGAGCCCGCCGGCTCGCAGCAGCGTCGGCGCGTTCTCAATCAGGGGTCGCACGCGGTCCATTCCCTCCGGGCCGCCGCGAAGTGCGATGTGCGGCTCGTGGTTCTTCACATTGGGTTCCACCGCATCCCACTCGTGATCTGGCACATACGGCGGATTGCTGACGATGTAGTGCAGAGAGCCGTGAGAACCCGCGGCGGGATGGGCGAGCAGCGGAGCAAGAAGATCGCCCTGAAGCAGTTCGATCCGATCAATGACTCCGTGCCTGATGGCGTTGAGGCGGGCCACGGCGAGCGCGTCCTCTGAAATGTCCACGGCGATCGCTCGCGCCAGTTTCATGGAACTGAGCAAAGAGACAGCGATGCAGCCGGAGCCTGTGCATACGTCGGCAAGAAGGGTTTCAGACCCCGTCGGCCCGCCAAAGCCAGTAGCGGTGCGGGCATGCTGAAGGACGTACTCAACGATTGTCTGAGTCGCCGGGCGCGGGATCAGCACACGCTTGTCAACCGTGAACGGCAGGCCGAAGAACCACGCTTCGCCCACGAGGTATTGCACCGGTTCGTGCTTGAGGGCACGGGAGACGAGATCGCGCAGGCCGTTGAGTTCGAGCGCGGTCGCGGGGCGATCGGGCTCCATGTAGAGGCGAAGACGCTGGCAGCCCAGGACGTGGCTGAGGATCATCTCGCTCATCAGGCGGGGCGAATCGAGATCGTTGTGCGTGAAGGCCTCGTTCATCCAGGCCAGCAGGCGTCGCGTGGTCCAGATTTGCGTGGCGGTTTCGGTCACTTCAGAAGTGTAAGCAAGTCTTACTTGCCTTCGAACCAGTTCTTGCCGGCGTGAGCATCGACCCCGAGCGGGACGCTCAGCGTCATAGCGTGCTCCATCTTGTCGACGACGAGTGTTTTCGCGACCTCAGCCGATTCGGCGGGGACTTCAAAGACCAGTTCGTCGTGAATCTGGAGCAGCATTTTCAGGCCTTTGGGGGCCTTGCCTTCGTCGATGATGCGTTGGATGTGGACCATCGCGAGCTTGATGAGGTCCGCCGCGGAGCCTTGGACGACGCTGTTGATGGCGATGCGCTCGGCGAAGGCACGCCGTGCCGGGATGTTGCTCTCGATATCGAGAATCGGCCGCCGGCGCTTCATGATCGTTTCGACATACCCGTAACGCTTGGCCTGCTGGATGCACTCTTCGAGGAACGTGGTGATGCCGGCGAAGCGCTTCTTATACCCATTGATGATCTCGGCGGCTTCGTCGTTGCCGATGTTGAGCCGCCGCGCGAGGCCGTAGGGAGTGACGCCGTAGACGATTCCGAAATTGACCATCTTCGCGCCCGAGCGCTGTTCTTTGGTGACCTGATCGAGCGGAATGTGATGAACCTGTGCCGCGACGGCGGTGTGAATGTCGGCACCCTCGTGGAAGGCCTGGGTGAGCGCGGGGTCCTTGGACAAGTGCGCGAGCAACCGGAGCTCAATCTGCGAGTAGTCGGCGGTAACAAGCAAATGCCCGGGCTGCGCGACGAAGGCCTTGCGGATCTCGCGTCCGATCTCGGTGCGGATGGGGATGTTCTGGAGGTTCGGATCGCTGCTGGCGAGGCGACCGGTGGCCGCAACGGTCTGATTGAAACTGGTGTGGACGCGTCCGGTCTTGGGGTTGATCTCTTCTTTGAGCGCGACGAGATAGGTGGAGACGAGTTTCGAGAGTTGCCGGTACTCCAGGATGAGTTTGGGGATCGGCGTTGTCAGCGTCGCATCCTCGCCGAGTTTTTCGAGGACTTCGGCGTCGGTGGAAAAGCCGGTCTTGGTGCGCTTGATGGGCTTGATGCCCAGGCCCGGGGCGGCATCGGCGGGGTTGTTGAAGAGTGCCGCGGATAGTTGTTTGGGGGAGTCGGGGTCAAAGGTGCGCCCGAGTGCCCGCCTGGCTTCGGCATCGAGCGAATCGAGGATCTGCGTGAGTTTGGATTGGAGGCGGGCGCGCTGGCGATCGAGTTCGTCGCCGTCGACCTTGATGCCGTTGAATTCGAGTTCGGCAAGAACCTCGACCAGCGGCATCTCGAGGTCATAGAACAGATTCATCAGGCCCATCGCGCGAAGTTGCGGCAGCATGACCTGCATGAGCGCAAGCGTGAGATCCGCATCTCCCGCGGCATACGGCGTTGCGAGATCGACGGGTACGGTGTCGAACGTGCGCTGGTCCTTGCCGCTGCCGATCAGTTCAGAGATGGACGATTTCGTGCGGCCAAGCAAAGCGAGGCCGAGCGGCTCGAGCGCGTGAGAGGAGCGAGAGGCATCGATGAGGTAACTGGCGACCATGGTGTCGCCGGCGCCGAGTTCGGCACCTTCTTCCGCGTGTGTGTCGAACCCCCGGAGCATGATCCCGGCATTGCGAAGAACGATCATGTCGTACTTCAGATTGTGGCCGACCTTGGGCTTTTTCGGGTCCTCTAGGATCGGTTGAAGCGCGCCCAGTACCGTGGCTTCATCGAGATGCGAGGCGGGGTCGGGCGACCGGATGGGGATGTACACGCCGGTGCCGACCTTGGTGCTGAGACTGATGCCGCAGAGGCTGGCGCGGGTGGGAGAAACGTTGGTCGTTTCCGTATCGATCGCGATGATCGGCGCGGCTTTGAGTTCCTTGACGAGGGTGTCAAGTTCCTTCCTGGTCTTGATACAGCGGTAATCGCCACCGGGGTTTGAGATCGCCTTCGGCGGTTCAAGAGAAGAAAAGAGACCGCCATCAAAAAGGCCGCCGGAGGGGGCGGGGCGATCGGGTTTCTTGGGCCTGGCCTCCGCAGGATTGGGGCGCGGCGCGGCATCGGGCATCGGTGCGGCGAGGCCGGCGGGGAGCGTGTCGCCCCGGGCGAGCATCAGCGCTCTTACGTCCTCCTGATAGCGATTGAAGCCGAGTTCCTTGAGGATGGGGATGAGGCGGTCGAGCTTAAAAGACTTTGCCGCGGCCGTCTCGAGCGGGAGTTCAACGGGGGTGTCGTGCCGGAGCGAAACAAGTTGCTTTGAAAGCGCCAGTTTGGGAATCGCTTCGCGGATCTTCTCACCCCGCTTGCCCTTGATCGTTCCTGCGGCCGCAATGAGATTATCGAGCGAGCCGTGTTCGGCGATGAGCGCAGCGGACGTCTTCTCCCCGACGCCTTCTACGCCGGGGACGTTGTCCACCGTGTCGCCCATCAGGGCGAGATAGTCGATGATCTGCGAGGGCGCCAGGCCCATATCGGCCTTCAGCTCTTCGACACCGATCTTCAGATCGGTATGCACGTCGAAGAGCTCAACGTTTGGTGCCAGGAGCTGCTTGAGGTCCTTGTCCTTGCTGACGATGCGGACACGAAGATCGGGGTGATCGCGACGGATGTGCGTCACGATGGTGGCGATCGCATCATCGGCTTCAAAGCCCGCGGCGCCCACCGTGGGAATGCCGAGCTCTTTCAGAATCGAGAGCGCTCGCTCCACCTGCGGGAATAGGTCTTGCGGCGGCGGCGGGCGGGTCGCCTTGTATTCGGGGTAGAGCTCCGAGCGGAATGTTTCTTTGTCGCCCGAAATGTCGAGCGCCACCGCGATGTAGTCCGGCGGACCGCCAAGCTTTCCTTCGCCCCGCAGTAACTTCAGCAGCATCCCGATGAAGCCGAACGTCATGTTCGTCGGCTCCTTGGTGACAGGGCTCGTCATCGGCGTGCGGATGGCGTGGTAGGCACGGAAGAACTGGGCGTAGCCGTCGATGAGGTAGAGCGTGGGCATGTGTCACATCAAGAAGTGCGTTCAACCCGTCGGCAGCGCCGCGGTCGCCTGAGAATGAATTGACTTCAGTCGTTCGATCATCGCAGGGCTGAGTTCAACCTTTCGCCTCTTCATGGCGGCTCTGGCAACTTCCAGAAACTTCTCGAATCGAAAGGGCCGGCGGCCCATGTCCGTAGACCACGCGAAACCACCGATGCAGCCGGCGATCGCCGCCGACTGCGCGAACATGCTGCCGGTGTGCAGCACCGCGCCGGTCATGATCCGCGTGCAGATGGCGGTCTTGACATGATCGCCGATGATCGCGCCGAGGAACTGCTGACCGGTTTTCTCGTTGCTCATGCCGGGGGCAGCGACGGAGATGACTTCGCCGTACGTGTTGAGCAAATTGCTGTTGGTTGTGCCGGCGCCCAGGTTCACCCATTCGCCGATGAACGAATCGCCCAGGTGACCGTCGTGACCCTTGTTGCTGTAACCCTGGAAGATTGTCCCGCCGACTTCGCCAGCGACCTTGCAATAGGGGCCGATCGCGGTATTCCCTTTGATCAGGGCCTTGTCGAGCACGGTGCAGTGAGGGAGAAACGCGCAGGGACCGATGAGCGTGGCGCCCGGGCGAATCGTGACATTCTGGCCGATCGCAACCGGACCGTGCTCAAGATCGATAATGACGCCGGGATACACCTTCGCGCTCGGGTCAATCGTGAGCCCGTGCTCGCCGAAAACAGTGACGCCGGGCGGAATTTCGGGAGGCTCGGCATCCCCCAGCAGCTCGAGATCGCTGGCGATGCAATCGTCGCGAAAGGTACGGACGTGCCACGGGCGGCTCAGCAGCGCGACGCCGGGGAGTTTTGCCATGGGGGTGGCCGCCGCCGGAGGCAGATTCCCGGATTCCATGAACGCGCTGGCGGCATCCGCTGACACCATCGCCGCGATCGTCTCGCCTGAAGTCGCTTCGATAACCGACTGCCCGACTTCGAGATTCGCGATCGGTTCGTAACTGATCGGACAGCGGCCGTTCATCAGCAGCACGCCTGCCGCCGCATTCTTGGCGGACCATGAATTGACCTCGATGCCGGGGTGGCGTTCGCGGGTGAGCTGCGCGATCGGCTCGGGTGTACGCAGCGCGAGAACATCCAAATCAAGCGCGAGTTTCAGACGCTCGAGCGTGGTAAGGGCACCTGTGCGGATATCGAAACTCGCGCGAAGATCGGTCAACGGAGCGAGCCTGCCACCACCATCATCGAAAACGATCGCCGGAGTCATGCCTCAGAGTGTAGCGGCGGCATGTTCCGGCCCATCCTCTACACTGCCCCTGGAGGACTCTGCTTGCCCGCGATCATCTTCGACTTCGACGGCGTCATCGTGGATTCCGAACCGCTCCACGAGGCGGCTTTGCTGCAATGCGCCCACGAGCGGGGCATGTCGTTCACCCATGAGCAGTACATGACGAGACTCATCGGGCTCGCGGATCGCGACTGCCTGCCGGTGTTGTACAAGCTGAATGGACGGGAACCGACGCCGCAGGAGCACGCAGACTACTTCGCGCAGAAAAAGCGGCTGGTGCACGAGATGATTGAGCGGGGTGAGGCCAAGGGGTTCGTGGGGACGCTCGCGCTGATTCGGGAGGCCGGAGCCGAAATGCCGTTGGCGGTTTGTTCCGGTGCGATCCGGGCAGAAGTCGAAATGGTGCTGACGGCGCTCGAGATTCTGGGTCGCTTTCGGGCCGTGGTGAGCGCGGACGATGTCAAGCACAGCAAGCCCGATCCCGAGGGCTATTTGAAAGCCGCGGCACTGCTGCGAGAGAATCCAGCCGATTGCATCGCGATCGAGGACACGCCCACCGGTTGTCGCGCGGCGCTCGGTGCGGGCATGCGGGTGATCGCGGTGGGGCACTCGCTGCCGCGGCAGGCATTTCCGGAAGCGATCGCGGACTTTGCGGTGTCAACACAGGAGTTGACGCTCCCGCGGGTTCTCGCGGCTGCAACGCGACGTCGGATTCAATAGATCGGTCGCGAATAGCGGCGCTGTGCGGGTTGATGCAACCCGAACGCCGCGGAAAGAGGACCTGCAAAGAAGCCGACGAGCAGGCCCAGCAAGCCGGTGTACAGAGCGCTGAGCAACCGGCTGATCAACTGGTGCGTCGGTTCCCACACAATCTCGGGCGTGTATCCGGAGCGGAAGGTGTACAGCGCGACGACGACGACCTGGGCCACGGCAAAGCCCGCGAAACAAAGGAAGCCGAGCGACAGCGGATTCCTCTTGATGATCTGCGATCGCAGCAGCAGCACGAACTGCCCGGCGATCAGATAGCCCAGGGCGTACGGACCGACGATCGTCACACTTGCCGCCCCTCCCTTGATTTCGTGGGGCCACGTCAGATCGGTGATCAGCCCGAAGATCAGGCAGGTCCACAGCACGAGGTTGGCAGGCGAGCCAATCGCGAGGATCATGCAGAGCACAAATACGAAACTCGGGGCCGCGCCGCCGGTGCCGACCGCGAGCGCGTTGCGCATACCCAGTTCGAGCGAGAACGCGATGTATCCGCCGACGATGACGGCGATGAGGTTCATCGCTTTCCTCCTCCGGTCGATGGCCGGCTGGGCGCACCGCTCTCGGTGATCCGGAGCGTCAATTCGCTCATTCTTTCGATATTCACCGTTGGCACCACGGTGATCACCGTCCGGAGTGGACTCGCGGCATCTTGTTCAACCGTCTCGACCTTACCGAGGATGAACATCTGCGAACTCGCGGGCCAGCGGTCGTCGGACAGGCGCACCGTCTGACCGGCTTCGGGTGCGGGAACAGGTGAACCGGACGAGGGCGACTCCACCTGACCGCGAAGGCGACCATCGCCCAGAGGCTCGAGCAGGCACAGGAGACCAATTCCGTTGGGCTCATCGACCATCAGGCGTCCGGCGATTTTGCCCGCCGCCTTGCTTGTGATCGGCTGCACAAGCGCCGTCGCGCCGGTGACATCCGAGAGGCGGCCGACGATCTGCAGGCCACCCGCGACGGCGACGGTGTTTTCCGGCGTGATCCCGAGCGACTCACTCGCACGAATACGCAAGAGCCCGCTCGACAGGTCCGACGAGGTCCCAACAACCGGCACCAGAACTTGACGCACTGGCAATTCGGAGTAGATGGTCTGACCTCGCTGTAGTTCTTCAATCTGCCTCTGCAGCTTTTCGGTCTGCTGTTTGTTGCGCAGATAAAGCGTCTTGTAGTGCTCGACTTCCTCAAGAAGCGTTTTTTCGAGCTCGGTCTGGCCCTCCTGACGGCGCCGAGGCATGAGCCAGCGCGTCGCGGTCGAGACCACGGCGCTCCCCGGCGTCAGGACTGCGGTCGTGATGTTGCCGAAGGGCTGGACCCAGCGGATCCAGTTGAGTCTTGCCAGGCTCAGCAGGATCAAAACAATCACGACGCCCGGAAGCATCAGGCGACCAAGTCCGGTTTGTTGCGGCGGTCTCGACATGTTCCCTGTCAAGATCTCCGAAAAGTGCTCCGCCAGAATCCGTTCCGGCGTTGAAATTCACTCAGTCGTCAAAGGCTAACTCAGCGCGCCATGTTGTCTTCGAGCGCGTCTTTCCACTCGTCCATGTGCTCGAGGAAGACCGCCGTGCCTCGGGCGACGCACGTCAGCGGGTCGTCCGCCAGTTTGGTATCCAGCCCGGTCGCCTTCTGCACCACCTGCGGCAGACCCCGCAAGAGCGAGCCGCCGCCGGCCATCATGATGCCGTTGTCCACAAGGTCGGCCGCGAGTTCGGGCTCGGCCTTTTCCAGCGTCCGCGTGACCGCTTCGATGATCGCGGTTACCGGCTCTTGCAACGCCTCGCGAATTTCTTCGCTCGTGACGACAGTCTTGCGGGGCAGACCGCTGATCATGTCGCGTCCGCGTACATCCATGGTTGTTTCGGGGCCGGTGGGGGAGGCGCTGCCGATCTCGATCTTGATGCGTTCGGAAGTCTGCTCACCGATCATCATGTTGTACGTGCGCTTCATGTGATTGATGATCGCTTCGTCCATGTCGTCGCCGGCAACGCGAACAGACTCGCACGTCGTGAGGCCGCCCAGCGACAGAATCGCGACTTCGGTCGTGCCGCCGCCGATGTCAACGATCATCGAGCCCGTCGCCTCCGTGAACGGAAGCCCGGCGCCGATCGCGGCAGCCAGCGGCTCTTCGATCAGGAAGATCCGGCGTGCCCCCGCGTTCTCCGCCGACTGCAGCACGGCCTGCTTTTCTACTTCCGTGATGCCAGAAGGAATTGAAATCACAACGCGCGGCCCGAAGATCTTGCTCTTTCCATTCACCTTCATGATGAAGTACTTGAGCATCGCCTCGGTGATTTCGAAATCGCTGATGACTCCGTCCTTCAAGGGACGCACGGCCGTAATTCCGCCCGGCGTCTTGCCGAGCATCTCCTTGGCGCGCCAGCCGACGGCGTCACCCCGCAGCAGCTTGTTGGTGCCCTTGATGACCGCGACCACGCTCGGCTCGTTCAGGACGATGCCCTGCCCGCGCACCGCCACAAGGGTGTTGCACGTGCCAAGGTCGATGCCCATGTCCACGCTAAAGAGGCCGAGTAGTCGATCAAAGATTGGCACCTGAACTTCGCCTCCGGCGTTGGATGGGTGGGTGGGGTAGTTGGCAGAAAGCACCGGTAGAGCCGGAGCGTCCTGCCCCGGACCGCCCCCTCTCTGCGACCAGTCTGGGGGCCCTAAATCTAGCACATATTATCGGCACTCGCGTCGCCTTGCCGCCACCACTTTCAACTTGGTCGTCGTTCAGCGCCCTGCAAAAAACAACGCCCCCCGCACATGGCGGGGGGCGAAGGGTGTTCTTCTGGATAGTTGGAAGTAGTCAGACCGGGCTTAGTGGCCGTTTAGAGCAAAGCTCGACGGGCTGTTGCCGGTGCTGGCCGAGTTGCCACTGGGTACCGTCGAGGTGGGGGCCGGAAGCGACTTGACGTCTTCTGGCTTGACCTCGATGATCGCGGGCTTGGGCTTGGCCGGGGATGTGGTAAACCTTGCCGCGCCGGCTCGGCCGTCGAGCTCGATCCGGGCGCGGTTTTCATAGCCGGTGACGCTGGTGGTCTTGGCGAGCGCCTCCAACTGGGCTTCCTGACGGGCGCGGATATCCGCGACCCGAGCGTTGACCTGATCGAGGCTCTCAGCCCGGTAGCGGCTGTGCTTGTCGATGGTGGCCTGACGCTTGCCCATCATGTCGATCATGCGGTCGTTTCGGGCAATCGCGTCGACCTGCCGGTCAAGTTGCCAGAGTTGGCTCTGGAACTGGCCCTGTTCGGTTTCGAGCTGGTCGAGCAGCGTCGAGAGGCGACCTTCCTGCTGCGAGAGGTAGCCCAGATCGCGTTCGATGTCAGAAACACGCTGGCCAAACGCGGCGGCATGCTGCTCCACCGAATTGACTCGGGTGTACGCCTGGTCGATGCCAAGGGTTTCACCGGCGAAGCGGACGGCGAACACCGGGGCGTTCGTATCGCCGCCAGAGGTGAGCATGCCGTTCGTGGAAGAGCGGAGCGACTCAGCCTTGGCGAGCATGCCCTTGAGGGAGGACAGGTCGGCCGAGGCGAGTTCCATGGCCCGCTGATTCACGTCGTGATCGCGGTTGAGTTGGCTGATCTGAGTGCGAAGTTCCGCGAGATCGCCCCGGACATCCGCGATGCGGGCCGGATACTGGGCTTCCAGTTTGCGGAGCTGCGCACGCAGGGCCACGGGGTCCTTGACGTGCTTGTCGATCTGACAATTGATGGAATCGCGAGTCTGAGTGACGAGCGCGAACGCCCGATCCGGACCGGCGATAACAAGGCCGGCCCCGGCAACCAAACCAGCGATCAAACCGTAGCGAACGAGTCCTTTAACAAAGCACATGGCCGAGCCTCCCTTGCGTGGGGTTGGTGCCCCGGCCTGCGTTTTCCAGTTCAGGCCGGACGGAACGAGGTTCCGCATCTGTTCATTGGGAAGTGGCGGGCGCGGATTTCGCGCCAAGCCTCAGATTTCAAAAGTCCCCGGATTCCCCAGCGTTTCCGGTGAAACGCCTGATAAAATAATCTGATCTGCCGCGTGCCGACCCGGGACCAAACTGCCGATGCTGAACTCCCTCACAACCGGCTTTGTGAATCGACTGCGCGCCAACGACCAGGCGGCGTGGTTCGAATTGTGGGAGACCTTTGGCCCGGTTATCCGCGCCCAGCTCATGAAATGGGGCAAGGGCCGAATCGGCCCTGAAACCGTGAAGGATTTGTCGCAGGAAACCCTCGCGGCACTGTCGGATTCCATCGATCGCTACGACCCTCGGAAGGGTGCCCGTTTCTCGACCTGGCTACTCGCCATCGCGAAGCACGTGCTGGGTGACGAGATGGACCGGCGGGGCGCACTCAAGCGTGGCAGCGGAAAGAAGACCGGCGAGTTTGACGAATCCTGGATGGCCGCGGCACGATCGGCGTTGGGGGCGGATGAGCTCTACGAGGCGGCGGTTTTCCGGGCCAAAGTCGAGGCCGCCATCCGCATGGTGCAGAAAGAAAGCGACTTCACCGACTTTGCCATTTATTCCATGCGGGTGCTCGAGTGCAAGCCCGGCAAGGACGTGGCGGAAGCCCTGGGAATCAGCGAGCCCACCGTCAGCCGCCGGCTGGCCAAGGTCCGGGATGTGCTTCGCCGCCGCCTGGGAGAGGTCATCATGACCTACTCGTTCACACAAGAGGAATTGACCGAGGCCCACCGAAACGGGCTGGACCTGAATCCCAAGATAACTCCTGGGCCGGACGACGACGCGCTCTTCGACGACTCCATCTCCGAGATCTACCACCGGCAGATGGAATTGCGAAAGGCGCAAACCGTCGATTTCTAAAGCCTCCTCCCCGAGGGAGGGGGCTGGGGGAATGGCGGATGCCTTTCTCTCCGGCTTCTCGAGGTGAACGATGAGCCCAAGCGGAATCGGAATCGGAATTCTCGGCATCGTCGGCGTGATCCTCGCGGTCGCGGTGGCGGTGCTCCTGATCACTCACCTGATCGTGCCGCTGTTCCGCGGGATCGCGTGGGTGATCGCCCGCCTCTTCCACTTTGTGATCGGGATGCTCGCGGACGCGGTTCGGATGATCGGCGCGATTCTCGCGATGATTCTTTTTGCGCCGCTGGTGCTTCTGAACATCATCATTGGGCGCTGGTCGGCCTCGGCGCACTTCGCGTCGTCGGTGAAGGGTGAACTGGCGATCGCGGGCGCGTGCCTGTATCGCATCTGCCTCGGTCACCCGGCCCGGCTGGTTGGCATGGGTGGTCTGGTCGAAGGAATCGAGCAGCGATTCCCGCAGGCTGTTGCGCAGGCTCCAACTTCGGACAAGCCCAAGGGATCGGGCGGACGCGCGGGCCAGTTTGAGGGCTACAAGATCGTCGGCTCACTGCCGACCGGCGGCTCGGGTTCAAAGCTGTACATCGCCGAGCCAGATCCGATCAAGCGTGCATCGTTCGAGCGCGCCGGATTCCGGGGCGTTGATCAGGTCGTCATCAAGAACTTTCCCGTCGATGACGGGTCGAACCTCCCGAACATCGTCCGCGAATCCCGTGCGCTCGAGGCGGCAAAGAACCTCGGGCTGGTGCTCGATCACGAATTGAGCCCGTCGAAGTTCTACTACGTGATGCGCTATGTGCCGGGGCAGACGCTGAATGTCGTGATCCAGCAGATGCACGCCCAGAGCGATCCGAGCCTGCAGGGTCTGGATGATCGCCACCTGCGCAGCACCCTCGGCTATGTCGCCGACCTCGTCGGCACCCTTCAGCAGTACCACTCGGGCGGACTCTGGCACAAGGACGTCAAGCCCGAAAACATCATCGTCGAGCAGATTCATGGCGCTCCGCGCGCCCACCTGGTCGATTTCGGGCTGGTCACGCCGCTCCGCAGCGCGATGACGCTGACCACCCACGGCACCGAGTATTTCCGCGACCCCGAACTCGTCCGCCTCGCACTGCGTGGCGTGAAGGTTCACGAAGTAGACGGCTCGAAGTTCGACGTGTATGCCGCCGGCGCCGTGCTGTTCGCGGCGATGGAAAACAGCTTCCCGGCGCACGGCGTGCTCAGCCAGGTCAGCCGCCGCTGCCCGGAGGCGGTGAAGTGGATCATCCGCCGCGCGATGGCGGATTATGACAAGCGCTACACGTCGGCGGCGCAGATGATGGCCGACCTCGCGACCGTGCAGTCCGCGGCCGATCCTTTCGCGCTCAAGCCCATCGATCTGCCCAGCATGCGGTCATCGCCCGTCGAGATGCCGTTGCCCGAGCCTCAGGCGGCGTTCGTGGGATCCCCCGCGGCCGCGCGCCAATACGCCGGCCCGGTTCCGCCTCCGTTTGCCGCAGGCCCATCGCCCGCACGTGAGCCGAAGCGCTCGCGCCCCGATATCCGTCTGCTCAACTGGTGGACGGGTGAGCATGTTGTTGTCCCCGAAGCGCCGACACCGACTCCCGCCCCGGGCGGTTCACCGTTTGGACAGTGGGAGCAAGTCGCGCGAAACGCGGGACAGAAAGTGGAAGCGGCAGTAGACAGCGCCTTTGCCGCGGCAGGCTTCGCGGCCGGCAAGGTTGGGGCCGATGCCCGCGTCCATCGCGCGGGGTCTCACATGCGCAGCGCCCGCGAACAAGTGGAAGCGGCACGCGCCCGCATCCAGGCCAAGCGAGAAGGGATGAAGGCGCGTCGCGGAGCGTGGGCTCAATCGAAGGCGGCGGGGCGGTATTCGAACAAGCCGGGCGCCGGTTCGTTTGTCAGTTCACTCATCGTCATCGGTGGAATCCTCTTTGTCATCCTGATGGTCAAGGACAAGGACGTCCGCGTTTCATCATCAAGTTCGTCGCGCCAGCCCGCAGCCGCGGTGGCGTTGGCACCATCCGCCACCCGTGACGGAGCGATGGAGACGATCCGATTCGCTTCACAGGCTGTCGGCGACAAGCCCGCGGCATCGAAGTATTCCAAGAAGTCCAAGGCGTCGGCCCGCACCGAGCCCACGCCCGTTCCCATTCTGACCAGCGGGGCCTCGGCGCTCTTCGTAAGCGATTTCCCAGCTCCTCTCTCCCCCGAGACTCGCGCCCGAGTCGAAGCCGTCGTGCAGCAGTTGCGGGCAAGCGGATTCGAATTGGCGGGAGATACTCCCGACGCGAAGGAAGGCGATCCGGAAACGATCAACCGGCTTGCCGAGGCTCGTGTCGCGGTTTCGGGAGTTGAGGTCGCCTCCAATGAGTTCCGCGATCGCCTCGTCGGATGGGTGAACGAGAAGGGCCTGGATGCCGTCGTCTGGCTCCGCCCGCAACTCGATTCCACGGGCAAGCCCGACGTGACCAAGGCCCCGATCGCGTACGTCATCGCGTCAGAGCAGGCAAGCGATGCCGTCCGCAACACCGCACGTGATGCAATCGCGTCCGCACTTCGAAACGCCAAGTGACCGCTTAGCGCGGTTCTGGATAGTCATATTTCAATTCATGCTGATCGAATGCGTATTTGAATCCCTTCCAGCTATCTTTATTTGACAACTGCGGTCGTGTCTCGTCTAGCAGCTTCAGCAGCGCCGCCCTGCCGCTTGCGTCAGATTTTGCCGCCGCCGCTGCAACTGTCCAATAGATACTGTCAAGCGAATGGGCGGGGGTGTATTTGAACGGGTGATAGCCATCCGGTACAAAACCAGGCCAACCATCACGCAACCTGAGCATGACGGATTTCAGTTTTTCACGTGCAGAATGCGAAGTTGCAGCGTGCTCAGCCAAAATTTCGCTTGCGGATTCAATGTCGTCCGAATGCGATAAATTCATTGTGTAGTGAGTCAGGCGAATCCGATTCGCAGCAAAGTATGTAAGACAGAAAAAGGCGAACAACGCGAGCACGATCGCGCATCGCTTCGCAAAGAGCCGAAACGACCTTCGCAGCCGCTCTACTTCCGCCTGCTGTCGTGCCCGGAATTGACCAACCGTTTTCGGATCAATAGGTGTCGGCATGAATCTCCCGGCAAAACTCACGATCCCCGATTCGACGCGGCCCTCAATGCTTCCAATCGCTCCAGCGCCTTGCGCGATTCAATCGCCTCCCGCGCCTTCTCAACGCCCTCGCGCAAATCTTCGGCCTCGCCCGCCACATACAACGCAGCACCCGCGTTGAACACCACCATCTCGGTCTTCGCGCCCGGCGTGCCATGCAAGACATCGCGCGCGATGCCGACCGCTTCCTCCAGCGTCTCGGCCTGAAGCGCCTCTCGCGTCGCGATCGAAATGCCCACTTGCTCGGGATGGAGCGTCACCGTTCGGACCGATGTGCCCTCGACATGAGCAACCAGGTTCGATGATGTTGTCGAGAGCTCATCGAACCCGTCGTTTGCGTGAACAACCATCGCCCGCGTGCAGCCTAATCGAGAGAGCGCCTCGGCGACGATGTGCACGTGTTCGGGGCGCGACACTCCCAGCAACTGTCTGGATGCCCGCCCCGGGTTCGTCAGCGGCCCGAGCAGATTGAAGATCGTGGGGAAGCCAAGGGCCCTGCGTACCGGCGCCGCGGCACGCGTCGCCGGATGATGATGGATCGCGAAGCAGAAGCAGACGCCCGCTTCCTCGACGCAGCGCGCCTGCACCTCGGGCGTTGCTTCAACGTTGACCCCGAGCGCCTGCATGATTTCGGCCGATCCCCGCCCCGTCCGGCTCTTGTTGCCGTGCTTCACAACCTTCGCGCCAGCGCCGGCCGCGATCAGCGCCGCGATGGTGGAAACGTTAAAAAGTTTGGGCGCTCCGCCCGTGCCGCAGGTATCGATGGCTCTGGCCCGCGTGGTCTCGGAGAGAGGCACCGGAGTA
>JAHBXG010000070.1 GCA_019636565.1 Phycisphaeraceae bacterium
TGCGATTTGCGATTTGCGATTTGCCTTCGGATTCTCCGCCCCAGCGGGGCGCCGGCATGTAGCGACGGGTGGAGCGAGGTCGCCTCGACCGAGCGCAACCCGTCGAAACAAACGTGCACACCCTCCTGCCCCGAATGGGCAGCGGAATTGCTCAAATCGATCTCAACGACGCGCAGCGCCGCTCGTGATCTGCTCGGGTTCCCCCACATGCGTCGGCGGCACCCACGCCCACGCCGACCCGCACTCCGGACACGCGCGAGGCCCGATCAGCCGCAACTTTGGCGTCTACCCAAACGCCATCTTCGTCATCACCAGCGAATACCCACAGTCCGGACGCTCCCCATCCCAAAGGGCCCTCCGCAGCCGCGTCGTTGTTCCAAAAACCATGCCACGCTTCACCGCGTAATACACCGCAAAGATCGGCGCCCACAGCAAGGTCGCGAAGCTCGATTCCGCGCCGCCGAAAGTTGTCATCGTGTTGAACCGTGCCGCAAAGTCGTGATACAGAATCACGCGCGCCCAGCGCGAAAGCCACTGCTCCCGCCGCTCCACGATCTCGCGCTCGAGTGCGCAAACCTCGTCCGCCGCCAGTTCCCGCTTCGCGAGCGACTTCTCAAAGTCGCCGATCCGCGCCTCAAGTTCTTTCTCAATGAGATCGGGTCGAGCCCATGAATGACTCAGGGCGCTGATGCTTCGGGCCCAGTATCCATCGCGACGCGCGAGAGAGTCCGAAGTCCTCGCCCCCTCTTGCATCTCACCCTCTTCTCTGTGCCTCTGCGCCTCTGTGGTGATTGCCTTACAACCTCCTGAGCGCCCCCACCAACGCATCAATATCCCCGGTTGAATGCGCCGCCGAAATCTGGCACCGCAATCGCGCATGCCCCTCCGGCACCACCGGATACCCAAACCCGATCACAAACACGCCCAGTTCCAGGAGCCGCTTACTCATCGCGATCGCCTTCGCCGTCTCTCCCACGATGATCGGGCAGATCGCGGTCGGGCTCTCGAGCACATCAAACCCGGCTTCCTTGATTTTCTTCCGCGCGTACGCCGTGTTGTCCTTCAATTTCTGCACCCGCTGCGGCTCCCGCAGCATGATCTCGATCGCCTTCTTCGCGCTGCACGCCACCGTCACCGGCAGCGCATTGCTGAACAACGTCGGCCGCCCGCGCTGAATCAGCAACTTCGTCACCCGCTCACTCGCCGCCACAAACCCCCCCGCCCCACCACCAAGCGCCTTCCCCAGCGTCCCCGTGAAAATGTCCACGCGCCCAATCCCCGATCCATTTGAGCTTTGCTGCTTTGAGCTTTGAGCTTTTTCTTCATTTGGCCCTTTGGCTCTTTGGCCATTTGGCCCTTTCCCTTCTTCTCCCTCTTTGCCATTTGCTATTTGGCCCTTTGCCATTTGCAACTCCCCTGCCATCCCCCAGTGCTCATGCGTCCCCCTACCCAACTTCCCCATCACCCCATGCCCGTGTGAATCATCGACGATCAACATCGCCCCAAACTCGTCGCACAACTTCCGCATCGCCGGCAGATCCGCGATCGACCCTTCCATGCTGAACACGCCGTCCGTCACCACCCAGATCTGCCCCGTCACTTCCGGGTTTTTCTTCGCGCCCTCAAGCGCCGCGCGCAGGCTCTTGTCTCCCTCTAAACGGTTGTTCGCATAAACCGCCTTCTGCACGCCCTTCTTGATCACCGTCGTCAGCCGGATCGCATCGATGATGCACGCGTGATTCAGTTCATCGCTGATGATGCAATCGCCCGGCTCGCAGCACGTCGGGAAGAGCGCCTCCGCCGCCGTCCACGCGCTCACGAACGTGTACGAACTCTCCGTCCCCATCATCCGCGCAATCTCGGCTTCCAGTTCATGGTGAGGCGAAAACGTCCCGCAGATAAACCGCACGCTCGCCGTCCCCGCGCCGAAATCCTTCAGCCCCCTCACCCCCGCCTCAACCACCTCCGGATGATTCGCAAGCCCCAGGTAGTTGTTCGAGCAGAAACAAAGAACCTCTCCATACGCCTTGAGCCGAATCTTCGCATCCATCGGCCCTTCAATGGTCTGCAACTCCTTCCAGACCTTCTGGTCGCGAAGCTGCGAGAAGAGTGCATCCGTCCGTGCATCAAAAACGTTGTTGCTCATAGTGTTCACCGACTGTATTCGATCGCTCATTCCTCGGCCAGGACATCCATCGCCGGCATGTCCCGCGAGCCGTGCATCACCCGCACGACATACAGCCCTGTTTCACGAAGACGATACACGACGAAGTGCTTCGGAAACCCATCGACGGCCAGCAACCGCAAATCCGCGGCTTCCGCAGGAAAGAGATCCCGCCGCCGATGTCCCAATTCCGGCCTCGCTCGTAGCAACTCGATCGTCGCATCCACGCATTCCAGAAACCGTCCGGCAATCGCATGACTATCAAGCGCAAGAAACATCGCATGCGCCTCAACATCTCTCTCCGCCGTACGCGAAATGATGATGTTGGTCACGCGCTCTTCCGCTGCGTAAGCCTCTCAGCCACACGCGCCTTCATCGCTTCCCAGAATTCCGGCGTCACTTCCGTGGCGCCAGTCTCATCGAGACCCTCTCGAATCAACTGCTCGAACCGGCTTCGCTTCTCCGCATCCTCCCTCACCAAATGCCGGAAATACTCGCTCCGATTCCCAAACTGCCCTTCCACCCGCTTCGCGACAAACTCCGCCAATTCCCTTGGCAGCGAGATGTTCATCGTCTCCATCTTCCCCTTTTCTTGCTCTGCCATGGGCACCTCCTGCCATAAATCATACATCTATTGCCATCTATTGTCAACGAAACCTCTTCAGGGCTCCCGCATCCAATGATCCATCGCTTTCCGGACGTTCCGGCGATGCCCTTTCCGTCCCCTTGGAGACCGATCCTCATGCAGAAGCTGGCCAAACTATCGCTCCCCTTCCTCACCGTCGCCGCCGTCGGTACCGTCGCCGCGCTTTGGACTTCCACACCACCGGCAATCGCCAACTTCACGGCAGACAACGGCTTCAAGGTCGACTCCGTCCACACCTCCGCCATCTTCGGCGTCAAGCACAACGGCGTCTCGAACTTCTACGGCCGCTTCAATGAGAAGTCCGGCTCGTTCAACATCGATCCCGCCGATCCCTCCAAGAGTTTCATCGATGTCACCATCGAGACCGGCTCTGTCGACACCGCCAGCGGCGGACGCGATAAGCACCTCAAGAGCGGCGACTTCTTCGCGGTGACCGAATTCCCCGCCATGACATTCAAGAGCAAGTCCTTCACGAAAACCGGCGAAGGAACGTACAACGTGACCGGCGATTTCACGCTCCGCGGCAAGACCACCGAAATCACCGTCCCCGTCACCGACACCGGCCGCGGCAAGGCCCGCAACGGCGAAGTCGCCGGCTTCGAAACCAAGTTCAATATCAAGCGCTCCGACTACGGCGTCTCGTTCATGGTCGGACCCGGCCTCAGCGACGACGTCAGCATCCTCTTTAGCGCCGAAGGCGGCAAAGGCGCCTGATTTTTCCTGACGCCCCTTCCCTGAGGGAAGGGGTTGGGGGAAGGGCGTTGCATTCCTTCATGTTCTCAAGACGCACCGCACCCCGCGGTGCGTTTTCTTTCCAGACCATTCGATCCATTTTTCTTCCACGTACTCTCCGCGCAACTCCGCTAACTCCGCAACTCCGCGTTCTCTCTTTGCTTCCGTTTCGCGACACGCATCACCAAGAATCTCGCATGTCCATTTCTCCCGAACAACTCAAAGTGCTCCTCCTCGGCTCGATCCCGCCCTTCTTCATCGGCGCGATCGTGTTCTTCTTTCTCGCGCCCAAGTCCGCGCCAGAACCCGATGCGACCGGCAAACTCCCCCGTCCGCGCCACGCATGGGTTCTTCCCGTGCTCCTCTGCGCGCTGATGTTCATCTTTCAGCCTCTGGTCGCGGGCAAATTCGTTCTCTATCCGCGCTCGGCATCCGAATGGCCCCTGCTCACCGCGCTCATCTCGACCGTGCTCGCCCTCGTGGCACTCTCGCTCCCCCGCCCCCGCGCCCTCCGATTGCTCGCCCGCTTCGGCGCGATCGTCACGCTCGGCGGCTTTGTCGCACAAACCATCTTCTTC
Organism: Phycisphaeraceae bacterium; assembly: GCA_019636565.1. Lineage (GTDB taxonomy): Bacteria > Planctomycetota > Phycisphaerae > Phycisphaerales > UBA1924 > JAFEBO01. Next base: position 4,121 of record JAHBXG010000070.1, read on the forward strand.
CGTTGGTCGCTCCCCGAAAAACTCGCCTGGCTCGGCCTGCTCGGCGCGTTCGCGACCACCGCCTGGTTCTCGCTCTCGCACATCGTCACGCTGAACAAAGGCATCAGCGGCATCGGCATTCTCGCGCTCTTTACGCTCGCCGCGGCAGTCGCCTGCGAACCCGGGTTCAGTTCGCTCCCGAGCGCCCAGGCCATCGGCATCATCTCGTGGGCGCTCCTCGGCGGCGCCGCCGTCGCGCTCATCCGTCCCAACCTGCGCCTCGCCGAAAACGCGACGCACGTCCCCGTCTTTGTTGCATCCATGATCACCTTCGCCGCATCCATCGGCGCGGGCGAAGACCCGGCTTGGCTCAAAGTCCTCTTCGGCGCCCTCGTCGCGCTCGTGCCGACACTCCCCTTCCTGCTCGATGCGATCTGGAAACCCGCGTCGCCCTCAAAGGGCCGCACGTTCCTGCACCTCGCCGTCGCCGCGATTCCTTTTCTCGTTCTCGCCGCGATCGCCGGCAAACGCGCGATGGATGCACTCGCGGCAGATCCATATGTGTACTAGCGAATCCGCTCTGCAATTTCTTGACCATTCCACGTGTAATACACGCATTCGAGCCCGCCTTGGACCTCGCGGACCATGAAATTTCCGGGAGAATCTTCTATTTTTGCGATTCCCGGATTCACCTTCTCAATTACAGCTTGCGCCACCTCGGATGCCCCGGCGTCCGTCATCGCGGGTCTTTTGCCGTCTCCTTCGATCGCCGCCCGGCAAGCAAATTCAATCTGGGTTCGTCGCATGTAGTCGTGCAGTCCAGTGGCCGCGGCAGCCTTCACCGCCGGTATCCAGGCCCACGTTGCCAGACTTGCCACGCACCCCGCAATCACCGCGAACCAGAAATTCCGAATGCCCGCCGGCCACGGTCCGATCTGCGCCGCACGTCGCATGAAGCCTGCGCCGCAGATCGAGAATCCAGCCAGGCCCACCGCCAACGCCACTTGGTTCACCGTGACCGTCGATGCCACTGAATTTCCCGTCTCACTTCGATCCACAAATTCGATATCGATGTCCCGGTCCATCTCTCGCGGCGACAGCGTGCGCGAAAGTTGAGTCGCGTGCGTTGCACCGCTCACCAGCTCCTTGATCAGACGGTGCGAAACCAAAACCTCCGTTGTGCCTTGAAGATTCATTCTTCCCGGCGAACGCGAGGAATCGACCCGCGCCCGCCGCAGGCTCGCACAGCCCGATGCCGAAGCAAATCGATCCCCGAAGACAAACAGTTCAAGTTTGAGCAGATCCGATGCCCCCGCACCCGTGAGCTGCATCGGATACACCGGCTTGCCGGTCGCAAACGTGAAGATCAGTGGTGTCGGTGCCGACACCAACGCCTCGTCAAACGACCGTCGCAACTTCGACGCCACAAAGACCCAGCCGCGCTTCACATAATCGTCGATGGCCCGATCCGCCTGCGCCGTCGAAGCAAACCCATTCGAAGCAAGCCAGCCTTTCATTTCCCCCGCGTCGGAAGATTGCACGATCGCAACATCAAAATCACCGATCACCGAGCGTTCGAGTACTGCGGTCCGGTTCGTGCTTCTTGACCCTCCGGCAGCGCCCAGCGTGGGCAGAAGGCAACCGTTGACCAGTATCCATGCCAGAGATCCCCAGACTGCAAGGCGCGCCCCAATTTCGCCTCGGCCCATCATGCCGAGTCCAATACCGAAGGCGAACAACCCCAGCAGCCCGATCACAAAGCCCGCGCCCTCGAATTCCCACATCCGCGGCAGAAACATCGCCCGCAACGTCGGAAACATCCCCGCCGTCCCCGCACGAATCTCCGGCTTCGTCGGCAGCGGCACAACCCACGCAAAGTCCTTGCCCTTCGCCACAAACCGCGTCTCGATCGCCAAGGTTTCGACTTTTCCGTCGTAATTGATCAATGCCGACTGCTCGGGAATCTCTGCCGGAGCCGCGTGACTCGGCAACACAATCCCATCGCCGAGTACCGGTGAGCACACCAGCAGCGCCGCGCAAATCAACGCCCGGAATATCACAACCATCCGCCACACCCGCCTTCCATGTCTCCGGACTATCCGCCGCGGCCTGCCTCCATGTTCCCGAGCGTACCCTAAAACATGGCTCGCGTTGTCGTTGTTGGCGCTGGTGTGATCGGCCTGAATACCGCACTCGCTCTCGAGGAAGCGGGTCACGATGTCCAGGTGATTGCCGCGGCCAAGGGCGCGAATACAACCTCCGCCGCGGCAGGCGCGATCTGGTACCCCTTCAAAGTCGGGCCGCCCGACCTCGTTTCCAAATGGGCCGGTGCCACGCTCCGCTGGCTTGTCGACCTCGCAAACAAGCACCCCGAAGCCGGCGTAGATGTACTCGCACGGTCCGAACTTTCGGACAATCCATCGCCTCCCTGGTGGGCCAACGCCACGCCCGGCGTGCGCAGAGTTGACGCAAGTCCAACCAAGCCCCTTCCCAACGGCGCCGCCTACTCCTGGGTCTTCGACGCACCCCGTTGCGACCCGCTCGTTTTTCTGGCCTGGCTCGAACATCGACTGAAGAATCCGGTCCGCATCGAACGGATAGACTCGCTCACGCCTTTGTGCCAAAGCGCGGACTTCGTCATCAACTGCTGCGGCTTGGGCGCACGCAGCCTCACCGGCGACGCCGACCTGCAGGCCATCTACGGCCAGACTGTCATCGTCTCGCCCGGTCGGATCGACCTCAAGCAGTGTCTGGGCGACGAACGCGACGAGGCCCGCATGTTCTACTCGATCCCCCGGCGCTCCGAGGTGGTCGTCGGCGGCTGCGCCGAGCCTTGCGCCGACGACCGCCCCACCACCACGACCCGCGCGATGACCGACGCCATCCTCTCCCGCGCCGCCGGCATGGGACTTGAACCCGGGCCGGTACTCCGCGAATCTGCGGGGCTGCGACCCTACAGACCGACGGTGCGGCTCGAACCTGACGCGGCGGATTCCCGCATTCTCCACAACTACGGCCACGGCGGCGCGGGCTACACCCTCTGCCGGGGGTGTGCCGAGGCCATTGTCGCGCTCATCGCGTGAGTCGCGTGCTTTTCGGCTAGACTCCCGCTGCGCGAACTCATGCGAACCTCCGTCATCATCAGCACGTTTGATAAACCGGAGTACCTCTGTCGGACGCTTGCGGGCTTGGCGCATCAGGTCGTGCTCCCGGATGAACTGCTGATCGCTGACGATGGCTCGGGCGAGGAAACCCGCGACTTGATCCGCGCCTTTCGGGCGACGGCTCCTTTCCCCGTCGTGCACGTGCGCCAGGAACACATCGGCTGGCGGAAGTGCCGCATCATGAATGCCTGCCTGCGGGAATCTCGGGGCGACTACCTGATCTTCTCCGATGGCGATTGCGTCCACCGATGGGATTGGGTGCGGGCCCACATCCGGATGGCGCGACCGGGACGGTTTCTGGGAGGTGGCGATCTGCGGCTGAACGCCGCCGTCTCCCATCGCATCACGGCTGAAGATGTCGCTTCACGCCGTGCGTTCTCGCCTTGGTGGCTGATGCGCAACGGGATGAAGTGGCGACGCTCGATGGTGAAGATCCTGCTCCCGCGATTTCTCGCTCCCGTCACCGATGCCATCAACTTCACCGCGACCCGATTCGGCGGCAGCAACGCCTCGTGCTGGCGCGAGGACGCGCTACGGGTGGGCGGCTTCGACGAGCGGTTCGGCTGGGGCAAGGAGGACGCGGAACTGGGTTTCCGGCTCCGCCACAGCGGGCTGTCGTCTCGGCATGTTCGGTACAACGCCATCTGCCTTCACCTCGATCACCCGCGTGACACGACCATCACGCGAGAAACGGTCGATCGCAACTTCGCCATGCTCGCGCAGGTCCGGGCGGAGCGGAGGATTCGGGCCGAACTCGGCATCGAGCAGACCGGAAACGACCACGTTGTGGAACGCGAGAATCCAACAGCCGTACCTGTGCAGCGGTTACGCGTCGCGCAGACGGCTTCAACGCCGGCGGCGGAAGTAGAGCCACCAGGGGTCGCGGTCTAGATCGATGCTTGCGATGCGGACTGTGCGGCTGACGAGATCGCTGAAGGATTGCGCGAAGCCGGGGGACGGATCCTGCTTTGAGGGCTCGGCGCGCGGGGCGTCGCTACGAGAGCGGAATGATTCGGCGGCGCTGGAAAAGGCCTGACGTGAGAACGAGAAACGGCGGACGGCGGACATGAGAGGACTCCTTGTTTCATGAGCCGGGCCCGCAATCGGGCGCGGGCCGCGGCTTGGGTGTTCTTCGGTGGTAAATCAGGTCAGAACAGGAAACTCGCAATACGTGAACGTGAAAGACGGGTGTCTTGAAATTGGACTCTTTGGATTCATTGGATTCACCGGGGCAGGCTCGGAAGGGCGCGGCTTGGTATGACTGGTTGTCAAATTCGCCGGCAAACCGCACAACATTCGGGGTGCATCCCGACGCGCGGAAGTCGGCTTTGCTTGCCGAGGAGCGCTTGTTGGTGTTGAGCGGTGTTCATGGGTGAGCCTGTGATTCGCCTGGTTCAACGGTGCGGAGCCGCGGGGCTTGCACGAAGTTGAGATGCCGAAGTGCAGATCAAGTATCGGCGACAAAGTCGGAAAAGTCATCAAAGAAATACGCTGAAAATGCTATGAAAATAGGGTGTTTTGTTACGGAAACAGCCCATCATTCGTGCGGGGTTTCTGGAACGTCGGGCGGAATACGGGGAGGATCACTCGGAAGAAGGCAAGGGGAGAGAACGCGGAGGTGCGGAGGGGGCGGAGTGGCGCGGAGTAGGACGCATCTAGTTTGCGAGAACAGCGGTGAGGATGGAGTGCGCGGGGGATTGCAATTTGACGGCGCTGCTTCGGAGTTGGAGATTGATGTCCACCGCTTTTTCGGTTTGGTTCATCACGACGACGGCGATCGAGCCGTCGGGGTTTTTGAAGGCGGTGGTGAGCAGGTCATCGGATGTGGAAGACGCGATGATGCGCTTGGCGCCGGGGCGGATGAACCTGGAGAAGTGGCCCAGGTAGTAGAACGAGTTCATGAAGGTGAGTTTGCCGGCGTCGGGGCCGGGCCGGGTGTCGGCGTGCACGGGCGCGAAGCAGTAGTTGCCGACGTGATTCGGGCCGCCTCGCTCGTCGAGAAGGATGTTCCAGTCGGTCCAGCCGACGGCGCCGTTGTTGAAATCGTGCATGAGGGAGCGGCCGTAGCGCTCGCCCGCGCCCCACTCCTTCACCCGCGCTGCATCAAAACTCTCGACGCAGCCTTCGGTGAAGAGGAGGTGGGTGTCGGGAAAGCGCTCCTGCACCAATCGCACGTTTTCGAAGTGATCGCCCACGTACCAGTGGAAGCCGACGCCCCAGATGTACTTTGCCGCGGCGGGGTCTTCGAGCACCACCTTCGCACGCTCGTACATGATGTCGCGGTTGTGATCCCAGACGATGAGTTTGCGATCCGCCATGCCGGCCTTGGCCAGCGCGGGGCCGAGGTGGTTCTTGACGAAGTCGCGTTCCTGCTCGGCGGTGTAAACGCAGGATTCCCAGCGCTGGACGGCGGCGGGCTCGTTCTGGACCGTGAGGCCCCAGATCGGGATGCCCTGTTTTTCGTAGGCCTCGATGAACCGGGTGTAGTAGTTGGCCCACGCATCGGCGAAGGCGGGCTTGAGTTCGCCGCCCTGGAGCATGTTGCCGTTGGTCTTCATCCAGGCGGGCGGGGACCAGGGGCTGGCGTAGACGGTGATCTGGTTGCCGGCGAGCGCGAGGGCACGCTTGATCATGGGGATGCGGTACTGGAGGTCGGGTGCGATGTTGAAGGACTTGAGCGCGGTATCGCCGTCTTTGACGTAGGTGTAACTGGCGCTGGAGAAGTCGCAGGAGTGGATGTGCGTGCGGATGAGGGAGTAGCCGATTCCGGACTTGGGATCGAAATAAGCGGAGAGCAGTTTTTCCTGCTGCGGGGGCGAGAGTTTGGCGAGGACCTCTGCCGCGGCATCGGTGATGGCGCCGCCGATGCCGACGATGGTCTGGAACGCCGCGGCATCGTCGAGGAAGACGGTCGCGCTTGCGGGACCGGGCGGCGCCGAGGCGAGCGTGCCGATATGCGCGAGGCGCGACTCGGTGTCCTTCGCGGTGAGGAAGACGTTTGCCTGAAAAGGCTGTGCGAGCGTGGTCATGGTGAGTAGTCCGAGTGGAAGTAGGAAACGGAACATGAAGAAAGGTAGTATCGCCCCGGAAGTCGCTCGCTTGTGGATCCGCGGCGTGGCTCGCCTCATCGCTACGGACAGAGCAGTTCGTTGTACGCCACGACGAACACGGTGAAGTCCGCATCGTCGACAAGGCCGTCGCCGTTCAGATCGCTCGGGCAATCGGGGGGCATTGCCGCGTCGGCGCAGTCGAGAATGTCGTAGGCGGCGACGAAGAATGAAAAGTCCGCGTCGTCCACGAAACCGTCGTGGTTGAGATCGCCGGCGCACGCCGTGAAACTCTGCACCTCGAGGCCGAACCCATCGGTCTGTCCGTTGCCTTCGACGTAGAAGTCGATCGTGTTGACGCCGGCGACGAAGCCTTTGGTCAGAGTGATCCAGGGGGAAAAGTCGTACGTGGGGATCCGGTGATCGGGCGTGGAGCCGGGGTAGTTGATGAAGGCGCCGCCGTTCAGGCTGAACGCGGGGATCCATGAGCCGCGGGAGGCGAAGATCTCGCCCGAGTCGTCCGCGGCCCAGCGGAAAGTCAGTGCCGCGACCGCCGGGTTGTAACCGGTCAGGTCGAAGGTTTGCCGGAACACGAAGAAGGTCCAGTTGCCGACGCCTCCGTGGCTGCCGCCGGGCACATCGGCGATCCAATCGGCGCGGGCGGGGGCGTACGTCACGTTGACGGCCTGCTGGAAGTTGTTGGTCACGAACGATGCAAAATTGCCGTCGCCTCCCGGGGCGACGTTGGTGGATACGTACCAGTGCCCGATTGGGTTGGCGGTTGAATAGAAGACCGGTCCGGCGGGGGCCAGGCGCGGCAAGACTCCGGAGACAACGACTGCCGCGATTCCAACGAACGTACGCATGTTTGATTTCCTCAATGCTTGCTTTGCGCCGGGGCGGTTTGGGCATCCGAGCGCATGCCAAAAGGATATCGCGGGCCGCGAAAACGGCAAGGAAAAACTGCGTGGGGGTCTTGAAGAGAACGCGGAGGTGCGGAGTTGGCGGAGGTACGCGGAGGAGAAACAGGAGATAGACGCTGGTCCGACAATTCCCTCCCCCAATGACGGGGAGGGGTTTTCGAAGTGCGCGAGGTGCGCGAATGACATTGGTGTGCATCATGCGCCCACCCCCTGCCCCCTCCCTCGGGGAGGGGGTTTTTGAAAGCAGAAACCGTCAGTGATCGGGGGGCGGGTTTTTGCGGGCCAGGTGTTGATAGAAATCGATGGCGGCGGCGTGGGCCTCGTGAGTTTGCTGATCGGG
>JAHBXG010000071.1 GCA_019636565.1 Phycisphaeraceae bacterium
CGCAAAACCGACACCGCCTCCATGTCCGTCGCACTCGAAGTCCGCGCGCCCTTCCTCGCTCGCGAACTTGTCGACCGCATGATCCGCGTCCGCCCCGACGTCCTGATGCCCGACGGCGAACGCAAAGGCCTCCTCAAACAAGTCGCCCGCAAATACCTCCCCGACGAAATCGTCAATCGCCCCAAAATGGGCTTCTCCATCCCGATCGGCGAGTGGTTCCGCACCGACTATGGCGGCATGAAGCAACTGCTGCTCGACACGCTGAATTCGGCCGATCCGTTCCCCGAGAGTCTGCTCGGCATCAAGATCAACAGGCCCTTCGTCGCCAAGATGGTCGCCGATCACATGGATCGCCGGCGTGACCACTCGCAGCGCCTCTACATGCTTCTTGTGCTATCGATCTGGGCGAAACAGGTCCTGCGGACCACGCACACGTCGGCACCTGGCGCCATCTGACACGTTTGAGGTATCGCAACGCAGGACGATTCACCTTTCGGCCCGGGCGCTCTGTCCACATCTTTGGTTGGCCTTGCGCATCGACCCGCTCCCAGCGACTACCTCATCCCCTTGGTCTCCGCATCGCCTTCTTTCTCCGACACCGCGATCCAGGCGTTCATGTTCTCTTCGTCACCCGTAGCCTTCAGGCCCGCGATCATGTCGTCCGTCAGCATTTTTCGCCACGGCGAGATCTTCCCGTCGTGCCGGTACGTTCCCTCCCACGCCTGCAGCAGCACCTGGTGCGCTTCCTGATAGCGGCCCATCTTCGTGAGCACATGACCCCGCGCCATCCGGATGTGCGCCGCAGTATCCGGCGGTGTCGCCGGCCAGAGAGCAAGAATCTCAATCGCGAACTTCGAGTTGGCATCCGCCTCTTGCAGCCGACCGAGTTCCGCAAGGCAGATCGCCTGGTGAGAGCGAGTGAGCGCGACGACGTAGTGCCGCCCGCCGACTTCACGCTCGAGTTCCTGCTGCGCCGTCTTCAATTCTTTCAGTGATTCGTCATACATCCCGGCGGCGATCATGAACCACCCGAGACGACGGCGGCAGTTGGCCGCCAGCAGCCCATCGCGATACTTTTCGGGTCTTGATTTCCAGATATCGAGCGCGCGCCGTTGCAGGGCTACGGCTCGATCTCCCTCGGCGCCGAACGCAAGATTGACCGCTGCCTCCTCGATGCACACCAGCACGGAACTGTCGTTGGGCCCGAATTTCTTGGTCAGGATATCGGCGGCACGCAGCGACGAAATCCAGCGCACGTCGAGCTTGTTCTCGCTCTGAGCGGAACGGAACTGGGATATCAGCGTTCGCACGATCGCGGGGTCGTCTTCGCCCAGCATCTGCCCCTGCAGACGGGCGATGCGCCCGAGGGCATCGGTGCGCCCGACATGGATTGGACGGTAATAGGTTCCCCGATCCGGCGTTCCGAGTATCGGGATGTCGCGTCGAATCGCTTCGACAAGCGAAACGTCGGTCGTCCCCCAGGCCTCCTGAAGTTCGACCGCCAGCCCGCAATCCGGGCATTTCGCGAGAAGATCCGCCGCGGCAGCCAGCGCCGAGTGCAAGTCCGAATCTTCGGGCGGGAGGCGGCGTAGACGCCGCACGAGTGCATCGCGAACCTTGGGCTCGGCATCCCGGTATTGGAAGCTCTCCATAAGCAACTGTGCCTGGAGCGCCGAGAGCATCGCGATCTGAAGATCGACCTGCTCTTCGGGAAACCGTTTGAGCGTTGCCAGCGCGATCCCGGCTTCCCGCATCGCATCATCAGGTTTGTGCAGATTCTGATGGATCTTGGCAAGCAGCGTTCGAGATTCCGCTGTCTCAATGCTCCGCGGGCCCAGTAGCTTCTCTCGCATCTTCAGCGCTTCGCGGCAGTACACCTCGGCCTCGCCCATGCGATCGCGAACCAGCAGCACACCCGCCAGATTCTGCATCGTCGCGGCGACCTCCGGATGCTCGTCGCCGTACTGCATGCGGAGCCGCATGAGCCCGTTGCGCAGCGATACCTCGGAATACTCGATCTGCGAGATCGGTTTGCCGTTCGCGAGGCCTGTATACACGCCGCCCCACATGCGCCGCAGCGCCTGATCCATTTCCGGATTATCCGAAAACGCCCCGGTTTCGAGCCTGAAATAGAGGCGGTTCAGCCCGGCGCCGATCGCCGCAGCGATCTCCGGGCGCTCCGGATCGGTACTCGGCAGCGCCTCGCGGAGCAATTCGGCGACCGCCCGCGCCCGGATGTTCTCCGCTTCCGCTTGCTCGCGCTGATAGTCGGCGGCACGTGCCGAGTTGGTCGCCTTCGCGACGCTCACCGCCACGGCGACTCCCGCGCTGATGAGCAGAACCGCCGCGGCCCCGGCCAGAAAAAGCCGCTTCCTGTTCAGCGAGATCGCTTTACGCAGAACGTACCAGCCCGAGCCGCTCCGCGCATCGACCGGAGCACCTTCAAGGTAGTGTTCGACATCGCGGGCGAGCGCCGCGGCCGACTGGTACCGAAGCGTCTTGTCCTTTCGCATCGCCCGGCGGACGATGGCCTCGAGATCGGCCGAGACCGAGATATCGTGAAATCGCATCGGTACCGGCTCGACGGTGCTGATGGTCTTGGCGATATCGAAGATGGAGCCCTCGATGTTGTAGGGCATGTGCCCGCAGAGCAGGCGGTAGAGCACAACGCCGAGCGAGTAGACGTCGGTCAGAGCATCGACGATGTCGGACTTTCCGGAGACTTGCTCGGGTGACGCGTACGCGGGTGTGCCCGCGAACTCACCGGTGAGCGTCGTGCGGATGCCTCCGGCCTTGGCGATGCCGAAGTCGAGCACGACCGGGCGGGCGTCGGGCGTAACAAGAATGTTGTCGGGCTTGATGTCGCGGTGGATCACGCCGTTGAGATGCGCGTGGTGAATAGCGTTGCAGATCTCGAGGAAGACCCGGAGCAGATTCCGCCGTCGTGCCTCGTCAGTGTGTCCCTTGGGATACCACCGATCGATCGGAGCGCCGTTGATGAACTCCATGATCACGGCGATCCGCCCGTCACCCAGTTTGCGTGATTCAAAGACCGTTACGATGTTCGGGTGGCGCAGGCGGGCCGAGATCTCGGCCTCCCGTTCACCCCTCGCGCGCTGACGGGCCGACGCCGTATCGCCCGCAATCATCACCTTGATCGCGACCGTGCGCGAAGTCGACTCCTGCACCGCCTTGTACACCACCCCCTGCGATCCCGAACTGATCACGCTCATGCTGCCGTAGCCGGGGATGCGGGGAGAGCCCACCGGGGGAAGACCGTCTTCCGCCAGCGAACGTACACGCGTTAGGAAACTGGCGTCCTCCTGCGCACCACGCAGCCTTTCCTTGCACTCGGCGCAGGTGCCGACGTGCCGCATTACCTCCGGGCTCGCGGACTCGCCGTTGGCCAGCATCTCGATCTCGCCCATCGTCGGGCAATTGCCGATCGTCCCCGTTTCGATCGGCGGCGGCACCACCGGCTCCGGAGGCGGGACGGAACTGGAAGATGGGGGCGTCATCTAGACGTCCTCCTCGAACGCCTCGGTGAGTTGAACGACGATCTCGCGGAGTTTCTTGGTCATGCGACTCTTGGCTACATAGACCTGCTCGACAGACATGCCCGACTGCGCCGCGGCCTCGGTTGCCGGAACTCCCCGCAGCGCGACAAGCTCGAACGCCTGCAGCGTGCGATCATCAACCTCGGACTCATCCCGCAACATCGACATAGCGCGGGAAAGGATCGTGCGATCGCGCTCGTCGGTCCAGATATGACGGAGGGCCTGCTCGTCGGGCGTCTCGGAAAGAATCGTCGCGCCGGGAAGCAGATTCTTCTTGTTCGTGCGCGCGATGCGGAGCGCCGTGTGATGCGCGATTCCCAGAATCCACGAACTCAGGCGTCCTTTCTTCCGGTCGTATCGCCCTTCGCGATACACCCGCACGAATTCCGACAGCGCCTGCTGCGCAACCTCGTCGGCGTCCGATTCGCGCAGTCCCAGCCGTCGGGCGAGGCCCGCGATGACCGGCCGATATCGGCCGTCAATCTGAGCCCACGCCGGCTCGTTCGCCGGCTCCAATAGCGCGTCGAGAAGACGCGTCGTCGTCTTGGTCGCAAGTAGTGCTTCGCTCACACCCGGAATCCTTCCGGAAAGTCAGTATACAGGTACGGCCCCGGTTGCCAAGATGTATCAAGGACCTTGCCACCCCGCTTAGAGACGGTTCAGCCCTTGGGGAGGTTATCAGGCACTTGTTGCGCTTGTTCGGGTTCAGGCAGGCAAATCGAGACTTCGATAGACTCCGCTCGTTTCCCCAACACAAAGGGTCATCACCATGTCAATGTCGCTCGGGTCTCTGGCTTTCAGGCTTTCTCTGGTCGGTGTTCTTGCCGGAATCGCAGGAGGGTGCGCGCACAGCCGCGCTCCAGACGCGTCGCTGGCTGAACAGATCATCCAGGAACCTCACGGCGGCCAGCACGCCCTTCAGCTCCTCAAAGAAGGTAACGAACGCTTCCTCGCCGGACAGGCTGAGAGCCCCGCCACCGACCCCGAAACCATCCGGATCGCGGCCGTCGACGGCCAGAAGCCCTTTGTTTCCGTCCTCACCTGCGCTGACTCTCGAGTCCCCGTCGAACGCGTCTTCGATCGCGGCTTCGGCGAAATCTTCGTCATCCGCGTCGCCGGGAACGTCACGGCGCAGCACGAAACCGGCAGCGTCGAGTTTTCGCTCGCCGCGCTGAAAGCCCCGCTGCTCGTTGTCATGGGCCACACCAAGTGCGGCGCGGTCAAGGCGGCGATCGCCGGCCAGAATGTCACCCCAAACATTGATTCCTTCCTCGCAAGCATCCAGCCCGCGGTCCAAAAAGTGAGAGCCGCGCAGCCCAACCTTTCGCCCGAGCAGTTCGAGGAGGCCGTCACGCAGGAAAACGTGCGCCAGACGCTCCGAGAGCTGTACGCAACCAGCCCGCTGATTCGCGAGAAAGTTTCGAGCGGAGCCGTCGAAGTCGCGCTTGCCGAGATCGATATTTCAACCGGCAAAGTCACCTGGCTCGACAACGTCCCGAAGCCATAAGAAAAATACCTCACCGCTGCGAACACACCGAACGCGGAGGAAGCCAGGAAGCCTGGGTTTCGAATTGTGCGCGCCGAGCACACTCTTCAAGCCCTGCCCCTCCTGCCTTTCTCCGTGTCTTTCTTTTTTGGAACGCCTTGGCGTGTCGTGTTTCAACCTCTTCTTGGCCGCAGCAGCGGTTCCGCGAAGTCTCATCACACCGGAATAAACAATCCCGCCACGCTCGCTGTCATCTGCGTGGCCAGTGCCCCGCCCAACATGGCCCGGAGCGCCAGCCGGGCAAACTCCTTCCGCCGGCTCGGAGCAAGCACCGAGAGCCCGCCGATCTGGATGGCGATCGAAGCGAAGTTGGCAAATCCGCACAGGGCGTACGCCGCGATCTGGGCTGAACGCGGAGATAACTTCGCGACAATTTCTCCCTCCGCTCCAACGTTCGGAACCGCGTGCAACGCATCGGAGAGATGCAGGTAGGCAACAAACTCGGTCAGAATCAGTTTCTCGCCCAAGAGCGAGCCGATCAGCGGCGCGTCCTTCCATTCGATGCCCATCGTCCACGCCAGAGGTGCAAAGAGTCTGCCAAGCAGCACTTGCAGGGACAGTTCGGAAATCCCCTGCGTCGCCAGCCAGCTCTTGACGACCGCGATCTCCCCGATCGCGTGGATCGGCCAGTTGATCAGAGCGAGCAGCGAAATGAACCCGATCAACATCGCCGCGATATTCGCCGCGAGTTTCATACCCGTCGTCGCCCCGCCCGCCGCGGCGTCAAAGACATTCGCGTGATCCTCATCCGCAGCCGCCTGAATGCTCTGCGCATCCTCCGGTGGCGGCGTCTCCACTTCGGGCACGATGATCCGCGCCATGACAAACGCCGATGGTGCGCTCATCACGCTCGCCGCGATCAGATGCTTCGCGAACAGCACGCGGCTGTGCTGGTCTTCACCCCCCAGCATGAGCACGTACGCGCCGAGCACCGAGCCCGCGATGTGCGCGAAACCGCCAAGCATCACCAGCATCAGCTGCGCTCGAGTCATCCGCGGGATCAACGGCCGAATCGTGAGAGGCGCTTCGGTCTGCCCGATGAACATGTTCGCCGCCATGCACGTCGCCTCGGCTCCCGTCACGCGCAGGGTCTTTCGTAGACACCACGCGAGCACCGCGACAACCCGCTGCATCACCCCGAGGTAATACAGCACGCTCATCAAAGACGAGAAGAAAATGACAATCGGCAGAACCTGAACCGCAAAGATGAACCCCCACGGCTTCGACTTGTCGCGGAGCGCCGACCCAAAGACAAAGTCCGTGCCCGCCTGCGACATGTCGATCACCCGGTTGACAAACCAGCCCATGCCTTCAAAGAAATCGCGGATGCCCGGTAGTCGCAGGATCGCCCCCGCGACCAGAATCTCCACGATCACCCCGATCAGCACGAACTTCCAAGGCACCTTGGAGCGGTTCGTCGACAAAGCCAGCGCGAGCAGAATCATCACACAAATGCCGAGTAAACCGGTGTATTGACCCACGGGATGCTCCAAGCCCGAAGAACGGCGGGCGCGACCCCGTAGTAGACCATTTCTGGGCGATTCCGTCCAATCACGCGGGCGAACTCGGGTTTCGCTAGACTCGTCGTTCCTGTCTGTCCGATCGAACTGTTCCCATGCGAATCGCGATCCCCAAAGAAATCCACCAAGGCGAGAAGCGCGTCGCGGCAACCCCACAAACGGTCTTGCGCCTCTGCAAGATGGGCTTTGAAGTTGCCGTTCAAGCCGGAGCCGGCCTCAACACCGACCTCACTGACAGCGCGTACCAGGAAGCCGGCGCCACGATCGTCGAAGACGTGAAGTCCCTCTGGTCAAGCGCCGGTGTCGTCCTCAAGGTCCGCCCGCCCCAAACCGGTGGGATTGGCACACTCGGCGTCGACGAAACCGAACTCTTCGCCCCCGGCTCACTCCTCATCTCTTTCGTCTGGCCGACCCAGAACCGGGACCTCCTCGAAAAACTCGCCGCCAAACGCATCACCGCTCTCGCGATGGACTGCGTCCCCCGCATCACCCGCGCCCAGAAAATGGACGCACTCTCCGCGATGGCCAACATCGCCGGTTACCGAAGCGTCATCGAAGCCGCCCAGCACTTCCCCCGCTTCTTCACCGGCCAGATGACCGCCGCGGGCAAGATCGACCCCGCCAAAGTCCTCGTCATCGGCGCCGGCGTCGCCGGCCTCGCCGCGATCGGCGCTGCCCGCGCTCTCGGCGCAATTGTCCGCGCTTTCGACCCGCGTGCCGCGACCCGGGACCAAGTCAAGAGCATGGGTGCCGAGTACCTCGAACTCAACGTCCAGGAAGAAGCCGAGGGCAAAGGCGGATACGCCAAGGAAATGTCCGACTCCTTCCTCAAGGCCGAGATGGCGCTCTTCGCCGCTCAGGCCATGGAAGTTGATGTCATCATCACCACCGCCCTCATTCCCGGCAAACCCGCGCCCAAGCTCATCACCGCCGGAATGGTCGAGAGCATGAAGCCCGGTTCGGTCATCGTCGATCTCGCCGCCGAACAAGGCGGCAACTGCGCCATGACCCGCCCCGGCGAAGTCGTTTCGCACAAAGGCGTGACCATCGTCGGCTACACCGATCTCCCCAGCCGCGTTGCCAGTCTTTCCAGCCAGCTCTACGGCGCCACCGTCGCGGCCCTTCTTGAAGAAGTCTGGAAAGACAACGCGATCAGCATCGACGAGAAAGACCCCGTCGTCCGTGGTGCGATGGTCACGCACGACGGCCGCATCACCTGGCCCCCGCCTCCTCTTCCAATTCCAACACCCGTTGCCCCGCCCGAGCCCGGCGTCGCGGCGAACACGACCAAAGCCGACCTCTCAGCCCAGATCGGAAATGGTGCGGCGCCGGCGTCCGCATCCTCGTTGTGGATCTGGATCTTGCTGAGCGTCCTGCTTTGCCTCGGCATCGCTCGGATCGCACCCCCCTCCTTCCTCTCACACTTCACCGTCTTCGTTCTCGCCTGCTTCGTCGGCTGGCAGGTCATCTGGAACGTCAAGCCTGCGCTCCACACTCCTTTGATGAGCGTCACCAACGCCATCAGCGGCATCATCCTCATCGGTGGCATGCTCCAGGTCTCCGGGCCCCCCACCTCCGCCGCGGCAATCCTCGGCGCAATCGCCGTCCTCATCGCCACCATCAACGTCGCTGGCGGCTTCCTCGTCACGCAACGCATGCTCGCCATGTTCAGGAGGAACGCCTGACATGACCGACGTGATGCGCGAAAGCCTCTCCAATATTGGATACATCGCCTCTGGCGTGCTCTTCATCCTCAGCCTCGCGGGTCTCTCCAAGCAGGAATCCGCCCGCCGCGGCAACGCTCTCGGCATCGCTGGCATGCTCATCGCGCTCCTCGCGACCGCGATGCGCCCCGACTTCAGCGGCTACGGGCTGCTGATGGCCGCACTTGTCCCCGGCGCAATCATCGGAGGCATCCTCGCCCGCCGCGTGCAGATGACCTCCATGCCGCAGCTCGTTGCGATCCTGCACAGTTTCGTCGGTGCCGCGGCAGTCCTCGTCGGCCTTGCAACCTACCTCGGCCAATCCAAGCCGATGTCCGCCGCCGAGCACAACATCCACCTGGGCGAGATCTTCATCGGCATCTGCATCGGCGCGGTCACCTTTACCGGCTCGGTCATCGCCTTTGCCAAGCTGCAGGGCACGATGTCCGGCAAGCCGCTCATCCTCCCCGCGCGTCACCTGATCAACCTGATGATGCTGATCATCACCGTCGGCATCGGCGTCTGGTTTTTCCGCTCCTCCGAAGGCGGAGCAAACGGCCTCTGGCCGCTCATTTTCGCCATCGTGATCACCGGCATCCTTGGAGCCCACTCCGTCATGGCGATCGGCGGCGCCGACATGCCCGTCGTCGTCTCCATGCTCAACAGCTACTCCGGATGGGCCGCCGCTGCCGCGGGTTTCATGCTCGAAAACGACCTCCTCATCATCACCGGCGCACTCGTCGGCAGCAGCGGCGCGATCCTCAGCCTCATCATGTGCCGCGGCATGAATCGATCACTCGTGAGTGTCATCCTCGGCGGCTTCGGCACCGCCGAAGGCACTGCATCCACCGCAACCGCTGCACAGGGCGAAGTCCGCTCGATCGATGTTGCCGGCGCTGCCGATCAACTCAGGCAAGCCAAGAACGTCGTCATCGTCCCCGGCTACGGCCTCGCCGTCGCGCAGGCCCAGCACGCGCTCTCCGATGTCGTCCGCTCGCTCCAATCCCGAGGCGTAATAGTCCGCTTCGCGATCCACCCCGTCGCCGGTCGCCTCCCCGGCCACATGAACGTCCTCCTCGCCGAAGCCGACATCCCTTACGACATCGTGCTCGAGATGGAAGAAATCAACGAGGACATGCCCGAAACCGATCTCGTCCTCGTCATCGGCGCCAACGACATTGTGAACCCCAGCGCCTACGAGGATCCGAACAGCCCCATCGCCGGCATGCCCGTCATCGAAGTCTGGAAAGCCGGCACAGTCATCGTCATGAAGCGAGGCATGGCCAGCGGATACGCTGGCATCGATAATCCCCTGTTCTTCAGGCCCAACACGCTGCTGCTGTTCGGAGATGCGAAAAAGACCGTCGAAGGCCTTCGCAACGCGTTGTCGCAATAGATTGCGAAAGCGCGCCGCCAACTCCGAATCGCGTCGAGAACTTACCTGTACGAGCCCCGAGCGAAGCGACGGGCACCGCCGTTCGCCTCAACGCAGCGGCCATCGAAACAAGAGACGCATCCTTTCCCTCTTTACGAACTCACCGCGACCGTCGCTTCGCTCCGCGCTCGTACAGGAACTCCATCGCGTTTACGTACGTCAGAACGCGTCCGTGCCTTAACCACTCATCACCCGCGTCACCGCCCAATACAACCCCACACACGCAATCACCACGGACCCCGGCACAACGATCACACCCCGATACCAATTCTTCTTTCCCGCCCATCCAATCAAGACAAACGCAAACGACAACACCAGCAACTGCCCCACTTCCACTCCAACATTGAACCCCACCAGCGCCGGCACCAGCACGCTCCGAGGCAGTTCCATCTCCTTGAACGCCGAAGCAAACCCAAGCCCGTGCACCAATCCGAACGCAAACACAATCGCCGCCCGAACTCGCAACTCTGAAGCCCCTTCCCTGAGGGAAGGGGTTGGGGGAAGGGTTCTGCATTCTTCAGACGCCACTTCCCCGATGGGAGCGAGGGTTGGGGAGTGGGCTTGTGTTTGGATGGACGCTCTTGAACTGAAAATGTTCTCAATCGCCACCGCCGCGATCGACAACGCAATCAACGGCTCAATCACTCTCGGCGGCGCAACCACAATCCCCGTCGCCGCCAGCGCCAGCGTCACCGAGTGCGCCAGCGTGAACATCGTCACCATCACCAGCAGCGACTTCATCCTCGGGCTCGCCAGAAACAGCCCAAGTATGAACAGCATGTGATCGAGCCCCTCGGGCACGATGTGCTCAATACCCATCCGCACAAACGAAACAAAGTCGTTCGGCCGATTCTGCACAACGTCAATTTTCAACGGATAAAGCAGTATCTCATCGCTTCGACGACCAGCCTTGAGCGAAATCCCCCACGCCTCCACCTTGGGCGGTTCAACTACAAGCACCAGTTCGCCCAGCACCTCCGGAAATTGAATTGAGGCGGTCGGCGCGAGCACGTCCCCGCTCTTCAACTCGCACTCTATTTCCGCCTCGGCAATCCACGGCAGCCTCGGGTCCGCACCCGGCGTTCGAAGATCGTGCTTCCACCGTTCAAACTCGGCAACCGTCGGAAATTTCAGCAGCTTCGTCTGGACTTCCTGCCCTTCCGCCCAAATCGAAGTGTGCCGCTGCAATCGCGGCCCTCCGCTCTCCAGCAAATTTTCCACGTCTGCGCTCGGTCCGCGGACCAGCGCCCAGATCGCATCGTCCGACGCTTTCGCCGGCTCCTCATTCAACAAGAACGACAAGACATCAAACCGCACCGATACCGTCGCATGCCC
>JAHBXG010000072.1 GCA_019636565.1 Phycisphaeraceae bacterium
GGGTTCGGCAGATCGTGCTGAATCCCGCCCACCGTCACGTGCCGCTCCTGCATCGCCTCGAGCAGCGCCGCCTGCGTCTTCGGTGGCGTCCGGTTGATCTCGTCCGCCAGGATCACGTTCCCGAAAATCGGCCCGCGCACAAACCGCAACTGCCGATGTCCCGTCGCTTTATCTTCCTGAATCACTTCCGTACCCGTGATGTCGCTCGGCATCAGGTCCGGCGTGAACTGGATGCGGCTGAACTGCAAACTCAGCGTCTTCGCCAGCGTGCTGATGAGCAGCGTCTTCGCCAACCCCGGCACGCCCACCACCACCGCATGTCCGCGGCAGAAAATCGCCATCAGCGTCTGATCCACCACATCGTCCTGCCCCACGATCGTCCGGTGAATCTCCTCCCGCAGCCGGCGCGCCGACTCTTGAACCTGCTCCACATCCGCCAACGTCGCCTGCATGTCCGCTTCGCTCATCAGTTCGACTCCATTCACCAGCCCAGCCCGCAATCCCTGCCCCCATCCTACCGGCCACTCCTCTCATCGGTTCGACAACCCCTTCATATAGATGGCTCCGCAGCGAATAACGCCGCCAGAAACCGGGTTGCCTCCCAGGCCGATTCATCGGCCTCGACCGCATCATCCCGGGCGCACATTTTATGAGCGACATCGCCGCCAGCGAGGCACTGGGGCGTGTGTGACCATGCAGGAGATACAGAAGAGCCCGCGAATTCAGCAGGATCCGGCGGATGCGCGCCGAGTGGGCCCCGCTTCCCGCGTCACTCCGTCGGACAAATGAATTCCTGATACTGCTGCACAAAAATCCTGAAGTCCTCGTCGTCCACCGTGCCCTCGCGGTTCAGGTCGCCCGGACAGCCCGGCGCCATCGCCGGATCATCGCAAAGCAGCAGGTCATAACTCGCACAAAAAATCGAGAAATCTTCGTCGTTCACCTCGCCATCGCCGTTGAAGTCGGCGCCGCACAGCTTTGTCAGTCGTGCAATCGCACCCGACTTGTTGTAGATCATCGTCACGCGATATCCCGGCGGGTTGACAATGGTGTGGAACGCGCCGGTGGCCGCACCCTTGTACACATGAAAGTTGTACGCCGGCGGCGGGTAGAACGCCGGGTCGACGGTCAGTCGAAGCGTGCCGTTCACAGCCACTCCCTTGTCCGCCAAAATGCGGTCGTACGAGCCGACCGAGCGGATACCCACTTCGGTCGCCGACTGCGCGAGCAGCGTGATCGGCGTATTGGCAAACCAAAGCACGCCGGATGCGCCGCGTGCGGATTCATCGCTGGGCGCAATGATCCCGCCCAGAGGCCCCTGGGTTGATATGGAGCCGGTCCCGCGAATCGCCGCCCCCAGCGCCCCGTTCCCCTGTACGAATACTCCCGCCGAAACGCCGGGAACCGTGTTCTCGAATCGGATCGCCGAGACCTGCGTAGCGGCGTCGTTCACCGTCACCACCGGATCTTCGAAACCCGCCGCCGGCCGGAAAATCATCTCCCCGTCAAACCGTGTCGCGCCGTACACCTGCACCCAAGACGCGCGGTCGATGACGATCGGCCGACGAACCCGCGCGTCCCGGAACACGACTCCCCTCTGCCCGGTAACGCAGTCCGCATCCACATCAACCGATGTCAGAAAGACGCGCTGCGCCAGATCCGTGATCTTCGTATCTCGACCGAGCAACATCGGCCCCGCACCGTCTTCCGCCACGATGTGACAATTCTTGATTGTCGACATGTCCGAACTCGAACTCGCGACCATCCTGATCGATCCGCCCGCCGCAATCTCGATCACGCCCTGATTCTGCCCGTCGTAGGTGCCCGGTCGGAAAACAAGCGGGAGCGCCCCCTCCGCCCGCAGGAGCCCCAGAAATCCGAATCCTCCGTACAGCTCTCCGCTTCCCCTGATCACGCGATCCGCCGAAAACACCTGCCCCGCCGCGACGACCGAACTCATCGACGAGTCTTCAGATAGTGACTGCAACACAATCTCGCCCGCGCCCAGCAGCCGGATTCCCGACTCGAGCCGGAGCTGCGAAGCCTTGTAGAGCGTCGAGTTGTTCAGCAGAACATCACCCTCGATCACCGAATCGGCGACGCCCATCGTCAGCCGCGCACCGTCCACCCGAACCGAACCGTTCACCGTCGTTCCTTCCAATTTCAACTCGCCCCCGGTGACCCAGGCCTGCGGCACATCCGCGACGACCGCAACCCACCTTGTCGGACCGGACGGATCCGAGCGGCTGACGCCCGCGCTGCCTCCATCCGTCGCGAGGATGTGCACGTTCTGGACCACGCTCTTCTCGCGGAAATCCAGCATGCCGCCCTTGGCGTGCATCGTCCCCGGGCCTGCCACCGTTCCTCCAGAGAAGGCGAGCGCCGGACCCGTGGTCCGTTCCGCCACGATTGTGCCATCGAGTTGAACCCCTCCGGTAATAAGCCCCTGACCCCGCGCGTTCCAGCCGTTCCCAAGGGTGATCTGGTTCACAATCAGGTTCGCTTCGCCCGACAATGTCTCCGCGTTGAGGACGATGTCTCCGCTGCCCGAAGGCGTGCCGCTCGGGAGCGTCAGGGTCGAGCTCGCCGATCCCGGTCGCGAGTGCACGTTCGCGCGAATGTTGAGCGGCTTCGTTGCCTCCACGAATTCGACGTTGGTGCCCGGAATGATCTCCAAGTCCGCGTCGAAGTCGCAATTTGCCAGTTTCGACGTTCCGTTCGCCGTCCGCAGGCTTCCGCGAATCGTGCATCGGTTCGCCATTATTCCGAAGTTCGTTCCGGGAGGCGAAAGTTCCACCACGCCGCCGTTGAACGACTCCAGTATCGCATCGGTGACAGAGCTCTGAAACACGCGCAGCACCCCGCCGTCCGCCGTGAACCGCCCCGTTCCGAAGCCGTCGAACGTCCCCGCTCGCAGTTCCAGCACCGCGTTCGCCCCCCCGTTCGCCAGCACCCTCCCCAGGATTCGGTGGTTTCCCACCAGCGCCCCGACACCTTCGATCGCCAAGCCCTGAACGTACATCGCGTTCCAGGGCGAAGGAGATACCAGCTGCGTCAGCAGCGGCGCCGCCGGACTTCCCCGCAGCACGATTCGCCCGCTTCCCTGCGTGTTCGCACTGAACAGGGTTCCCAGACGCAAAGCCGTCAACTCCGACTGCGACCCCTCTCCCACGTTCACCCGTCCGTTGATCAGCCCCCCCTGACCGAGAGACATCGTCCGGCCCGAGCGGATCGTCACGGCGGCGCTGCTGTTCTCGATGCGCAAGAAACCGATCGAAGCGTTCGCGCCAGCGATCTCGACTTCCAGGGGCGAGCTTCCACCAATGCGCGCCGTATCGACATCGAGCGTCGGCACACCCATCGGATTCCAGTTGGAGGGCTCAAACCACGAGCCGCTCCCCGGCGCACTCCACTCGAACGTCTGAACGGCTGCGGCGCTCGAGCAGCACGCGCCCGTCACCAGCACGATCGCCATCCGCCGGAGGCGGTCTCCCCGCTGTTTCCCGGTGTTCATGGACACTCCAGCGCGTCGTACGCGACAACGAATAGCACAAAGTCTGTGTCGTCAACGGCCCCGTCGCGGTTCAGATCCGCCGGACACGCCGCCGGCATGGCTCCCTCCCCGCACACCAGCAGGTTGTACGCAGCCCCAAAGATCTGGAAGTCCGCATCATCCACGCCACCGTCATAGTTCAGGTCCGCCGGGCAGCATGTGCTGACCAGCACCGCCCCGGAACTCACCGTCTGTCCGCAATCGGTGCTCACCACACAGTCATACGTCCCGTCATCGGAGTGCGAAACAGCAGAGATTTCGAGCGCGTCGGCCGCGGCAGTCGGATTCCCGACGACGGCGCTGCCGTTCAGCCGCCACGCGTACGCCGTACCCGGATATCCGGAGGCGACGCGAACGCGAAACCGGGCCGTCTCGCCGCACGAGACATCGACGCTGCCGGGAGATTCGAGCACCGGCGCCAGGCCAGTGTCCGTCCATCGCGCGAATCCCCACGACACTCCGCCGCCGGCCTTGGTGAGAGTGCCACCGATCACCACTTCTCCCCGGAAGTTGACGATGGATGTCGGAGTGCCGACAGTGCCCGATCCCAGCCCGCTCCACGCTCCGTTCAAATACCGGGCGATGTTGGGCGAACCCAGCGATGAGTTCACCACCGAACCAACGGCAACAAGACCGTTGTTCACACTCAGCCCGAACACATCACCCAACGCGGAAGGAACACCCACCCAGGTCGTTCCGTTCCAGGATGCCAGCGTTCGCGCCGGCGTGTTGCCGGTGCGAGCGAAGCTGCCGCCCGCGTAGAGGACGCCGTCCATCGTCGCAACTGCACGCACCGTGCTGTCGAGTCCGCTGCCCATGACTCGGAAGCCCTGGCTCAGCGTCCAGGACGCCACGTTTCGTGCGGCAGTACTCCCGGCCGACGAGAACAGCCCGCCCACGATCAGGCTGCCATCGAGTTCACCCAGGCACCGCACCGCGCCGTTCACGCCACCCATAGGCTGCCACGCCGTACCGTCCCATCGCGCAAGCCGCGTTGCCGTCTTCGTGTCGATGGACCCGAAATCGCCGCCCGCGATCAGGTCGCCGTTGTAACTCGTCAACACATAAACCGGGCCGTTGGTTTCGCCCGATGCGCCGATGCGCTCCCATTGATTCGCGCGCCAGCGCGCAACCACCGTTCGAGTTGGAAGTGCGCCCGACCGCGTCACGAGTTTGCCCGCCACCACCAATTCGCTTTGGTGAACTCCGAGCGCAGTCACGGAAGACCAGTAATTCGGACCGGCCGAATAGGGATCGAACCAGGTGTTCCCATCCCAGCAAAGCAGCAACGAACCGCCCGGGCCCTCCGCAAACCCGGCGTACAGCACGCCATTCGCAAGGGTCATTACAGTTGGCTGGCGGGGCAGTCCCGGCGACACACGCGCCCATTCCAATCCCGACCAGCGCGCCACACCCGAATATCCCTGTGGGCTCACCGTCGCGAAGCTGCCCATCGCATGCAAAGCGCCGTCGTACCGCAACAACTGCCGAACGCTGGTGCCCGCGTTCCAGGGCAACGCTGTCCACCCCCAGCCATCCCAACTCCAGATTCCGCTGCCGCTCACCGCCCACACTTCACCAGAATCCACGAAAATGTCGTACACCCAACTCGCAATCTCGCTCCCCATCGGTTCCCAATACACCCCGTTCCAAAGAGCAATGTTCGACGCCTCGTTCCCCCCCGGGTACGTGAATCCTCCACCGACAATCAGGTCGCGCCCGGCCATCACCATCTTCACCACGCCCGGATCGGATGAACTGGCCACCACGCCGAATTCCATGTCGTCCCACTTCACGCCATCCCACGCGGCGATATTGCTCACCGCCGTCGTGCCCGCCAAACGAAACTTGCCTCCCACAAACAGGCGCTGACCGTCCGACGCCAGCGCGTTGACCGTCGTTGTTCCAAGCCCGAAGGTCACTCCGTCGCCGATCGATTTCCACGACGTTCCATCAAACGATGCAAGTCCGTGAATCGAATCGCTGGTCGATGAGAAGAGGCCGCCCGCGACGAGCATTCCCTGATGAACGCACAACGCGTTCACCTGGTTGTTGAGCCCGCCGACCGCAAGCCAGGCTGCGCCGTCCCACATCGCAATGTTGTTTCTGGTCCCCGTCGGCGTCGCCACCGTGAATACGCCCCCAGCGACGAGCTTCCCATCGAACACCGTCAGGGCGAACACGCCGGGAGTCGACGTGGTGCTGGTTAAGCCCGATGCGAGCGAACGCCATGTCCGCCCATCCCACGAGGCGATATTGCTTACGGGCGTCTCGCCCGCAAACGTGAACTGTCCCCCGACAACCAGCAACACCGGCTCGGGGCCGTCGCCGTCCGGATCCCACAGCACACTCGAATAAATTGTTCCATTCACACCCGGCACGCCCTGCCCGCGCAACCACTGCGGACAATCACCCCGCGCGACAACCGCGCTCCACAGCCATGCGGTGGTAATCACACATCCCACAACCCAAGACAATCGCATGCGAGCACCTTCCTGCGTTCCCCGTTCACGTAGAACCGGTGAGTATAAACGAATCGCTCACACGATTCATTCGTCCGGTAACACGCGGCGCCATCGAATCCCCTCGCGAGCAACTTTGGCCGCGGAAATACGCGGCTTTCTGACAGACCAAAGCCCCAGCCTACCCCCTGAAAGCTCGGCTGCTCGGCCACTTCCGTTCCGACACACACTTTCGTAATGCGCATCATCAACCCTTGCAACGTCTCCATTGTCGACAATCCCGCCCGCGTTCAAGTCCTCCGGATGCACGCATGACATCCCTGTCTCAATTCAGTATGTTGCTCGCCCGCATCCACCACCTCACCGGCCAACCCTCTATTCGGCTTGGATGACAACCCCTTCCTCTAGACACTTTCGGAAGGGAAATCACGCCTCAAATCCCCTTCGCCTTCCACCCCGTCGCCTCGCCGCGTCGCGCCCCGCCACCTCCGAACTTTGCCCGTCGCCCCGCATATTTCCCCAAGCGCGGTATTGTTCCGCTATGTCCAACCCAACATCTTTTGCTTCACTCATTCTCCGAACCCTTCTCGCATTTTCACTGCTGACACCAGCCGCCTGCAAGTCGTCCGCTCCCGTCGCCGCGCCACCCGCAACCAACTCCGTAACCGCTTCGCCCGCTCCCGGCAAATACATCGCGCCCGACGCCATCGACGTCCGCGCCCTCCTCCCCGATCCGCCCGCACCAAACTCCCCGATCTCAAACGGCGAAATCGAGATCATCCTCGCCGCCCAGTCCGACGCCTCACAAGCCTCCCGCGCCCGCGCCATCGAAGAAGACACCATGAAGGTCTGGCTCTTCGCCGACATCCTCGGTCCTTCCTTCAACGCCGGCGCCAAACCGAAAACAGCCGCGTTCATCAAACAGATCGAGCGCGACAGCCACGCCATCAGCGACCGCGCCAAGAAAATCTGGAATCGCCCCCGCCCCTACGCGCAAGACCCCCGCATCAAACTCAACACCGACGCCCCCGGAAACAACTCCTACCCCAGCGGCCACGCCACCCGCGGCGCCGCCTGGACCGAAGTCCTCTGCCTCCTCGTCCCCGATCAGGCCGAAGCGCTCCGCGCCCGGGGCCGACTCATCGGCTTCGATCGCATCATCCTCGGCGTCCACTTCCCATCCGACGTCGCCGCCGGCAACGCGCTCGGCAAAGCCATCGTCGAACAAATGCGCCAAAGCCCCGCCTTCCAGCAAGACCTCGCCGACGCTCAATCCGAATGGCCCACTCCCCGCTAACCCCGCTCCCCACTAACCCCACTCCCCGCTTCACTCCCGCTCAATCCGCTCCAAGTGCATCTTCCCCGTCGGCACATTCCCATCCTGCGTCACGCGAACCACAGTCAGCCCCGGCCTCAAGTCCAATTGCGGCGGATAGCTGGGATTTCCCTGGGCATCAATCTGCAGATACATCAGCCAGTCGGACGGAACGTTGTTCCGCACCACCTGGCCGCGGCTGTTGGGGCCGATCCGCTGCACCGCCAGCGCGTTGGCCTGCCCGCTTGGATCCCCATGCACGATCGCGACACCAATCGGCTGGGCCGTGTCGTTGCGCACGTCCACCCGATACCCCACCGTGCACGCACCGAGCAGCAGAGTCGCGTTCATCATCGCAGCACAACGAACCATCGCAGCACAACCCATCGCAACCTCCCTTCGCTCCGCTCTCTGACGCGAGCGAACTCGATGCTGAATGATAGGGATTACTAACACTCGCGAGAAGAGCCCGTGCAGAAAGCGTCCCGCCGCGGCACGCACGCGACCGACACACCGCTCAAAGCCAAAAAAGGAAAAGCCCGGGCTGTGAACCGGGCTCTCCGAAAGAGATTGACTTTGTTGGCTCGCCCGCCGGGTTTGCGATCCCCGTTCGGCGCGGCCAACCTTTTCTTTACCGGCGACGACGCCCGGCGAGCAATCCACCCGCCGTCACCAGCGCCAGCGCGCCCGGTGCGGGGATGTTCGTGCCCGGAACCTTGTCCGAGCCACCATCCAAGAAGCCCTTGAACCGCGCGATGAAAGCGAAGTTCTCCGGCGTCGAGAAAAAGCTCGAAGCGGTCAGCGATGCGGCATCGCTCGCCAGGATCGTGAACGTAAACGTTCCCGTCGCACCGACGGCAATGCCCGCGTTCGGGCTGCCGCCGCCCAGGAAGTCGCCACCGAGAGCGGCACCCGCCCGGTAGGTACCGAACGGTGAAGCGCTCTCATTGAACAGGTTCGCGAACGGGTGCGTCGCACCGGCGTTCAGCGACGCGGAAGCACCCGCATCGATGCTGTTGATGTTGAACACAAAGCCGGTCAATTTGCCGCCGTTGCCGACGGGGCTCGTGTTCGTAAGCGAAATCACCAGCGTACCCATGTTTCCCGAGACGTATGAATAGTTCATACTCCCCGTAAACGTCCCCAGCCCCTCCGTGCTCTGAGGGCTGTTGCTCGCAATCGCGATCACACTACCCTCGACCACCGAAGGCGCCAGACATCCCACACCCGCCGCTAATGCGGCACACGCAAAACGATTGAGTCTCATCTCTATTCTCCCTCTCCAAACCCAAATGATCGGAGGGCGGAACCTCCGGAAGCGGAAACTTCAGCCGCCAATGTACGCAGGATTCCTTCTCGTGCAACATTTTCGCGGCCAAGCCTGCGAAGAAAGAACAAAATGAGGCGGTCACCCCATGAGGTAATCACCCCACGTGAATAGTTATTTAGGTTGAACGCCCTATAAGCAAACTCTGCCGCCCTTCCGATAACCAAGTTGCGATGACAGCCTCGCATTCACGAACAGAGCAACTTGCTATACCCGACGACGAACACCTGAAAATCAACATCGTCCACGAATCCGTCCGCATTCAGATCCGCCGGGCAACCCGAAGCCATTGCATCGTCCGCGCAATCGAGAATGTTGTATCCCGCGACGAAGATCACAAAGTCCGAATCATCCACCTGCGCATCGCCGTTGAGATCCCCCACGCACGCGGGGGTATTGACCCAGAGAACGGCTTCTTCAAATCCCGTCGTCTTGTTCCGCGCGAAACCCACAACAAACGTCGTTCCGCCACTGGCCCACACCCCCCGCGCGCTCGATCGCGAATAGTTCGCGGGCGTAAATGTGTGCAGATCGATCCACGACGCGCCGCTTCCGCTCCAAAGACTCGCGTGCGTGATCCCGACTCCGCTTCCATCGTCCACCTTGGCTTCTCCAACCTGCATCCCGCCGAACACGCCGAACGCGTACGAATCGCCCGCGCCCGCCGGTTTCAAATCCACCCACGACGCCGCGGTCCCGGTCCAGATGCTCGCGCGATCGAACCCGTTCTCAAACGCCTTTCCCACGATCTGTCCACCCGAGATTGCGTTCGCGATCGAGTCGGCCGCTCCCGCCGGGTTCAGGTCCACCCACGATTCCGCCGTGCCGCTCCACAAGCTCGCGTGCTGAAACCCGCCGACCTTCACGAGCCCAACCTGATTCGCGCCCGAAACGCCCATCGCGATCGACTCGATCTTGCCCGCGGGATTGAGATCAACCCAGGATTCTGCCGTTCCTCCCCACAGACTCGCGTGCAATTCCGTGCCCACCAGCGCGTCGCCCACCTGCCGGCCGCCCGAAACTCCGAGCGCTGTCGACACGCTCACCCCCGCCGGGTTCAGATCGATCCACGATGCAGCAGTCCCGCTCCACAGGCTCGCGTGGAACATTCCGCCTTCGTCCAAAATCACTTCTCCCACCTGCTGCCCATCCGCAATCCCGAAACAGAACGAAACCGTGGCGCCCGCCGGATGCAGGTCCGTCCACGTCGCCGCCGTCCGACTCCAAACACTCGCGCGGCTGGCGCCCATCGCATCACGCGCCGACCCCGCTTGTTGAAGCCCCGACACCCCGTATCCATTTGATGCCACAAAGCCCGCCGGCTGCAGACTGCGAAAAGACCAGCCCGCGTTCGCAACGCCGACAATCATCACGCACGCCGCCGCCGGCGCACACGCCACCCGATTCATCTTCATTACCAATCCCCTTCTTGTTCACCCACCCGTTTCCGTTCCTCGAAACGCCAAACTTGATGTGCAATCGTCCTCAATCGCAAAGCATGCGTCCACCCGGGTGCACCACAAGTACTCCCCCGCCCATTCGCTGGAAACACCCATTCTCAACTTTGAACCAACGCGCCAACCACCCGCGCCTGTCAAACTCCCCCCGCCGCCAGCACTCTCCGCTCAATCCGCCCCGCGGCCCACCAAAACTCGCCTCCACAATCCTGTGGAAACTACCACCAACTTTCCACAACTCTGTGGATGCCTTTTGCAGTAGGTTGACTGGTGCGCGCCCACTGCCGTTTGGAGACCGCTCATGCCGCCCACCGACGACCCAAATAACTCGATTGCGATCGACACCGCGCCGCCCAGCGCCGACTTTATCGCCATCGTTTCCTTTGATTCCGCCTGGCGCAACCGTTTCTGCGCCGTCGCGCTCGAAACCCACGACCTCATCGTCTTCACCGACGACACGCCGCCCAGCATCATCGCCCGCACCGCCGAGCAACTGCCTCGCGATTGCGATGTCATCCGAGCCACCGACGAAGAAGTCCGCCGCCTGATTGCCCGCGCGTACGAACG
>JAHBXG010000073.1 GCA_019636565.1 Phycisphaeraceae bacterium
GTTGCGATCGCACTCACGACGATCTCGCTCCTCGCGCCATTCACTCTCATGGTGTGCATCGAGACCGTAAGGCGATTCGGCTTCTACGGGACTTTCTTCGAACCCTAAAACGCGATATCAGCCGTTCCGCGTTCCGAGCTCCCCCCTCCTAAAACTCCCGCCGCAACCGCGCCGCCGGAATATTCAACTGATCCCGATACTTCGCCACCGTCCGCCGCGCAATCTCGATGCCGCGGCCCTTCAGCTCATCCACCAACGCATCGTCCGACCACGGCTTCTTCTTATCCTCGTGATCGATGATGTCGCGCAGCGCCACCTTGATCGCGTCCCACGCCATGTCCTCGCCGCCCTCGGTCTGCACCCCGCCCGAGAAGAACTTCCGCAAGGGCACAACGCCCCGAGGCGTCTGAATGAACTTCTCGCTCACCGCGCGGCTCACCGTCGCCACGTGAATCCCCAGTTGATCCGCCACCTGCGTCATCGGCAGCGGCTTCAACGCCTGAGGCCCGAAATCAAAGTAATCCCGCTGGGCATCTACCACCGATTGCACCACCCGCAGCAGCGTGTGCTTCCGCTGATTCACCGCATCGATCAGCCACGACGCGTTCGACAAGTTGGTCCGGATGAATTCCTTCCCGCGCTTGTCCATCTCCTTGCCCTTGGTCAAGAGCGCGTATTCCTGATTGATGCGAAGGTCCGGGATGCGCGTCTCATTCAGGTACGCCACATAGCGGTCGTTCTCCGCGTCATACTCCACGATCGCATCGGCCACGATCGGGCGCACGTCGTCCGTCACCAGCCGTCGCGCCGGCGCCAGACTCAGCTTCTTCAGCAGTTCGAGTGCCGACCGTATCTGCGTCAGCGACAACTTCGTCTTCTCGCTCACCCGGGGCAGCCGGTTGTTCATCAGATCGTCGAGATGGTTCTCGATGATGAGCCGCGCGTGCGCTATCACCTCCGGCTCGATCTTCTTTTCGTCCTCGCCGTCCTCGAGCGCATCGATCTGCAGCAGCAGACACTCCCGCGCATCCCGCGCCGCGACCCCCGGCGGCTCCAGAAACAACTGAACCGCCTTCAGCGCATTCTCCAGTTCCGCCACCGTCGGCTTCGGCTCGCCCGGCGCGCGATCCGCCACCACATCCAGCCCGGTCCGAAGATACCCATCACCATCGATGAACGAAATGATCAGTTCACCCAGCGGCCTTAATTCCGGCTTGATCTCCGCCAGCCCCCATTGCTCCAGCAACTGATCCCCCAGCGAGATCGCCCGTGCCGGCGTCGCCGCCATCGCTTCCATCTTCGCGTCGCGATCATCATCCGTGCGCTGGCGGGGCGAGTAGTCATAATCCTCTTCGCGCGTCCGCGTGTCCGCGCTCTCGGGCGCGTTCTGCGCAACATCCTTCGGCGATTCGTCGAACTCGTTCTCCGCCGCCTCGGGGTTCGTCTCTTCGTACTTCTCGAGCCGCGCAAAGTCGTCCACATCGTCGCCGACATCCAATTCGCGCTCGTCTTCCGAGACCGGCCCGTCCGACTCTTCCGCATCCTCGTCCACTGCTGCCGCGATATCGACATCGTCGTCCGTGGCTTCCGATGCCGCGTCCCCCTCGCGCTCCATCAGTTCCAGCGTCGGGTTGTTCTCCAGTTCCTGCTGGATCCGCTCCTGCAATTCCGCCAGCGGCATCTGCAGGATCTCCATCGATTGGATCATCCTGGGCGCCAGCTTCATGTGCTGGCCCATCTTCAGATGTTGCGACGTTTCAAACCTCATCAAGCCCTCCGACGCTGAGAGCGGCCTTCCGCTCCCAATCCGCCCGGCAAGGCTCGCGGCTAACTCCCGCTCATCCGCTGCCGGCTTTGTATGGCATCGGCCAAAACCGCCTTGTTGGCATACTCCAATTGGCTCCCACTCGGCAAACCCCGTGCCAATCGCGTGATACCGACACCCAGCGATTCTAGTGCATGCTGCAAGTACAGCCCCGTTCCATCCCCCTCCAACGTCGGGTTAAGTCCGAGAATTATTTCAGTTATCGGAACTCCACCCGCGTTCGACGCCGGGTCCTTCGCTCGCTGCACCAAATCCGCGATAGTCAAATCGCTCGCCTCAACACCATCCAGCGGGCTCAGCCGACCCATCAAGACGTGATATGTCCCCCGATACATCCCCGTCTGCTCGAGCGCAATCAAGTCCTTAGGTTGTTCCACCACAAGCACTTGCGAGCGATCCCGCGCCGGGTTGTTGCATATTCCGCACACCGGTTCATCCGCCAGATTCCAGCAGATGCGGCAGTGCTTGATCTTCTGCTTGACATCCAGGATCGCCCTCGCAAAAGCCGAGGCCGTGGCTTCGTCATTCTTCAGTATGTAGAACGCCAGCCGCTCCGCCGACTTGCGCCCGATTCCGGGCAATTTCGAAAACTCTTCAATCAGTCGTTCAACCGCCGCCGGGTAGGCCAATCCCCGGCGATTGGCGCCGGGAATCAGATCCGCGGCATCGGAAGTTGGCGGCTTTGGCTGGCGAGCATCGCCCATGGCTGATCCTAAGGCGTAGCATCGAGTGGTTGGAACAATTCGCCACAAAACCACGAGGAATCGGCTCACTTTTCGGCGCGCTCCTCACGCTCGCGCTCGCCGTCGGACTGGCTGTTTTCGCCTACAAAGCCGTCAAGCCGGATGTCTGGCCCAAGCGCTTTGCCGAGGTCGTTCCGGGCAAGGTCTACCGCAGTTCGGAATTGTCCCCCGAAGCCATGGAACGGCTCGCAAAGCGAACAGGCCTGAAAACAGTGATCGATTTGGGGGTCGCGCCCGATGGCGATCCGCGGGACCGCCGCCAGCAACTGACCGCGCAGGCACTCGGTCTCACCCGGTACAAGTTTGACTTGGTGGGTGATTCCACCGGGAACCCAAACGAGTATCTCGCCGCCCTTCGAATCGCGCTCGATCCCGCCAACCAACCGGTCCTCATCCATTGCGCAACCGGAGCCCAGCGAACCAGTTGCGCCGTCGCTCTCTTCCGCATGGCCTCTCAGGGTTATTCCCTTGATCAAGCCTTGGCCGAAGCCGCCGAATTCGATGCCAAGCCGAAAGTCTCCGAAGTGACGCGGGCGATCGCACCAGAGGTCATTCGGGCGCTTCAGGATGGCGGAGATCTACCCGGCGAACCCTCGGTTGTCGCGATCCCCGCGACACCCATCGCGGCGCGACCCTGACGGCGACTCCGGCCCTCAAGATGTTCGCAAAGTCGCAAAAAGACGCTTGATTCGATCATTATCAGTCGGGTACATTCATCCGCTCCGCAGCGTCAAACGGACCCGGCCGGGTTCTTGCCGCTGGAGAAAAACACCTCCATCTCGAAAATTTCGTGGGAACAGCGGCACGGCTCGTCTGGGAGAGAGAGGAGTAGCGACCGCTGTTTTCACTTTTGCGCCCCGCAGCGCGCCAAGGGATGGAAACTCCAATCTCCTTTGATCCGTAAGTGTCCAAAGCGGGTGCGCTTTGTGTACCATCCGACCGGCATCCGGAACGGATGGGGCGTCCCCGCAAGCGGGATCGCTCGGGAAGGGCTTCGTTCACGCTCCGTTTGCCGGAGGGTGGTCTCGTCGGCGGCAGGTAGTGCCGCAGGTGGGGGACTGACGGGGTTGGGGGCGGAATGACTCGCGCTGCGGGTCGCCGGATTGCATGTGCACGCTTCGGCCGCTGCGCACCCGCGCCGTGGCCCGGAAACCAAGGTATGCCAAGTTCGAACATCTGCTGGGGAATCGAGATCGGTGCCGCGGCCATCAAGGCCGTGAAGCTCGAGAACACTGGCGAGCGTGTCAACGTGCTCGACATGGCGATCATCGATCACCCGCGCACGCTCTCGACCCCCGGGGTCGATCCGTCGGATGTGCTGCGCGTTTCGCTCGGCACCCTGGTGAGCCAGTACGACCTGAGCAAGACCCAGATCGCGGTGAGCGTTCCCGGCCACTCGAGTTTCGCACGGTTTGCGAAACTGCCGCCGGTTGAGCCCAAGAAGGTTCCCGACATCGTCAAGTTCGAAGCGATGCAGCAGATCCCCTTCCCACTTGAGCAAGTCGAATGGGACTACCAGACTTTCATCAGCCCCGACAGCCCCGAGATCGAAGTCGGCATCTTCGCCATCACGCGCGAGCGCATCAGCGAACGCCTCTCGATGCTGCAGGATGTCGGATTGACGCCGGGGTTTGTCACGCTCGGACCGATCGCCGTCTTCAACGCCCTCGCCTACGACCTTGATTTCAACGACAAAACTCCCGGCACGATCGTCGTTGATATCGGCACCACTTCGACCGATCTCGTGATCTCTGAGGCCGGCCGCATGTGGGTGCGCACCTTCCCGCTCGGCGGACATCAGTTCACCGAGGCGCTCGTGAGCGCTTTCCAGATCGGCTATCCCAAAGCGGAGAAGCTCAAGCAGGAAGCCGAAGACTCGAAGCACGCTCGTCAGGTCTTCCAGGCGATGCGTCCGGTGTTTACCGATCTCGGTCAGGACATCCAGCGCAGCATCGGCTACTACCAGTCGCTCCACAAGGATGCGAACCTGCAGCGCGTGATTCTCATCGGCGCGACCGCGAGCCTGCCGGGGCTCCGCAAGTACTTGAAGCAGCAACTCGGCATCGAGGTCTACCGCGTCGAGGAATTCAAGAAGGCCAACCTGCTCACCCTCGATGGCGGCAAGGACGGCGGTGAGCGCGCAGCCAAGTTCAAGGCTCGGGCGCTCGATATGACCACCGCGTACGGCCTCGCCCTCCAAGGCGTCGGCGCGGGCACGATCAACGCGAACCTGATGCCCGTCACCATCATCCGTGAAGCGATGTGGAAGGGCAAGGTAAAGTGGTTCGGCGCCGCCGCAGGAATCGTCGCAGCAGCCGGCGTCGCCATGTTTGTCCGTCCGTTCCTCGATTCCAACGCCGTCGCCGCCTCCGCCGCGGATCCAGACGTGCCGCAGATCCGGGCAACCATCGACGAAGGAAACAGACTCAAGAAGGAAGCCGAAGAAGCCGGCGTCGTTGGTTCCGCGGCGCCGGACGAGCGTGCGGCGAAGATGATCTCGATGCTCGCGAACAGAGGCTTCTATCCAAGCCTCGTCAACGATGTCGGCCTCATGGTCGAGGACTCGTCGAAGCGCGCTTCCACCTGGGCGAAGGACGTGGGGTCGCCGGCGGTCGTTTCGGAGGGCTTCCGCGTTGACAAGATGACGACGACGTACTTCCCCCCAAGCGCGGACACTTCCGGAGGGATGCCCCAGCCCGTCGATCCATCAGGAACCGGTCCCCTCGGGCCGACCGATCGTCCGCGCGTTCTCGTGACCCTGGTGATGACCACCAACCAGCCCGAGCCGCAGAAGTTCATTCTCGCCACGCTCGATCAGTGGCTCCGTTCCAACAAAACGCGACCGGGTGTTCCGTACGAGATTCTGGTTTCGCAATCGCCATGGCGTCAGGAATCGTCGAGCACCGCCGCGGGCATGCAGCCGGCTCCGGTTCCGGTCGCGCCGGGCGGGCAGGACGGCAAGGGCACGCTCGACGGGCTGGCGCCGATCACAGGGATGATGCCGCCGACTCCCGAAGGCCTTCCGCCGCCGACCACATTCACGATTTCCTTCACCGCATCGAAGCTGCCCCAGCAGCAGCCGGAGGCCAAGCCTTGAAAAACATTCTTCCCTGGCTCAAGAAGAACTGGCTCGTGCCGTCGCTCTGCGTGTTCATGGTCGCGGTGCTGGCCGGAACGTGGTGGTACAGCTCCGCGTGGAACGCACAAATCCGCGACGAGCAGCAGAAAGCGGCCGGCGACCTGCTGACGAAGATCAACAACATGAAGGTCACCTACGCACTGCCCGTGGTTGCGGGCGATGCAAAGGCGGTCGAAGTCTCGTCGCCGCCGAACGCAGTGCTCACGACCAAGTTTGCCGAGCGCAAAAAGCAGTTGCTGGATCAACGTGAGGGCGTGGTCAAGATCGCCGAAGCCTTCAACAAGGGCGACAAGAAGCCGCTCATTGACGGCCTCTTCCCGGCCCCCGCGGCCGGACAAGAGCAGCTCAAGCAACTGGAGTTCGTGCAAAAACTCGTCGGGAACGCGACCCAGGGCACGCAATCCGCCTACCAGGGCCTGCTCGATTCCGTGCGTGCCGGCGGACCCGTCGGGTCCACGCAGCTCACCGAGCAGATCAACGACATCGCCCGCCGCGAGACCGAAAAACTGCGCGGCACCGACGGCAAGCGAGAACTCACCGCAGCGGAAAAAGAGACTATCTCCAAACTGCTGCTCGATGCGCGCCGCAGCGAATACGTCCGCCGCGCCAACGAGATCTCTGTGTACGCCGACATGAGCGCCTTCCCCTCTTCAAACGCCGGCCCCGGCGGCAATCCGGGCATGGGCAACAACCTGGGTGCGGGCTCCAATCAAATCCTGCTCTCGGCTCCGGCAACCCCTCCCAACATCCGCCAGGCATTCCTCTGGCAGGCCGATTTCTGGCTGCTCCAGGATGTCTTCGCCATCATCCGCGCTGCCAACACCGGCCCCGGCGGCAAACTCACGAGCGAACGAGACTCGGTCGTCAAGCGCATCGAGAAGATTGAGATCCTTCCGTGGAAGGTGCAGACCGCCTCGGAAGGCATCGGTACGGGAATCGACCCGGGCGCGTCACAGGCCGTCGGCGGCGAGTTCAAGGATTCGATCAGCGGCCACTCCGACGGCGCATCAACCGACTACGACGTGCGCCGCGCCCGGCTCACGCTGATTGTCTCGAGCGCTCGCCTTCCGGAACTCTTCAATTCGATCGGCCGGTCGAACTTCGCGTTCATCGTGGGCTTCGCGATGGAAAAGGTGGACGGCTGGCAAGATCTCTCCAATGGCTATTACTACGGGGACGAGAGCGTCGTCCGCGTACTGCTTGATATCGAGTTCACCTGGCTCCGCTCGTGGACCGAACCCCTCTTCCCCCTGCCGGTGCGCAAGGGGCTGGGCTTGCCCGACCCCGCTCCGCCGGGAGAATCCGGTGAGCATCACGACGACGGTCCCAAGTAAACCAATGCAGACCGGAACGATCTACACGCGCCCGCACAAATCGCCCCGCACTCGGACTCGCACGAAGGAACAGTAATGAAGCTCAAGGGAATCAATCCGGTCGAGCAGCACGTCGAGAAAGTCGTCGTCGTTCTCGCCGTGCTCGTATTGCTCGCCGTGATCGCGCAGCAGTTCCTGACCAGCCCCAACGACGTCAAGATCGGCAGCGATACCGTTTCGGCTGCCAACGCCTATCAGCCGGTCAAGCGAGCCGCAACGGCGCTCAAGGCCAAACTCGAATCTCCGAATCCCACCATTCCCGACGACTTTGAAGCCGCGGGAAAGGACATGAAGAAAGAGTTCGATAAACTCGTCAAGGGCGGCATCGCCCCGCGTCCAACCTTGCCGCCCCTTGGGCCCGCCGTCGCGCTCGGCGCGACCAACGTGAAGCCCACCGACGCTCTCTTCGCCGAAATCTCGCTCCCTCAGCCCACCCCGGCCATCGCCGCCGCCTTCTGGGCGACCATCAGCCCCGATGAAGTCACCGCCTATCCGGAACTCGCGGCAGTCCTTCCTCAGGAGCAGCCCTTCGATCACCCGTTTGTGAGCGTCGAATCTTCGATCGACATCAAGGCGTTCGTCGAGTCCCTCCTCACCGATCCCGATGGCGACGGTCCGCTCGAAGCCATGCCGCAAGGTTGGTGGCGTGAAGGCATCGAAGCCATCATGGTCGAGGCCGAGCGTGAGCAGCAAAAGTCCGACGGTTCGTGGTCCAAGGGTGTCGTCCTGCCCGCCATGCTCGGCCGCCACCTGTTCGTCTTCGGCTGGAACGACAGCGTGAAGAACACCGGCGACATGCAGTCCAATGTCATCACCGCACGCGAGCGCTCCGCCGAGATTCTCCGTCCCTCTTTCTACAAGACCCTTGGTAATCAGGAATGGGTGCCGCCTTCCGCCGCCGCAACACGTACCAAGACAGGCGCCGATCCCGGCGTGCTCGCCGCCAAGCAGGCCGAACTGGAAAAAGTCCGCACCGACCTCAAGGCGCGCCAGGACGATTTGGCCAAACTGCCGCCGGATGAACCCCGAAAGGTCGAGCCTCCCGCCAAGCCCGGCGAAAGGTCACCGCCCCCCAAGCCCGCCGTCAACAACTCTGCCGAGCGCAACCGCCTCAACAACCAGATCCGGGTTCTCGAAAATCGCGAGCGCCTTCTCAGCGAAGAAGTCGCCAAACTCGCGCCTCAGGGACCCGCCGATCCCGCCGCCGGTGGCGCAGCGCCCCTCGCCGTCGCCAGCCTCCTCTCGCAGGATTCCGTGAAGTTCTGGGTGCACGATGCGACCGCGCAGCCCGGCGAACGCTACCGCTACCGCATCCGCATCGGCGTGAACAACCCGCTCTTCGGCCGCGGCATGCTGCTCAAAGAAGAGCAAAAGAAGTTCGCCGAAGCCAGCATCATGAAAAGCCCCTGGTCCGAATGGAGCAACCCGGTCGATGTCGATCGCGCCGAGTACTTCTTCGTCACCTCCGCTACGCCCGACAGCGACTTGGGTGAGGCCCGGGCGTCAGTTGAACTCTACAAGTTCTACTTCGGCCACTACCGCAAGCAGACGGCCGGCATGAACATCGGCGACCCGCTCTCGGGCAATATCAACCTGCCCCGAAACCTCGCCGGCATGCCGCCCGCCCCCCCCGATCCCGCCAACTCCCCGCCGCAAAATCCCGCCGCTCCGGGAGAAGCCCCTCCGGCCCCGCCCGCGGCACCTTTTGTCGCGCCCGACAACATTCGAGTCACCCTGGATGGCGTTATTCTGCTGGATATCGCCCCAGTTCCAAGTGCCAGCGGCCCGCCCTCTTTTGTCGCTGTTCTCCGGGATATCGACGGCAACGTCATCGTTCGGAACCCCGAAAAGGACCGCGAAAGCCCGCTCTACAAGCGGGTCGACGCCTCGGCCAAGTCGGCCGGGGGCTGAGCCGCCCGGGAACCGCCTCCGTTCAGTTTTTGTAAAGCCTTGCAAATGCGGGATTTGGAACGACATCACAAAAGACTTTCATCCCGCGCTTGACCCTTGAAGGGTTCTCCCTAGACTTCCCTCCGCACCCAAAAGGAGCGGAACCCGGAACGACGAAAATCGTCCCGGCCCATCACCGCGGCGAAGGCCACGGCGACGGGTATCTTTGACAACCGGAGATTGGAAGAAGATTTTCGATCTCGGTCTGAGCCGGTCGGATGCGGATGCACCATTTCATGGGGCGTGCCGCTTTCGGTTGTGGAGGGCCGGGATCACGACGACTTAGCGACCTTGAGCCCTTTGGGAGTAAAACCCCTGGCCAGGTCGCAAGTGCAATAGAGAAGCAAGTAAGAATCGAGATCGGAGAAGTCTGTTCGAGCGGAACCTTTGCAAAAAGGCCCGCAAAAGCAGGCATCAACGGACTCTCGAAGCGCAATTCAGGTTGGCCTTTTCGCCGAATCAAGCCCGAGCCGCAAGGCAAAGGTGCGAGGAAGCGAGACCGTGGGTATTCAGGCCCACGGGGTATCAATCTGGCTACGAGGTGTGAAACTCGCAAGAGGGAAGCATCGCGGCGTCAGGTTGGTGATCAGGCACGAAGGGCGCACGGCGGATGTCTTGGCGTCGAGAGGCGATGAAGGACGCGAAAACCTGCGATAAGCCCTGGGGAGCCGGTAAATAGGCAGAGATCCAGGGATTTCCGAATGGGGCAACCCACCCGCAAGGGTATCTAACACTGAATGCATAGGTGTTAGAAGCGAACGTGGAGAAGTGAAACATCTCAGTACCCACAGGAAAAGAAAGCAACAGCGATTCCGCAAGTAGCGGCGAGCGAACGCGGACGAACCAATTTTGTGAGTGAAGCAGCTGGAAAGCTGCGCTTCAAAAGGTGACAGCCCTGTAACCACATATTGGGGATGCCCATTGAGTAAACTCGGGCTCGGGAAACCCGGGTTGAACACGGGGGGTCCACCCTCCAAGGCTAAATACTCCTCGACGACCGATAGCGAACCAGTAAGGCGACTGAACGATGAAAACTACCGCGACGAGCGGGGTGAAAGAGTAGCTGAAACCGTGCGCTTACAAGCGGTCGGAGCCTCCTCC
Organism: Phycisphaeraceae bacterium; assembly: GCA_019636565.1. Lineage (GTDB taxonomy): Bacteria > Planctomycetota > Phycisphaerae > Phycisphaerales > UBA1924 > JAFEBO01. Next base: position 10,132 of record JAHBXG010000073.1, read on the forward strand.
AAAAGAGGGGTGACGGCGTGCTTTTTGCATAATGAGCCGACGAGTTATCCTATGCGGCGAGCCTAAGGTCTACCGGACCGGAGGCGGAGCGAAAGCGAGTCTGAAACTGGCGATCAGTCTCATGGGA
>JAHBXG010000074.1 GCA_019636565.1 Phycisphaeraceae bacterium
TTTCGCCGGCTGCGGCACAACGACTGCTCGCGGAATACCGACCGTGGCGGAAGCTCCGCCACGTCGCATCCGACCTGGGAATTCCGGCGCGGGAGGCCTGGACCTTTGTCAAGCGGGCCCGGATCGCGCACCGGCGGGAGCTTGGGTTGACCGACGGCGAAGGCCGCCCCTTCGGGCTGACGCTCGGGCCTCATCTGCTGGCGCCTCTGCATCAGATCGATCGCGCGACAGCACCGGCAACAGGAGGCATCGCACCATCGGAAGGTGAATCGCTCCGAGAACGGCTTCGCATCCGCATGTTGATGGACGAATCGGCAGAGTCTTCCATCATGGAAGGCGCGGCGACGACGCTGCGCGAAGCGATCGACTTGCTCCGCACGGATCGTCCCCCCCAGACCAGGGGCGAGGTCATGATCGCGAACAACTACGCCGCGATGCGCGAGGTCAAGGGGTCGTTGGAGAAGCCGCTGAGTCTTGAACTTCTGCTCGAGTGGCAGAACATCCTGACCGCAGGAACGCTCAAACACTCCGGCGAAGCGGGCCGCCTGCGGATCTCCGGCGAGAACGTGCGCGTCGTCGACCAGCGCGACAATACCGATATCTACACGCCTCCGCCCGCGGATCAACTCCCGGCCCGCTTGGCCCGGCTCTGTGAATTCGCGAATCTGGAACACAGCGGCGAATCATTCCTGCATCCGATCTTGAAGGCCATCGTTCTTCACTTCATGATCGGGTATGAGCATCCGTTTGTCGATGGCAACGGGCGGACCGCGCGCGCGGTCTTCTATTGGCAGTCCCTGCGCAGCGGCTACGACATCTTCGAGTATCTGGCGATCTCCGAAATACTCCGCAAGAGCTTCGCGCAGTACCCGCAGGCATACGTCGATACCGAACTGGACGACGGCGATCTGACTTACTTTGTTCTCTTCCACCTGAGAGTCATTCAGCAATCCCTCGCGCGGTTTGAAGAGACGACGAAGAGGGAGCAGGCCGCGATCGAACGCAGCCGCGCCCTGCTGAAAATCGCCAAGTCGCTCAATCTCCGCCAGCGCCTTCTACTCGATCACGGTCTGCGGCATCCGCAGACGCTTTACACGGTGAAGGGGCACATGAACTCGCACGGCATCACCGCACCGCCGGCCCGTGCGGATCTGAATCACCTTGTCAAACTGCGTTTGCTGATCACTTCGAAGCGGGGCAAGGAAGTCATCTACCACATCGCTCCCGGCCTCTCCGAACGGCTTGCCAGAAAAGGGATCTGACGCCTCACGTGTGACGCATCAATAATGCCCCGTCGCCGGCGCATTCGGGCGCGGGAGACGAACTGACCCGAGAGAAGAGGGGGATTCACATGATCGTCCGTACTTTGTCGATGCTCGCAGGGGTGACCGCGTTCTGTGCTTTGTCGCACGCTTCACCGGTCAGCGCGTCCTTCACATCCGGCTCGGTCACGGGCGCGGGCTTTCCCGAACCGCTCGCGCAGCAGAGCCCGGTCTCGACTACTACCAAGCGTTCGGGGGGCGGATCGACCGGCGGCGGGTTTGGCGGGACGGCGGCCGCGAGCGTCGACATCGTCACTTCGGATACCGAAACGCGGGTGGCGATTTCCGGGACGGCGAACCACATTTCCGACCTTGGCTACACGGCGGCGTACACGCAACAGGAAGTCGTTCTTTCCCTCACCGAAGCGGCCAATTACTCGATCGCGAACCTGAGCCGCACGCTTGTCAGCGGCAACAGCACATCCTTCGTGCCGGTCACGTTTCAGGCGATCACGGGCGCGATCACGACGACGGGTTCGAACACCGGCAAACTGGCACCGGGCACGTATCGCGTGAAGTTCGGGGCCGCGGCGGGGCGCGACAACGTGTTCAGCTTCAGCGTCGTCTCGGAGTGGTACAACCAGTTCACACCGACGGGCTGCGCGAACACCGTTCTCGATTGGAAACTGACGCTCACCAAGCCGTGCACCGGCGACCTGAATGGCGACGGCGTGGTGGATGACGCCGACTTCTCGCTCTTCGCCGCGGCGTACAACATACTCGGGTGCGGATTGCCGGGCATGCCCGCCGGGTGTCCCGCCGATTTCAACCACGACAGCGTCGTGGATGACGCGGATTTCGTGCTGTTTGTACCGGCGTACAACGCGTTGATTTGTCCGTAGGGATCGGGCATCTCGCTTGACACGTCGGCCGCCGCGAAACGACGGGTCCGGGCAATCCCTCGCAATGCCTCTCGTTGTGAACGCTATCGTTTCACGGCGCATTTGCGCTCGGCCCGATCAGAAACGGTTGCTCTATTTTGTTGTTCAACGCATTCACTTCGCGACGACTCAGCATCCCGGCGCCTGCCGCCGGAGCCGAATTGGTTTGGATGCGCGGTCTCAATTCGGGAATGACGACTCGGGGGTTCCACGCCGCTGGCGAAGCTGACGCACGCACCATCGGAGTAGCGCCGAGGACAACGGCATGATCCGTCTCGCGATCAAGATGCTGATAGGGTCCCGGATCAAGTTCCTGGGGATCGTCGCGGGGGTGCTGTTCACCTCGTTTCTCTCGACGCACTTTCAGGCGATCTTCGCGGGGATCATGACCCGAACGTTCGCGATGATCAGCGATACCTCTGTCGCGGACATCTGGGTGATGGACCCGGCGGTGGAGTACGTAGACGAGGTGGCAAATCTGCCGCCACCGGCGCTCGATCGCGTGCGATCCGTTCCCGGGGTGAAGTGGGCGACACGGTTGTATTTCGGTTCGCTACGGGCCCGGCTTCCGGGAGGGCGGTTCCGGTCGGTGCAGGTGATCGGCCTCGATGATGCGTCGCTGGTGGGACTTCCGGACCGGATCACACAGGGGCGCCCCGAAGATCTTCGACAACCGGACGCGGTCATCGTGGATGAGTATTCTTGCAAGAACCTGCTTCGTGCTTCGCTGACAGATGGATGGGGATCGGGCATTACGCTCGATTTCGCGGCACCCACGCGCCCGCTTGCGGTGGGCGACGAGATCACTATCAACGATCACCGCGTCGTGGTGGTCGGGAAGGCCGACATTCTGCCTCGCTTCATTGCCAAGGGTACATTCTTCATGACGTACTCGCTCGCCACGAGGATTGCGCCGCCGGAACGAAATCAGATGTCGTACGTGCTGGTGAAGGCTGAGCCGGGCGTCGTCGTCGCGGATCTTGCAAGACGTATCGGGACGGCGACACGCCTGAAGGCGCTGACGGCGGACGAGTTTGCCGCGAACACGGTTCGCTACTACATCCGGAACACGGACATCGTGGGCCAGGTAGGACTGATGACGCTGATCGCGATTCTGGTGGGCACGATCATCACGGGGCTGCTCTTGTTCATGTTCACGGCAGAGAACCTGCGCTATTACGGAATGCTGATGGCTGTGGGTGCGACAGCGCGGACGCTCACCGAGATGGTGCTGGCGCAGGCGGCATGCGCGGCATTGATCGGGTACTCTCTGGGCATCGGTTTCTCGGCGGTGCTGGGCACACTGATGAAGTACGGCCATCTGCCCTACCGGTTGATGTGGCCGAGTCTGCTGGTGACGGGGTTCTTTGTGGTGCTGGTCGCGGCAATTTCGTCGATGCTGAGTGTGCGCCAGGCGCTCAAACTGGAGCCGGGGATTGTGTTCCGGTCTTGATGGAGTCTGTCAGGCGGCCAGTTTCCGCCATTTGGCGGCGCCGTCCGTGTCGCCCCGACGCTCGCAGAACTCGGCCATCTTTTCGGCGCGGGATTTGGCTTCATCGAGCTGCGGCGGGCCGAGGCAGTCGGCGTAGGAACGCTCGAGCAATTGCGCGGCGCGATCGAAGCGATTGGTCTCTTCGAGACAAATAACAAGGAAATCGGTGATTGCGAAGGTGTCGGGGTAGGCGACGCCTCGGACGGCGCGGGTCCCTTCGACGCCGATAGTGAGTTGATCGATGGCATCGTCGACGCGGCCGGCCCGTTTGAGGGCGGCGCCGTAGCGGGCGGTGGTTTCGATGGTGCGCCAGTGCGCAAATCCGAGCCGACGGTTCATCGCTTCGATTGCGCCGGGATACATCGCGATCGCCTCTTCCACGCGCCCGGATTCTGACAGCAAGCCGCACTCCTCTGCCCAGCTGGCGAGAGTCTGCGGGTGATCATTTCCGAGCGCCGCCTGGGTATCTCGGGTGATCGCGCGACGATCCTCCAGGGCCTTCTCGAGCCCGCGCTTCGCCGCGTCGGGATCCGTCGCGCGGAGTCGTCTCGCCTCGCGGAGCGCAAGCGTGTTCAGATTGTGGCGGGTAATCAGGGTGTCGACGTCTTTTTCACCAAGCACTGCGCGGCGGTCGGCGAGGGTTTGTTCATAGACGAGCCGCGACTCTTCGAGATCGCCTCGCCATTTCAGCGCGCCACCGAGTTGATTGCGCAGGTTCATCGTCTCGCGAGCCTTCGGCCCGAACTCCTTTTCCGCTTCCGCGAGGCGCGTGCGAGCAAGGTCGACCGCGGACTGCGCCGATTCGCCGGACTGGAGTCGGTACGTCGCCTCGGCCAACTTTGCCGAAACCGCCGAACGAAATGCCCGATCGTCCTCGCCGGCGCTGAGCGCGAGGGCGCGTTGCAGAAGAGGCTCGGCTTTTTCCGGTATCCCCAGCGCGAGATACGCCTCACCCAGAGTGCGGCACAGGCGAGACTGGGTGCGGGGCTTGCCGGTGAAGCGGCCGGGGAGGGCGTCTGCCGCGGGATCGAGCAGATCGACGACTTTGGTGTCGATGCCTCCCTGCTCGGGGTCGGCGGACAGAAGCAGGTCGTCATTGAGAAACCCGTTCACTTCCTCCGCTATTTCGCGCTGCGCCTGGGCTTCGAGTCTTGCCCGCTTCTCGGCCAGACCGAAGCGAACGCTGACGAAGGTTGCGCCCAGCAGGGTTGCAGCAATGAGAGCGCTCACTCCGACCCCCATGCGGTGCTTGCTGACGAATTTGCGCGCGCGATAGCGGCGCGACTCCGGGCCGGCGATGAGCGGGCGATCGCCGAGGTAGTTGCGGATGTCCTGCGCCATCTCCGAAGGGGTGGAATAGCGGCGCTCACGCTCTTTGCGCATCGCCTTGAGCGGGATCCATTCGAGTTCGGATCGCAGCGCTCGCTCGAGTTCCGCAACGCGGATTCCACGTCGCTCCGCGACGGTCCGTGCCTGATCGGCGTTCCCCGAGGACATCATGGTTCCCAGGCGGGTGCTCGGGTTGGGAGGATCCACCTCGCGGATGATGCGCCGGATTTCGTCGTAGCCCTTGCTGCGAAGGTCGCGCGGATCGAATGGCAGCACGCCGGTGAGGAGCTCGTAGAGAACCACGCCGAGCGAATAGACATCGGTGCGGGTATCCACGTCGATGCCTGTCAAGTTCGCCTGCTCGGGCGACATGTACTCGGGCGTTCCGACAATCTGGCCCTGCTGGGTGAAAAGCGTCTTGTCGGTCAAGACCTGGCTGATCGCTTTGGCGATGCCGAAGTCGATGACCTTGGGCTGTCCGATGCCGGATTGTCCGTCGGGTGCCGCGACAAGCACGTTGCTGGGCTTGAGATCCCGATGGATGATGCCCTTGCTGTGGGCGTGCTGAACCGCGTCGAGGACGGGCAGAAAAAGTTCGAGACGCTGGCGGAGCGTAAGGCGGTTCTTATCGCAAAAGACGGTGATCGGATCGCCCTTGACATACTCCATCACGAAGTACGGGCGGCCGTTCGCGGTTGCCCCGGCATCGAGCACCTTCGCGATGCTGGGGTGGTTCATGACGGCGAGCGCCTGGCGCTCCTGCTCGAAGCGGGCGACCACCTCGCGCGAGTCCATGCCCGGCTTGATCACTTTGACCGCGACACGCTGAACGATCGGCTCGCGGCGTTCTGCGAGCCAGACGATGCCGAAGCCGCCTTCGCCCAAGACGCTGAGGAGTTTGAAAGAGCCGATGGTGTCGCCGGGCTTTTCGCTGGTTTCGAATACGCCGGTGCGGGGCAGGGCGACGGTTTCGCCCGTACCGAGCGATACGGTCTTCGATTCGGAGTCGGTTGGTTTTTCGGTCATGGCTCACCCCGAGCGCCGCCCGTTGGTTCTGTGCGGGGCACGCCTCTAGAGAATATGAACACCGAATGCGGCGCGAGGAGGCGCCGAGGAACCCGGCAGAGCATCGAGCAGGGGGATTCGATGTACCATCCCGCTCCGCAAGCACTGCCGAGAACGTCGCATGCCGATCGCTTGGATTGTCCGAATTCTGTTTGTTGTCGTGTGGGCGGCGATGCTGGCGTACTTGCTTCGAGCCGGGATTCCGCGTGGGCAGACCAAGTTGTACGTGGGCGCGCCGACGGTGGTGCTGGTGTTTGCGTGGGCGGCTTCGGAAGCGTACTTCGATCGGCGACGGAAAGGAATGCTCAAGTCTCGGCTTGAGTTCCTGGGTTTTTCTCATCGCGCGAGCGCGAACATTCACTACGAGCCGGAGGACTCTCACAGGAATCTGTCGCTGGATCTCAACATGGAGGCGGACTGGCAGGGCGTCCCGATTCGAGTAACCGAGTTCAGTTTTCAGCAGGGCTCGGGCAAGAGCGCGACAACGCACCGGTATCTGCAGGTCGCGGCGATCGCGGACGATGTTCCGGATTTTCGGCTCGCGCCGGCGGGGTTTCTGTCGCGGCGAAAGGCCTCCAAGGTCACATCGGCGCACATGCAGGAAACGTCGGCCGCGCCGCTGTTTGCACGCCGTTGGAAGTTGACTGGGCCTTTTTTGGATGAAGCGAGCGAACACTTTCCGGAGCCACTGATGCGATGGCTGCTCGAGGCGCCGCGATATGAATCATGGAGATGCGAGGGCGGGGAGCTTTCGTGCAGTTGGAAGCGGAATTGCACCCCTGATCAGGCGGAGCAATTGCTGGAGCGTCTGGCGTCGTTTCTTCGGTTGTACCGGCAATAGAAACGTCGCGGTCCGGGCCGATACCGTTTGACGTGGCTCCTCTCGCTTCCCCCACTTCCGCTGCGGCTTTGGCGCACACCAACGACGAACAGCTCTCGAGCGACCTGCTCCGGGCTGTGGGCGTTCCGCACGCGTTCTCGACGCGCCGGGGAGGCGTTTCGAGGGGCATCTTTGATTCTCTGAATTTCGGCAACCCGTCGGATCTGCCGCGCGAAGCTCGCGATCCACCGGCGAATATTGCGCGGAATCTGGAGATTCTGCTGGGGGCTGCGGGGGTCGAGCGACAGAAGCACGAAGAGATTGTGCAGGTCTACCAGGTGCACGGGGCCAAGGTGCTCGTCGTTCGCCCCGGGGTTGCGGCACACCCGGATTCGCCGGATCCGGTCACCGGAGAACCGCGCGACACCAAGGCGGATGCGATCGTGACCGATGACCCGAAACGCGTGCTGTGCGTTCGAACGGCGGACTGCACGCCGGTACTTCTGGCGAGCGCGGACGGTCGGGTCGTGGGCGCGGTTCATGCGGGGTGGCGAGGCGTGATTGCGGGCGTCGCGCCGGCGGCGGTGAACGCGATGCGGGATCTTGGCGAGGGAGAGATTCTCGCGTCGATCGGGCCGTGCATTTCGGCGGGCTATTTCGAGGTAGGCCCGGAGGTGCTGGCGGAATTCTGGCGCGTCTTTGGCGAGCGTGCACCGGTCCGCGCGGTTCGTCCGGGTGATGCGAACTCCAAAGGATTCGTGGATCTTCAGGCGGCGCTTCGGATGCAACTGGAAGCGGCGGGCGTGATGCGCGTCGAAACGATCGGGTTGTGCACGGTTGCGCGACCGGATTTGTTTTTCAGCCATCGACGGGATCGGGGGCACACGGGACGGATGGCATCGGTGATTGGCCCCCGCGCGCGTGGATAGGGCAGCGGTCAACTGCCTCGGCACATATCCACGATCGCCAGAGCCGCTTCCGCGTTGCCCGCGGGGAAGATGACGGTGATGTGGTCTCCCGCTTCGATCACGAGGCTGCCGTGGGGCACGAACTCCTTGCCGCGGCGTTCGAGGCCGACGACGAGGCAGCCGGCAGGGAAACCGGCGTCGCGCACTTTCTTGCCTTCAACGGCTGAGCCATTCTGGATACCAAAGACGACGTGCCTGGCCTCGACATCGTCGCCGGAATTGACGCCCCGCCGGTGCAGATCGGCCTCGAGCAGCGCATCGTAAATCGGCTCATCGCGGAGTTGCTCGGCCATCAGGTATGCAACAAGGCAGACCACCGAGAGCGCGAACAACTGGTGGTAGTTTCCGGTCATCTCCAGCATGAGGACCATGCCCGTCAGCGGTGCCCGCACGGATCCGGCGAACCACGCGGCCATGCCGAGAATGGCCATCGCAGAAGGATCAACGCCGAGCACGGGAAATGCCGCGCCGACCGCTCGGCCCGCGAGCGCGCCGGCGAGACTGCCCATCAGGAGCATCGGAGCGAAGATGCCGCCGGGAGCGCCAGTGGAGTAACTGCCGACGGTAAGCACAAACTTCAGCACGAGCATGCCGCCCAGCCAGCCGATGGTCGCGGTCGCGCAGCCTCCGTTCAGCACCCATTCCGCCGTGGAGTGTCCGCCTCCAACGGCCTGAGGCGCCCACCACGCGACCAGACCGACAATCGCGCCCATGATCCCTGATTGCAGCCACCGGGGAACTCGGCGGACATTGGACATCATCGCAGATCCCGCCACGATGGCGCGGTTCCAAACCACCGCAACCGCGCCGAGCAGTACACCCAGCGCGATCACTGCGGGCAGTGCGCTCAAAGGCATGGTTTCCACAGTTGTAATGCGGAACGCGGGCAACTGGCCCGTCATCGAACGCGTCACGATATCGGCGCACACTGCGGCCACGAGTGCGCCGCCATAGGTCGTCGGGCTCATTTCGCGGCGCAGTTCTTCGATGACGAACAGGAAGCCCGCGAGCGGAGCATTGAAAGCCGCCGCCAACCCCGCGCCCGCGCCGCAGGAGATCAGTTGGGGGGTCAGTCGCGGGTTGGTTCGAAAGAACTGCCCGAAGGCGGCGCCGGCCGCGGCACCGAGCTGAACGGTGGGACCTTCGCGCCCGAGGGACAAGCCCGAGCCGATGGCCAAAATGCCGCCGAAGAACTTCACAAAGGTCAGTCGGAGCCAGCGCATGGGTCGGAGATGCAAGAGCACGCCCTTGACGTGGGGGATGCCACTGCCGGAGGCATCGGGTTCGACGCGCTGGACCAGCCAGCCGGCCAAGCCGGCACCGGCAAAGCAAACGACAGGGAGCACCGCCCAGCCGAACGGAACCCCGGCGAGGTGCTGCCGAATTTTGCCGCGGGAAACTTCGGCACCGAAAAGTGCCCATTGAAAAATCACCGCCTCGAGGCCGATAACCAGACCGAGCAGGCCGACTAGCAGGATGAAGTTCCGGCGTGCAGCGTGGACGGTTTCAGCTTGGCGTATGCCGAGAGTGGCGTCACCGTCGCCTTGGGACTCGGTTCCGGACGGTGAAGGCATCCCTCAACATATCGCGGGTCGAACCGAATGACCACTGGATGAAGCGAAGTTCAGGGGAAAGCGATTCGGTCCGAACCTTCACCCGATCAGCCAAGACGGATGACGTGCAGGAACTTGAACACCGCCTGAAAGACGAAGTCGATGGCGAAGATGAGAGCGGCGATCAGGAAAAACGCCACGATCACCACCTGCGTCTGCATGGTGATTTCGTGACGAGTCGACCAGTTCACCTTCTTCATCTCCGCGTCGGTCGCGACCAGGAAGTCGACGGTGCGTGGCTTGAGACCGACCAGCCAATAGATCATGAATGCCCCACCGACGAGCATGAGGCCGGCGCCGCCCGCCTGAAGGTAAACACGCTGGAAGATCGGGATTCCGATCGCGCGGCCTTCGAGCATCATCACGCTCGCAGGCTTGGCGGGATCGCGCACGCCCTGCGTATCTGGCGTGCCTTGCGTGCCCTCCATCGCGACGTTACCAACCACCAATTGGTGCTGACCTTTGGAGGCGGTTTCCCAAGTCTTGGCGGTTGCGGTGCCAATCTTGACGAATTCGCCTTCGTGCCCGCCGCGCATGACCAATTCGACCGGTTGTTCCGGACTGATTGCCAGCCCCGCGTCGCGAACCGTCATGCGCCAAGTCGGCGTCGGAAGGCTGACGATTCCGAGCTGCTGCCACATCCAGCCCGCGCCGGCGGCGATCAGCAGGCCGGTGAGCGCGGCCGTCATCCAGCGCACCCAGAAGCCCTGACCCGCCTTGTAGAACGGCGATGGGCCGCCATCGGAGTCGGAAA
>JAHBXG010000075.1 GCA_019636565.1 Phycisphaeraceae bacterium
TTCCCGCCAAAGTCCCTTGGGGAGCACATCCGCCGGAAGCGCCTGATACTTGGGCTCACTCAGCTAGAGGTAGGCGGCCGCCTTGGAGTCAGCGGGTGGACCGTGGCCAACTGGGAAAAGGGCCACACGAAACCCGCCGCCCATGCTCAGAAAGCGGTGGCCGCCTTCCTGGGTCTGGACCCGGGGAATCTGGACGTGTAGTCGGCAAAGCCGATGGGCACCCTATTCCGGGACCGGTACGCGCCCCGTCTACCCGTGCTTGCGGCTTGGGCCGGCGAACCCTCTCAACCGGGCGTCGCTGCCGGGAGACTGGCGAATCCCAGGTCTTGCCTATGCCATTTCACCGCCAGTCGACTTTCGCTCAACCACGGGAAGTCGTCTTTGGAACCAGTACCCGAACCACCCGACCATGATCGCGCACGCCGCCAAGCCGAACGGACCCAGCAGCGGAATGGGCGCGACGCCAACTGCAAGCACCCCCGTGAGGAGGGGAGCTCCAAGAACTCGTCCATCCGTATGGACAATTCGAGCGGTCAGCGAGTAGTAGCCGGCTGGCAAGACTCCCAGCGAAACGGTGTTTCCATCGCAGTAAGGCCGAACGAATCCGCCGGGAATCGCGATGTTTGAAAGATCCAGAGTGATCGCGCTGCCATCAACTGACACCCGTGTGATGATCTGCCCTGTTTCAGGGCAGAGCACATACCCGTTGACGTAATCGGTGGCCCTGATGAAGACGCTCACGTTGTCGCCGGGCTGCGGATTCGGCGGAGAGAAGACGAATGCCAGTGTGGTCTGAAACTGCGCACTGGCAGCGGCAGAAAAGAAGAGTAAGGAAGTAAAGGCGATGCTCCAGCGGAGCACCGCCCGCAACCTGTTCGATGTGCAACCGATCACGGAATACAGGCCTGGTTTGTCACCGCGGTAACGCGACTGGCCCACTCGGCCGAAGACAGGAAATTGCCCAGCACGGTGGCGGCCTGCATCCCACCGATCATCTGGTTGACCCAATGCTGCTGTCCCACCAGGTCCGCTCCCCGGCTGAGCACCGCGTCATAGAGGTCGGATACATATTGAGGATTGGTGTGGGCCCGGCTCCAATACTCGGGGCTCCAGAAGAAGGCACCCCATATCACGTTGCTCGCCTCATTGTAGACGGCCGACCAGTTCTGCTGGCAGATCGCGGAGCGCAACAGGGATCGATAATAGGTGAATCCTCCCGTGTCCGGCAGCCGGGCGAATGCGCCTCGATAGGCGTTGATGATGATGGACACCTCCCCGCGTTGGCCCTGCGGATTGCCGCTGAGCTGCAAATTCATGAACGAATCGAATTCCGGGGCAAACATGAAGGACGTGAGCGCGCTTTCACGAGCAAGACCGCTCGCAAGCTGCCCGGTCCAGTAGCTCAAACCCCCGGGGTCGCCGGGGCGCTGATAGAACGTCTTGTACAAGTCGTCCACGAACCACGTGTCGGTGCGGTTGCGTGCAAGGTACTCCGGGCTGAGGAAGAACGTCTTGGCCAACGCCCGATACGCCTCTCGCGGATCGACCTCGAGGCTGCGCATGCGCTCGATTTCCCCCAGCCAGAAGATCTTGCCGCCGGGCCCGGCAGCGCGCCCGAGAATCGCCTGGTAGTAGTGGTCGATCAAGTCCTGGCCAAGCGAGAGCTCGTCGCCGTTCACCAATCCGTCGCCATCGTCATCGCTCGAGAGCCAGGCGAGTGTTGCTCCGACGTCGGGTTGCCGCGCGATGAAGTGAATTCCGCCCGAGGGAGTGCCGAAGCGCCGCAAGAGGGAGCGAAGCGTGAGCGAGTTGTACGTGCGCCCCGTCCGGGCCTTCTGCCAGCCCTGGAGTGCCATCGCCGCGGCCATCACGACCGGGGCGGCCGACGAGGTGCCATCGAAGGTCTGCGAGTAGCGCTGCCTTTCGTCTCCGTTCGGCGCAAACAGGTCGCCATTATGTCCGGCCGTGGTGACACAGCGTCCCCAGCCGTTCGCGTCGATTCTGCTGCCGAAACTGGAGAACGCGGCCGCGGTCAACGTGGCGGTTGCGTTCGGTCCGCAGTTCACCACGTCGCCGGCCGCCACGAGAATCACGCCCGAATCACGGCCGCCGCGAGTCAACTCCCCGCCCCAGCAAGGATCGTCCAGATCGAGCGCGTCGTTCCCGGCGGGCTCGAAGAACACGATGCCGTTGGCGACGAGCTGCTGGATCTGCGCAAAGATGGCGTCATCCCGTTCCATCGGCACCGCCGCTTGAGTGCGTGTGGTAGCGCACAATCCCTTCGGGTCATCTCGGAACGCCATCTCGAGGATTGCCGCATCTCCCGCCCGTAGCGTACCGAGGCGAAGCTGAGCGAGCGCATTTGCGTCATCGGCGACGTGCACTTCCGCATCCGGGATGCCTCCGTGGGTTCCGAATGCGTTGTGCACCGCGGATAGCACGCCGACGACAGCGGTTCCATGGCGAATGTGAACTGGCTGGACTGGCCCGAAGATCGTGCGGCCATCCAGGATCTCAGGGAAGTCCTCGTGGTCGAATTGCCAGGCGACCTCGATATCGGCGTAACGCAGATTTCCGCCACGTGTGCCGACATGCGTTGACCAGGCACTGCGCAGATTGATGCCATTCGGCGCTGCGTCCAGGTGACGCTGCTGGCCATCGAACGCGGGCGTCGGTGGCGAAATGTCGAACGCGGGCACCATCGCCGGCCCCCGCAACCAGGCCGTCTCCACGGACGGGTGCGCCAGGAGCCGCCTCAGCAATGCCACAGCGCCCTTCCTGTTGCCGTCGTGAATGGGCGCAGAGAAGAACGAAGTCAGGTCGGCGAAGTCCTGGCCGGAGTTGTCCGCGGCGCAGAATCGGAGCGCGGTGAGCCACTCGTCGCCACCCTTGATCGTCGGCTGGAACGCGAACTGCGGGTGGGCTGCGAAGATGTCCCGGAGATTCGCGGCGCCCGCGGCGTCCGGCAGCGTAATCGTCCCCGCAGCCGCGGTGGCCAAGGTGTCGTCGTTGAACTTCACGACTATCTCCAAGGCGTCCGCGAGCTGCTTTTCCAAGCCCTCGACATTGGGCCGGATTGTCGCGGGCCGTGGTCGGAGATAGGGAGCGATCGGCTTCCCCGAGTAGTCCCGGGTCACGAGGCCAGCCCTGACGTCCGAGAGTCGAGGCGCACGAGGCAAGCCGACGATTCCTCGCATTGCGCTCGCCTCGGAAAGGTGTTCGTAGTGATCGATTCATTGACCAGCCATCGAGGGAAGGGAAACGATCAGGGCAAGTCCAATCACCATCGACTCAAGGTGGCGTCTGTTCACGATTGTCCTTTCCAGGAAGACCCGACCACGGCAAGGTCCGGCGCTACGGAGATCGAGTCACGCTCCGCCCGTGCGTTAGCGATCAGGTGCAAACGAACCTAACGAAAGCTAGCCCCCCCGGTGACGATGCGTTTGATCCAGATCTAAGGGACAAGTGATTTCGCCCAGGCCGAGATGCCGATTCGCGCCAAAGCGCGGCGATTGGGGGTCTTACCATGACTCGACGTCGGGAATGGCGAGGCGACTCGCAAGCGTCGGGGATTCGACTGCGGTCTCGACTGGCCAAAGGCCGCGGCACGCACTGCGCACCGTCGGTCGCGAGTAAGGAGATCGTCATGGACGACTGCCGTGTGGATCGCACCTCTACACAACGATGGCGCCGTTGATCTAGAGCGCAGCAGTGGATGCATGAAGAACCAACCTATCCAGATCGCCTACACGGCTCAACGCTGCGCCCCCCGATAGGCAAGCGCCTCAGCCACCTCCGCGGCTTCCACGACCGGCCGGCCGCCGAGGTCGGCGATCGTCCGCGCGAGCTTGAGCACGCGGTGGAAGGCGCGCGCCGAGAGCGCAAGACGCGACGTCGCCTCGCGAAGAAGTCCCTGCGCTGCGGCATCGGAAGCGCACTCGCGCTCCGCCTCCGCGCCCGAGAGCAGCGCATTCGGGACTCCCTGCCTCTCGAGCTGGCGTGCGCGGGCGGCCTCCACCCGCGCGCGAACCGATGCCGAGTGCTCGCCGAATGCTGCGCCGGCGAGGTCGTGATCGCGAAGCGCCGGCACCTCCACGTGCAGGTCGATGCGGTCGATGAGCGGCCCGGAGATGCGGCTGCGGTAGCGCAGGACCTGGTCGGGCGTGCAGCGGCACCGGGCGGAGAAGTGCCCCAGCCAGCCACACGGGCAGGGAGGCGTTGCCTTTTTGCCATTCCTCCGCGTCTCGCTCAAGTGCCTGAAGCGAAAGACTTTCGACTTTGAGCCGAGATCCCTCGGGGAACATATCCGACGGAAACGCCTGGAATGTGGGCTTACCCAACGGCAGCTGGGGCCGCGCCTCGGCGTCAGCGGTTGGACCGTGGCGAATTGGGAAAAGGGCCATTCCTCGCCACCAATGGCGGCGACATCCGTGATCGTGGAATGGCTGGGCTTCACTCCCCACCCTGAGCCAGAGCCCCTTCTGAAGCGCATGTTAGTCAGGCGCCGGTCTGTGGGCTGATCGATCCGACAATCTACGCGCTACCTCGGCGTGGACGAGTGAGTGTGCGCAGCGCGGGTGGCCGGGACCGCTGCTCCCAGGAATCGACTCGCCCGCAACACGAGACGTTCCTCGACTCGGGGGCACCATGATTTAGTTTGGCAAGAATCGAAGCCGGTATTCCGGGGAAGCCACGAACAAGCCGATCAAGTTCTGTCCGGAATTCCCGCCGTTCAGATACCCAACCCAGTAGTCGAACCCGCCCTGATCTGGCGCCCGACGGAGCATCCCCATATACATCATGTTCACGTATACCTTCGAGTGACTCGTTGCCAAATATTCCGCCGACTCGGAGAAAAGAAACATCAGTTGGCCGCGCGGCATTCCGGCATCGAGTTGCCCAGTCCAATGGTCCCACCCACCTTGATCGGGATCGCGCCCGAGCACGTTCAGATAGACCCGCTGGACGAACTGCCTGTTGGTTAGACTTCCGTAGGTCAACTGGAATTCTTCCGAGTTCGCGAAGAGCTGAGAAATGGCGGAGACCGCCATCCCGCCCCTGCTCTGACCAACCCAGTAATTGAGACCGACGTAGTCGGGGATCCGGCTAAAGTACGCGAAATATAGCCGCGCCACGGGTGCGATGATCCCCTGATGCTCCGCAGACGTGAAGAACGCTTCGATCAACGAAGATCTGGTGGCCGTCCCTTGCGCCAGGCTATTCGTCCAGTAGTAGATGCCACCCTCATCGCCCTCTCTGTTGAGAAAGTCGCGAAAGGTCTGCATCGAGAACAACCTGCGCCCGGAGTAGGAGTCGGGGAAGATGTCATTGTCCTTGGCAGACGGGTTTCTGCCCTCTCGCAGTTCGACATAGTTCGGCAGGCCGTCGGCGTCGTTGTCGCTGGCGTCGGGGGACGGAAATGCATACCCAATGTAGTCAGTCGACACAGATGACGAATAGCCTGAAGGCCCGCAGATTGCAGCCAGGTGGCATTCCGATTGCGCCGAGCAGTCGTCACCTGTCGCGCCGCTGCCCGGGAACAGCACGTAGTCCCCGGAGCTTGCGTTGAACTTGCGACAGAGTCTTGCCGCCCCCGGCTGGTAGGTGGGCATGACGAACCCCTCGACTCCGTCGACGCGCCATCCTTGCCCGACGAGCCCCGACTTTCTCGCTTCGTCGGTCTCATACGTGTACTTCACGCTTCCTGATTGAACCCGCGACAGGCGGTACAGGGGCAGTAGCGAACCCCCGTATGGGCTGACTTCCGTCGTGAAGACTTCGACGAGCGCACGCGGGCTGAACCCGAGCGTGCAGGAAACTGGGCTCGTATCAGCCATGTCCGGCGGGAAACATCCGTAGCCCGAGGTGAGATTTCCTACGGGCAGGTACTGCCGGCCGTCGGGCACCGTTGAATCAGTAGCCGTGCTCGGTATCAGGGTGCCCACGAGCGCGGACTTACCGCTCTGCGGGCTCGACGTATAGAAGTGCCCTGCGCGAGCCGAAGAGTAGAACGAGAAGAGGGGCGTGAGCCTGTTGCTGCCGCCTCCAAGGGCTGCCTGAACGACAGAACTCGCATTTGGCATCGTCGCAGAAACCGCCGGCTGTGAAAGCGCCTCCATCAGTTGCGTGCGAACACCTATGATCGTGTTTGGTGTGGAGCCCATCAGATACGCCGTCGTTGCGTACCCCAGAGTTGGCTGCACTGATCTCACAAGGCCGGCAATTGCGGCGATATGAGGAGCCGCCATGGAGGTCCCTGTGCAATTGCCATAGCCAGCAGTGCCTGGCGCTCCCAAGGCGTCCGCGCAACCCCATTGCGCGAACGGCGCATCGACCGTGGCATACGTCACGCCAGAGGGAAAGGTCGACAACACCTGTGCCGCGGGAGAAAGAAAGTAGTATCCCGCCTTTGCGTGGTAATCAGACCCGAATCGCCTTCCCGCCGCCGGCGGATTGACGATATCCCCTCTCCAGAACGTCGCTTGCCCGGACGTGTCTCCCGGTACCGGTCCGGGCTGCAGCCCGCCTACGGCAATCACTCCCTCGCTATTGGCCGGAGCAGGAGGAAGTGCAAAGGCGCCAGTACCAAATCCGGCGCGATTACCAGCCGCGGCAATAATTGAAATTCCTGCCTCTCGCGCACGTCCCAGCGCCTTGCACCAAGATCGTGGATCCGTCGCCGGTACCAAACAGGGATTGTCGAAGAGTTCCCCACTGTAGTTAATGACTTGAACTCCGGCCGCGATCGCAAAGTCAATCGAATTGACGAAGCCGTCGGTGCTGGGATCGCTGTCCTTAACTGCAATGAGCGAACACTTCGGACAACTTCCCGAAATGCCAAGACCATTGTCGTTCGTCGCGGCAACAATTCCGGCGACGTGCGTGCCGTGACCTGGGTAGTTCGTGCTGCTTCCAGGCACATAGTGCTCATCCTCGAGGTTGTTCGTAACTCTGCTCCCTGGTCCTGAGAATGTGACATTGCGTGAAAGATGCGCGCGAAAATTCGATGCCAGATCCTCGTGCGCCGTTACCAGACCAGAGTCCAGGTAGGCGATCGTCGCCCGTCCTTTGGTCATTAGCCAGGCACTTGGAAGCGACAGCGCGTGGAGCGCCCATTGGGAGTTGTCGGACGAACCACTCGGCGTTCCAAGAAGCGGGTCCACGGCGGCCCGCTTGATCACCTGCACTCGCTCGACCGACTCAACCGCAATCGAGAGGCGAAGGGATTCGGCCAGACTTTGAAGGTCCCGAGCACTGTCATATGTCAGAACAATGTACTCGAACATCTGCGATACAAGTGCCGATGGATGTCTGGCGATGACGTCCCGTTCATAGGCGGTTGGCTCGCGTCGAATTAGTCGACGTGCCGACACCGGCCCTAGGAGGCGGCTCGAAAGCGAGAAATCGCGACTCCCGTTCAACGCATCGACCAACTCCGATACTGTTCGCGTCTCCACCTTTCGGCTGAATCGGACAATGAGGTCCGTGGACGAAGATCGGCCGGCGACTTCAATGGCGCTGGCCGGCATCAGGACGGCCATCGTGCCAACAATTGACGCGCCGCCAAGAAGCAGAACCGAAAGAACAGGATCCTGAGGCGAACTTCGCCTTCCTTTTCGTCCGAGCGCTATTGCCGTCAACGCAAGTGTGAGCACCAATACCGCGATTCCAGACTCGCTAACTGCAGGGATTGGAATAATCCCAACGGTGAATCTCGCAGATGCCAGAGCCGATCCCACGACGTAGAACAATACTGAATAGTCCCCCAGTGGAAGCACACCCAAGTCAACATCAAACGTCTGTGTGCATGGGAAGGGCTGGCCTACGCTGACCGGCGATACCCTCACATCGAAGACTCCGCCTGGCTGAGTGGTGACCGAAGATGTGAACGTATAGCAAGAGACTTGCTCATAGCTGATCCGTGCAGTCACCCTGTCCTGCAAGCTTGGCGTCGCGGAAGGAAGGATTTCGATCCTGGCAGCCTCGATCAACTGCGCCGTCGCGTCGGCGCCGGTAAACAGAAAACCGATTGATAGAGCAATCGCGGAAAATGTGCGTCGGAACATTCGCCCTCCCTAATCCGAGCCTGGAACGTCACCGATGGCCGGGTCAATCACCCGCGCTCGACGCCGGCAGATCGGCGTGTGGAATTCAGCGGATTGCCCTCAACGCTAACAGCAACGAAGCACAAATAACATATGCTGCCCCCCCCGTGTCAACATGCGATTGACGCAGATCAATTCTGGGCGATGCGGGCGTTTCAGTGGGCGAGGTCGCGTGCGGGCAGCGTTATTCGGCGACTCTGCCTCGCTTACCGGTGCCCGTTGCGGTCGGCAGGAGTTCCTCGCGGGCGATCGCCAACGCGAGCGCGGCGGGGATGACCGTCGGAAAGAGCAGGCTTCCGAACTGGTATCCCAGGGCGATGAGGTTCCGAGACACCGTTCCAGCGCCCAGCGAGGCGAGGGCGCCCGGTATCGCGCGAACCAGGTGCGCCATGAAGTCGAATGCGACCCCCCAAATGGTGATCGCCACCACTACCGCGATTCCAGTCGGCAGCGTCCACCACGCCCCGCGGGTTCCGGCACCCAGCACAATCGCCGCGTAGAGCGCGACGCCGTAGGAATAGAGCAGCGGATTGACGTCCACCGTCAGCACGCCCCCGCCCCCGGCGCGGCGAGGACGGTCACGAAGGTGAGCCCCCCGGCGGCAACTTCCGTCTGCCGCACCACCCCTGAGAGTACCCCGCCGATGAGGATCCGGGCGCCGGAGGCCACGAGGGCATCGGCCCATGGCGCGATGAAGTACCACGCAACGACGCAAGGCACGAACCAGAGCGCGATGCGAAAGATGAGCCTACCCAGGAATGTTTCCTCCACCTTCGGCCGCGGGAGCGCGATTCACCCAGCGCAGCCACAGCAGCCACACCACGACGACATCGAGCATGATGAGCGCTTGCCACAGGTAGAGGTGCGCGAACTCGAAGACGGCGAAGTTCCAACGCCCAAGATAGAAGAGCGAGACCACGCGCACGAGGTTGAGCGACTGAATGGCGACGAAGCCTGCTGCCAGGCCGACGAGTCGCACCTTCCACGAGGCCCCGTAGGCGAGGATCGCCGCCGCCAGCACGAGCATCGCCTCCACCCCGTTGCAGCCGGCCACGATCTGCACGCCGAAGCCGCTCGCCCGGTCGAGGATAACCGCCCCCGAACTCGTCACCCCGGAGTCGAACATCGCCGCCACGCGACCGGAGGCCGCAGCGAGGCCTTCCGTCCAGGGCTGCACCAGATGGGCCTGCACGGGGGACGTGAGCTCCGCGGTGAAGAGCGCCAGGAGGAGCAGGGCGAACAGCGAGAGGAAGCGGATCGTCATGGAACGAAAAGGATAGCGCCGAATACGTCGATCAACCGCCAGGCCGCCAACTCGCTCGATTCATTGCCCTCTGTATCGATCACCCTGTCGGTAGGCGAGCGCCTCGGCAACATGAGTTGATCGCACGAGTTCGTTCGCCGCTAGATCTGCAATCGTGGCCGACACCTTGAGCACGCGATGGAAAGCGCGCGCCGACACGGCAAGCCGGTTCGACGCCTCCCGAAGCAGCGTTCTGGCCGTGGCATCCAGCTCGCATTGCCGTTCGATCTCGCCTCCCTCGAGCAATGCGTTGCACTTGCCTTGCCGCGCAAGCTGCCTCGCCCTCGCTTCCTGCACGCGTCTTCGCACCGCCGCACTGGATTCGCCGGGCGGGGCGCCACCAGGTTCCGAATCGCGCAGCGCCGGCACCTCGACGTGCAGGTCGATCCGATCAAGTAGCGGGCCGGAAATGCGATTGCGGTAGCGCCCGATCTGGTCCGGCGTGCATCGACACCTTCCGCTGTGATGTCCCAGGTAGCCACACGGACAGGGAGGCGTTGCCTTTTTGCCATTCCTGCCTGTTGCGCTCAAGGCATTGAAACCTAAGGGAACTGATGTCAAACCCCGAACCCTCGGT
>JAHBXG010000076.1 GCA_019636565.1 Phycisphaeraceae bacterium
AAAAAAATACCCCGGCTCGTCGGCCGGGGCATCGCAAGTTCGGTTGCAAGAAGCGGGATTAGGGTGCGCAGATCAAGTCGTTGTACGCACTTGCGAACAGCGAGAAGTCGGCGTCATCAGTCAATCCGTCGCCATTCAAGTCGGCGCGGAAGTCGATGAGGTTGTTG
The DNA here is from genome assembly GCA_019636565.1 of Phycisphaeraceae bacterium. GTDB lineage: Bacteria > Planctomycetota > Phycisphaerae > Phycisphaerales > UBA1924 > JAFEBO01. The sequence goes on from JAHBXG010000076.1 coordinate 168, forward strand.
TATGACGGCACGAAAATAACAAAGTCGGAATCGTCGACAAGGTCGTCGCCGTTGTAGTCCGCCGGGCAACTGTGATCTTGAACGACAGAAAGATCGTCAATGTAGATCGAGTTCGTTCCCGCGCCGCCGCCGGACTCGCCGCCCCAGCGACCAGGGGTGACTTTCACGCGGCTCGGATAGGGCGGAACGCCGTAAGGGGGTGGGCCGTTGTTTATGAAGCAACCACCATCGCAGTTCTCGGTGGCGTTAATCCACACCTTCTGCTTCATGTCCGCCTTGTTCCAGACAACTTCGTACTTTACCCACTGGCCACCGGTGGTGCCCTGAATATCCCAGGCCCCGTCCAGTGTCGCGTAATTCTGATTGAACAGTTTCACGTCAAGCTTGAGGCCGCCGCCTCCGCCCACCACACTCTCGCCCTCAGGAATCAGATACCACATCGTCGCATGGATATTGCCCCCGTACCAGTCGATGCTGGGGTCGTAGTAAGGGCGGGTGGGAAGGTAGATGTTGACAATGTCGGTCGTGAAGCCGACAAAGTTGTTCAACGCAGTCGGACCGAGCGACATCGAGCGAACGCCCGTACGAGCGTGGGTCGTGTCGACGTCGGCACCCGGAAGAACGTTGTAGCCAAGAACGCCACCAAAGATGGCATCGTCTTGCTCAAACGACCCGTTGGTGATGGGCAATGGCGTCTGTGCGAACGCTTGGCCGCAGAGCACGGCGAGTGCCCCAAGCCCGATCCAAGAACCAATTTTCATTTCCTGCTCCTTTCCAATCCCCGGCACGAGCCGCGGACGAAATCGTTTGGCGAGATCGAGGACGGCATCGACAGTCCGCGATGTAACCGTTTTCATTGTGGCAGATTTCAATCCGAAATGCAAGCCCAACGATTGAATACTGACACAAGTCTTTTGACGGGGCAACCTGCTGAAGGCGAACCAGCCGCCTTTCTCGCCCTCGTGGTTTTCGGACCAGCGATTTGCTGGCTCCTACCCCTTGATTCCGGTGGTCGCGACGCTCTTCACCAGCGCGCCTTGGGTCAAGATAAAAAGCACCAAGACCGGAGCGATGACCAGCGTGCTGGCGGCCATGAGGTGATTCCAGGGCGTTTGGCCTGCCTTGCTCTGGTAGAGCTGCAGGCCGAGCGCCAAGGTGAACTGGTCCTGGTTTCGCAGGAAAATGAGCGGGGCCAGGAAATCGTTCCAGACGAACACGAAGTGAAACAGTGCGACCACGGCCAGCGCGGGCTTGCTGAGAGGGACGATGATCCGCCAGAAAATACCCCAGTTGCCGCAGCCGTCGATGCGTGCCGCCTCGTCGAGGTCTTTGGGAATCCCCATGAAAAACTGGCGGAGCATGAAGACGTTGAACGCATTGGCAAAGAACGCGGGCACCCAAAGCGGCTTCAGGCTTCCGATCCAGCCGATCCACGAAAAGAGGAGGAACATCGGGCCCATGATGACCGGGAACGGGATCATCATCGTCGCGAGGACGATCGCGAAGAGGGGCTTCTTGCCGCGCCAATCGAGTCGAGCGAATCCGTACGCGACGATCGCGCTCGAGAGCGTCATGCCGACAACGCTTAGGCCCGCGATGATGAGCGTATTTCGGAGGTAAAGCGGGAAGCGAACGACGGGATCGTTCCAGACAGCGGAATAGTTGTCGGCGGCGTTCTGGAAGATGCGGGTCGGCTGGTCCGGGAGCAGCGAAAACGTGGCCCGGGAGGCTTCTGACTGGGTTTTCAGACTGGTGGCGATCATCCAAACCAGCGGCATCAGAAACGCAATGGTGATAGCGATCAGCGTGGAATAGACAAACACGCGCGAGATCAATCCCCGCTCGCCTCGAATCACCGTGCTCGAACCTTCTCTCGCCAAATTACCTCCCGAATTCAGGCGCGATAGTGGACCAGCCGCTTGCTGGCAATGAACAGCATCGCTGTCAGACCAAGCGTGATGAGCAACTGCACCCAGGCCTGCGCGCTGGCGTAGCCCATCTGCCCGTACCGGAATCCGTTGTCGTACATGTACATGGTGTAGAAGTACATCGCTCGCGGATCGCCCCCGGGGGTCGCCGCGGAAAGGATGTAGGGAATCGCGAAGATTTGCAGCGCGCCGATCATCAGCGTGACAACATTGAACAAAATGACGGGCGAAATGAGAGGCAGCACCACGCTCAAGTAGCGACGGATCGGTCCCATTCCGTCGATTGCCGCGGCCTCGAGCATTTCGTCGGGGACTTCCTTGAGCGCCGCGAGGTAGACAATGACCATCTGCCCGATGCTCCAGAGGCTGATCATGACAATTGAGGGCATGGCCCACTTGCTGTCGGAGAGCCAGTTTGGGGCAGAAACGCCGGCCCACCCGAGCGTCCGGTTGATCGACAAATTGATCAGCCCGTACTCACCGTTGAGCATCCAGAGCCAGATCATCGCGCTGCCGGCCATCGGGACGAGCGTTGGGATGAATACCGCAGCCTGAAAAAACCCGCCCGCCTTCACCTTGCCATTGAGCAGCCCGGCAATTGCGAGCGAGAAGACTGTTGCAAGCGGGATGAAGATGATCGCGAATTTGGCGGTGCGCCAGAGTACCGCACGGAACGTTTCATCGCTCAACATGCGCCGGTAGTTGTCGAGTCCGGTCCAGATAGGGGGCTCAAGGAGCGGGTAGTCGGTGAATGAGTAGTACAGGCTGACCAGCATCGGACCGAGCAGGAAGGCGAGAAAGCCGAATACCCAGGGGCTGACCCAGAGCCAGCCGGCAACGTCGCGTTTGAGTTGGGCGTCGCGTGCGCTCATCAACGCACTCGCCCCCGGTTCTGTGGTCCTTGGTGCTGGATCGTGTTCATGGTGGCGATATCGACCTACTCCGAAGTCAGAGCATTCGCCACTCTACTTGATTTGTCGACTCGGGGCGACGGACTTTTCAGACTCAGACCGGCTTCGCCGTGCGCCCGTAGCCTCTTTGCCGGCGCTGTGCCTCCACGGTGTCCAGGTACCCCTGCGCTCTGCGTTCGATCATCGCGAGTTCGTCCTTTGCCGGCCGCTCGAGAGACCACATCCGCTGCAACCCGGCATCGAATTCGTCTTTGATCTGCGGCCACGCCCGCGTCCGCGGCACCATGTAGGTCCGATCGCTCTTGGCGATGGCGTCGAAGGTCAGAATTCCGCGGTTGGGATGGTTTTCAAGGAATGCCTTGCTGCTGACGGCCAAAGGCGAGTTTTTGTAATGAGCGAGCGCCATCGCTTCGACATTGTCCTGGCGCTGCAGATAGGCCATGAACTCCATGCAGGCTTCCGGTCTCTTGACGCCGGTCGGGATGACGAGGATGTCGCAGTCGATCAGGCCGACGGGGTGCTTTTCGTCGAGTTGGCTGGCGACCATCGGCATGGGTATCACGCCGTAGTCGAGGCTCGGGCGGCCGTTGGCATCTTTGGGGCCATGAGCATTGATGACATTTGCGAGCCACGGCCCCTGCACAACCATCGCCAACTTGCCGGTCAGGAAAGCGTTGAGAGGTGAGTCGTAATTTCCGAACCCGGCCTTGAAGGTCTTGGTCGCATCGACGCCGTGCTCTTCGCTTGTGCGCTGCACCCAGTCGAAGCCGGCAACGTTCTCCGGAGAAGCGGCGAGCGAGCGGTCGCTCGCGGCGTCGTACAGAGAACCGCCGAACGAGTAACCCCAGATCCAACTCCACCAACCCGGCTCGATGTGCAGGAATCCAGCGCGTTCGAGGGCGCTTCGAGTGCCCGGACCGGCGCGCAGAATGAGCTTGCGGTTGGCTTCCTCAAGTGCTTCGATTGTGAGCGGGGGATGCTCGGGGTCCAGCCCGGCTTCGCGAAAAATCTGCTTGTTGAAATAGAGGGCAAGGACGCCCCCGGTGTTCACCACCGCCCACTGGCGATTCTTCTTGGTGCGTGGATCGGGGTGCATCAGTACGGGTCGGAACCCCTGCGCGTATCGCTCGGGCCGGACTTCGCCTTTCACGTCGAGTTCGTCCAGCGGGAGAATCGCTCCCGTCTCGGCGTACTGCGGAACGTTGTAATTCCAGAGGCCGACCAGATCGGGCGGATCGCCCGCGGCAACGCTGATCAGAGCCTTCTGGTCGATGCCCGCGGTCGTGAGGTACCGAACCCTGATGCGCTTCTGGCTGTCGTTAAAAGCATCAACAATTTTCAACATCGCCCGCGCCTCGTGCCCAGTCCATTTCTCCCAGTAATCGAGCACGATCCGTCCATCGGACGTCTGCTTGGCCCCGCGCGGCCCGAAGGCGGCAAAGCCGACGCCTCCGGCGATCATCGCGGTCAGGGCGGCACGCCTGGACATCACGGAGAATTTGGATGGTTCTTCGTCCACGGGGAGATAGCCTAGCCGTCACGAGAACGCGTGAAAACGGTTGCAGGGTCGGGACAATCGATCGAATTGTGGGCAATTGGCTCGCGACAGAGCGACGAGGGCCCCAATCGGCTATTTTCCCGGCGGAGAGACACCTCAGGCTGCCACGCATGGTCGAACCCTGCGACCTGCCAGGCCGAGGTGGCTCCGAATGGGGAAACCGGGCTCAGGCGGCTTTTTTCGTCTCTTCTGCCTCGGCGGGGAGGAGTTCTACCCCGTCGGTTTGGGCCGCTTCCTGCATGGCACGCATTCTTGCCAGATACTGCTGGTGCAACTTGGCAACCCCCACCTGCAAGTCGTGCATGTAGGTCTGGTGGCGGATGGCTGTGGCGATTGTGTAAAGCGTGGCCAGAACCGCGCAGCCGATCAACCCTGCCACCACGATCCACGAGTTGCCCAGAGTTTCAGCCATGGTCATGAGAATCGTCCTTGGAAGTTGGCGACTTTGGTCGAACTCCGCGAACGGTGTGCCGACCGCCAATTTCCCCCACTCGACCCCCGAAGCGAACCTGTCGCCGGGTCCTTTAGAATGGTCGGCAATGCACACCCGTCTTCTCGCGCTGCTTTCCGTCGTCATCCTCTTCCTCTTTGGTTCGTCGCCGGCGCTGGCCCAGGCGGCGCAAGGCGAAGAAATCAAGATCGACGTGGGGGAGTTCGGGGTCGGAAACGTCGCGCGGGCCGGGGATTGGTGCGGCGTGCGGCTCAAACTCACGGATTCGGCAATCAAGCAGCGGGAAGTACTAGTCCGGCTCGTCATGAGCGATGCCGACGGCGACCGCCCGGCCTACTCCCGGCTCGTGACGCTCAATCCCGGCGCTCCGATTGACGCGTGGCTGTATTTCCGGCTTCCCTTCTGGTTCCGGACTGGCGACACGGTGCTGGCGCTCTTGAACGAACCGATCACGGATGACCGCGAGCCGATCGGGCTTCGGCCTGGGCGGTTGCTGGCGCGCCGGCAGATTTTGCCGGGCGGGAAGGTACAGGATTCGGGTACGCCGCTGATCGGTGTGATCGGTGTTCACGAGATGGGATTACGGCAGTACGCGGCCGTCGCGGCCACCGGATCGATGTCGAACCCGCTGCTGGCGCACGAGGCGATCGAATCGGTGCCCGGCTTGACGGCAAAGGGCCTTCCGGACCGCTGGATGGGCCTTTCGCCGTTCGAAACGATCGTGTGGGGAGAGTCGACCGGGGGAACGGACACGGATATCAGCCAGTTGAGGGGCGAACGAACCCGTTCGCTCAAAGAGTGGGTGCAGCGGGGGGGGCACTTGATCGTGGTCTTGCCACCCAGCGGTCAGGCGTGGACCAACGCGTCGACGAACGAATTGATGGACATTTTGCCGGCAGTCAACATCATGCGCCGCGAAGGTGTCGACCTTTCAGACTTTCGAGGCCTGATCACGAGGAGCAAGGAAGCCGCACTTCCGCGCTCGGCGGTTCTGCATGTGTTTGAACCGCTGAACACAGCGGCGCCCGGTGATGCGATCCGTGTCCTGAGCGGCCCGAAGGGCGAATGCGTCGTGGCGCGACGAATCGTTGGGATCGGCGCTGTCACTCTGATCGGGCTTGATCTTTCCTCCCGGTTGTTCTCGCAGGGGGGCGTGCTGGACGCGGATGTGTTCTGGCATCGCGTGCTCGGCAAGCGGGGAATCTTGCAGCCGGATCAAAAGGAAGTCATCCAACGGGGACCGGTGATCGGGGTGGATCAGACAATCGCCTCACAGATCGCCAAGCGCGGCACGGCGGTGACCGGGGTGTTCCTTGGAATCGGGGTCTTCGTGCTGTATTGGCTGCTGGCGGGGCCGCTGGGCTTTGGCGTGCTGAAGGCCCGCAAGGCCACGCGGTTTGCCTGGCTGGGGTTCTTGCTTACCGCGGTTGCGTTCACCGGGCTGGCGTTCGGCGCGGCGACATGGTTCCGGCCGCGGCGGTTCGAAGCGGCGCATCTGACGCTGCTCGACCACATCTATGGCCAGCGAATTCAGAGAGCGCGATCGTGGATGAGCCTGATGCTGCCGCACGATGGAACAGTGCGAGTCGTTGCGCCCGACAGCGAGGGGCTGCCCCAGGCCCAGGGGCTGCGGCATGATCTTGGCGGGGTGATTTCGCCCTGGGACCCGGTGGGAAACGCGCAGCGCAGCGGGTTTCTTGATGCTCGTGAATACCAGGTGGACGGGCGCGATCCGACACAACTGGATTTGCCTTCGCGCTCGACCGTCAAGCAGGTGCAACTGGATTGGGCCGGAGCGCCGCGATGGGGAATGCCTCACCCCTATCAGGGCGGAGAGATACGCGCGGACGGTGCGAAACTAATCGGGGCGCTGGTGCACGAACTGCCGGGACCGGTGCACGATCTGCTGATTTGCCATGTCATCGGGCAACAGCCAATCGGCGCGGATGTTCGTTCACGCTTGGTGTCACGGGTGCAGTTCTGGAAGTGGCCCGCAAACAAGGAATGGGCGCCCGGCGTGCCGCTGGACCTGACGGTGGAGACCGAGCAGGCGCTGGCGCTGAATTCTGGCGAGTTGTACCTGAGCAATCTTGTGCCGACATCCAACCTCAACTTCGGTATCAACACCGGGACCGATTCGCGGGCGTTTCGATCCGTTACGGAAGCGATGGTCGCGGCGAGCCTGTTTCCGGAACTCGGTATTCCGGATGACGCTTCGAAGCAGCAGTCGGTATCGGTCGCGGTGCTCCGACGCGAGGCGACCCAGGGCTACGACCTTGGGCGATGGTTTACCCAGCCGTGCGTGATTGTCATCGGCTTTGTGGGAGAGCCTGCGGGCTCCGGGAGCGGACTCGCTGCGCCCGTCACCCTGAGCATTGGAGCCACACCTATGGAGTCCAAGGGGATGACTGTTGTGCGATGGGTCTATCCGCTCGCCGATCTGCCGCCGTCTTGGAAGGGACCGAGCGACTTGCCGGCATTGAAATAATCAGTCGAACACCGCGAGAGCCTCAGTAAAGACGCGCCGGCCAGCGTTACTCGATCGGCGATTGACCCGCGACGATGCGATCACGCGAACCGGTCTGGACGATGCGGGCGATGAACGCCTGATACGAATCGTTCGCCTTGTCGGTGTCCGGTCCGAAGTAGGTCTGCCAGATTTCAGGTCCCGGGCGCTTCTGCCGCACGTATACGGCCGCCTTGGGCCCGAGTTTGTCCTCGACCCGCTTGAGAATCATCCCGTTCGAAGCATCGAAAACAATCTGCTCAAGACCGGGTCGCATCGCGCCGTTGTCCCCCTCGTGAAGCCAGTGGATCAGCGCCCAGGCCTGGGCGTACCAGGTCAAGGCATCGCCGCCACCACCGGAGGCCGAGATCTGGCGCGTGGGGCTCGACGACATCACTTCGCGCAGCGTCATCAGCGCGCCCGCGGCGTGCGCTTCACGCAGGCGATCGAACCGCTCGGTATTCGCCCAAGGCAGGAACACAAAGCGAACGGTGTTCGCTTCGCTCCGGAAACCTTCCATGTATGCCGCGATCCCTTCGTCGAGCCAAACCGGCAATTGTTCCTTGAAGGTGGTCTGCGCGAACTGGTGCCAGCCCTCGTGTGCCGCGAGGACGAGCGTGTCGCGTGGGCCGATGTCGTAGAGGACACTCTTGCCTCCCGCTGTGACGCCCCCCCGCTGGATCATGAGGTAAGGCTCTGCTTTCTCGGCCCAGATCATCTGGACGCAGCGCAGCCACTCTGTGCGATTCGCAAGGACAAACGTTTCCATGCGATTGACCGGCGCGGGAAGATCGCCCAGCGCGGTGCGGTTGTGGATGAGTGATGTTTCCAGAAAATCGGGGAGACGCGAATTCAATCCGGGATTGGCAGTTGTGTAGATGCGGAACGATCGGGTCGTAATCGCCTCGCCCCTCGCCGAGCCAAACTCCCACGAATCGCGGGCGAGCTCGACTTTCGGATGCGCGACGCTCGCTTGGGTTGACGCCGGCAACTTGAATCCACTTTGGGTCGCGGGTGCGTCGCAGCCGGCGCACGCCAAGGCGATGGTTAGCGCGGGAGCACCCGTCATACAAAGCCACGATTGGTGGCACGGTTTGTTGCCCAGTCCGTCCTTCACAGGGCCGCCAGTGCGGCGCGTGCCGCGTCTCGATCCGCTTTCGCCTTGGCGAGCTGATCCTGCGTCTGCTTGACCATGGCAGGCGGCGCTTTCTGGGCGTAGCCCGGGTTGTTCAGGCGGCCTTCGAGCGTGGCGATGGACTTTTCGTTGTCGGAGATGACTTTCTGGAGGCGTTCGCGCTCGGCGCCGGTGTCGCCGGCGGTCGCCTCGTCCTTGAGGTTGCTCAGGTGCAGAGGAGCGGTCTCGAACGCCATCGCGACAGCACCAGCGGGAATGGAATCGGCGCTCGCCAGTTCCACGACCGCGAGCGTTTGAACGAGCGCCAGCTCCTGCCCGTTCAGGAAGCCCGTCGGGGAGTGCAGCGAGATGCGCCGCTTGGGCGGCACAAGATGCTGAGACCGGACTTCGCGGATCATCGTGATGAGCGAGCGCATGCGCTCGAAAGCGGCTTCGGCCCGTTCGTCGCGCAGAGACACATCGATTTCGGGCCAGCCGGCGGTGCAGAGAAGGTCACCTTTCCGCGCGGGCCCGAGCGTGACGCCCGCGACGCCCGCAACCGGAAGCAGCCGCACCTGCTCGTAGATCGCCTCGGTCACGTAGGGCATGATCGGGTGGAGCAAGCGGAGGATGCAGTCGAGCGCGGCACGGAGGACAGCCTGCTGTGATTTGTCCGAGGCGATGGTGGGCTTGATGGCCTCGAGATACCAATCGCAGAAATCGCGCCAGAGCAGGTCGTACATCGTCTGGGCGTAGTTGCTGTACTCAAAGTTGGCGA
>JAHBXG010000077.1 GCA_019636565.1 Phycisphaeraceae bacterium
CGGGCGTTCGATCGTCGGTGAAACCCCGCGGCCTCCCCCGTTGACGGAATGATGATCGGCAGATCGCCGCCCACCGCAACCTGCTGCTCCTCCAGAAACTCGAACGGCACCCACACCGGCGTTGCCTTCTTGCCGCCTGTGGCGGCGCTCGCCGCAAGGCACGCCTCGACAAGCCCCTTGACGTTGAGCTTCTTCCCTTCGGTGCCGTCGGGGCCGATGGCGTTGAAAACCCCGTGCGTTTTCTGCTCGCATAGGCGCACGCACCATTCCGCCAGGTCGCGGTTGTCAATGAACTGCACCGGATCGGATCCATCGCCGGGGCAGAGCATGTCGCCCCCCTCGCTCGCGCGAACGGGCCAGTAGGTGAACCGATCGCTCGGATCCCCCGGCCCGACGATGAAACCGGGACGCACAACCGCGCTGCGATCACCGAAGACCCGTTGGACTTCCTTCTCACAAAGCACCTTGAGCGGGCCATACCGCTCCATCTGCGCGCCCATGTTCTCGGTGGTGGTGTCCTCGACGGTGCCGAGTTCGTCGTTCTCGTCCGCAGCTGCCGCGTTCCCTTTGTAGACCGACACCGTCGATATGAACAGGTAGTACCCGGAGTCCTTCAGCAATTCGGCCGACGCCTTCACGTGCCGCGGATAGAAGCCCGAGGTGTCGATGATGGCATCAAACTTCTTGCCCTCGAGTTGCGCGAGGCCCTTGGGCGAGGCAGGGTCGGTTTCGTCCGAGACCTTGTCCGGATCGCGATTGCCGTACAGGTGTTCAACATCGTCGATCATGCCGATGCGCTTCTCGGTCTTGCCCCGGTTGAAGAGCGTCACCTTGTGACCCCGGCTCTTGGCGTACTCGGCCATCTTCGGCCCGGAGAAACCGGTGCCGCCCAGAATCAGAATCGACATCTGGCGAACCGGCGTCGCCGGGTCTGCGGCCGTCACCCTGGCGAGGGCACTCGGCGCGAGCCCGAAAGCCGCAACGCCCAGGGCCGCGCCCGCGAGTGCGGTGAAACGAGCGAAATCACGCCTTGAAAACTGGTGTTCTGACATCGGAAGTTTCTCCATTTCCGCTACCTGGTGTCGAGGGAAGCCCGCCCGCATATCGAAGTGCCTGCAACGTGGGGAATCGTGCGTTGTACCATGGCACCGAAAGAGGGTTGCAGCCCAGACTCACAGGAATTGAAAGGATGGCATGAGCGAGCCGGAAACCCCGACACGTCTCGATCCGGTTTCTCGGTTCTTCGGCCTCAAAGCGGGCGATCTGGCGATCGTGGCGCCGGCCATTGTCTGCGCCTTTTCCCTGTTTTCGGCCTATTCGGTGGCCAAGCCGCTTCGCGATGCAATCGGGGCAAGTGTGGGATCCCAGCAGGTCGCTGCTCTTCAAACAGGAACGTTTGTCGCCATGATCTTTGCGAGTGCGCTCGTGGGACTGCTTGTCTCGCGGCTGTCATGGAAGACCTTTGTGCTGTTTGCGAGCGCTGTCTGGGTGCTCGGCGCCGCAACGACGGCGGTCTTCTTTGCACTTGCTGGCACCGAAACATCGCATGTGGTGGACAAGGCTTTCTTCATTGCGCTCAGCGTCTTCAATCTGCTCAGCCTCTCGATCTTCTGGGCAACGATGAGCGACATCCTCGATGCCGATCGCGCGAAGCGTGCCTTTCCCGCCATCGGGCTGGGAATCACCATCGGAGCGATCGCCGGCTCCTGGTTCGTCTCCACCTTTGCCAGGAGTATTTCCTATTCTGGTTTCATCTGGATTTCCTGCGGTCTGCTGATGATCGCCGGGTTGGCCCTCACTTGGATCCTCCGCTTCGCCCCCGCCCGCGCGCGCCAGAAGCGCCGCACACCCGGCGGCTCGATCGCCGAGATGGCCGAGGGCATGTGGACGGCGCTCGCGTCGCCGTACCTGCGTCGACTCACCCTCTACCTGCTGCTCTATTCGGCAACCGGAACGCTTGTCTACATGCTTCAACTCAAGATCATCGGCGCGTCGGTCCTCGATCTCTCACCCGAGAAAGCCAAGGTCGCGCGAGCCGAGATCAGCGCGAGCATCGATTTCTACGCAAACGTGCTCACCGCGCTGCTCCAGTTGTTCGTCGCCGGACGCGTGCTCCGATGGATCGGGGTTTCGGCGGCTCTGACGATCACCCCGCTCTCCACGCTCGCCTCGATCTTTCTCCTCCTCTGGTCGCCCACGGTCGCCATGCTCATCCCCGTTCAGGTCGCCCGCCGAGGTTTCCACTACGCCCTCGATCGGCCTGCACGCGAAGTGCTGTACACCGTCGTTTCACCGGTCGAACGTTACAAATCCAAGAACTTCATCGATACCTTTGTGTACCGATTCGGCGATGTTGTTGGCGGCTGGTCGCAGGTTGGGCTCGACAAGGTGCTTCCGTCTGTCGGCGTTGCGGGCGTCGCGGTACTCTGCCTGATCTTCGCGGGAACAGGCGTCTCACTCGGCAGAATCATGCGGCGGCGAGAAGTTTCGGCGAAGCAAATGCAGCACGATGCGACTTGATCTGCGCTTGTGCACCCTTATAGCAACGCCAGGATTCCGATAAGCGCCACAATCTGAACCACGCGCATGAAGATGGTCAGCAAGAGCGCATCCCACCAGCTGTCGAGTTCGAACCTTGCCTTCAGCATCCCGAAGTACACAAACAGCGTGAGAAACCAGCCGACGAACAGAATCGGAACGTAACTGAAAAACGCCTCGACCGCCGACGACACCGCGAACACGGCGAGAAAATTCAGCGCGGCCAATCCCCACGCCTGATCAAAGCCGCCCTCCCAGATGACACAGAACAGCCAGTACCCTGCCAGCCCCACCGGCACGCAAATGATGAGCGCCAGCACATCGGCAAGCAGGAGGTGCGCATTGCCGTTGAAAAGCCGGACGGCAGCGAGCGCGACCAATCCGCCCGCGGCAATCTTCAACGGCTCGAAGTAGAAAGTTGAATCCGAAACCTTCTTCTTCTCGCGAGATACGTGCTCTCGCTCATAAATGTCCGCGCCGCACTCCGGGCACGGGGCCTTGTCGGCAAGCCCTTTCATGTCGTAGCCGCACTTTGGGCAAAGGCGCGAAACCTGCATCGCGGGAGACTGCGGCGCCGCGACAATGGTCGTGTCGTAGCGGCACGCGGGGCACACGGTTTCGCCGGCGGGAATCATCCCGCGGCAGCGCGGACAATCGACTGGATCTCCCGGCATTGAAGCCTCGTCAGCGAGCGGGATCGGCTCATCAAGTTCGACCTCGGTGTGCTTCTCGATCGGCAGACCGTACTTCAGGCGGTCGTAGCACTTGTTGCAGGTGTAGCGTCCCTGTGCGTCTTTGAAACGCTTTGTCTCCGAGCAATCGATGCCGCAATGAGCGCAGAGCTTGGGCATGGCAGAGATGAAGAAGATACCGGAAACTGCGCGTAGATGGACATTGCCGCGTCGGGGAGTTCCGAAACGTCATTCGCCCACCCCCACCCCCTCCCTCGGGGACGGGATTTCAGAGTTGCGCTATTTGTGCGTTAGTTCGTCTGCGAGCGTGCCCGCGTCATAGACCTTCCGGAGCGCCTCGATGATTCCTCGGGAATCGACCGAAACGCTCCGTCCGCTCTCGCCGTCGTAGATCACATCGCCGGTCAGCGAATACACGTTGCCGTCAAAGATCAGCCCCACCACTTCGCCCTTGGCGTTCACCGTCGGACTGCCGGAGTTGCCCCCGATGATGTCGCAATCGGCGATGAAGTTGTACGGCGTTTTGAGATCGAGTTTGTCTTTGGCGGCGTACCACTTCGCGGGCAGCGTGAATTCGGCTTCGCCCTTGCGTTCTGCGGCGCGGGCGAAGAGCCCGGCGATGTCGGTGAACGCGGGCGTGTTGTCGCGGGGGACACCCTGCACTATGCCGAAGCTCATGCGGAGGCTGCCGGTCGCATCCGGATACATGCTCTCGCCCGAGCGGGCAAAGCGTGCCGCGGCGATCTTGGCGTACGCGTCACGCTCCACGCTCTCGACCTTGTCTTCGTACAACTTGCGCAGTTCGCGCGAGCGGGGATCAAACACCGCCGCGAGCACGAGCATCGGATCGTTCGAGGCCTTGATCGCTCCGGCGCCGCCCTCCACAAGCGCCCTGCGTGCGGCGGGGTCTTTGAGCGTCGTTCCGTTCACGCATTCTTCGGCCCGCGCGCGGGCCGATTTTCCCGCGAACGCCTTGACGACGAGCGGATGATCGCCTCCGAGCCGTTCGGCGAGAAGGCCGAGTGCTTGCGTGAGCTTCTCGATTTCGAGTGCTTCGGGCAACGGTTCGGTTGAATAGAGCCGCAGATAGAGCGAGGGCAGCGACGGATCGGAATACTCGCGGAGCCGATCGGTGCTGGGCTTTGGCAGTTCTTCGGCGAGTTGAACGATGTCGAACGCGCGGCTGAGCAGTCCGCTGCCGTTGGCAACTGCTTCGATGGTCTGACGCTCAACATAGAAATCGCGATACGCCTTTTCGGCGTTCGCGATTTCCGTAAAGGCATCCGCCCATTCTCTCCCGTGCTCGCTATCGCGATCGATGAACGATCGCAATTCGCTCTCCTCGCTCTGCTTCACGCCCATGAGCCTCGGATCTTCCAGCCCGGCGAGCAGACCGGTGTAGACCTTCCGACCGTTCGAGACGCTCCGCATGTCGCGCTGCGCGATGCGGGCGTTTTCGGCGTTTCGGCCGGCGAAACCCTGCAACTTGATCTCGTTACGCCAGTAGCGGTTCATGCGTTCGGGCAGATCGACATCCCGCAGAAATTTCAGGTGATCCACCGTGTAGAGCCGACGCGTACGGCCCGGATGCCCGAAGACAAATACGGGCTCGTTCTCTGCGGCGCCGCTCGCGCTCCAATTCAAATAGTGTTCGGGCTTGTACGGCTTGCCGTCTTCGTAGAGACGGAAGAAGGTCATGTCGAGGCTGTACCGAGGGAATTCGAAGTTGTCGGTATCACCACCGAACGAACCGACGATTTCCTCTGGCGAGAAGACCAATCGCACATCATTGAAGACTCTGTACCGATAAACGTGATACTTCGCGCCCTGGTAGAGCGTCACCACCTGGCATCGCATATTGGGAGCGTCCTGGCACTCTTTTTCGATCTGCGACATGACCTTGCGTTTCGCGGCCCCCGCCTCGGCGGCGCTCATGCCGGGCTTTGCCGCGCCGTTGACCCGATCGGTCACATCCTGCGTATCCCACAAGACACGGATCTCGGTGTCGGGACACTTGAGTTCCTGCTCACGCGTCGGCGCGTAGAACCCGTCCTTCATCAGGTTCTTTTCCTTGGTGCTCAACTTCGAAATCGCGCTGAGCCCGACGTGGTTGTTCGTCATCACCAGCCCATCTGGAGAAACGATCGAGCCGGTGCCGCCCATGCCGACGCGGACAACCGACCGCTGCATGTGCTTCAGCCACTCCTCGGTGGGCTCGAAGTTGTACTTGCTCTTCAGGGTCTCGCGGGGCGGATTGCTCACCAGCCACATTCCCTCGTCCGCTCGAGACAAAGTGGTTCCCGCTCCGCACGCAAGGGAGAGTCCGAACGACGCGACGAGAACAAAGTGGCGATTCATCAATTGCTCCGGGTTTGAAGGAAACTATCTACCCCTGCATGATATTGACCGCAGCGGTCCGACATTTGCAGACAACCCACGGGCCGCCTGCGCCGCTTTAGCGGAATTTCGTTGACTCTCAGTCTACGGACACAACAACGCGTCGTAATGAGCTGCAAATGTCACGAAGTCCGAATCGTCCGTGAATGCATCCCCGTTGAAATCGCCGCCGGTGTATGCGCCGCCGGGTGCGAGCAGATCGTTATAGAACGACGCGAATATCACAAAGTCGGCATCGTCCACGAAGTCATCGGCATTGAAATCACCGGGGCACCGGATGCGCCCGTGCAGATACTTGGACGCGTTGTACGCGTCGACGATGCCCCAGCCGTAGAAGTCGTTCCGGGGCGGATCGCCTACTTGCCTGGCCGTCTGCTCGAGCACCCAGCGGGTCGAGCGGGGCGGGATGGGGGGCAGCCCTGTTGCCGGCACAAAGTTGCCGATCAAAAGTGCCGCGGCGCCGCTGACGTGCGGGCAGGAGACCGAAGTGCCCGACTCGGTGAAGTAGGAGTGGCCGTTGTTGTACTGATTGATCGTCGCAACGATCCCGTCGTTCGCGAGCAGATCATCGCCATCGGCCTGCGAGATCGAGCACACCGGCAGGCGCAGATGCGGCGTGAACGACTCGTAAAAGTTACCCGGCACGTTGTTGGAGATGACGACCGCCTTGGCACCGGCATTCCACGCGTTGGTCACTTTCTCACCGATGGTGTTCCCGCCCCGGCGGATGTGCGCGATCTGGCCGACCACGGCCGGAGGGAACGCGGCGGGGGAATCCCCGAATCCGCAGTAGATCGCGTTGCCGGTGTACGGATCGATCGTTCCACCCCGGAGCTGGATCGACGAGTGATCGATGTTGTTCCACGTCACTTTCCACGCGACGATCGGCACGGTCGAGACGACAGACTCGCCCGGTCCGGCGAGTGAGATGTTGGGTCCGTATGAAGTCCACGAGAGGAATTCGTCGTTGCGGTCCACGGCTGAAATCGCCATGACGGACGGGAACCACGCCGGGTAGAACGGGTTGGCATTTCCCAGGTTGCCCGCCGAGGCGACCAGCAGCACTCCGGCGGTTTCGGCTGCGTTGCAGGCGTCGAGATACGCCTGATCAAAGGTCGAGTTTCCAAGCGACATGTTGACGACCCTGGCGCCGTTCGCGACCGCCCAGTCCAGGCCCAGGATGGCGTGGCTGTTGAACCCGAACTGCCAGTTGTTGAGCACCTTGGCGACGATGATGTCGGCCTCGGGCGCGACGCCGACAACACCGAAGTCGTTGTCGCGAGCCAGAATCGTGCCGGCCGTGTGCGTGCCGTGGTAGTCAAAGTCGTCCACGATCAGACCCGGAACGAACGATTCCATGGCAAGGGCCGTCGGCAAGTCGGGATGGGCGACGTCCACGCCGGTGTCCAGATGCCCGACGATCACGCCGGCGCCTTTGCCCCAGCGGGGCCACGCCTGTGGAGACGCCACTTCTGCGATACCGAACGGAGTTTCTTGAGCACACGCCCGCAGAGCGTGGTCGGGCGTGGCGTAGAGCACGCCGGACTGGCTCCTTAGTTTCGCGGCGACTTCGTTCACGCGACCGGGCTGAACCTCTACAACACGCAAGCCGGGCACGAGCGAGATATGCCCGACGGTGCGCCGGACACCCGCATCGGCCAGGATGGCTTCGACCGCGTGCTCGGACCGGTTGGCAAACGGATCGAAACGCACGATGAGGCGAGTCGGACTCTCTGCGGGCTGCTCGAACCACTCGCGAGTGAGGTTGGACGGAGCATTTCCGGTGGTCGCCGGGGGAGAGGCGGCCACACTTGTCGCGGCCACGGCCAGCGCGGCAAGACACAACACTCGATTCGACATTCCTCGTTTCCTCTCCAGCCACTTCCCTCGGGTGGCCCTGATCAGTTTAACACACGAATCTTGCTGTCAAGATGCAATCCGCCGCCTGGCGGCTTCGTACGCTATCGCAGGGGTTGTGCGGGAGGATTTTTCATGAGACTTCAGCGAAATCGGCCGTGGCTGTTGATGATGACGGCCGTTTGTACCCTGGCTTTGGGGGAAACCGTCTCCCCTGCTCCGGCCCTTCCCCAAGACCCGTCCCCGGCCCAGAAAAAGCCGGACGAGCATCCGCGTGCCGTCGAACCGGAGATTCCGGCGGGGCAATTCGACCTGAGGCCAAAGTTCCGCATGGGTCAGGATCGCCGCGTGCGGCTTTCGCTTGACAGCAAGGAAACACAGCCCGATCTGACGGCGGAACTCGATCCGGCGCGCAAGCCAAACGACCCGAAGCCGGCTTCAGATGAGATGAAAACGAAACAGGACTTCGTTCTCGTCTTTCGCCCGACGAAAGTGAACGAAGACGGTACCAGCGAAGTGAGCATCGTCTTTGAACAGATCCGTTCGCACGTGGAAGGACCGGGCGTCGATGATTCCTTCGACAGTTCGAGACCGGCGCCCGCAAAGCCGAAGACTCCAAAGCCGGCGGATACCGATCCGCTCGGAGGACTCGGCAAGCCCCCCACCCTTGAAGAAACCCTTCGACCCCTGGTTGGCGAATCGCTCTCGGTCGTGTTCGATCGCGACGGAAACGTGACGGAAGTGCGCGGCGGCGGGAAGTTTGTCCGCGCCCTCAACCCGATGGCACCGGAGGAACTCACGCAGATGGGCGGCGACGAGAAGATGCGCGATTTGTTCAAGTCGATCGTGAGCACGCCTGGCAAACGCTCGGCGAAACCGGGAGAAACGTGGTCGAGCGATACATCGCTCGATCTGTTCCCGATCGGCGGCAGCCGCCTGCACACCGACTATCGCTTGACCAACGTGCAGGGTGCCAAGGGCAGGATCACGTTTCAAGGCAAACTGGTTC
Organism: Phycisphaeraceae bacterium; assembly: GCA_019636565.1. Taxonomy (GTDB): domain Bacteria; phylum Planctomycetota; class Phycisphaerae; order Phycisphaerales; family UBA1924; genus JAFEBO01. Next base: position 8,494 of record JAHBXG010000077.1, read on the forward strand.
CGTCGAAAGACGCCAGCCCGGGCAGCGGCGGCCTGAAACTGAGCAAAGCCGACTACGCGGGTTCGACCGACTGGGATCAGGAAGACGGGTTCGCACGCTCGATGCAATCGACGCAGGGTCTGGACGCGGAGTTGAAGATTGGCGAGCAGGC
>JAHBXG010000078.1 GCA_019636565.1 Phycisphaeraceae bacterium
TATCTCCTACGACCGCAAGACCAAGAAGGACGCGTTCTATTTCTACAAGGCCAACTGGTCCGACGATCCGGTCGTCTATATCGCGAGCCGCAGGTTTACGCCGCGGCCGGCGGGGAAGACGAGCGTCAAGGTCTACTCCAATCAGCCCGCGGTCGAACTGTTCGTGAACGACAAGTCGATGGGCGTATTGACCGCTTCGACAAGTCCCGACCGCACCTTCATCTGGGAGAATGTCGAGTTGCCCGTAGGAACGGTGAAAGTTCGCGCGGTCGGAGAATCCGGCGGCAAGGCCGGTGAAAAGCCTACAAGCGACGAAGTGACGTGGGTGGTTGAAAGCGGAAAGAGAGAAGAAGGGAAATAGAGACGAAGAGACGGAGCCGCTGGCGAACGTCGGAATTCAGATGTCGGACAGCGCCAGCATCAACCTCGCCGCTCATACTTTGTGTGCAGCGCCAAAAGAGGCGCGATATCCCCCCGGTCCGCCGACCGCACCGCTTCCAAGTACTCATCGCGAACAGTGCTCGCCGTTCCGATCGTTGTTTCCGGCCACTCCGTCGGCTCCGCGGCGGGTGGCATCGACCTTGCCGCCCCACGCCCCGAGATTCACCCAACGCGCCGTGCCACGGACGTCGGTTCCTCCGACGTCAGTGTGCTTTTCTGCCTCTTCTATCCGAGATGGGCGTTCAGTATCATTCGAAAATGACCTCGATCGTTGCCGAGTACTTGGAAGGCATGAAGCTTTTCGCGCACGCTTGCGAGCGCTTTGCTCCCCGTTTCGTGATGCGTCCGGGAAGCGCTCACGAGTTGAAACAATTGCTCGACTTGGGCGTTCGAACTTCAGAATTGCAGATGTTCGAAGCCGGGGTCTTTGATCCCAAGGCCGAGGCGACGCTGCGGGTTTGGGGCGTGCCGAGCATCGTCAAAGAATGCACCGAATACGGCCCGGGAATCGACATCCAGCCGCTCGGATTTGTCGTGATCGGCTCAACTCACGGCGGCGACGCCTACGCCCTCGATTGCAATCTTCGAAACGATACTGACTTGTCGCCTGTGTTGCTGGTGTCGCACGAACGAGACTGGACATCGGCGGATGATGTGCGAAGGAATTCCAAGCGAGTTGCCGCGAACATGGCCGAATTTCTGCGAGAGGCGGCAAAGGGCGAGTGGCCCGATTGAGCGCTCGTGGCGGCGGGTATCAACCTTCCTCCCCCACCGCTCACAAATCCATCGCCCGCCCCGTGGCATTGAAGAAGCCAGCCTGTTTGGCCGCATTCTCACCGCCCCCGCCGCGCTGCCGCGGGACCGAGTTCCCGCGTGTTCTCATCGAACCACATACAGCACGTCGTGTCATCCGTCGAGAGCAGCGACTCCCAATCGATTTCTCTCGGTGATTCGAGTCGCATGTCCGTTGCAGGCCATACGTGGGTTTCGACACGCGCTGGCATTGACGGTCGGGTTCATGGGAAGCCCGTTGAAACGGGCTGAAAGACACACTCATCCGGCCCTAAACCCACGCCTGAAGGCGTGGGCTAGAAGCGGGCAAGGCCGCGGCGCGGCCTGAAGAAATGCAATGGCGCCTGACGCTTGAACGCGCCAGAGGTTGAAAAAAGAGTTCGTCAAAACGTTGAGACGCGCAAGACAATATGGATGCGAGCACGCCCGTTCACTATCGCTGAAGCGATGGCCTGAAAGCGGGCAAGGCCGCCGGGCGGCCTGAAGAAAATGCAGCGGGCACGACCTCGCAACAAATCTGCCCCCGTCCGTGCCACTCGTGCGCGATGTTCCGCATCAAGAGCGCGCAGTCGAACTCCACACTCCCCTTCGGCAATGCTTCCCCATTCTCAAAGAACGACGACCGGACCGAATCCATCTCAACCGGCTCGACCGCCCAGGCGCGGCAGCGCAGTTCCAGGCCGTCGAACATCCCGGGTTTCTTCGTCACCGAATAGCCGAGCGAGCCGCGCTCGAAGAAGGCCGAGGCTTCGGCAAGACCGCTAAAGACAGAACCCACGGGCCACGAATTGGTCGTGCGCCCGTGCACGTCGAGGCTTGTGCTCCCGTCGTCGCTGTTCATCTCGATGTCGAAGCGGTTTGATTGCTCCGCGACGCGGAACGTGGCGCGATGATGAAGCCCGGGGAAGAGCCTGCCCCCGACGAGCGCGTTGAGGCGCGAAGAACTGTCTCGCCGCGGGATGTAGACGCCCTCTTTGTACGGTGAACCGGGGTGATCGGCGTCGCGCCAGCGCACGGCGATGCGGTGTGCCGCGTTTTCCGAGCGGAGGCCGCAGCGTTGCGGGAGAGCGGGCCCAAAGGAGGAGAAAAACGCGGGCCGGATGCCGCCGAGACGGATGAGGCAGATGCCGACGATGGCGTGGCCATTTACAACAACAGGTTCAAACGGCGGCGGCAGAAGGCGCGACACGGCGGCCGGATCGGCCCGAAAGTTGACGAGCAGCCGCCGCTCGATCACGCCCTGCACGGCGGGGAATCGCATGGGAGATTGTAGAGGAGGGGCTTGAGAGGGTGACGGGGCGTGCGTCGAACGCACGGGTTTGGTGGAAGCCCGTTGAAACGGGCTGAGATTCAAAGACAAAGAAATGAATGGATGTTCGACCGTTCACCATCGCTGAAGCGATGGCCTACAAGCGGGCAAGGCCGATGAATCGGCCTGAAGAGAAACGCGATGGATGCTGACGGCTGGTTCGAATTTTCAATTGATTGCGCTGCACGCTGACGGTCGTGCCCGGCACATCCCGTGCGTTTCATCCGATTCGGTCGTCGCGTTTCAGCCCGCTTTGAGCGGGCTTGCTTGCTCCTAGGCCACGCCTTCAGGCGTGGTCATTCGGCCGCGCACCACAAACATTGCGTTTCTGCATTTCAGCCCGTTTCAACGGGCTTTCCCTTCTCCGCCTTCAGGCGCCTCGACCTCCTCCAATCGCCCAACGACCGATCCGCGACCGTGGTGATCGCGCTGATTTCGGATGTACTCAACCACCCACGGCAAATCTCCCTTTCCGAACGTCACGATCCCGTAACCCGTCTGCCACGCCAATGTACCCAGTCCGCACGGCCCGTGATTGATCGCGTGCGCGCACGCGCCCTTCAGATCGCCGATCCATTTCGCCGGCTCGACCGTCGGCGGCAGGCTCACCGCCATGTGCACGTGATCCTCGATGCCGCCCACGGCGTGCACGAGCACGCCCGGCGTTTCCAGTGCGCGATGGATCAGATACTTGTGCGTGATTGGCTCGACCTTCGCCGTCAGCAGCGGCATGTTGGTCTTCGTGCGCCACACGATGTGAAAGAACATTTCCCAATGCACGTTCCGCGGCATGCATGAAGCGTACCGATTTGTGAGAAGCCCGTTGAAACGGGCTGAAAAGCAAAATGCAACAAACAGGGGCGCGTGCGCCCGTTCACCATCGCTGAAGCGATGGCCTGAAAGCGGGCAAGGCCGATGAATCGGCCTGAAAGGCAGCGGAGATTTGCGGCCTCTGTGCTGAATCATTCGACGCGTTTCGACCGGCGGCCCGTTCGCGCTCCGAGCGACCCACATTCGGGCGTTCCAACTGCATTCGGGCACTTGGATTTCAGCCCGGTTCAGCGGGCTTGCTCGCTCGTAGGCCACGCCTTCAGGCGCCCCGCGATGTGCACGCGCAACCCCACCACCATCCGCACGTATTCGGTTGTCAAAGAAAAGAGCCAAATTGCAGATTGGCAAATGGCAAAGGTCGGATCATGCCGCGGGTTTTTTCAGTTTCTCGAGTTCCACGGAGAGATCGACGACTTGCAGCGGGCAGCCTTCCCAGTTGTCGCGCCAGCAAACGATGACGTCGCAGCCCGCGACATCGTGCTTGTGAAGGAGGAAGTTTTTGCTTTCGAATTCGAACTCGATGCGGACGCGGCGGAGGAGGCCGTCGGCGTCTTTGCGTTTGGCTTCGCAATCGGGGAAAGCGGCTTGGACCGCTTCGACGGCGTAACCGAGTTTCGAGGCGAGGCAGCCGAAGAGATAGACGACGCCGGCTTCGTTTACGGGCGCGTTGCGGAGGAGATCGAAATCGAGGGTTTCGCCGTATGTGATGCTGGAGGGCGCGAGCGATGCAGCGGGAGTTGCTTCGAGATTGATCTTGCGATCGGGGCTGATGAGCCAGGGGCGGGTGCCGCGGGCTTCGTGATCGCGGATGACCTTGATCACATCCTGCCATGAGAGATCTGCGGCGGAGCGGGAGTAGAAGGCGCGTCCGACGCCGGCCCATGAGTTGAACCTGCGCAGGTACGCGTTGCGGCTGTATTTGCCATCGATGAGATATTCTGCGACGGTGGCGCATTTGCGCAACTTGCGGGTGGCGGTGCCCCAATCGTCAAGGAGTTCGTCGGCGGTCAAACCACGAATGACGTTGGGGGGCAAATCGGCGGCGGCGAGAGCCTCGTTCCAATTGTTGAAATGCCTTTCGATTGCGCGCTGCGTGATTTTGGTGCGGGCCTGAAAGTCCAACTTGCTGGGCGAGCGGCCGAGTTCGCGGGCGAGAGGGACGATCGCATCGATGATCTGCTTGCGGGTGATGGAGATGGACCGGCGTGGCATGGGTAGGGCCTTTCAGTAGAGAGAGGTGGCGACGAGAAATGTGCCGCGGAAGGGGCGCGGCGATTTGGCGATGAGATTTGGGAGTGGCCCGGTTGTGCGGGCGGGTGCGCGTTCGAAGGGGAAGGGAAGAGAGGAAGAAGGGTGTAGAAAACGCGATCAGTTGGGCGTGCGGGGCACGCTTGGGTAGTTTATCAGAAAAGGCCTGAATTTGGCCGCGGATTGGGGTTTTGGCGGTCAGAAAGGGGGGATTTTTTGGTGGATTTGTCGGGCCAAAAGTGTGGAAGCGCGATTGGCCCGGGAGAGAGGGAAGGGGATGTGGGAGTAGGGGATCGATGAGCGGCGTCGGTGATGTTCTGGAAGCGTCACCAGACTGCTCGACCGCTCCTCAAAATCAGATAGCCTCCCACCTCCATGCCCTTGCCCGTGAATTCCACGACTTCGAAGCCTTCCACGCCCGCCGAGCCCGATGAGCCGGCCGCTCCGCTCCCGCCTGCGTTGCGTCGGTACGAGGTATGGGTCGCGGCGGTATTCGTGTGCACACTCCTCTGCGCGGTCGCGGCCCCGTTTGCTTTGAGGCACCTGGTCCGGTCGATCTCGCCCCTCTGGGCCTTGCCGGGAATCCCGCTTGCGATCGTGATGACGACGTTTGGCGCAATCTGGTACTCGCGGCGACGCACCGCCCGGATTCGGCGGGCCGTGCAGGCAACGTCGGGGCGTGCGTGCGTCGGCTGCGTGTACGACCTGAGCGGCATGGGCGACTCCGGCGCATGCCCCGAATGTGGGAGGCAGTTCGACATCGCGCTGGATCAACGCTCGTGGCAGAGGGCGGGGATGCTGTAGCACCTTCGACCTTCGACCTTCGACCTTCGACCTTGGTCTTGGTCTTGGACTTTGGGCTTGGTGCGATCTGCGTTTGTCTGTAGGATGTCTGGACGGGCTACCGAATTCGATGAGTTGTCAAGAGCCGCTCAACACACGTGAGAACTGAACAATGCGCACGATCATCCGGGGGTTTGTGGCACTATCTGTCCTGCTCGTCTGTGCGGCGGCACGGGGGCAGGCGCCGATTTCGTATCAGGGCGTTGTGAAGGATGGGGGGTCGGCGCTCAACGGCTCCGCCCACATCGCCTTCAAGTTGTTCAGTGCCGCAGACAACCCCGCAACGCAGGTTGGCCCGACGCTTGTGCAAAACGACGTGCCGGTGAGCAATGGCGTCTTCAGCACGACGCTCGACTTTGGCGCGAGTGTCTGGACCGGGGCCGATCGCTGGCTTGAAATCACCGTGAACGGCAACACGATCGCGCCCAAGCAGAAGCTCACCGGCGTGCCGCAGAGTTTCTCCACCCGCGGCATCGCGATCGACACGCAGGGCAATATCGGAATCCAGCCCAAGACGGTCTCCAGCCTCGATCAGCAGTATCTCACCACGACGCCCAGCGGCAACTTCGGCTTCTCTGTCTGGCAGAGTTTTACCCCGTCGGTCGGCGGTGTGTTGACGCGCGCATCCTTCGGTTACATACCTCCCGGGGGCGGAACCACGATCGTGCTCGAAGTTCGCGATGGTGAAGGATTCAGCGGCGCGCTGCTGGCGACAAGCCCGACGCTGAACGCCTCCGCCTCGCAGATGTATGACTTCGATTTCGAATCTCCCCCGGCGCTGGTCGCCGGAGCCAAGTACTCGCTGGTCTTGAAGACCGGCGTCAACGGCCAGTTCTCTCAGGTCTGGCGCACCTGCACCTCGGGCAACGGTCCATATGCCGGCGGCACGTGCTGGTTCGGCGCTATCTGCGACCTCGCATTTTCCACATACATGGGCACGAGCGGCAGTGCGCTCAACGTCACGACGGATCGAAAGGTCGGCATCGGTACCACCACGCCCGGTGATTCGCTCTCGGTTCTCGGCGGCGCGCTCTCGTTCGCAAGCCCGGCCAACCCGGTGCCGTATGTCGGCATGGATTACGACGTTGCGACCGATAGCCTGAGGCTTCGAAGCAACGTCGGAGGCACAGTTCTCAATTCCACTGCGGTCACGATTGCCCGCATCTCGGGCAACGTCGGCATCGGCATTGCCAACCCGAGCCAGAAACTGACGGTCATCGGCAACATTTCCGCGACAGGCACGATCACGCCATCGTGCGCCAAACTCAAAGAGAACATTGTGCCGCTGGCCGATGCGCTCGATCGGCTGACAGCGCTGAACGCGGTGCGATTCGATTGGACGCCCCCGGAAGCAAACATCCGCGGCTTCACGCATGATCTTGGTTTCATCGCCGAAGATGTGGCGAAGGTCTTCCCGGAGGTCGTCTTCCGCGACGACAACGGCGAGATCATGGGGCTTGATTACTCGCGCATGTCGGCGGTCGCGGTGGGGGCGATCAAGCAACTCAAGAGTGAGAACGAGAAGCTGAAGGCGGAGAAGGATGCGGAGATTGCGGGGCTGAAGAAGAGGTTGGAGGCGATTGAGGCGGCGCTACTGAAGTTGCAGGCTGGGAAATAGATGCAAAGGCACACTGACGTCGGAGGAACCGACGTCTGTGGCACGGCGCGTTGGGTGAATCTCGGGGCGTGGGGCGGCAAGGTCGATGCCACCCGCCTTTGAGCGATCAGTGTGTCTTTGCAGCCCCTTCCCACCTTTTCGTCGGGCGGACCCGCTTCCCCTCGACGTGCGCGGCACTTCGACATGATCCCGTCAACCACGCTGCCAGCAGCCGGTTGATATCCGATCTGGTCGAGCACGTATTGCAGGGTTTCCGGTGTCTCGCTTTGAAGCCAGAAGTTACTGATCTCGTAGTCGTTTCGGTCCCGGTTCCAATCCAACATGAAGAGGAAGTGGGTGGCCCGCGGCAATCCCGACTCCGCTGGCGGGTGGGTGTAGTACTGGGCGAGCTGTTTCAGGATGATCGCGCCGAGCGGAGGCTCGTGCTTGGCCCACCACGCGGCACCTGAAAACTGGCGATACCGATCTTGATCCGTGTATGACGGAGCAGTGAAGGGCGGACGGTGCCATTCGGCCGGGATGTTGAGTTCTTTCGAAAGCCGTATCAGGTCCTCGCGACCGGGGACAGGGCTTTCGGGGATCGAGAAGAAGAGCCAGCGGATGCGTCGGTCGCCGCTATCGATCCGAACTTCGCGGACTCCGCATTGAGTTGCGATCAACCATCCGAGCACCGGCAATGCGACAACGAAAAGTGCGATTGTAAATCGGCGCGAGTCGCGAGTGTTGAGAGCGCCCCCAGACATGAAGGAAGATACGAGCCGCGGTTGGTTTGGTTTCGTCATGCCGCGGATGCGGCAGTCGGCGGTTCTATGAGCAGAGTGAAGGCAGAAGGTCAAACCCACCCCCGGCCCCTCCCTCGGGGAGGGGGGAGATTTCTAATCCTTGCTCTCGCTGCGCATTGGGCAGTCGGGGAGGAAGGCACTGGGCATTTGGCACTTGGCACTAGGGTTTGGCGGACTCGACCATCCAGCCGAAACCGTCCTTGACGATCGACTTGCCGGTGATGTCCATTCCAACCGCGCTTACGCGGCAGTTCCCGACCGGTAACTCCACCCCCTTCCACTCAAACACCCGATCCGGAAACTCGCTCGCCTTGAGCACGCCCATCGACTTGTCGTTCACGAACAACTCGACCGCGGGCTGGTTTGAGTAGACCTTGACGCTTGTCGTGCGCGCGGGCCGCGGCGAGAATCTGCGGCTCGCGATGTAAACGACGGGTTCGTCGGACCAGTTGGCCTTGTAGAAGTAGAAGGCGTCCTTCTTGGTTTTGCGGTCGTAGGAGATG
>JAHBXG010000079.1 GCA_019636565.1 Phycisphaeraceae bacterium
CCTGAATCAACCACTCTCGCGGGCTCGCCGGCAACGGCGGGCCCGTTGTGCTTTTGGCACGCGTCGGCCCCCGACCTCCGGCCGGCACCAGAACTTCCCCATCAGATTAAACCCTTCACGGACAACGACTCAGGACTCTCATGCACCCTCTCTCTCTCATCGAACAGATCGCTTCCTCTCACTCCGTGGGCGCGCCCATCGCACGCTCCGGAGACTACATCCAGATCCGCCCGCGTCACGTCATGACGCACGACAACACCGCCTCCGTCCTCAGCAAGTTCCGCTCCCTTGGCGTTGATGGCATCCACGATCCCACCCAGCCCGTCATCGCCCTCGATCACGACATCCAGAACACCACGCCGGAAAACCTCGGCGCCTACACCAGGATCGAGGCCTTCGCCCGCGAACACAGCCTTGCGTTCTACCCCGCCGGAGCCGGCATCGGCCACCAGATCATGATCGAGCGGGGGTACGCCGTGCCCGGCTCGCTCGTTGTCGCCAGCGATTCGCACGCGAACATGTATGGCGCCGTCGGCTGCCTCGGCACTCCCATCGTCCGCACCGATGCCGCGGCGATCTGGGCCACCGGATCCACCTGGTGGCGCGTCCCGCTCGTCGCGCGCGTCTTGCTCCGCAATCGTCTCGCGCCCGGCGTCACCGGCAAGGACGTCATCCTCGCGCTCTGCGGCATCATCAACCGCGATCAGGTTCTCAACCACGCTGTTGAATTCGCGGGTGACGGCATCGCCTCGCTCTTGATGCCCGATCGCATGGCCATTGCCAACATGACGACAGAATGGGGCGCACTGGCGGGGGTCTTCCCCGTCGATGAAGTCACGACCGCATATCTGCAAGCCCGCGGCCACACCGTCAACGCACACGATTGCCCGCACGCCGAGCCCGGCGCGAAGTACGCCGTGGAGATCGAACTTGATCTTGCCCAAGTTCCGTCGCTGATCACCGGGCCAAACGACGTCAAGATCGTCTCGTCCGCGAAGTCACTCCAAGACCGCCGCATCCGCATCAACAAGGCGTACATCCTCAGTTGCGTCAACGCCCGGTACGAAGATCTCGCGCAGGCCGCGGCAGAACTCCGGGGGAATCGAGTCGCTCCGCACGTCGAGTTGTATGTCGCAGCAGCCTCCGCCGGCGAACAGCAACGCGCCGAAGCCGACGGCACGTGGCAATCGCTCCTGACGGCCGGCGCTATCCCGCTCCCCAGCGGCTGCGGCCCCTGCATCGGCCTGGGCCAAGGAATCGCGCAGGCCGGCGATGTCGCCATCAGCGCGACCAACCGCAACTACCAAGGCCGTATGGGCCACCGCGATGCCCAGGTGTACCTCGCCTCTCCCGCGGCAGTCGCCGCCTCCGCCCGCGAAGGCTTCATCACTTCGCCCGCGCAGTCGCCCGTCATCACCACGCTCCCCGTCGCCGAAGTTCGCGCTCGCGAGGAAACGACCATTGCAACTCGCGTCGATGTCATCGACGGGTTCGAACCTCGCGTCGAAGGTCGGGCCGTCCTGCTCAGCAAGAACGACATCAGCACCGACGCGATTTACGCCGGCAAGTGGACGTACCGCAACGATCTCACCCGCTCGCAGATGGCGGCTGTCGCGTTCGACAACTACGACCACCGCTTCCAGATGGTCGCTCGCCCCGGCGACATCCTTGTCGCCGGACGCAACTTCGGCACAGGTTCCTCGCGCGAGCAGGCCGCTACCGCGCTCCAGGCCTTCGGCATTCGCGCCGTGATCGCCGCGAGTATCTCCGCCACCTACGAACGCAACGCCCTTAACAACGGCCTGCTCATTCTCGAATCACCCGCGCTTGTTGCGCACCTCGTTCAGAACGCCCCGACTCCAGTTGCGCTCGGCCCGCGCCTCGCGATCGACTTCGCTCGCTCGATCATCGACGTCGGCGGGCGGACGTTCCCGTTTGCGCCGCTCGGCCCTGTCGCGCAACGTCTGATCATTTCCGGTGGCATCGAGCCCCAATTGCGTGCCGCGAGCGCACCCGTCCCCGCTTCATCACACGCCAACGCACCCGTGGAGGTCTCCCTGTGACCACCTATCAGATCGGATGGCTCGGAGGCGACGGCATCGGACCCGAGGTGCTCGACGCCGCCCGCTCGGTTCTTGACGCCATCGGCTTTCGCGCCGAGTACATCCCGGCCGACATCGGCTGGAAGTACTGGTGCGAAGAGGGCAACCCGCTCCCTGAGCGCACGCTCGACGTGCTCCGCTCCACCAACTGCGCCATGTTCGGGGCGATCACGTCCAAGCCCGCATCGGACGCGGCGCGAGAACTGGCCGAACCGCTCCGCGCCCGCAACCTCAAGTACTCATCACCGATCGTTCAACTCCGGCGCGAGTTCAATCTCTTTGCGAACATCCGCCCCGCGCAGTCGTTCGCGGGGGCCGGACAGCCCATCGATGTGATCGTGGTTCGAGAGAATACCGAAGGCCTCTACTCCGGTCTCGAGATTCATCCCACGCCGCAAAGCCTGGTCTCCGCCCTTGACCCCGCTCGCAGGCTGCCGCACTTGCGAGAAGCCAATCCCGCCGACCTCGCCCTCTCCGTCCGGGTTACTACCCGCGTGGGCTGCGAGCGCATCGTCCGGCGCGCGTTTGAAGTTGCCCGTTCACTCGGCCGCAAGCGTGTCACCCTCGTCGAAAAGGCCAACGTTCTTCGCGCGACCGGCGGCTTGATGACCGAGGTCGCGCGCGAGGTTGCTGCGGCATTCCCGGATATTCAGTTCCGCGAAGCCCACATTGACACGGCGTGCATGGACCTGGTCCGTCGCCCCAGCGAGTTTGATGTGATCGTTGCGGAAAACCTTTTCGGCGACATCCTTTCCGATCTCACCGCAGGTCTGACCGGCGGACCCGGCCTTGCGCCCAGCGCCAACATCGGCGAGACCTATGCAGTGTTTGAACCCGTCCACGGTTCCGCACCGGACATCGCCGGCAAGGGCGTTGCGAATCCCTGTGCCGCCGTCTTGTCCGCAAGCATGATGCTCGAGTGGCTCGGCGAACGCACTCTCGCGCAGCGCCTGCATGCCGCCGTCCGCCGAGTGCTCACCGAAGCCCGCACCAAGACCCCCGACCTCGGGGGCACAGCCACCACCAAACAAATGGCGTCGGCGATCATCGCCGCCGCCGGGTAATCACGTCATTCCGCAATCTTGCTCCTGCCTCTCTCCCATTGCCACTTAGTCACTCTGCCACTTTGCCACTTCAGAGATTTCCCCATGCCCACCAACACCACAACCCAGATCAAGCCCTTCTCCATCATCGATTCCACGCTTCGTGAGGGCGAGCAGTTCGTCAACGCGTTCTTCACGACCGAGCAGAAGGTCCAACTCGCCACGCTGCTCGATGAGTTCGGCGTCGAATACCTCGAACTGACGAACCCGATGGCATCGCCTCAGAGCCGCGAAGACTGCACGACCATTGCCAACCTCGGCCTCAAGTCCAAGATTCTCACGCACACGCGCTGCCACCTTGATGATGCGAGAGTTGCGGTTGAAACCGGAGTGGACGGCGTCGATGTCGTCATCGGCACGTCGTCGCAACTCCGCAAGTTCAGCCACGGTCGCACTATCGATGAAATCATCGGCATCGCCCGCGAGGTGATCCCCTTCCTGCGCGAGTCGGGCGTCGAGGTTCGCTTCAGCACAGAGGACAGCCTCCGCTCCAGCCCCGAAGACCTCTTTCGCGTCTACGAAGCGGTTGATGCGCTGGGCGTCGATCGCGTGGGCGTCGCCGACACAGTGGGCGTGGGGTCGCCCCGCCAGATCTACGACCTGGTCTCCCAACTCCGGGCCCGTGTGAGGGCCGATATCGAGTTCCACGGCCACAACGATTCGGGCTGCGCCATCGCGAACGCCTACTGCGCCCTCGAAGCCGGCGCGACGCACATCGACACCACCGTGCTGGGCATCGGCGAGCGCAACGGCATCACCTCGCTGGGTGGCCTCATCGCCCGCCTTGCCGTCGTGGATCCTGAATCGGTCCGCAAGTACAACCTGCCCCTGCTCCGCGAGATCGATCAGACCGTCGCCTCGATGGTCGATATCGAGGTCCCCTTCAACAACTACATCACCGGCTTCTGCGCCTTTACGCACAAGGCGGGCATCCACGCCAAGGCGGTGCTCAACGATCCCTCCACTTACGAGGCGCTCCGCCCCGAAGATTTCGGCCTCACGCGCTACGTGCACATTGCACACCGGCTCACGGGCTGGAACGCCGTGCGCAGCCGCGCCGAGCAGTTGGGGCTCGCCCTCAGCGACGCGCAGTTGAAGGACCTCACCAACCGCATCAAGACGCTGGCCGACGCCCACGCGCTCACGCTCGAGCAGGTGGATTCACTCTTGCGTTCGGAGCACGAAAAGGCGACCGCCGCGACAGCGCCGGCGAACGCTCTGGCATAGGCCTCCCAGGTCCTGCAAGAACTAGTTCGCAGGCACCGGCGTAATTGCCGCGCCCGCAGTCACGCCGCGCGATTTCCCGAGTTCCTTCCTTCCCGCACCCACAAATAGCCCGCACTCGCACAGCGTCCACAGGCCCATCAAGGGCAGAAGCCACCACCCGTACGGGTCCATGGCCCGCGCGATCTGCTTTACCGCTTCGGGCACGTTCCCCTTCCACACGCCCTTTCCGAACCCAAGCAGCCAGTGCGGGCGCGTCAGCACCCGCGCCGCCGGACTTGCAAGAAACCGCGCGCCCGCCGGCCCCTTCCTCGCCGCGGCAAGCACAACATCATCCGTCGCCCGCACCGCGCCCGCAACCGCCTTTTCGCCCCGCACCATCGCAGCGCCCTCACGACCCGTGATCAAAAGCGCCGCGCCTCCTCTGGTGCCGTTGCGTTCCGCGAACGCCGCGAACTTCGCAAGGTCCGCCTCGTTCTCCGCGAACCGCAGGATACGAATTGCGCCGGCGGGCGAAGCCCTGGTTGCCAGTTTCGTCACATCACCGAACGCGCCGGCCAGCGCTTCTGTCCGGCGCAACTTCACGCCCCGCACAATAAAGTCCTTCAGCCCGTCAGTCACCGCGCCGGCTTTCCGCGCCACCTTCAGCAGCGCGGGCGCCCAATCGATCTCCGGCGCAACAGTTAGCACGATCCCAACCGCCGACAGAGCCACGATCAATTTGTCCGGCTCCCCGCCGGTTGCCCAAGTCCCACCCTGAATCACCAGATCGCGTATGTCTCCCACGACAAACATGTCCGCCGCGATCGCGCCGACAAGTTGTTCAAGGCTCTCACCCCGTCCGCTCAGAGCCCCCCAGCCCACGTCCTTGGCGCGCCGCACCCAACTCGCCTGCTCATCCACCGTCATCTGGCGCTGCCGCTCGATCTCGGCGCGCTTCGGTCCGTTCCCCGGCCCATCCGTCCAGGCCAATCCCGCATCGGCAATGACGATCGCTTCGGCAAACCGCCCCTGTTCGCGGAGTGTCGCAACCTCCCCCGCGTAATCCATCTCCGGCAGTGCAGCCAGCGTCAGTCGCGCCAATCGCGCGGGTGTATCAACCGCGAGAATCACCAGCAACGAGAGCGCAATGACAAGCCGCGTGATATTCCAACGCCGCGACCAAAGAAATGGAATCACCCGAACAAATCGCATAGTGCTTGTCGCTGCTCCGCCACGCATTTACTCGCCTGACGCAACCCTTGTTCTCCCCACATTCTCATCATCGAACGTCACCCGAACCACCGCGTTCTCGCCGGCGATCCGTTTCACAAGTTCTTCGATTTCCGCTCGGGCACTTTCCCGAACCCGCTCTAGTTCGGGCCCCGAAACCCGCATTTTGAGCGCCTGCTCGTGCAGCCGTGCGCGAGCAATGCCGAGCTGCTCCTCCCCCGCCATGGCGCGAAAACGAAGGCCGGCGAGGGCAACATTCGTTGTTTCCTGACCCGTAAAAACTTCCGTCGCGATCCGCTTTGGTGCCGGCACCTTCAACGTGTACACGCCCCCGATCGGGCTGAACACCACGCGCGACGACTCGAGTTTCGACAGGTCCACTCCGTAACTCAGCCGCGCCGGCGCTTCCACCGTCGCGACCACGCTGCCGAACCAGTTGTCGTCGCTGTTCTGCGCACGCACCAGCGTCTCGATGCGGCTGGTCACCAGATCACACGCCCGCAGATGGCGCACCACATTGGCTTGCGCGACTCCCGTCTGCGACCGGCTTTCCTGTATCGCCGAGCCGATCGCCCGCTCCTGCTGGGCCTTCAGCGCAAGCGCCCCCGCACCCGCGACGACCACCAACACTCCAAGCCCTACCACCCGGCCCGGCAAGCGAGCGCGCGGCGACTCCCTGGATGTTGGGTCAGGTGCCATGCTTCTTTCTTTGGAATCGACCATCCCGCCGTTCCTCCGCCATACATGCCCCCACCCCCGTACCGTTCCGCCAATGTCCTCTACCGCTCGCCTCCGCGCGCTCCACGGCACCCCTCTCGACGATGGCGCAACCCGCCGCACCGTGGAATCGACCGCCCGCGCCCTCGCTGAACGCGAGGGAATCGAACTCCTCGCCGTCGAGGTGGCTCCCGACGGCATCACCATCACCGTCGATGCAGAGCGAATCGTCGGCCTGGGCTTTGTCGCCGAACTCCGACGAGTTACCAACAAGTGGTACGAAGACAAGTACCGTGATGGTCCACTCTGGGGCACCCCCCTTCCCGGCACCGAGTTTGAGTTTGACTGAGCCGCACTCCCCGATCGCTACAGTCACCTGATGCCGGGCAAAACGCCCCCAAAACCGCTTCGATTGCTCCTTGTCTGCCCTTCTTGGCTAGGCGACTGCGTCATGGCCACCCCCACCTTCCGCCGCCTGCGGCAGGCCCTTCCCGGTGCCTTCATAGGAGCGCTTGTGCGGCCGGGGATGGACGAACTCCTTGCCGGGCTTCCGTACTTCGATGAGGTCCACGTCGCGCGATCTTCGGGCGTCATGGGTCCCAAGTTTGTCGCGGCCAAGGTCCGCCCGCGTCGCTACGACACCACCGTCCTGCTCACAAATTCGTTCTCCACGGCCCTCATCGTCCGTATCGCCGGCATCCCGCGGCGGATCGGCTACGACCGGGATGCCCGTGGGCTGCTCCTCACCGACCGGTTGACCCCTCCCAGGCGCGACGATGGTCGCCGAAGTCCTGTGCCTGCCGTGGCTTACTACCAGTCGCTGGCGACCTACGCGCTCGGGGAGACCGAACGGGCGTTTTCAGATTGTGAAAATCGGCTTTCACTTTGTGTAACACCGGCCGACGCCGCAGCCGCCCAAGCCATTTTCGATCGGGCGGGCATCCCTGTTGGCACTCCACGGGTTGTTCTGAACCCGGGCGGCAACAACGCCGCGAAGCGCTGGCCCGGGGATCGTTTCGCCGCGCTGGCAAGGCATCTGCATGAGGCGCATGGATTTGCGATCTTCGTGAACGGCTCGCCCAACGAGGCCGACCTCGTCGACGATATCGCCAAGCAAGCGGGCGTTCCCTGCGTGTGCCTGCCACGGCTCGGGATCACCATCGGTGCGCTCAAGGCCCTGGTGCATGGCTCGGCCCTGATGGCTACCAACGACACCGGTCCGCGCCACATCGCGGCGGCACTCGAAGTCCCCCTCGTCTCGCTCTTTGGCCCCACCGACCCGCGCTGGACCACAATCCACGCCCCCGCCGGGGAAGCAATTCTGGTGGCCGATCCGACGCTACCCCAAACGGAGGTCGCCGACGACCACCCGGAACGATGCGCCATCGAGCGGATCACGCTGGAAAGCGTCCGGGAGGCCTGTGACCGGGCGATTGTGTCTGGCGCGGCCCGCAAAAAGGCACTTTCCGAGCCTTCTTGATTCGCCCGAGGCTGGAACTACCATCTTGGCCCCACTTTGGACGGCTCATCGAGCCGGAACTGGTGGGCACAACCGAAGATCCGCGGCCCCGCGGCCGAAGAAACACGGTCCTTTCGGGCCGTCCTGAATTTCTCAA
>JAHBXG010000008.1 GCA_019636565.1 Phycisphaeraceae bacterium
GCGCTGGCCCGAAACGTGACGGTCGGGCCGCCGGTCCTGGCGGGAAGCGGAATCTGATCTCCCAAGTCAACGGGGGTTCGGGCTCACCGCGATCCGCTGTCGGCAGGTCGCTCCAGTTTGCGACCAGAGCCGAGCAGTCAACCGCCCGCATGCCGTCTTGTGAGGCTCCCGCCCCGCAAGTCAGCCCCCAAGGCCAAAGCCCGAGCGTCCTGCTCGGGCAAGCACGTCGCGCATTCCACAACCGGGGACCAAAATCCGCGCTTTCCATGCGCGGCCGTTTCGGTTGTGAGATCGCGAAGTGAGACAGGCCGGGCTTGGCTCGCGTGTTTGTTCCAAACTTCTTATGAGCACCACCGAACCCCAATCGTCCGCGACCGGTGCCGAGCAACCCATCAACCGCTCCGATCGGGTTCGCCACGGCATCCGGCGTTCCGGCCAGTTTGTCGAAAACCTGACAGAACCTGCGGTCCGCGTCGGCAAAGAACTCAAGAGCATGCTGCTCGATCCGGCTCCGGTCAAGCAGGTTGCGCGCCCGACCGTCACGCCCAGCATCCGCGCCGGAGACAAGCCCCGGCTCCTCGGCGGGCTCACGGTCCTCGTTCCCGCATACAACGAGAGCAAGTACGTCGCCGACACCATCCGCTCCGTCCAGCGGCAGTCGGTGCACGTCGATCACATCGTCGTGATCGACGACTGCTCGACCGACAACACCGGCGAAGTCGCGCGTTCCTGCGGCAAAGAAGTGGTCGTCGTCCGCCCGCCCAAGAACTGCGGCAGCAAAGCGACCGCGCTCAATTACGCCCTCGACTATGTCAGCACAGAATACACGCTCGCAATCGACGCCGATACCACTCTTGCGGATGATGCGATCGAAAAGCTGATGCCCCACTTCGATCAGCCGCGAACGGCGGCGGTCTGCGGGATGGTGCTTCCCAGGTTTGTAAACACGATGTGGGAGCGCGGCCGTTACATCGAGTATCTCTACGCGTTCCTCTTCTACAAGCCGATTCAGGATTACTACGAACGTCCGCTCATTGCCAGCGGCTGCTTCAGCGCGTACAAGACCGACATTCTCCGTCAACTCGGCGGCTGGAACACCCGCACTGTGGGCGAAGACATGGACCTCACCTGGACCGTCTATCGCCTGGGCATGTCCGTGCGTTTCAGCCCTGAAGCGCTGTGCTACCCGGTCGAGCCGCACAATTTTCACTTCATGAGCAAGCAGCTCGAGCGCTGGTGCGCCGGCTTCGCACAGTGCATCAAGGTGCACTGGAAGGACATCGTCGGCACCTCGATCCTGCGATCGATGATCGCGACGGCGCTGTGGGATGCGGTCGTCAGCGTACTTGCGCTCTTCATCCTCCTCCCGCTGCTCGCCATCTTTGTGCACCCGGCGTTCCTGCTCGGCTACTTCCTTGATCTGCCGACAATCGCGGTGCCGGTGCTGATCTACGCGGCCAGGCGCGGCGAGTTCTTCAAGGCTCTTTCCAGCATCCCGGCCTTCTGGGTGCTGCGGTTTGTCAACACGTGGTTTGTGACCCGTGCGTTCTGGAACGAGTTCGTCGGGAAGCGTTCGATCAAAGTGTTCGAAAAAGGGCATTGACGAGCCGCTGGCTCTCCGTTCTCCGTTCTCCGTTCTCCGTTCTCCGTTCTCCGTTCTCCGTTCTCAGTTCTCAGTGATACAGGATCGGCAAGGCGGGAAACCGCCGGGAGATTCAGGAATGTTCGCAGGGTTACCGGCAACTGGCATCGGCGGCATCTTCTACATGGTCTTGGTCTTCTTCATGCCGCTCAAGGAACTCTGGCGCGCCATGAAAGGCGAGAGCAGCATGGAGCGCTGGGCTTTCATCGCGTCGCGCTGGGGTCTCTTCGCGATCGTTATCGCGATGATGTGGCTTCAGGGCGCGATCATGAAGTGGGCAATGGGGGCCGACATGTCGAAGTTCATGGCCGCCGGAGCCAGCGCCGCGACCGGGCACAGAACCACCTCGCTCGCCGGCGCGACGCTGTACCTGGCGTTGATCAGCCTGGTCGGTGTCATGGCTCTGGTCTACATCGTCCGGGCGGTGATCGTGATCCGCAGCGCGCTCGGGAGCCGGTAGCGCCCGAAACGGCTCGAAATCTCTTTGAGTCTTTCGTGAAGTCTGCCGCTTCACGTTCTTGGGCGCGCGAACCGTTTCTTGACGGTGTCAAAACATTGCGGCCGGTCTCGCGCGGCGCGTTCCGATTCCTCCAAACTTTGCGATCGCCGGTACTTGCGCCAATTGTGAAATCGCGTGGCGGGCGGTCTTCATTTGTTCTTGACTCTTTCCGAACATTCTGGTTCACACATCCTTCTCGCTGGCTTCAACGACGCGGCGCACACGACGCCGAGTGTTCTCTCTAGTCTCCTGCGCAATCTCGACGGCACGCGGGCGTGTCGCGGGAGGCAATCTCCAGGGGACACAGGATGTCGAACCGCTTCACACGACGGGACGCAAATGAAGATCGCCGATCACGCCGGGCCGCGTTCACGCTGATCGAGCTTCTCGTGGTCATCGCGGTCATCGCGCTGCTCATCGGGATTCTGCTTCCTTCGCTGGGCGCCGCAAGAAACGCGGCTCGATCCACCGTCTGCCTCAACAACACACGTCAGATCGGTATTGCGGTTTCGTCCTACACCGTCGACAACAAGTGGTACCCGGCGTCCTACGTCTATCCGGATTCCGAGACGGGCCAGTCGTGGAAAGTTGAAGATCAGAAGGGGACCGACCCACAGTTCGGATACCTGCACTGGTCGTTCGCGCTGTTCAACAGCGGGCAGGTGCCTCAGAACGCTTTCGAGTGCCCGTCGGCTCTCGGCAAGGGCGCGCCGCGAACGAACCCCGGCCCTGCGATCGAGGACCGAGATCCGAACCAGTTCGTTGATCCCGCGACAAGCAACATCACCGATCGACAGGCCCGGCGCATCGCGTACGGTGCGAACGGCGCCGTGATCCCTCGCAACAAACTGGTGGAAGAACGGGGCTCTCGAAACAATGTGCTTGTCGGCCCGTCGAAAGTTGATACCGAGCCGGGCGGTCCTTCCCGCGTGATCCTCGCCGCCGATTACGCCTACAGCCTCACCAGCGGCTGGGCCACCATCGGAGACGAAAAGGGCTACGAAGGTGGATCCGACGGTTTCAAATCCAAGTCGCACCGCCCGTTCACGCCTTTCCGCGTTCGATTCGGAACGGGCGACCCGAACGAGGACTATCAGGTTCCTGCGATCAAGGCAAAGCGATTTGAATACCCCGACATCTCGGACAAGGCCACGACCGACATCAAACAGAAAAAAGATCTCGGTGCGGGCGACATGACCAACTCCAAGACGACGCTCAATGTCGTCGGACGTCACCATCCGGGTGGAGATCCGGCCATCGGCTCCGCGAACTTCGTCTTCTTCGACGGCCATTCCGATCGCATGACCGTGATAGACACGATCACCAAGCGTCTGTGGGGCAACAAGTACCACAGCATCTCCGGCGAGAACTCCGTCTACGACCCCGCCGACGACGAAAAGCATTGAGGCTCACCCTCGCCCCCGCGTTCGGAAGGGCGCGCGGGTGATTCACGCTGATTATGCCCATAGGACGGGCGATCGGAGCTGTCGAACAAACGACCGGCCGCGTGGCCGTTCGCGCATCGGGGACCGTACCAGAGAGAGGTTGATCCATGAAAAAGAATCTGTTGCTCGTATCGGCCTGCGGGCTCGCCGCGACGGTGCAAACCGTTGCTCTCGCTCAACCCAAGACTGTCACCATCAGCGGCGCCACGCTGCTGGAGAACTTCGTGAAATCTCGTGGCTCTACCAACGACTACATCGATGTGGACAAGAACGGCATTTCCGGAAAAGCACAGACAGGCATTCAGCAGTTGGCTCCGACCGCCGCGGGAAGCACCGTCACCCCGTTCCCCGCCAGCCAGGTCTGGGCGGTTCAGTACTCCGGCGTCGGTTCGATCCGCGGCATCAACGAACTGGTCAACGCCGGCAACCCGGTGATGTCGGTCTTCTCACAGGCCGGCGCTTCGAGCCTTCCCTCCACCGGCTCACCCTACACCGGATTGGCTGCCGCCAACGCCTCGTTCCAGTACTACAACAGCTTCCGCTATTGGAACGGCACCGCCTTTACCGGCGGCCAGTACGGCAACGCCGGCAACCCGCGCGGCTTCCCCATCGTAATTGACCCCGCGAATTTTGACGCGGTCTGGGCCGCTCCCGATACCGTTTCTCCGGGCAAGGGCGTTCGCATTGACGTCGCCCCCAGCGACGTCCCCGGCCGCTGGGCCCAGCAGGTCGTCGGCACGCCGAGCCCGTTTGCTACTCCCGGCACCGCCGGATACGGCGCGAACATCCGCCCCTCGGTCAATCCGCAGGGCACGTCCGCCGGTGCCGCCTTTGCCAGCAATCTCACCACGCTCGCGGGCGCGGTCTTTTATGACCCGAACAACCCGCCGGCCGTGAACGCTACAAACGTTCTCTTCGATCAGCCCCTGGCCTTCGCCCCGGTCTCGCCCGTGACGAACATCGGTACCGGCTACCAGCAGGTGAAGATGAGCGCACTCCAGCACCTCTTCGTCACCGGGCGCATGCCAAGCGGCGAGAATCTCATCGCGATCACCCGCGACATTGGATCCGGCACGCGAAACGGCTTCTCCAACACCATCGGCATCGATCCATCGCAAACCGTTGGCGACAACGTCGGCGGAAACGGTGGCACGCAGTCCAACGCCGCGCCCGAGCAGATCCTCGGTGCTTCGTACCGCTCCAACAACAAAGGCGGCAACGGCCAGGTCGAGTCCACCGTCACCAACACCCGACTGGGCGTCGGATATGTTGGCCCCGAGCGCGGCGCTGCTTCTCAGCAGGGCTGGCTCGCCAATGGCATTTTCGAACTCCTCGCCGTTCAGAACGATGTCTACGGCGGCACCGTGTACAGCCGCGCCAACATTGATGCCCTCCTCGACAACTCCGCTGACGGTTTCGTAATCGGCGGACCCGCTCAGTTCATCAGCCGCGGCAGCCCACTCGCCGAGTCGGTCGCCGACGGCGGCACCGGGGCCACGCTTCCCAAGATGACCAACCCCAATGCCGCAGCGTACCTGAACAACATCCGCCAGAGCGTTGCCGAATTCGTCGCCGTTCCCGGCGGCCCGGATTCTGACTTCATGCCCGGCGAAGTGCTGGCCTTCAACTTCATTCTGAACGAAGGCCTTGATAACGCCCACAACCCGCAGGTGCCCACCACGCTGATCCCGACCCCGGCCTTTAGCCAGAATCTGCAGGACTATCTCCGCAACACCAACGTCCTTGGCGCTTCGATCTTCTATTCCTTCAACACCACCACCAACGGCCGCGTCCCGACTCGCGCCACCGGCGTCGTCTACAGCGACGGCGTGGCGAACGGAAACAACTACATCAGCCAGGGCGGCGCCAACGTCAACTACAACGCCAATCTGACAACGCGCAACAAGATCGCCGGAGACTTCAGCGGCAACGGCGTGCGCGATCTTGCCGACATCGGCGAGATGATCAAGGCCTTCAATCAGCGCAGTGGCGGCGCTGCATGGTCGGCCCCCGCCGGCTCAGGCCCGATCGCGGGCGCCCCGGGCACCGACGCTGTCATCGAGATCCTGGGCGACTTCAACTGCGACGGCAGTTTCACCAAGGCCGATGTCCGTTACTTTGCCGACGGCCTTCTCCTCTCCGGGGGCATGCTTGATCGCAAGGCCGCGTTCGAAGAAGTCGATACAAAGGCCAACACCAACTGCCCGACCTGCGCCGGCATCAACTTTTTCAACACCACCCTCGCGACCGCTTCCGGCGGCGCGGTTTACACGGTCGGCGCCTCTCGAGCCGACGTCGCGGGTTCCGGAGGCATCGCGCGGGGCTGGGCACCGGTCGGGGCCGACGGGATCATCAACGCTTCGGACATCGATTACGTCTACCAGCAGTTCAACAACCCGGCATTCAGCGGTTCGGCCGACTGGAGCAACCTCACCAAGGCCGCGAACTTCGATCTCTCCGCCGACATGGACGCGAACCTCGTCATCAACCAGGCCGACGTTGACTACGTGGTGCTTGGCGCCCTGCAGACCAACTACGGCGATGTCAATCTCAACCGCCACACCGATGTCATCGACCTGAACATCTGGGCCGCCAACTACAACACCGGCTCGCTCGCCAGCCCCGCCGGCTGGGCCAAGGGCGATGTCAGCGGCAACGGACGCGTCGCCGATGAGGATTACCACATCATCATGGCCAACCGCTCCTGCGCGTCCGACCTCAACAACGACGGCTTCGTGGACGACAGCGATTTCGTGATCTTCGCCGCGGCATACGACACGCTGGAATGCCCGACCCTACCCGCCCTCTGCCTTGCCGATCTCAACGACGACGGCGTCGTCGAAGACTCGGACTTTGTGATCTTTGCCAGCGCATACAACGAACTGCTCTGCCCCTGAATTTCGCGCTCGAGAGAGCCAGAGAGAGAACCACAACTCGAAAATGCGTTTTCTGTGCACCCCCGGCTCCAAAAAGAGCCGGGGGTGTTTCTTTCAGGACTTGACGGCGATCAGTTCGAACACCGGTGGCAGCAGCATGAAGGCCCCGTCGTCATTGACTACTTCGGCCATTTCCTTCAACGCTCCGTCGCAATCCGCCTGCGAAAGAAAGCCTGATTCGACCAGTTTGGGCAGGAACGAGTTGAAGAACGTCCACGGCCAGTGCCACATGCTGGTGTTCGGCCGCGCGATCCGCTGCTTCACATCCATGTGCTCGATCTCGAACCCGTGACGCTTCAGCAGCCGCGGCAGTTCGCCCATGATGTCGGGGTTGCCGCCCCGCGAGCGCCACGATTGCCCAACGGCCTTGATCGCCTTGCTGAAGCACTCTCGCCGCGGGGCCAGCGTGATTCCGAATTCGTAGTTGAAATAGTCCTGCACCAGCAACTTGCCGCCGGGGCGAAGCACACGCCGGATGCCCTTCACCACTTCATCGGGACTGGCGACGAAGCAGAACACCCAGCGGGTGTATGCGACGTCGAAGTAATCATCCGTCGCAGGCGAAGGCAGGCAGTGATCCAATTTCTGAGCATCCCCGAGCACGCGATCGATGTTGTGGAGCTTCCTCGCCTCGGATTCCTGCCCCAGTTGCTTAAGGAACGCCGCGGATTCATCGACGCCCACCACGCGGCCCTGCGCGCCCACGATCTGCGCGATATCGAGCGAGGCGTGCCCCGGGCCGCAGCCCAGATCGAGCGCCCGCATCCCCGGCTGGAGCCCCGCGCGGATCCACAGGTCAAAGGCCGAGTTGCTCCAGAGCCGATGCTGCAGGCCAAGCCGAAAAGCCTCGTCGCTGCCGGTTCCCAGCACGTACGGCTGCTCGCGGGACGAGGGCGGCTGAGAGGCAGGGGATGGGGGAGGTGGGGTGACGGTGGCCATGGAGAAGAATAGGTCGTTTTCGGCATTTCCTCGGCGAAGATTGAACACCGAATTCAATCAGCCAAACCGATCCCCCGTCTAGCATCCGGCTCACGGACGATCGCTCATTCGGCCGCACGGAACGCATGGCCTGGCTCTTTTCATACTTCCGCTCGTTTCTTCCAAGCGCCTTCCCCCGCTTCGCGCGACGGTCGTACACGCTGGAATTCATCACCGTCGTGTGCTTCTCGACGACGCTGGGCATCGTCGAAGGCGGCGTGATCTCCAACATCGCCAAGCGCCGCTTCGAGCCGGTGGTCGATGCCGAGGCGCTCAACTTCTACGTCGCGCTCCTCTTCGCAGCACCCGATCTTGCCAACATCCTGAGTTTCTACTGGTCGGGTGTGAGCCACGGGCGGCCCAAGATCCCTCTGATCAACATCCTGCAACTGTGCGTCATCGCGCTGATCGCGACAATGGCTTTCACGCCGGTCTCGCGTGCCGGCCTGATCGCGATGGTCGCCGTCGCGATCCTCGCTCGCGTCTGCTGGTCGGGGATCATCACGCTCCGCCCCACGGTCTGGCGCTCCAACTACCCCGCGACGATGCGCGCCACCGCCGTCGGCAATTTCCAGACCATGCAATACATCATGGCGGGGCTGGTCGGCGTCGCGGTCGGTTGGGTGCTCAACGCACGCCCGGGTTACTTCACTCCCCTCGTGCTCGCCGTCGCCTCGATCGGGCTCGGAGCGTTCTTCGCCACCCGCAAGCAGCGCGTCCGGCGCGAGGTGAAGATGCGCCGCGCCGAACTCTCGGCCGCTCCGATCATGAAACCCTGGCACGGGCCGCTCGTCGTCTGGCGCGTCCTGCACAAAGACCCGATGTGGGCCCGCTTCATGCTCTGGATGTTCGTGCTGGGCCTGGGCAACATGCTTCTCGGGCCGATCCTGACCATCGTGCTTCGCGATCAGTTCGAACTCGGCTATCTGCGCAGCATCCTCATCACCAGCTCGATCACCGCGCTCGTCATGCCCCTCTCCATTCCCATGTGGGCCCGCTATCTCGATCGCTCGCACGTCGTCCGATTCCGCGCCCGTCAGACCTGGATGTTCGTCGGCTCCGCCGTCATCGCCTGCATGGGCGTCCTCTTTCATCGCGTCGAGTTGCTGTACCTTACCGCCGTGCTCCAGGGAATTTCCTACGGCGGAGGCACCCTCGCCTGGAACCTGGGCCATGTCGATTTCGCGCCGCCCACCCACACCAGTCAGTACATGGCCTCGCACGTGACCCTCAACGGCCTCCGCGGGCTCATCGCCCCGTTCTTTGCCGTCGGCCTCTACAACGGCGCTGTCGCCGCAGGGCTCTCGTTCTTCGGCCTCGAAGTCAACACCACCGCGGCCGCAGGCGTGCTGGCTGTGAGCGCGATCATGTGCACCATCGGTGCCGCAGGCTTCGGCAGTTTGCTCGCCCGCATGGGCGATCGCGCCACGCTCGCCAAGGCCCGCTCGACATGAAAAACCCCCCGGAGAATCTCTCCCCCGGGGGGTGCGGTGTGCTTTGCGTGAGGCCGGTGCCCTCCGCACGGACGAATCGGGGCAAAGAACCGATTACTTGATCGAGATCTTTCGCGCCTGCGCCTGCGGGGCCTTCGGCAGAGTGATCGTCAGCACGCCATCGGCCAAGTCGGCGGCGATCTCGCTCTCGAGCACGCCCTCGGGCAGCGCGATGCGGCGCTCGACGCTGTGCGAGCGACGCTCACGCCGGTGATACCGCTCCGCGTTCTCTTCTTTCTCTTCCGTCGCTTCGGCGCGAACGGTCAGAATGCCCTTCTCCAGATCGAGCGCGATCTGATCCTTCTTGAAGCCCGGGACGTCGGCCCGAACAACAAACGCGTTGTCCGATTCGGTCACATCCAAGGGCATCGCGCCCGGCTGATTGCCCAGTGCGCTGAAAACTTCCCCAAAGAACGGATCCTTGAGAACCTGCGCCAGCGTCCCGGTCGCTCCACCGGTCGGACCGCAGCAGGAAGACGCTTCGTTCGGAAGACGACGGAATGCAATGTTCATGGTTGATACTCCTTCTTGCTCTTGCCGCCGGCCCCACGCCGATCGGCCATTCGGGAGTACAAAAAGCAACGCCCGTGCCAGCCGCGAATCGAGGCCTCCCCGCTCCCGATCGGCCGGGATTGCCCTGAATCACACCATTCCTGCAGAACCGGCCCTCCCGGTTGCCAGTTTGGCAGAAAAACCGGAAAACCCCTGTTTCCAGCCGGTTTACCATCCCTTCATGGCAGACATGATCATCGATCTTCGGTCCGACACGGTTACACGCCCCACCCCCGAAATGCGCAAGGCGATCGCGAACGCCGAGGTTGGCGACGAGGTGCTGGGCGATGACCCCACGGTTCGAAAACTCGAAGAGAAGTTCGCGGCGCACCTGGGCAAGCCCGCGGCGTGCTTTGTTCCCACCGGAACCATGGCGAATCAGACCGCGATCCGAGCCCACACCGAGCCCGGGGACGAGATCATCTGTTCCGAAGGTTCGCACATCATCCACTACGAGACGGGCGCGCCCGCGGCGCTCTCGGGGTGCATGATCCGCACCATCACCAACCCGCGCGGTCTTTTCGATGTCGCCGATGTCACCCCGCTGGTGCGTCAGGATGCATACCACTTCCCGCATTCGCGCCTGCTCACGGTCGAAAACACGCACAACCGGGGCGGCGGCACGGTCTGGCCACTCGAGCAGATCCAGCGGGTCACGGCCGAGGCCCGCAAGCACAAACTCCGCCTCCACCTCGACGGCGCGCGGCTCTGGAACGCCAGCGTCGCCAGCGGCATCGCCATGAAGGAATTCGCCAAGCCCTTCGACACGATCTCGTGCTGCTTCTCGAAGGGGCTCGGCGCGCCCATCGGTTCAGCCGTCGCGGGTGATGCCGAGATCATTCTGCGGGTGCAGCGCTTCAAGAAGATGTTTGGTGGTATGACACGCCAAGTCGGCATCCTCGCCGCCGCGGCGCTCTACGCGATGGACAATCACGTCCAGCGCCTCGCCGAGGACCACGCCAACGCAAAGAAACTGGCCGAGCTCATCGCCAATATCCCCGGGCTCTCGATCGCGCTCGCGCCGGTCG
Source organism: Phycisphaeraceae bacterium (assembly GCA_019636565.1). Classification (GTDB taxonomy): domain Bacteria; phylum Planctomycetota; class Phycisphaerae; order Phycisphaerales; family UBA1924; genus JAFEBO01. The sequence continues at coordinate 10,574 of JAHBXG010000008.1, forward strand.
AAACCAACATCGTCTACTTCGACATCGCGCAGGATGTCCCGCTCACCGGGCAGCAGTTGTCCGACAAACTCAGAGCCCAGAACGTGCTGATGCTCGCGACCGGGCCGCGCCGGATCCGCTGCGTCACGCACCTCGACGTGGACGCCCCGATGATCGATCGGGCGGCGCAGGCGATCGAACGCTCCGTCACCGGACGCGTGCCGGTTGGGGTGTAGTCGCCCCGCGTCGTTTTCTAAAGCACATGGAAAGTGAGTCCAAAGAAAAGGCCTCGATCTATCAACCGAGGCCTTCGGGTTCGAATGAAGTCTCTTTCAGAACTCAAGCCCGACGACGACGCGCTGCAACCAGCCCGCCCATACCGATCAGCGCCAGAGCGCCAGGAGCCGGGACGACCTCGATTGAATAGTCGTCGAAGCGGAGTTGCGTATCTGTGCCGCCGGTGCCGGTCGAAGAGCGTGTGCCATGAAGGTCCACGCTACCAAAGTCGGTTACGTTGAAGTTGCCGCAGTAGACCGAAAGACCATCGACGATGAACTCGACCTCGCCGTTCGAGAAATCTGCGATCATCTGCAACTTGTGGTAGGCCTCGAGGGTGAGCACGCCGCCGGGCGAGGCACCGCCAGTCCCCAAACCATCGAGCAAGCCGTAGCCGCCATCCTGCGTCAGGTAGAAAAGGCCGATGCGGTTGGCACTGGAGTCATACGCATCCAGGCCCGCTGTCATGGCCGTCGTGCCCGAGTAATTGAAGATGCCGGCGTAGCAGGTCATAACAACTTTCGTGTTCGGTGCCGAGGGAACGAAGGAGGCTCCGCCGTACCACGCCTGCTTGGCCGTGGTGCCGATCTGCGTGCCGGTCATCTGGGCGTATTGACTGCCGGAGTGCGCCAGCGCCGCGTTGTTGACAATGGTCCCCGTGTCCGCAAACCAGCCTTGCTGGCCGTTCAGATCACCCGGAACGAACGGGCTCTCGAAGCCCGTGGAGTACACGGGGACAGCCTGAGCACCCGCGCTGATGGCCATGCAAGCAGCAACCGAAAGAATGTTCTTCATTTCTCTTTCCTTCATTCTGGTTCGAAATGACGAACGGGACGCTCACGCGAATCGTCCCACCAGATCAGAGTGGACGAACCAAGCGCGAAGTTTGCCTCTCGGCATCGAGGCGAAAATGCGGCGCCCACAACCTTCGCTGCTCTTTGCATTGGTCGCACTCTGAACGATCCGAGGCTAGCGAATGCCCCGCGGCAGTGGAACCACCAATTTCAGAATCGGTCCTCTTTCCCAGCCATTTTGGGGTTTATCAATACGAAAAAACCCCGACCTTTCGGCCGGGGTGATCTCGATTCAGATGAAATCTCTTTCAGAATTCAGGCGCGACGGCGACGGCCGCCGGCGACAAGTCCCATGCCCAGGAGCGCGAGGGAGCCCGGAGCGGGGATCGCGTTGTTCTCGATCAAGTAATCATCAAATGCCGTGACAAACGCGGCGCCGCCCGTGCCGGTTGTGCGCGTGCCCCGGATATCGGCGTCGGCGAAGTCCGTGCTGGCAAAGGTGCCGGTCATGACGTTGACGCCGTCCACAAAGAAATTCACAACCTGCGTCGCGAAGTTGGCCTCGACGCCGAGTCTGTGATAGGTGTTCGGGTTGATGATTCCGGCGGCGGAGTTACTGACAACTCCCGCGCCATCGACCACGCCGATCGAGCCGTCGCTGGCGATATAGACCAGGCCGATGCGGGCGACGAAGGAATCGTACAGATCAAGCCCCGCAGTGTACGTTCGCGTTCCCGCGTCGCCACCCATGCCGACCCAGACCGAGGCGCGAACGATGGGGTTGATCGCGAGCTGCGCCGGGCCGAGTGCGTGCGTGTTTTCCCACGCCCACTTGCCGCTCGCGCCGATCTGCGAACCCGTCATCGACGCGAACTGGTTGCCCGTGTGAGCGCGTGCCGGGTTGTTCGTGATGCTGCCGGCATCGGCGACCCAGCCCGACTGACCGTTGAGCGCACCGGCGACAAAACTCGGTTCTTCAAAACTCGTGGCGTAGATCACCCCTGCCGATGCGCCCGAGGCGATCGCCAGCACGGCTGCTGCGGATACAAACTTCAACATCTCTCTCTCCCTCTTGATCAGGACAGAACAACGAGGCTCACCATGAGCCCACGCCCGTCTCGCGGAAACCAAAGAGGGAAGACACTGAACGTTTGCAGCACGCCGGGGCGGAAACCCGGCGCACCATTCAGCGTGTCTTGTCTCTCTCTTCGCACTCCGGCCGACCGCATAATCGTACCGGCGGGCCCGCGATCCACAAAGTCACTTTGCATGAATACTTGCGGTGCTTTGGGCGTTTCGCGCGAGCGGACTCAAAAGAAAAAGCCCCGACTTTTCAGCCGGGGCCTTTCGGATTCAATTGGATTCAGGATCAGGACTCAGGCGCGACGACGACGAGCCGCGATGAGGCCACCCATGCCGACGAGCGCGAGAGCGCCGGGGGCGGGGATGGCGTCGATCGAGTAGTCATCGAAGCGGAGGTTCACCGCGGTGCCGCCGGTGCCGGTCGAGGAGCGGGTGCCGCGGATGTCCACGTCGCCGAAATCGGTGTTGACGAACGAGCCGACGTAAACCGAGACGTCGTCAACGAAGAATTCGATGACGCCGCTCGAGTAGTTCGCCCGCATCTGCAGCTTGTGGTAAGCATTGAGGGCGAGGATGCCGCCCGCCGTGGTGCCGCCGGTCGCGAGGCCGTCAAGGACGCCGTAGCCGCCGTCCTGCGTCAGATAGATGAGGCCGATGCGGGAAACAGCGCTGTCGTACGCATCGAGGCCGGCGGTGATGGCCCGCGTGCCCGAGTCGCCGAAGATGCCGGCGTAGCAGGTCATGACGACGGTCGAGTTCGGTCCCGAAGGAACGAACGCAGCGCCGCCGTACCACGCCCACTTGGCCGCGGTGCCGACCTGCGAGCCGGTCATGTTCGCGTACTGGTTGCCCGAGTGCGCGTTCGCGGCGTTGTTGATCACAGTGCCCGCGTCAGCGATCCAGCCCTGCTGGCCGTTGAGGCTGCCGGCAACAAAGGGGCTCTCGAAACCCGTGGAGTACACGGGAACAGCCGAAGCGCCCGAGGCGATGGCCAACACTGCAGCAGCCGAAAGGAAATTCTTCATATCTCTCTCCCTAAAAACCAAGACTGTCCACCCCGCCGGACTCACATCGAGCCGGCGCTGGGCTTGGACGGCAGAGAGAGAGAAATTCCGAACAGGACATTCCGGGGGTACCGGAAGGGGCCTGCCGCGGCGGAAATCGCGGCAAACCAGTACGGCGTCTTGTCTCTCTCCCACCGAATCCGAGACATCAGAATACACCATCGCCCGCTTACCGTGAACACCCTTTCACCTCCTTTTTGCTGATTTTTTGCAAAAATCTGCACGCCGGGTTGCCGAATGGTTTTTTCGGGCTTTGTTCGAAGTGCGGCTTGTGTTTGGCCACTCAAAAAGAAAAGCGCCCCGCCGGAACGGCGGGGCGCCAAGTGAAGATCAAGAAAAAGACCGGTTAGGCCCGACGGCGGCGAGCCGCGACGAGGCCGGCGAATGCCAGCACCGAAGTCACGCCGGGGGCGGGCACCTGGTAGGTGATATCGAAAATGATGTCGACCTCGCTGATGATCGAGGTGTTGCCGACCACGCCGTTCCAAACCACGGCCGAGCCCATGTTCGGAAGGACCTGCGCGTTGGTCAGAGCGCCGCTCGTCGCCACCGGCGCAGCAAAGCCGTTGCTCGGGCTCCAGAGCGCCGAGAAGATCGAGACGCCCGTCGCAACGCCGGGGATGCCGTCCCAGAGCAGACCGTTGCCGCCGATCGCGGCGGTGCCGACATCGAAGCGGCCCTGGTTCATGGCTTGGCCACCGATGGTGATGCCGCTCAGCCAGAGGTTGGAGCTGTTGGTGGTGTAGCAGGCCACGACGATCCGGCGCACGCCGACGGCGATGTCGCCCAGATCGATCGACTGCATGTTCACGGTCGCGCCGCTTCCGACAAGAGTGCCGTGGGCGTTGTTGTTGCCGAACGTGAACGTGGTCACGCGGCCGGCAGCATTCGTGACAAATGCCGCGCCGGCGGGCGACTGACCCAGCAGCGCCGCGTTGTACGTATCGCCCGGAGTGATGTTGCGATCGGCGAAAGCGCCGACGCGCAGCAATCCGGCCGCGCTGGTCATGAGACCGTCGCTCAAGTTGGCTTCCACGATCGACGCGTTGGCCGCGCCGGCAATCGCCGCGAGCGCGAGCGCCCCAAATGCCATGATCTTCATGTCTTCTCTCTCCCTGCAAGCCCGGCGCGGAACGCCGGAAACGATGAACAACCCGAGGGCTCACACAGAGCCTCGGCACACATCGGGTTCTTGCGGGAAGGACCGCTCTTTGGCGCCGGCCGCGGCGGAAAACGCGACTGGCAAAGCGGTTTGTCTCTCTCCTCGCACGATCCGACGAGGATAGATTAGTTGAATCTCACGTTGAGCACAAGAGCGCCACGCCATTTTCTCGATTTTGCGCTTCCGCAATCGCGGCACCCACCGGCATTAACGTCCTATAACTTACAAACTGGCGGGAAAGTGGCTGGCTGATCGCTCTTCGTTCGGTAGACTCCGCCGATGCTCGCTCGAGTCCAGTCATCGCTGCTGCAGGGAATCGATGCGCTCCCCTGCGAGATCGAGGTCGATCACTCCCAACTTCCCGACAACTCGGAGAAGAAAACCATCACGAGCATCGTGGGCTTGCCCGATGCCGCCGTGAAGGAATCACTCGAGCGCGTCCGCAGCGCGATGGTGAACAGCGGGTACTTCTTTCCCGATGGGCGCACCATCATCAACCTGGCGCCGGCGGATGTACGGAAAGAAGGGCCGGTGTACGACCTGCCGATTGCCATCGGCGTGCTGCTGGTGCAGGGCGTCGGTGCGCCGGTGAAGCCCGCGAAGAGCGCGAAGCCGGCGAACGGAACTGCGCGGAGCAGCGTTGCCACCGAAGAAGCGTCGGGGATCGATCATCGCCGGTTCCTGTTCGCTGGCGAACTCGCGCTCGATGGCAGGCTGCGCCCGATCAAAGGCGCGATCGCGCTGGCAGCGCTCGCCAAGGCCAAGGGCTTCGAGGGCGTGATCATTCCGTACGACAACGCGGCAGAGGCCGCCGTGGTTGAGGGCATCGCGGTGCTCGGCGCACGTTCACTGGCCGAAGTGGTCGGGCTGATGACCGGGCATCTCGAACCTTGTCCGTTCCCTTCTCCCGACGTCGCGCAGTTGCTCAAGCAGGCGGGTGCGCCGATCGACTTTGGCGAGATCAAGGGGCAGGAGACGGTCAAAAGAGCCATCGTGGTCGCTGCCGCCGGCGGTCACAACCTCGTCATGCTCGGCCCGGCGGGCACGGGCAAAACGATGATGGCCAAGGCGCTGCCCGGCGTGCTCCCCCCACTGACGCCCGATGAGGCGATTCAGGTCACGCGGATCTACTCTGCCGCGGGACAACTGGCGCCGGGGCAGGGGCTGGTTTCGACGCGGCCGGTGCGCACGCCCCACCACACCGCGAGCGGCGCAGCGATTGTCGGGGGCGGGATGATCCCGCGCCCGGGCGAGATCAGCCTTGCGCACCACGGCGTGCTGTTTCTCGATGAACTGCCGGAGTTTCCTCGGGACGTGCTGGAAACACTGCGCCAGCCGATGGAAGACCACGTCGTAACGATCGCGCGGTCGCACAGCGCGGTGCGCTTCCCGGCGAATTTCATGCTGGTTGCCGCGATGAACCCGACGCCCCGGGGCGACATCGCGCCCGGCGACGTCGGCCGCATCGAGATGGAGCGGTATCTCGCAAAACTGAGCGGCCCCTTGCTGGATCGCATCGATATCCACATCGAGGCGCCGGCCGTGCCCTTCCGCGAACTCTCGCGGCGCAACGAGCAAGCGACGGGAACCACCACGGCGCAGATGCGCGAGCAGGTCGCACGGGCCCGCGCCCGTCAGCACGCGAGGCAAGGCGAGATTCCGAATGCTCGTCTCAGCGGCAAGAAACTGGATCAGATGGTCAACCTCGACGAGAACGCGCTGACGATGCTCGGCCAGGCGATGAACGAGATGGGGCTATCGGCCCGCGCATTTGACAAGATCCGGCGCATCGCCCGCACAATCGCCGACCTGGCGGAGTCCGACATCGTGACCTCGGAGCACATCGGCGAGGCGGTGCAGTACCGATTGCTGGATCGCAAGGTGTGACTTTTGCCAGTGCGAAAAAGATCACGAGAGAACGCGGAGGGGCGGAGTTTGCGGAGACTCGCGGAGGAAAGTCAGAGAAGAGATGGGATCTTGGGGCGAAAGGCCGTGTCGTTTTGCAGCGTGGAGCTCGCCTCTTGAATTGACCCAACTCCGCTCCGCGCAACTCCGCCTTCTCCGCATCTCCGCGTTCTCTCCGTGGCTTTGCTACCCCACGATCTGGCGTTTGCGCGCGTGACGCGAGGAGCCGCCGAGGCTGCCGAGATCGCAGAGCGCCGCGATGATCACGAGGATGACGTACCCGCCCTGTACGCCCCCGTGCAGGTTCGCGAACGCCCACGCCAGCGTGGTGTACGGCGCAAAGAAAAACCCCATCAACGGCCAGAACACCTGCCCCGAGAACGCCCGGTTCAGATAGTCCCCGAACAGCCAAAGGCAGAACAGCGTCACCCGCGGCAGGAACAACGCCAGTAGAACGAGAATGCATCCCATGCAAACTCCTTTGGATTTCACCGGAGCAGAATTCGCGCCACCACCTGCACCACAACGAGCGTCTGAGCACCCGCAATCAGATCATCCACCAGAATTCCGGCACCACCCGGCAGCCTCTGAAGGCCTCGCGCCGGCCAGATTTTGAGAATGTCGAAGATCCGGAACGCCACAAATGCACCCCCGAGCACGAGGGTGAGTGTCTGGAAGTTTTGCTCTGCCGCAGCCGGGAGGAACAGCAGCGCAATGGCCTGCCCCGCCGTTTCGTCGGCGACGGCCTGCGAAGGGTCTTTTTTCCCGAATTTGGCCTCTGCCGCCGAGCCCTGAACGAGGCAACCAACTGAAAAAAGGATGCACCAGGCGACCAGCACCGCGTTGTAAACGATGGGCGAATTTGCCGGCCCGAAACCGAAATAAATCAACCCGCCTGCGAGCACCACGGTCGGCATGGAGCCCCACGTGCCGCTCGCCGGGCGCATGTGCCCGAGCCCGAAAGTTGTGATCCAAAGCAGCCTGGAAGAAGTGCTCATGGAGGGCTATTGGTGAGATGCGCCGGCCTGAGCGGCCCGAACCGCGTAAGGAATGATCGACAGTGCGGTGACGATGACGGCGGTCCACACCATGGCGTCGATGAATTTGCGAGCCAGCATGAGGGGCATGGGGTTGGCGAACGCGAGAATCAGGAAGACGCCCAAGATGCACCCGCACTGCACGGTCATCTTGGCCTTGCCGCTGAGGGAAGCGGAGAAATCGATCCCGTGGGCCTCAAGAACCGCGCGAATGGCGGTGACCAGCAATTCTCTGGAAAGGATCACCAAGGCCATCCAAGGCATCACGCCACTGACTTGGAGCGCCTTTCCGTTGGAAAGTTGACAGTCAAAGGCGGGTCCGGCCATCATGGCAAAGGCTCCCACGACCAGCAACTTGTCGGCAAACGGGTCCATGATCCGCCCGAACTTGCTGATGACCCCCCATCGCCTGGCCAGAAGCCCGTCCAGGAGATCGGTCAACGCACCCAAGCCAAAAAGCAGGGCGGCCCAAAGCATCGGCCCGGTCGGCGGCGAAAACTGGTCATCCAGCTTTGGATATCGCCAGAGCGAGAGAAGCGTGATGAGAGCGCCGGCCAGGATCAGCCGAGCCAAGGTCAGCAAGTTTGGCACCGCCACCCGCCATCCGACCGCCCGGGCCGGGGCGATCAAGGCTGATCGGGAGTGCGCGATACCGGGCTCTGGGTTCACTCGCCAAGCGTACCCGGTGGCGGAGTCGCCGGGATGAAATCCGGCAAACCCGGCCAGGCGCGTCAAACGACAACGCGGCGGTTCCGAGTTGAACACGTAGTTGGTTCCCACTATCCTCTGCCCTTCGCTCGGCGGGAGGTGGGGGGCTGGGGGGCATCGCTTGTTGGCGGTGTTTGTTCGGCGGCGTGTGTTGCCAAGTCGGGCGAGCGAGGGGCCGCGGCCTCTCGGCTCATACGGGCCTCGCCCGAGGGGTCGGCGTTGGATCAGATCATCAACCCACTGGCTCTCTACGCGGCGTGCGGCCTTGGCGCTATCGGCGTGTGCCTCGCGCTGCCCCGCAAGGAAGGCAAGAACCCGCAGATCCTCGGCGCGATGCTCGCGTCGATCGCCGGCGCGATCGTGCTGATCGCGATGGGCCTCAAGGCAGGCGGGATGCTCGGCTTCGGTAATTCACCCACCGTCTATTTCTACGTTTTCGCCCTTGTCGCGCTCGGGGCTTCGCTCCGAGTCGTCACGCACCCCCGTCCGGTGTACGCGGCACTCTACTTCGTGCTGAGCATTCTGGCGACGGCAGGGTTGTTCCTGATTCTGTCGGCGGAGTTCATGGCGTTTGCGCTGGTGATCGTCTACGCCGGTGCCATCCTTATTACATACCTGTTCGTGATCATGCTCGCGACCCAGGCCCCGACCGAGGGGCTTGAGAATGCGCTGGCGGACTACGACACACAGGCACGTGAGCCGATTATCGCGACCGCTGCGGGATTTGTGCTTCTGGCGGTTCTGACCACGCTTCTGTTCCGGGGAGTGGACGACTTGCCCTCGCGCAAGAGCCCGGGCGGGCAGGCGCTGCTGGCGGAGATGCCCCGCAAGATCGAAGCCGCGCTCACGTTCTCGGGCGGGCTGGCGTCGGGCGACAAGGTCGTGGTGAACGAGCAGGGCGAAGCCAGCATCGACTTTGGGGCACGAACCGTGAAGGTGCGGACCGCCGCGGGCCAAGAGAAGGCCGTGACCCTGCCGGCGGATCTCGCGGTTTCGAATGTCGAGATGGTGGGATTCAACCTGCTGCGAGATCATCCTGGCTCGATCGAGATCGCGGGCGTCATCCTGCTGATGGCGATGCTGGGGGCCGTGGTACTAAGCCGTAAGCAGGTGCAATTGGATGAAGACGCCAAAGAGCGGCACGCCAAGAGCCTCGCGGCGGAAGTGGCACAGGGCGTGGAGACCAACCCATGAATACGGCCCTGACTCTGGCACAGGATGGTTTCCCGGCGGCGTTTCCGAGCATCACGCTTGCCCACTATTTGTTCATCTCGGCCGCGATGTTCACGATCGGGCTGATCGGCTTCCTGACGCGGCGCAACCTCATCATCATGTTCCTTTGCACCGAACTCATGTTCCAGGCAGCGGGAATCGCGCTGGTCGCGTTCAGCCGCTTCCACATGAACATGACGGGGCAGAGCTTTGTGATCTTCATCGTGACAGTGGCGGCAGCGGAAGCGGCGATGGCGCTGGCTCTCGTGGTGCTGCTCTTCCGCCGCCGGGAAAGCCTGGATGCGGAGGAATGGTCGGAATTGAAGGGCTGATTCGGGCGGCAGCGGATAAGAGTCCGCTGCGGCAAGCAAGGCCCCTTGCGGAGCACTCGTGACGACTCTTCTTTCTACCCTCGCACTCGCCTCATCCGGACCTGCATCCGGCAGCGGGCCCGCGCTCAACCCGATTTTGTCCGGACCACCGGAAGCGTTGCTTTTGCTCGCGCTGCCGATGCTGGGAGTCGTGCTATGTACGCTGTGCGCGATCCTGCGTGTCAAAAGCAAGGCCCCGGCGTTCCTGACGGTCGCGTGCCTCGCGGGCGGGTTTGTTGTTGCGGTCCGCTTGTTCCAAGCCTCCTCCGGCGCACCGGTTATCACTCACGGCTTTGAATGGTTCTTCCTGGAGTGGGGCGAAGGGAACGGGCAGCGGCTGGTCGGCAACTTCTCGCTCTACATCGATTCGCTCACGATCTTGTGGATGCTGTTCGTCACCGGGCTGGCGACCCTTATCGCGCTGTACGCCAGCGAATACATGAGCCCGGACCTGGGCACGGGCTACTGCCGCTTCTTCGCGGCGTTCAACCTGTTTGTCTTCAGCATGACGTGCCTGGTCATGGGCGACAACCTCCTGCTGCTCTTTTTGGGCTGGGAAGGCGTCGGTCTGTGCTCGTATCTGCTCATCGGCTACTACTACAAGAAGCCCTCGGCGGTCGAGGCGGCCAAGAAGGCGTTCATCCTGAACCGCATCGGCGACCTGGGCCTGCTGATGGGAATCGGGCTGACGTTCGTTCAATTCGGCAGCATCGAATTCCGGGAAATTTTCCACGCGGCGCAGCCGTACATCGATGCCGCGAAGGCGGGTCGGTATTCCGAGATTCCGTTCCAGTTGCAGTTGATCCCGATTCTGCTGGCGATCGGCGCGTTCGGTAAGTCGGCGCAGTTGCCTCTGTACGTGTGGCTGCCCGACGCGATGGAAGGCCCGACCCCGGTGTCGGCCCTGATCCATGCCGCGACGATGGTGACGGCGGGCGTGTACCTGGTTGCCCGCATGTACCCGCTCTTCCTGCTCAGCGAGATCGCGCTGCCTCTGGTGGCGTGGGTTGGCGCTTTGACGGCGTTTGTTGCCGCGACAATCGGCATGGCTCAATTCGATATCAAGCGCATCATGGCGTACTCAACGGTGAGCCAGTTGGGTTACATGTTCGCGGGCCTGGGCGGATTGACCAGCACGGGCGCCGCGTTCCATGTGGTGACGCACGCGTTCTTCAAGGCCTTGTTGTTCCTCTCCTGCGGCGCGATCATGCACGGCTTTGCCGGGCAGCTCGATCTTCGCAAACTCAGCGGCCTGCGCCGGCTCAAGGGCTGGGGCATCGTGTCGTTCGGCATGCTGGTGGGCTGCCTGAACTTGTCTGGTTTCCCGTTCACCTCGGGCTTCTTCAGCAAGGACATGCTGATCGCCTCGAACTACCTCACACCGGGCTTGGCGCCGATCGGCTGGATCCTGCTCATCACCGCCGGGATGACGGCGTATTACACGTTCCGAGTGTTTTTCCGCGTCATCGTGGGTCCGCTGCACTACGAGCCGGGCGAAGAACTGCACTCGGCGCACGACGACCACGGCGATGCACACGGTGCTGGGCATGACGATCACAATCACGTTCAAGACGACCACGCCCACCACGATCACGGGCACGGTGGACACTTCCACCCGCACGCGCCGGGCTGGGCAATCAACACCGTGCTGCTCACGCTGAGCATCTGCTCGCTTGCCGCTACCGGTCTCAATTTCATGCACTTGCCGGGCCAGCCCCATATCGATGGCGGCGTGGTGCCCGAGATGGTGATGCAATCGTCCGCGGCGTACGCGTCCCCCTATGAGCACCATTCCGAAGCGCACGAAGGCACGGGCGACGGCGGGCACGAGGGCCCCGATTCGCTCGATGTTCCGTCGTACGTGCCAACCTATGTGGGGCTTGAAGAGCCGGGCGCTCATGCGGGCACGTTCCTGGGATGGAATCCGCACGCGGTGCTTTATTACGTTTCGGGTGCCGTGGGCTTTACGGGCATTTTCTTCGCGTTCTGGCTGCATTATGTCGGACGCACCACCGCCGCGACCGCGAAGGCCGATGCCCTGCTGCCCTACCTCGGGCCGATCCCAAAGTGGGCTCAGCACAAGTGGTACGTGGACGAGTTCTACAACCTTGCGATCCGCGTGCCGATCCTGATCGCGGCGCACATCTTCAATCTCTTCGACAAATGGATCGTGGACGGACTGGTGCGGATGTTCGGCGCGATCCCGCGCTGGATCGGAAACACCATCCGGCCGACGCAGTCGGGCGAGTTGCACGGGTACGCCGCGGGAATGGCCGCGGGCGTCGCGTTGCTGCTCTTCATCGTCTTCATACTGACCCTTCGCTGACCGAGTCTGACTTCCGGAGTCTTCGGCCTTGATGCAGAGCCCCGACACCTTCGCCGCCCCCACTACCGCCCCGATCGCGGCGGCTGTTACTTCGTCCGGTTTCCTGCACACCTGGATTCTGGCGCTGCTCGTCTTGATCCCGCTCGCGTTTGCGCTGTTCCTGGCGTTCTCGCCCGAGAAGCGGGCCCGCGCCACGGCCCTGCTCGGCACTCTCGTTGCCTTGGCGTTCACGATCGTCTCGCTCTTCCAGTTCGATTGGTCACACGGCGCAGAATTCCAGTTTGCGAATCAGATCAAGTGGCTTCCCGCGCTCGGGATTTCGGTCTCGATGGGCGTTGATTCGGTCTCGCTGCTGCTCATCGCCCTTGCGGGGTTGCTGGGGCCGATCTGCGTGCTTGCCTCGTGGACGGCGATCACCAACCGCGTTCGCACCTATTACGCGTGGATGCTGGTGCTTCAGGCCGCGATGGTGGGCGTGTTCATCGCGCGCGATCTGATCCTGTTCTACGTCTGCTTCGAATTCACGCTGATCCCGATGTACATCCTGATCAGCCTGTACGGATCGACCAATCGCAAGCGTGCCGCGACGACGTTTTTCCTGTACACCTTCACCGGCTCGATGATCGCGCTGGCGGGGCTGGTCTACGTCGCGTGGATCAACGCGGGGCTGCCCACCGATTCGTTCCCCGGCGCGGGCAAGTGGACCTTTGACATCGCCACGCTCCAGCAGGCTTCCATCGGTTACCTGACGTTCGCGCAGCAGTCGATGGTGTTGCTCGCGCTGATGGCCGGCTTTGCGGTTAAGGTGCCGCTCTTCCCGGTTCACACCTGGCTCCCGCTCGCGCACACCGAGGCCCCCACCGCCGGCTCGGTGATCCTCGCGGGCGTGCTGCTGAAACTCGGCACGTACGGGATTTACCGCTTCGCGCTCCCGTTCTGCACCGACGCGTTCATCCACTACGCGCCCTTCATCGCGGTGCTGTGCATCATCGGAATCCTTTATGGTGGGCTGATCTGCTGGGTGCAGACCGACATGAAGAAACTGGTCGCGTACTCGTCTGTCGCGCACCTTGGTTTCTGCATTCTCGGATTGGTCGCGTTGAATACGGCGGGCCTGCAGGGCTCGATCCTCTACATGATCAATCACGGTCTCTCGACCGGCGCGCTCTTCCTCTGCGTCGGCTTCGTCTACGAACGCTACCACACGCGTTCGATGAAAGATGTTGGCGGGCTCGCGGCCAAGATGCCCATCTGGGCCACCTTCATGGTCTTCTTCGTCATGGCTTCGGTCGGCCTGCCCGGCCTCAACGGCTTTGTCGGTGAGTTCCTCTGCATTTTCGGCACGTTCCAGGCGAGCGATTCGTGGGGTAAGGGAATCTGGGGGAGCAACGGAGCCCCCGTCCCCGGGGCGACGGCCGGCAACCTTGGTCCGTGGTACGCACTCATCGCGGGGCTGGGCGTCATCGTCGCCGCGATGTACCTGCTGATCATGGTCGGCAAGGTTGTCTTCGGTCCGCTCCGCGAGCCGGGCGGACACGGGCACGATGCGCACGCGGCGCATGACGATCAGGGCCACCTCCCCACCGACCTCACCGCCCGCGAGATTACCTGCCTTGTGCCACTGGCCATCGCGTGCCTGGTCTTTGGGCTGTATCCCATGCCGCTGTTTGATGCATTGAAAGGGCCGGTCAATGAGACCTTGGCGCATGTTCAGAACGTGCGCGACAACCCGATTCAGCCCGATGGCGGCCGCCCCGAGGTCGCTGCCGTAGCCACACAACCGACTCTGGAATCACGCCTTTCTGGGTCCGAGGAGGCCCCCCGATGATCGGACGCCTTGCCTTCCTCTGGCCCGAGATCGCGCTCTTCGCCGCGACGTGCATCGTGATGGTGCTGGGGCTCTCACGCAATTTGTCCATCCGCAAGTCTTCGGCTTGGGTTTGCGCAATTGGTCTCGTCGTCGCGGGCCTGCTGTCGGCGTTCACGACGCCGGGCGCCTGGGGCGCCCCCACTCCCTCCGCGGCAAGCGGTCAGATGATGCTTCCGACGATGGTGCCGTTCGCGAAGACGCTGGTCTGCATCGTCGCGCTCATGCTCCTGCCGTTGCTGGCGGGAACGGTCGATCGGCTTGAGGAAGCACGCATCGCATCCGGAAAAGGTGGCTTCAACCCCCTCCGCTCCAATCGGGCCGAGTTCTATTCGTTTTTCCTGTTCTCGATCACCGGCCTGCTGCTGGTGGCCGACGCCGACGACCTCATATGGCTCTTCCTCGCCCTCGAACTGACCAGCCTGCCGACATACATCATGGTGGCGATCAGTTCGTCGCGGCACCGCTCGCAGGAAGCCGCCGTCAAGTACTTTTTCCTCGGCGCGCTCGGGGCCGCGATCTTTCTGTACGGGTTCGCGTTGCTCTATGGCGCGACCGGTTCAACGAATCTGAATGCCATCCACGCCTCGCTCACCGCGGGCGGCCCTTCGACGCTCGCGATGGCCGGACTCATGCTCAGCGTGCTTGGGCTGTGCTTCAAGATCGCCGCCGTCCCGATGCATTTCTACACGGCCGATGTTTATCAGGGCGCATCTTCCGGCGTCGCCGCGATGCTTGCGTTTGTGCCCAAGACCGCCGGCTTCCTCGCGATCCTTCTGATGGTCGGCTTGGTCGGCTGGAACTACGGACCCCGGGGTACGTCGCTGCCCGATGCGATGCGTCTGCTCCTGTGGGTGATTGCCGCGCTCACCATGACGGTGGGCAACGTGCTGGCGGTTCTCCAATCAAGCGCGAAACGCACGCTGGCGTATTCCTCCATCGCGCACTCGGGCTATATGCTCGTCGGCGTCATCGCCGGACCCGGCGATGGAAGTTTCACCAGCAGCGGCATCTCTGCCGTGCTCTTCTACCTGCTCGCGTACGGCGTGACGAATCTGGGTGCCTTCGCGGCGCTTGGTGCGGTTGAAAAGCCCTCTGCCGACGGGAGCGAACCCCGCGAACTGGATAGTTTCGAAGACTTGCGCGGATTGTGCCGCACCCATCCGGCCGCGGGATGGATGATGGTGCTCTGCTCGCTGAGCCTGCTCGGCATGCCGCCGCTGCTGGGCTTCTTTGGCAAGTTGCCTCTGTTCACCAGCGGCATCTCTGCCGGTGAGATTCCTCTGGTGATTGTGCTGGCCATCAACTCCGCCATCGCGGCGTTCTATTACCTGCGTCTGATGGCGTATCCGCTGCTCGAAGATCCAGCGGCTCGGGGCGATAACTCCGTCGATAATCCGTTCGTCTCGAGGCGATTTGCCGGCTTGATCTCCGCCAGCGGTGTGATTGTCCTCGCCGTGTTCGCGAATGCCCTCATGAGGCAGTCAACCATCGCGGGGAGATACAAGTCGCAACGGGTGGCGGCGATCGAACACGAACCGGCCTTGACGGTGGCGCAACCGAGCCCAACGGACCACTGATCGTCGCTCCGCGACGCAGTGGTACCATTGCCCTTCCACAGGGAGGGAATCAACATGCGAACCCTTTTCGGCCTCGCGTCGATCAGTTTCTGCGGCGTCGCCCTCGCGTTGCCTCCGGAGCCCGGGCAGCCTCGTGAAGCCGGGCGCGCACCCGAACCGTGTATCGCTTCGGAATTCCCATTCCTCGATCGCGAAGAAATGGACAACCTGACGCCGATTCCGGCATCGGTGTATCGCCTCAACACGCAGGGGCAGGTGATCGAAGTGCTCGATCCGGGTTTCCGTGATCGCGGCCTGGCGAACAACCGCGTCAACATCGTTTTCGTCGGCGACGGGTACCTGTCGAGCGAACTGGGCCAGTACGCGCTCGATGTTGAATCCGGGGCGGCACGGCTGTTCGGCTATGAGCCTTTCAAGACCTATCAGAACTTCTTTGCGACCTTTCGGGTGGATGTCGTGAGTTCCGTCTCGGGCGTCACCAACGACCCGACCCCAGGCATCAACCGCAACACGCCGCTCCAGATGAATTTCTGGTGCGGCGGCACCGAGCGCCTGTTATGTGTGAACACCACCGTCGCCCGCCAGTACGCCAACAACGCGCCGTTTCCGCCTGATCAGGTGCTGGCGGTCGCCAATTCATCCAAATACGGCGGCGCGGGCTATTGGACGGCCGATGTCGGCACCTACGCGGGCTCGAATTTTGCTGCGCCAGAAGTCGCGGTGCATGAGTTTGGTCACGCGTTCGCCGACCTCGCCGACGAGTACGAGTACGGCGGCCCCACCACACACGCCGCGAACGAACCGACGGCGGTCGATGTCTCGATCTACAACAAAACACAGATGCTCGCCCAGTCCAAGAAGTGGTTCCGATGGATCGGCGTGAACGACCCCCAATTCGATGGCTTGCATGACTGTTACGAAGGCGGGGACTACTCGTACTACGGTATCTATCGCCCTTCCTATGACTCGATGATGCGAAATCTGTACCGCCCGTTCAACTTTCCGAGCGCGGAAGCGATCATCGCTTCCATCTACAAGCTCGCAAAGCCGATCGACTCCACCAACCCGGCCGAACTGACCACGGTGACACCCTCCACTGTGCTCTCCGTCACGCTTCTTCAGTTGGTGGGGCCGGGACACTCATTCAAAGTCGAGTGGCTTGTTGGGGCTTCGATCGTCCCCGGTCAGAGTGCCCCTTCGTTCGATCTGTCCACATTCAATTTCCGGAAGGGGGCTAACACAGTTCGCTGCCGCGTGACGGATGAGACGCCCTGGGTGCGAAATCCGATTGCGAAGTCCTCGCTGCTGACCCAGGAGAAAAAGTGGTACATCTCGGTCGCGCCGTGTCTGGCTGACCTCTCCGGCGATCGGCTGGTGGACGATTTGGATTTTCAGTTGTTCGTGCCCGCGTATAACGAACTGACCACCGACGCGGGCGACATGAACAACGACGGCGTCACCGACGACGCCGACTTTGTCGTCTTCGCGGCTCAGTATGACGCGCTGGGATGTCCGTGATCCACAAACCACAGTTGCTCGCTTAACGCTTGGAAACCTTGAGCAATTCCGAGCCGTGGTCGGCGACCGGCGCGACGGGTGCCGCGGGGGCCGGGGTGGCTACAGGGACGTCTTCCCGTGGGGTTGGCTTGATGCCCGATGCGTTCACGGCCGCGATCATCTGACGCATGTCGTCCGTTGAAAGTGCCGGCGGTCGAACCATCTCGAGCAGTCGCTCTTCGGGGATTCCCGCCTCGAGGCTGGTAAGGCCCAGATCCTGAAGTTTGGTGATGACCGCGCCCAGTCGCGCCAGTTCCTCGCGGGTGCCGCGCTCTTCGCCGGTGTTGAGCAGGAAATCGCGATAGGCTGCGAGTTCTTCTTCGGGCGACCCCGGCGTGGACTGCGCGGTGAAACGATCCCACGATTCGGCGAACATCTGGCGGAGTTCCACATCGCGCAGCTGGGCGACTGCGTTGCCCGACTCGTCCAGCACGGTGCGCTGCATCTCGGCCTTGAACGAATTGGCGAGTTCGACCACCGCCTTCATCCACAGCCGGTCGGCGGTGACGACATAGTCACCCGCCTCGACGCTCGGACGTGCCTTTGCGGGGATGTTCTGGAAGTAGCTGTAGCCGATAAACGCCGCGATGATCTGCTCCGGCGTAGCCGATTCAACCGAGAGGCCAAGCCGACGCAGCAATTCCTGATCGGCCGGATTGACGGCGACGCTCTGGCGCACGCGCTGGACCTCTCCCAGGCGGGGCGGCTGGAACGTCTGGGTATCCGCCGGGTTGGTCGAGGTCGGACCGAGAGAAGCGAAGTCGAGCGAGAGAATGAAGTTGGGTCCAAGCGGGCTTCCGACGCGCATGTCCCGGAAGTTGGCGACGGTAATCGGCCCGGGATACTGCCGGAAACTGAAGTTCTGAAGCACGGGCGCCGGCCCGGCGATCGCGGAGTAACTGAACTTGCCGGCACCGGGCGCGAGCACTGGGGCAATGTTGAAGTTCACGGCGCCGCCGGCGACAAGGTCCGTCCCGATGTCGGCGATCGCTCCGCCCACGTTGTTGAACACACTGAAGGCCGAGCGGCTCACGATCGTGATCGAGGGAGCGTTCACGTTCATGTCGCCCAACGTCGTGATATCCGCGATCGTCACGCCGCCCGAGGCGGTCATGTTCAGCGTGCCCAGTACGGTCAGCTTCTGGCCCGCGGCCATCGAGATGTTGTTCGCAACGATTGTGTATTGATCCGAGGGTGACACGCCCGCCGCCACGATCTGACCGAGCGAATTGAACGTGCGAGCCATCACAATCGTCGCGGTCATCGGCGTCGCTCCGCCGGTACCGATCACGAGATTTCCCAGTCGCTGCGATTCTGAAGGTGCGGTCGATGAAAGGCCGAGATTTCCGCCGATGCCGATCGGTGCGACTTCGATTGTCGGAGTCGCGCGGGCGATCAGCGTGAGGTTCGAGGCGCTTCCGGTCATCGCGTCGGTGAACAAATCCCTGCCGACAAAGATCTGGCCGGTATCGATGGTTGTCACGCCCGTCAGATTCGAGTTCACACGCAGTTCGCCCGCAAACCACGATTGGCCCGAAGCAAGGGTTCTCAAACTGCCCCGCAGGTACGACGACGCGGCGTTGCTGCGAACGTTCGCGAGAGCGAAATTCTGACCGACCCCGCCTTCAAATCGGGATTCGGCCGTGACGTTCAGCAAGAGGTTCGAAAAGATGCCGGAGGCCGAGTCCACCGCGCCCACGAAGGTCGCGTTGGTTCCATTCACCGTCAGGCCGGTGCCGAGGGCCGTCGCGCCACCGACGGTGAACGCGGAGGCGTTGGCCGTGCGGGTGCCGACCGTGAGCAGGTTTCCCGAATAGGTGGTCGCGCCGATCGTCGTGGAATCGCCCGCAACGACCGTTGCACCGCCGGTGCTCAGGAGCGAGGCCAGAGCCGTGCCGCCCCCGATTGTTCCCATGCCGATTGGTCCAGCCAGAGTAACCAAGCCGGGCGATGCGACCGTCATGCCGATGGTGTTCGCCGAGGCGTCGATTGCCCCGAATACGGCTGTGCTCGCGTTGAATGTCCGGACACCCGGCGCTCCGGCGAGAAGCAGCGAACCCCAGTTCTGCGGGCCGGACGCCGAGACATTGCCCGCGACCTTGGAGAGAGTGACACCCGAGGCATCGAGTGAGGCGAGTGCGCGAGTCGCGCCAACGTCGGCATTGAAGTTCGCGGCATCGGCTATCAGGAGCAGCGTCGGATTGATCGCGCCGTTCGCGGCATTCACAATCGAATTAAAGTTCAAAGTGCCCGCACGGAAATCGCACGGCCCGGCGATCTCCGATGCCTGATTCATCGTCATCACGCCGCCCGGGACAAGCCGCACGTTTCCCGCAAACTGCGTGAGACCGGACCCGCCGATCGTGAGAGTGCCGAGCGCGCCCCCTCCGCCAAGTCCGGACGCGAAGGAACCGGTGCCGTTGTTGGTGATTGTCAGCGCGTGCGGCCCGCCGGTGGAATCGACCGATCCGCCGAAGGCGAAGCCCGCCGAATTCAGGATCGTGTCGCCGAACATCCGGGTGAGACCCGTGACATTGAACGGACCGCCGCTCGTGAGCGTGAGCGCACCGTTCAGATCGACATCGCCATCGAAAGACTGCAGCCCGCTGGTCGTGGTGTTGCCATCGAGAATGGTGCGTCCGGCCCCGGTGCGATTGATGGCGCCGAGTGCGCCCAGACCCGCGATTCCCGAGCCCACAGTCGAGTGGAACTCGACGAGCGCGGGCGAGAACACGTTGAGCGCACCGTTGGCATCGGCGGCGACCGCGCCCAGGAAGTCGATCGGACCGCCGGTGCTGGAAACCGTCTTGAGCCCCGCGCCCAGCAACCGCAACTCGCTCAGGCGGATCGCGCTGGTCGCCAGGAGCGTGCCGTGCAGGCGCGTATCGGCCGCGAGCGCCGTATCGACGCCATCGAGCCGGGAGAGCGAACCGACATTGCCCACAAACTCGATCGTGCCCGTCCCGAGCGAACGGAGGTCGTAGGGACCGCCCACGCCGGAATTCAGCGTGCCGCCGAAGCGGAAGGTGCCACCCTGTAGATTCACGTCTGAACCGAGCAGCGCGTTGTTCGCAAAGTTTGTCGCGCTCAGTACGCGTACGAGCGAATTGATCGTCGTCACGCCGCCGCCATCGACGGTGAGGCTTTGCAGCGCGCCCCCCGCACCGATCGAGGAGCCAAAGAGCACGGGTCCCGCGCTTGTCACATGCAGATTGCGCGACCCGCCGGTGGAATCGACAGCGCCGAGGAAGGTCGCTCCAAGCGATGCCACGTTCACGTCGCCCGCCATGATCGAGGTGCCGCCAATGAACAGCGGTCCGCCCGCGTGGATGTCGAGCGTGTTATCGAAACGCACGTCGCCGGCGAACGACTGCTGACCCAGCGTAAAGGTGTTGCCTTTCAGGATCGTCTGACCCGACCCCGTCCGGTTGATTGAGGCCAGTGGGTTCAGCAACGTGCCCACCGTGCCATTGAACGCCGCGATCCCCGGGGTATCCACGCCGAGGTTCCGCGCCACCGGCGAGGTGATCACTCCGAAGTCGATCGGGCCGACAAAGCTCTTGACCGTACTGTGGCCATCGAGCCGGGTCGCGCCGAGGCGGATGAAGTCCTGCGTCGTCACGTTCGCGCCAAGTACCGACTGTGCCGCGCCGAGTCCGTCGATGCTCTGCAGGCGGCTGGTGCCCCCCACTTCGCCCAGCAGCGCCAGCGTCGAAACTGCCAGTGTGTCCAGCGCGTACGGTCCGCCCGGCCCCGAGTTCAGCAACTGGTGGAATGTGAACTGACCGTTCCGCAGGTGGGTGTTCGAACCAAGCAGCGTGTTGTTGTGCAGGTCGGCCGTCTGCACGTTCAGCACATCGTTGATCGTCGTCACGCCGCCGCCCGAAACATCCAGGGTCACCAATTGATTGTTCTGGCCGATCGACTTGGCGAACAGGATCGGGCCCGCGCTCTGCACGAACAACTCGCCCGTCGGGGGCCCGATCGTCGAATCCACAAAGTCGGAGAACGTCACGCTCGACGCGTTCACCGTCGCCCGGCCCGCGATACTCGTCGGACCCGCGACCGAGAAGAACCCGCCGGCGTTGAAGATCGCCGGGCCGGTGATCGCCAGCATCTTGTCGAACTGCTGCTGGTTCGCTGTGGAGATACTGGAGCGCACGTCCGCGTCGGTACGCACGATGAGATATTCGAGCGCCCCGGAAGAACCTACCGGCCCCAGCAGCGTCAGCAGGCCAAGCCCGCCCGCGCCCTTGAACTCGGCACCGAATGCGCCCGGAGTCTGTGAATCGAGCGTCTGCGCGAACCGCACGCTGCCGCCCTGGAAGATCGTATCGCCCGTCAACTGCACCGGATTGTCAAAGCGGGCATCCGCCGCATCAACGAGCGTCGTCAGCCGCGTCAGGCCGCCGCCATCAACCAGCAGATTCCCCAGCGGGCCGGTCGATCCGATGCTCGATCCGAAGTTGATCAGCCCCGCGCTCGTCACGTGCAGGTTTCGTGCGCCGCCGGTGGAGTCCACCAATCCGCCAAAGTCCACGCTTGATGCCAGTACATCGACGTTGCCGTTCAGGACGGAATTGCCCGTCACCGAGAAGTCGCCACCGGCATTCGCGGCCAAGCCCGTATCAAATCGCAAGTCGCCATCAAACGACTGTTCGCCTACCGAATCGGTGTTCCCGCGCAGGATCGTCTGTCCGCCACCGGTGCGCCGAATGTCCGCGACTGCGCCCGCGCCGGAAACACCCGACCCGACCGTTGAATTGAACGTCACCAGCCCCGGGGTGTTCGCCAGAATGCCAATATCCGTGGCCGCCGCGGCAACCGCGCCCGCGTAGAACAAATCTCCGCCGAGCGAACTGAACGAACGATCGCCCGCGGGTCCGATCAGTCGCATCTGCGAGTAACTCTGCCCCAGCGTCGTCGCGACGTTGCCGCCGACCTCGGTGAGCGCGACGGCCGTCGTGTCAATGGTGCTCAGCGACCGCCCGATGCCGACGTTCTGCTCGAACGAGACTGTCCCCGGTCCGCTCGCCGTCAAAGAGAATGGCCCGGCAGCACCGGAGTCAAGCACGTCCTTGAACGCGAAATTGCCGTCCAGCAGCGTCAAGTTGCTCAGCAGTTCGGTCTGGTTGAAGAACTGGCCAAACCCGCCCGGCGTCAGGCGAACCATTCCACCGATTCGGGTCAGGCCGCCACCGTTCACCGTGAGGTTGCGCAGCGCTGCACCGGCGCCGATGTCCGACGCAAAGGTAATGACACCAGCGCTCGTGACGAGCAGGTCTCGATTGCCCGGCGAGTCCACTGCGCCCGCGAAGTACACCGTCGGCTGCGGGATCGCGCCGGTCGGCGTCATCATCACGCTTGCGTCAGCGCCCAGAGAAGTTGCTCCGAGCACGCTCCACGCGCCGCTCGCGAGGAAGTTGGATGTCCCGGTGACGCTCAGGTTTCCGCCGTACAACTGCGACCCGGTCGTGCGGACATTCCCCGAAACGATCGCATTTGAATTGGTCAGCAGCGATGCCAGCGCGCTGGTCTGGCCTACGCCGCCGAGCAGAGAAACCGGCCCACCTAAGAACGTTGCGCTGTACGGACCGCCGAAACCAGAATCGAGCGAACTGTTGAAAACGACCGGGCCACCATTGAATGTGGTATTGCTCTGAATCGTCGTCTTCGAGTTGAAGATCGCGTTTCCGGCGCGCACCAGGTTCCGTACCCGCGTCTCCGCCGGTCCGTTCACTGTGAGGCTGTTCAGCGCCAGCCCTGAACCGATCGAATTCGCGAAGTTGACCAGCCCGCCCGCATTCGTGCTCGACACCGTGAAGTTTGCACCGGCTGCCGCGGCGTCCACCAAACCGATGAACGTTGCGGACGAAGCTTTGAGCCCGATATTGCCCGGCCCAATGAGAGTGCGCCCGTTGTTGCTGAACGAACCCGTCATCTCCAGGTCGGCGTTCAAACGCAGCGCCCCCGAGCCCAACAGGACGTTCAGAGATCGGTTGAAAATCGGCGTAGCGCCGTCGACGGAAATGTTCCCGGTCTGTCCGGACTTCACGAGATCCATCGTGCTGAATCCCGTGATGCGAAACAGCTCGTTGGACGAAAGATGCAGTGAGCCCGGCGGCGCAACCACTCCGCCCAGCGAAATGTTTCGAGCGCTCGAGCCGGTCAGGATTCTCAGCTTCCCTGTGGCAAACCCGACCAGCGAGCCATCCAAGTTCACGGTGTCTGCAACCAGCGAGAAGTCGCCCGCCATCGTCTGACGCAACGTGAGACCCGAATCGACCTGGAACGTGCCGGCTCCAGCGCTCACCGTCACCGGCCCCAGCGCGCTGATCAGATCGGTCGATCGCGAAAAGCGAATCGAAGCGCCCGGAGCAGCGCCGTTGCCGGCAAGGAGATTGATCGTCGTTCCATGCAGCGCTGTGGTGCCTAATCCGCCCCCGAACGTCAGCGCCCCGACACCGCTCTGTCCTGCCCGAATATCGAGCGCGCCGCCCGCCGTCACGTTTCGATTGACGTTCGCGTCGCCGCCGGAGAAGAACAGAATATTGCCGCCGGTAAACGCGACCGCAGCAGTGAGCGAATCACCAGCACGCACCACGATGTCGCCCGCACCGGCGTCCACAAACGCGCCGCCGCCGGAAAAACCGGCGCTGCCGCCAGACGCAAGAATGTCGATCTTTCCACCGTTGGTACGGAGCGTACCGGTGCTCGCAAAGCTCGTACCCCGTACCCACAGCCCGGTCGAGCCGGGCGTTGGCGCCTGCGTGGTGACGTTCGATAGAGCGACGGCGCCGGTGTGGTTCAACCACACGCCACCGGGCCCGGCCTGAATGAATGCATTGCTTGTGAAAGTCGTGCCGCTGCTGGTAAACGTACCGGTGTTCAGCAGCACGTCCGCGCCCGCAGCGATCAGTACGCCGCCGTTCGCAGAAAGATTCAGATTCAGCCCGCCCCCGGTCGGCGTGTTCAGATCGCGGATCCGCTGGTTGATCTCAATCCCGCCCGCTGAAAGCACGTTCAGCGTCCGGGTTCCGCCCGTCGCGGGCAGGTCGAGCGCCGTCTGGAATCGGATCAATCCTGTGCCTGCGCCAACCGTTCCGACCGTCTGAATCGTCACGACGCTGTTGGTCGAGAGGGCAGCGATCAGGTCGCCCACGAACAACAGGCCCGTTCCGCCAGTGGGTGAAAAAATAGGCGGACCGGTGACGTTGCTCGATGCACCCGCAACCACGTCAAGGTTCAACGGGTCGATCAGCCATTCGCCCGCCTTGCCCAGCAGCGCCCGCGCCGAAGTATCGGGCGCTCCGGAAAGAGACAGCCAGCCGCCCGACGTTTCGATGAATCCGCCGTTCCCCGAATCGACGCCGCCCCTCGCAAAGAGCTTCGCGCCCGAGCGTGTTGAATCGTGCGAGTACAGCACAATCTCGCCGCCGTCGCCGGCGCGGGTTGCATCGGCACGGATCGTCGTGGCGCTGTCCGCAAAGACTGCGTTCGCGGCATTGTCCAGTCCCTGACCCTCGCGACCGCCCCCGATGTGAGCCGTGCCGCCGCCGCTGTCGCCTGAAACATCAATCGCTGCGCCCGTCAGCGCGATCTTCTCGCCCGAGATCTCGACCCTGCCGCCGGTGCCGCCGATCTCGCGGTTCGACGCGTCGATCTGGCCCGCGACACGGACCTCGCCGTTCTTACCGCCGTCGATCTTCACGTCGCGAGCGATGACCCGCCCCGTGTTGATCACGGCCATGCCGTAGATATCGCCCGCCGCCATCAGTGTGCGCCCACGCGCGGCATCGATCACGCCATCGTTTCGCACACCCTCGGCACGCGCGATTCCTTCGCCTTCGATCCGGGCGAAGATCCGGCCACCCGCTTCGCCGAGCATGACGTCCTTGCCCGAGGCCATGATCACCGTGCCCTGCGGCGCGACGATTCTGCCGTAGTTCGCAACGTGCTGCCCCACCAGCGCGACCACGCCGCCCTGCTTGGCCTGGATTTGCCCGTTGTTGACGACTGCGCCCGTCAGGTTGGTGAAGTTGTCACGCTTGGCCAGAAAATCCTGGTCGCTCAATTGCCCGCCGACCGCAGCAAAGCTGCCGCAATTGATCACGGCATTGTTTCCGAAGATCACACCCGACGGGTTCACAAAGTACACATGGCCGTTGGCCATGAGCGTGCCATCGATGCGGGTGGGCATCGAGCTGTTGATTCGGTTGAGCACTCGCGCATCGCCCCCGGCCTGCACGAAGCGAACCCACTGCCCCATCGCGATGTCGAAACTCGAATACTGGATGATCGCGCGGTTCGAGGTCGTAATAACCCAGTTGTTGCCCTGCTGCGTGAACGTGGCGCTGCCGTGCGTCACCGTCGGATTCTGCGGCCCGTTCGCTCGGGCGGAGGCAAGCAACAGGAGCGCCGCGAGCGTTGATCCGATCCAAGCCGTGCCGCGCTTGTGGCCGACGCCAGCCGCGCGCACCGATGCCACGCCACCGGCAAATACGGTGAGTGCCGACACCCGCGAAGTTTGGTTTCTTGGCTTCATCGTGCGGCGAGCCGTTCCATCCTGGCCGCCTTTGCCGGCGGCTCGGTCCGTCGCTTCTCCTTCTCTTATCCCATACGCCCCGCAACAAGCCGGGTTTCTGCCGCTCCGCCCGAGAACTCAGCGAAAACGACCGTCATGGACTGAAGAATTGCCGGATTCCGATGCTTCCAATGTACCTGCGCCGGGCTCGCGATGCTCCCGAAACCGGCATCGGCAGAAATGGCCGGTTCCGATTCTGACGGTCGCAGGGGACGCTCGATCCCCTGGAAGCGTTGCCAACGTCTCAATAAAGAAGTGTGAGGATGAAGTTGATGCGGTTATAGCCGGGCTCCACCGGTGTCGGACCCTCAAGGTTGTACAACGCAACGCCCCAATCCACCCGGACGCTGATGTTCTGCTGGAACAAAAACTCCAGACCTACGCCGGTCCCGACCAGCGTCCCGTTGATCTCGTAGGGTTCGCGCTGGTTATTGACCGTTCGACCGACATCCACAAAGGCGCGGAAAATCAGATCCCAATCCGCCCGCCCATAGGGCTGCTGCGGCGCCCAACGGAAGGGGTGCCCCATGAAAGGAGTGGTCGTCGGGTCGCGAACCGGCAGAATCCGCGGGAAGTGAAATCGGTATTCTGCCGTAGCCAGAATCACAGTATCACCCGCCGAAACCGACTCGGGATAGCCCCGAACGCTGTAGGCGCCGCCCGCCACCTGCTCGACGTTGGGGATCAGTCGCCGGTTGTCCATGGTGAACTGGCCGCGGGTGATCAGCACGATCTCGTGCGCCAGCGTCATATTCCGGTTCGCGGGCGTGTCGGGCGGCGCGATCGCACCTGCGTGCCCGTTGAATAACGGTTCCAGATAGAAGGTGTGCTCGATGTCCCACTTGAACATCGCCCATGCGCTACTGGGGTCGAGCCGCCCCAGGTTTGCGAGCTGCGATTGCTCGACGCCCGTGACAAACGGGGCCAGACCCTCGAAACCGATGATGGCTTTGGTGGTCGTGGAGTCTGATTCTCGCGTCAGCTTCAGGGCGCAATATGGCGAGAAAATGTTGGCGTAGCCCTTCTGATCGACCGCCTGGTTGTTGACTGCGATGTTGTCGAAGCGCCCGCCGACGCTGGCCTCGAGGAACCATTCACGCCTCTGTGCCAGCAGCACGCCGATCTCGCCGCCCAACGTAAACCCGTTGCCCGTGAAGTCTTCGCCCGCCAGCCCGACGTCGGATGCGGTGTAGTTGTTGAGCCCGCCGTAGGAACGAAGCACGACGCCGCTATCGCCAAGTGGGCGGTCGTATCCGGCGTTGAGTGCGTTGACGTCGGAAAACGAACTTGTGACGTAGTCCAGCCGGAATACGTCATCGTGATTCGACAACTGGCTGTGCACAAAGCCCACGCGCTCGCGCCAGACATTCGTCTCGGTCGTCCCCGTGTTGGAAAGCTGCCCGTACAACGTCCACGGCTTGGATTCGCTGACAAGATAATCCAGCACGACTTCGCCCGATTCGCGGGTTGGGCCCAGCGCCACATCCACGCGGCGCGCCGCGAGCCGGTTCAGACGGAGTGCGTAATTGTCGAGCTTGTCCTTGCGGATCAGATCGCCCGACTGAAGCGGACTTTGCTTGCGGATGCGTGCGTGAATCGGGTTGTCGATCCGCTGCTGGTTCTCGGCGAGCCGATCGCCCGAGGCGACAGTGCGAACCTGATTCACCACACCGGTCCAAATGACCAGACGCAGGTCGAATCGTTCTTCCTCGCCTTCCCCGCGCAAATCGTCCGCCGTCAATTCGTCGATGTCGCGGGAATCCGGCACCACGAACAAACCTATCAGTTCGCGCCGTGCCAGTTCCGAAACGATCGCCGCGCTCACCGCCTGGATCGCGCTCGTGAAGAATGTCGCCCCATGCGTTTGCACGCCCCCGAACGTGTCCCCCACCCGGATAACAACTGTCGGCAGCCCCTCGCGCGGCGCCATGTACCCGTCGCTGGTCAAACCAAGTTCCACGGGGATCAATTCGAGCTCGCTGATCGGCGGCAGATTCGGATGTTCGCGCCGGTACGCCAGATCAAACCGCCGCACCTTGTACGACCGCTCTCCCGGACCCGGAATCGCCGGCGGCAGATTGTCTTCGTTGATCGGCTGCGACAAAGTGCGCGGAATCGGTGTCAGTTGCACCGCCGGGGCCCGCTCATCAATCGGAAGACGGCTGCTCTTTCCGTCGGCAGGCTGCGAAGGAAGTTCCGCGCGAACTGGCTGGCCGGCGCAAATCGTCAGCAGCGCGGCCCAGACCAGCGTCCGAATCCACACCGGGGTTGTCGCCCTCGTCTGCGGCATCAGTCGCGTGTTCCCGCTTTTTCTGGCGAAGTTACGCCTCGCCACATCGCCGCCTTCGATCGAACCCGATCGGCGAACGCCGCATCAATGTTGAAAGGAACGTCCGTCGTCAGCGGGATCGCGGCTCGGCTGGCGCGCAGGCAAACCAACTCCGCCGTAGTCACCCGCCCGATCAGCGCATCGACCCAAGGCCCACCGCCGCCACTCGCCCCGATTGCCTCGATCGAAAGCAAGCCGTCTGGAACACCGGTCGGAACATTCAACAAGTCGAGTGCTGCGGCAGACCACGCCCACGCGCTGCCTCCGACGCCCATTCCTCCGATACACGGCAGCCTCAGGTGAACTCCACGCGACGACTGGGCCAGCCCGCGCTTGAGCGCCGGCTCGGCTTCTCGATGCAACGCATACGCCGCACGCACCAGTGGCTGCGCACCATCAGCATTCAACGTTGAATCGGTGGCCAGCGATTCCCTGCATGCCCGGTCAAATCGGTCCGAGCCGCCGGGACCGATTCCCGAGGCTCTCGCCGACAACCCTTCGCTTTCGCGCAGAAAAATCGACCGAACCGATTGTGCGTCCGTCTCCTGCCGGCAGGCCTCCATCGCCCGCGTGACGGATTCGGAAGCAAGTGCTGCCATGCGCGTCATCTCGAAGCCGCGAGCATGCACACACGCCACCATGGGATACTTCTTGCGGCCCCTCGCGTCGCTGCTCGACCACAACCGGCCGAACACAAACTCGTCAGCGCGGAATCGCCACACAAACGCGTGCTCGAAAACCGGCAGCGCCGCAGCGCCGAGTTTCTCCCACGATCCGCTGTCGATGTTCCCCGCGATGCCCTCTGCGTACAGCGTGCGGCGGACTTCTACAAGCCGCTCGGTGTTCAATCCCAGGTCCTGCATGTGGTCGTCCCAGCCGGGGTGCTTTCCGAAAAGGCACAACTGGGCGCGCGGCGCCCCGCCCCCTTCCGCCGGAGAGGACAATCCACCAAGCCATTGCGAGAGTTTCTTCAGCATCCTTGCTTTTCTGCCCGGGGCCTCCGCTTTGCGATCCGTGCCGGACTGCGACCTCAAGTTTCACTCGTTCAGCGAGGCCAGCTCGTCGTGCCCGGCCACTCTTCGGGTTTGGGCATGGGCGACGAGAAAGTAACGTTCATCCAGAGGTGATAAGTCTGCTTCGACTCGAGTTCGACCACCGGCAGTGGAACCACCCACGAGTTGCCACCCGGTGCCGCCTGCCTTGCACCCGGAAGCAACGCGATAACGGCCGCCGTCCATGGACCCGAGATGCGGGACTCGCCGGCCGCGGCAGAATCGCCCAGATTTCGGAAGAACCGGATTGTCACGCCCGGCCCCGGACTAGTCATCGACAACTGCTTCACCAGTTCCGCCGCTCGCGCCGCATCGATGCCCCGCAGCGCGATTCGCGGCCCCGGTCCTTCGCCATCACGCACGACCTCCATCTGCTCGAACCACTCGATGACGTCGCCGGCGCTGCTCACTCCCGAACTCGATAGCGGTGGCAGCGCTTCCACGTCCCGTCGGCTCCACACCGGAACCATCGAAACGGTGACTGGCTGCCTTTGCTGCAAACCGCTGCCCAGCGCCGATGCGACGACCTGAATCTTCTCGACACGGCCCCGCTGCTGATCGTTCAGCACCCGCTTGCCCCGCAAATCCAGTATCAAGTCCTTCAATTCCCCCGTCACATCCGGGGGCACTTCGCCCGGCGCCGCCAGTAGATCCGCAGCGCCCAATGCGCGCAGCAGGCCGGCCTCGTCCAACGGCTTTGAAAGCTCCGCCGAGCGTGACAGCGGCCAGCGATCGGCGGTTTTCAAGTAGTCCAACGCCTCGCGGGCCGCGGGTTCGTACTGGGCACGGAGAGACCGCAGCACACCGATCGCGACGCTTTCGCCAAAGATGTCACGGTCGCCGGGGCCCGCCAGTTCCGCCATTGCCTCAACCCGGGCCTGCCCGGATCCCTGCGCCAGGAGCGCGGCGCGGGCGGCGCGCCAATCGAACGCACCGAGCGGCACGAGCGATTTGAGCGCGTCTCCACGCCGGCGGAGGTTGCTCTCGTCGGACAAGCTCTTCAATGTCTGCTGGAGCCGCTCGATCGCGCCCTTGTTCTCGGGCGCGCTTCGAACGCTTGCCGGCAGCGGCTCGATCGCGTCGATCGCGGCTGCGGCCAACTGTCGCATCGGGCCTGTTGCGTCCGCCGCCCGATCGAGACCGCTGGTCATGGCCGGCCCGAGTTTGTCCCATTCGCGCAGCGAATCGCTCAGAGACATCTCGCGCACCAGGCTGCTGGCCCAGACGCCGGCGTACCCGCGTGCGTAATCCTCGAGGCCGCGCCCGCGCGATTTCACTTCACCAAGCAGTCGCTCCCGATCGATCACCGCGCCGCCGGACGACAGTTCCGATTCGGCTCGCGTGAGGCCGGAAAGCACGATCCCGGCTGCGGCGGGAGAGTACTTGGTGGGTATTTCGCCGCCCTTGAGATCCGTCATGGGAATTGTCGGCTTCGCAAAGGGTTTCACGCCCTTGGAAGCGGCGATCGCCTCGACCGCGCTGGCCACGCCATCGGAGGAATCGGGCAGTTTCGCAAGGAACCCGCCGAGCGCTTCCGACGCTCCGGCCGCGCGCGCTGTTCGCACAAAGGTCTTGGCCACACCACCGACCAGCGTCCGAGCCGAAGCATCCGCGAGGCCGCGAACGATCGAGTCGATATCCGCCGCGGCACGCTCGGATCGGGCATCGAGTTGCTGGAAGCGATCTGCCAGACCGTACCAGTCGGCATCTCCCGCGGCCGATTCCCGGTCAAACAGTTCCTTGGCGCCGCGCTGGTACGCATCGAGTCGCACGCGATACGCCAATTCGCTTTCTCGACCGCCCGGGCCCGGAGCCGCCAATGGCATCACGGATGAAAGCGAGGTCGCGACGCGATCGGCGGCCTGATCAACCGCTTTTTCCGCCGAATCTCGGCGGGCGCCGATCAACTGACGCACCTCCGCGATTGTTTGTGGCTCGTTCGATTCGCCTTCACTCTGCGCGGGCAACTGGGCCAGCAGCAGCGCGTATTCGGCGTTAATCTGATCGATCGCTTCGCGCTTGGTCTGCTCAATGCTCCCCGCTAACTCCGAGGGATTCATTTTCAATCCGGCGAGAAGGGCGTCGCATCGGGAGGCGGCCGTAGTCATGGCATCGAGCCGCGCGCGGGCGTCGCCATTGAAAGAATCGAGTTCGGCCGTGGTCTGCACGACCGGAGTCGATTTGCCTTCCGCGTCGGGCATGCCGCGCAGACTCATCAATTTCGCCTCTTCCGAACGGAACGCGCTCAGAGATTCCGCGACAAGAGAGAGGCGGCCGAGCGCGAACTCGTCGCCTCGCGCCCGCTGTCCCCACGAGCCGGCGAATCGCTCCAGTCCTTCGCGAAGCGATCGCAACGAAGCAACATCCCCCGCTGCCAAACTCTCGGGTGGCCAGGAGAATTTCCCATCCGATGCGGAGCCGATCCTGTAAGTCGAGTCGATCGCATTCTGCCACGATGTCAACTCGTCCGGCACGGACTTGCCGTCAAGTACATAGGTGAAGATGGCTTTCAGGTCGATCAGCGCCGCTCGAGGGCCGCCGGCCGGGGCAAGCCCCAACTTGAGCGTTTCGAGCCTGATCAACTCGGCAAGTGCTGCGGTCGCGTGCGCATCCCACGCGCCGGATTCTCCCATGCGCTGCCGAGCGCCGTTCACCAGCGGGAGAAGGACGGAGCGTTCCAGCACCGCTGCTCCCGCGGCACGTTGTTCTTGCGAGAATCCGCCCCCGGCGCCAACCAGCGCTGCTGCTGGTGTGAAGACAAGCGGCACACGCACCGGCTCTTCGGCGCGCTTGGTGACCAAGCCCGGCAGTTTCGCCCGTGCCGCAACGGAATCGGGCAAGCCCACGTCCGCGCGATCACCCAGGTACACCCATTTTGGCGCTTCATAGCCGACGATCGCCGTGTCGCCTCGGGTCAGAGTCGGTCCCGTGGGCACACTCGGGTCAACATCCGCCGGCTTTTCAGGTTGAACGACGCCCACCGCGACGCCGATAGAGCGCCAAAACTCCCGTGGGCCTTCGATCGACTTGCCGAGTTGGCTCTGACCGTAGAAAGCAAATCCCAGAACCGCCACTGCGGCCGCGACGGCCGAGCCGAGCAGCACGAGCCGCCGCTTGTTCTGTTCCTGGCGCACGTTGGTGGCGCGCGTGACCAGACCCTTTTCGCGGAAGGCCTTGGAAAGGAACACATCCCGAAGGAAGAACGATCGCTCCTTTTCCCAGATCTTGCCGCCGGGAAGACTGTCGAGCGTCAGCCCGAGCGCCTTGGCAAGATCCTGATCGAGTGCTTCGCCCTCGCGCATCGAACTGGTGAAGTAGATGCCGCGGAGGAAGAGAGGCTTGGGGCTCCACTCGCCACCGGCGAAGATTGTTTCCAGATACCGCTTGAGACGAGGCACGACCTTTTCGAGGTTTTCCGGAAGCGCGTACAGCTCGTCCACCTCGTCCATGCGCTTGCCGGTGCCCTGCGCGTACTTGGTGGTATCGGCAACGAGCGCGAGGCGGCGCGAAAGCAGGCGTTGCTTCACCTGCTTCATGTGCTCTTCGACAAGCTCGATCCGCAGGGGCGAATCGAGGTTGTCGGGGTTGCTCCAGCCGAGCAACTGGTGCTGCAGGTTCGGATCGTGGATATTGTCAAAGAACTCGCGGAAGCCCGCGATCAGATCGCACTTGGTGATGATGACAAAGACCGGGAAACGCACATCCAGCGTCCGCTGGATCGTGTCGAGCTGCTGCGCGATCCGGCCGGCCTTGCTCTCGATCTCTTCGCTCTTGTCGCGGATCAGGCTGTCCGCGCCGATCACCAGGAACATGCCGTTGACCGGTTCGTTCGGACGGCTGCGCTTCAGCAGGCGCAGAAACTCTGCCCACTCGCCGCCATCTTCGCCCTCGGCCCCGCCGCTCCCCCCACCCTCCATGAACATGCGGCCCGCTGTATCCAGCACCACCGCGTGATTCGTAAACCACCAGTGCATGTTCAGCGTACCGCCGGCACCCTGCAGATAATCCTGCAGGCCCGGCGGGAATCCGACGTTGCAATGCCGCAGCGCCTCGGTCTTGCCCGAGCCCGCCGGACCGACCAACAAGTACCACGGCAGGCTGTACAGGTCTTTTCCCGCGGCGTTGAACTTCGCCACGCCGTCGTCAAACTTGCGGCGCAGATCGTCAAGCCGCGCCCGCTTCGCCGGATCGGTAATCACCGGGGCCATGCCCGCGGCGTTCTTGATCAGATCCGCAAACGGCACACCCTTGGCCTTGTCCCGCACCTGCACAAACCACTGGAATGCACCGATCGCGAGCGCCACCACCACCGCGCCGACGCCCAGCACCGCCAGAAACGTCCCGTCCTTGGGGATCATCTTCAGCAGCGCGGAATACTCGCCCGCGGCGATCGCTCGAACCCCGCCCACCCCCCACGCGCACACACCGAGAAGGAGTGAGTTCACTTCGCACCTCCGTCTGCGGCCGAGGCCGTGGCGCCCGAATCTTTGATCTGCTGAAGCGTCGTTCGTAAATCGCCCGAGGACCGCGCGAACATCATGAAGTACGCGAACACAACCACCGCGATCATGCCGACCGCCGCGATCGCGACACTTGTCAGGCTTCGGACGGGTGGCAGCGTCAACTTGCGCGTGTCAACATTCCGATACGCTTCAGGACAGACCCGCTCGGTCTGGTCGATCTCCGCCAGCGCGCTCAGCCGGGGCAGCACTTCCGCCAGTTTCTTCGCGCCCGCCTCGCGATTGCTGCCGTAAATGCCGGGCACACCCAGCCCGAGAATCTCCGCGAGCACCGCCAATCGCTCGGTCGATCCCGCCGAGTTGTCGGCGAGCGCTTTCTCGACCGCCTCTTCGATCACCCGCACGCTCGAATCGACCCCGCGCTCGGGCGCCAGCGGCTTCCAAACGCCCGCAAAGCCCGCACGCATCGAACGCACGCTCGAATCGATAAAGACCAGCATCGAGGGCTCGACCGTCTCAAATCCTCGCATGATCTCGGGGTCGGCCGCGGCACGCGCCCGTGCGTCGTTGATCGCTGATCGCAGTTCCGAACGAACCACCGTCAGATCGATCGCCGCGCCTTTTCTCGCCAGCCGGTTCAGGCGGCAGATCTGCTGCAGCACCGGTTCAACCAATTCCAGAAGCGTCATTGGCCTCCTCCGACATCTCGCTGCGATGCGGACAGGCTATCGCGTTCGGCACTCGCAAACGTGCCCGCGAGATTCTCCGCAAACTCAGCTACGGCACGAAGAATCTCGGCTTCGATATTCGCCTCCGATGCACCCGCCGTCTCGCCCATCAATTCCTTGTACTTTCGCCATGCCGCGGCGTCATTGCTGCCCAGCCGTGCAGCGCCGGTGCGCCCGTTCTCGGCCGTCGCGACTCGCTCGATCGTGTCCACGCCGAATCGCATCACGTGCCGGCTGGCATAGCGCTCCGCGGCCTGCGCGATCGCCGCGATCAAGGCCGCTGTCATGCGCCGCGTGGATGCCAACGCCCGTTCCGCTTCATCAAGGGCCTTGGCGCGTCGCTCGTCATCGCCCTCGGAGAGAACCCGTGCCAGCGCTTGCCCGAATGCACCCTCGCGTGTGAGCGCCGAATCCGGAGCGATCTTCTTGCTCCACGCATTCCACACGAGTTGATCGAGCTGGGTGATCGTCTCGGCCATTTCCGAGGCGGCATAGAGATCGAGTTTGAGTCGCTCCAATTGCCCGGAGGCCTCATCCAACGCGGCGAGACCCTCCGGGGTCGCGCCTTCCCGGGCCCGGCGCAATGCTTCTTCCGCCTGGATCAGCCTCGTGTGCCATGCTGTTGCGGTGCGTTGGGCCAAGAACCTCTTTCCCACAGAACTGTGGATGTGCTCGCCACCGAGCAAAACGACCTTCACCGACGAGCATACCGGCTGCCGGTCCAGCCGAACACGACACTACCCCGCCAAGGCCCGCCGGGAAGGCGGGGCACGACAGGGTCGGGGCGAATCAGGCTCTCTATTAGTACGTCGGCGCTTGGTCCCCACGACCGTTACAGACCGCATGATCCGCGCGATTCTTGCGCGTTTTCTTGCCCCCGCCTGTCCGACCCGCACCCGTATTCCGATCTTTTGGGGTCAAGCCCATCGGGGCGCGTGAGCAGTGTCTGACTCGGATGGTCGAGCAAAACAGCCCCTGATGGGGCGGGAGCGGGGAGATGCAGACGGTCTACAGCCGTCGTTTTTCTTTTTTGGGGTCGAGCGCTGCCTTCCGGGCAGTCGCCGGCCTCGCCTCCATCACCCTGCTCGCGGGGTGCTCGAGCGGTCCGAGCGCTCCGGCCGCCCTGGCTCCGGTGCCCTCCGGCTCGATGGCCGCCCGCGATGCCGCAGCAGACATCACCAACCCCGGCGTGCTATCGATGGCCGCTGGTGATCGGCTGGGCATGGCCGTCTATGCCCGAAACATCGAACTGGCCCGCGCCGACCTGCGAGAGCGAACCCGGATGGCGGCAAGGCAGCCAGCCTCGCGAACCGTGGTTGCCAGTGCGGATGAATAACGCGCAGGCCTAGTTCGGATCCAAGTACGCGCCCGAAGCCAGTGCCGCAGCGAGGAGCACAGCCGGAGTTTCAGCCGGGCGCCCGGCGCCGCCTTCGGAGAAGGCGAGACGGAACCCGACATCCGCATATCCCATCCGCGCCTCGCGCAAACTCTTGTACTCGTACGGCTCGAACGCATCGTACTTCGTGCCGTCGCGCAGCGTGATCGCCGAAAGCGCCGAGGCTCCGACCACCCGCCACTTGTCCGCGAATTGTTCGACCAGCGGCCTCACCGCTTCGGAGGTTGGCTCTACTTTTGCCATCTCGGCCGCCGGCGCGTCGAGCACAATCTCGCTCACATTGCCGACAAGATTTGACCACCCCTCGCTGTCGCGCGAGGCGGGTGCGAACCACAGGTACCCATCGTTCATGGCGAGCGCCGAGTCGTCGCTGGCGTTGACGTACAGCATCTTCCCGTCAACCTGCGGCCACCAGGGTTGCAGGTTTTTGGGCCAGAAGATGCCTGCGTGCGGCCATTCTTTCTCGAGCACGTCGAGCTTTTCGATGTACTGAAACTGGATAGTCCATGTCTTGTCGCGCCGGTTCTCGCCTTTGCTGGCCTTTTCTTCGCCGCCCGCGCTGGCAACGGCTTGTTTCCACTCCTCCACCGTCGGCAAACGAACGCCCATCTGGCGCGCCGCAAGAAGCGCCGCATCGGGCGAGACCCAATCCATCGGACTTGCGAAACTAGGCGGCGCGATCTGGCCCAATTCCGGCGCGTAGTACGACTTGCCTTGCATGGTCGGGTAACCGCGGAGCCAGCCGGTCGGGTCCTTCCACGACGGCGCGTCTTTGGAGCGCTCGTTGAGAATCACCTTGGCCCGGCGCTGATCCCAGTTCCACGTTGCGGGGCCGGGGCGCGGATCATCTTTGTTGTGATCCCACCAGCGCAGCGTCGTCTTGAGCTGCTCCCAACTCTTGTTGGCCCGCTGCGATTCAAACGCGCCGATAAACTCGCTCACCGAAATCTCGTGCGTACTGACATACGTCGCGATCGGTCCGCCTTCGCCGCGGATCGGAACAGAGCGGAAAACCAATTTGACTGCGGACTGGCCGGGCGCGAGCCGCCCCGGAGGAAGATCGAGCGAGTAGGTGATCTCGTCTCCGGTCTTTTCGGCTCGCCACAGCGGCAGCCCGTTGGCGTTCCGCAGTGCCGCGGGGCCGTTCTTCAGCGGATCAAACGCGGGGCGCGCCTCGCGATTGGCGATGGCGGACAAGGCGCCGGTCAGTTTCGTCGCCGCATCGGAATCTGCGAGCCCCAGTTCGGCCGCGGCGGTTCGGAAACTCGTCAGCATGTCACGCGCCGTTTGAGTCTGCGCGGCGAGCGCCTCGGCGGGCGCGCCGGGGCCGATTCCGGATTGGGCCTGCTTGCGCGCGAATTCTTCCGCCTGATGCGCGAGGTCCCAGACAAGGGCGTTGTAGCGTGCGGGCTTGGAAAGATCGCTGTCCGTGCGAGGCGAAACGCCAAAGAGCCCCGAATTGGCCATGGCCGCGTCGATACCGGCGCGATCGGCTGCTTTTCGCGAGTTTGCGAACGCGAGCCACATGCGCCGCGCTCGTGCGAGCGCTCGCTCCCGAACCGACTCTCGCTCCGACGCGTCGATACCGCGATCGATCAGGCCGGGGATGCGCACGGACGCAAGGTCCTTGGCGATATTGAAATCAGCCTCCGCTTTGGGCCAGCCGATTTCGGCAAGGCGTGCCCACGCCGCAAGCGCGATCGGAGCGCCATCCACGCTCGAATCGCGGATAGCACCGACGAGGCGCGTCTGATCGATGGAGGAGGCGAATGCCCTGATCTCCGCAAGCCCACCGCTGACCGAAGGAACCACCGCCGCGAGTTCCGCAGCGCTCGGTATCGCCTCGATGCGCCTGGCAAGATCGGGGAGCGATCCGCCGGCGGCGGAACCGCTGAGTTCTTCGCCTCGTTTCAGAGCGGCGTCGATCTGTGCCGCAAGCTTGAAATACTCCGAGGCTTGCGACAACCACGCGGCAGAATTCTTCGCGGCACCGGCAACATCGGGCGGCTCGACACGTAGCGCGTCGGCCAGGATTCGCTCTCTCGCAGCGCTCGAAGCACGTTTCCAGGCATCGGAATTGAACTGGAGCGATTCGGGAAATGCAACGACGGGCCGCGCGGGGACCGCACGATCGAGCGAGAGCAGTTGGTCCCGTCGCTGACGCACCTTGCCGAAGGCTTCTCTCTTGCTCGAGCCAACGCTCGCGGCGTCGAGCGTGCGGACCCACTCTGAGCGCAACGCATCGCTCGCGAAGAGATTGCGATCCTGGGTTGCGATCGCTTCGGCGAGCGGAAGCGGCCCGGTGATCAATGCGTCTCTGGTGTCGCGCTGAAGCGCATCGAGATTCTGCACAAGTTGCTCGGAGAGCGCCTCAACCCTGGCTCGGTTCCTGTTGCTCCACGCCGTGTCGGACAGGGCGCGGGCGGCCGCGCTCACCTCTGAGAATCGGGCCTCGAATTCAGCCGGCTGCATCGTCAGTTCGCGCCCGCCCTCCGCCATGTTGGAGAGCCGCTGGCCCTCTGCCTTCAACTGCTCGTCCGCCTCGCGGAATCTGGCGATCGCCGGTTCCCGCGGGTCTGGGGCATCCACTTTCGCAAACTCCGGCGCGCCGGCGAGCGACTTCCATCGCACCAGCAACTCGGCGCTGTCCGGCCCCGATGAAATCTGTTTCAATCGCTCAGACTCGAGAAAGCCCTTGTAGTCC
Organism: Phycisphaeraceae bacterium; assembly: GCA_019636565.1. Taxonomy (GTDB): domain Bacteria; phylum Planctomycetota; class Phycisphaerae; order Phycisphaerales; family UBA1924; genus JAFEBO01. The sequence goes on from JAHBXG010000008.1 coordinate 48,748, forward strand.
CAGCCTTCCACGCGGCCCTGGGAATACGCGAGCACTTCTCCGACGGAACGGTTCAGCTCGCCAAGCCGATCGCGGAGCGCGTGCAGAGCAGGCATCCCGGATTCGGTCGCCTTGATCGCCTGTTCCGCCTCGAACTTCGCAATGGAAGGCAACCGAGCCAGAATTGGATCACGCGGCGTCGTGCCTTGTGATTCGGCCGCCTTCGTGATCGCCTCCCAATCGGCTTCGATTTCGGCGGAAAGAGAGATCGCGTCCTGCGCGGCCAAGGTTGCCGGCACGATGGCCCCCGGACGGGTCGAAGCCGACGAATCCGGAGCCGCGGCTTCGCCCTCTTTGATCGTCACGTTTGGAATGGCGGGCGTCACGCCATCGGCTGCGGTGCGAAGCGCCCCGGCCGCGCCGCTCCATCCGCGTTTGTCCCACTGCTCCGCGGTATCTTTGAGTCTCGCCAGTTCCGGCCATTCAACGAGCAGTCGCCGGATCTCTTCAATCTTGTCGACGCTGTTTGCCGCGGCGATGATCTTCTCGCCCTCAATCGCATCGCCCGGGCGATCGAACAAATCAAGGAGGCTGGCGCTCGAGCCCAGGCCCGAGATGACACGCGGATCCTGCAGCGCCGGATCATTCAAGGCGGCAGCGATGGCCCGGATGGTGCTGCCGGCTGGTCGGGATGCAGCGATGTCGGAAATCTGAGAGCGTGCGGCGTAGAGATCGCCGAACCAAAGCCGCCAGCGCTCGATTAACCCTTGCCAGCGGCTGAGGCGGGCCTTTTCGTCTAGCTGGTCGGCGGTGAGCACGATCGGCTCGCGGCTCGGGGTGTGCAACGCAAAATACGCCCCGCCCGCCAGCAGCGCGAACGCCACAATTCCGCCTGCCAGGTACAACTGTCGCTTCGGAAGCGGCTTGTGTGGTCGATGCTCAAGAATCTGCTGGCGTACTTGGGTGAGCGTCGGGGGATTGCCGCCTTCGCCCAGCGCGGTCCCGGCGGACATGAGCCGATTGGCAAGTTCAAACCACCAGCGCCCGTCGCCGACAACTTCCCAGCCGTCAGACCAAGTAGCGGTCCAGCCTGAAACCGCTTTGAGGGGCGGGCGCTTGCTCAGCACCATCTCATAGATCAGCCGGCCGAGCGCACGCAGATCGGCAATCTGAGCGTCGGTTCCGAGGCGCTCTCGCGACTCGAGCTCGGTGAGCACGACGCCCGTGCCGTCGGCGAGTTTGGAATCGCCCGGACCAACCGAGAGCATCACGTTGGAGCTGTTGAGATTGCCCCACTGCCGTGCGGAATTGCGTTCGAGTTCGAGCAGACCCTCGACAACACCCAGGACGATGCCGCGGAGTTCAACGGATGTGAAAACGTACTGCGCGAGGACCAGCCGTTCAACCGTCCAGACAAGCGAAGGCCGGACAACGAACGCGCCGCGTCCATCGTCCATCAGGCCAAAGTCGGCGACTATCGACCAGCGCTTGGCGCCGGCACCAACCAGTTGGGCCTGATCGCGGGCGGAGCCGACGAGGCGGCGGGCTTCTTCGTCGAGACCAGCCCGAGGCAGCCAAGGCACCGCAACGCTCGGGCCGACGGCTGTTGCAACGAAGCGATCACCGAACGGCTTGGCGCCCGGCACCGACGATTCGGGCGATAGCGACGCCTCCCAGCGGGCGCAGAAACCTGCGCCCGCCAATTCGCGGCGTGCTTCGTAAGACCCGAACGTCGGCATGCGTCAATTGTCAGCGATTTGAGCGCCGGTTGCAAATCCGGTTATTTGGATTCCGGCGGGGGCACCGCCCTTGCCTCGCGGACTTTCAGTCCAGCCGGAACCACCTTGATCCCCTCGCGATCCACTTCCAGAATCACCCCCGCCGTGCGAACCGACGAACTCTTGATCAGCGCGGCACGCCGATCTCTCGCCACGACGTTATTGGGAACCGGCGGCAGGGCCACGTAGGGCGAAATCTCATTTCCCTTTTCGTCGAAAACCCCTACCCGCTCAACATAGTTGGTGCCAGGCTCTTCCGGAGCCGCCCAAGCGAGTGCCGCGGCGGCGAAGACATACGGGCTCTCGAAGATCGGATCGGTCGGCGCAATTCTGAACAGGCGGGTGCGCTGGTTCAGGGAGACATCCTGGATCAATGGCCCGCCGGGCCGTGCCGCGTTGTCGATTGCGGAACCAAAATCAAACTTCCCCCCTGGGACGGAGGATGACTGAACACCCATGAGCCGGACTGTCACGGGCGGAAACTTCGCGTTCGCCGGATCGCGCATCGACTCGGTGTACATCACCGTCAGGCCGGGCTCATCAGGGCCGCGAACGAGTTCGAATTTCTCGGGGAGCCGTTCGTAGTTGCAAGCGCCAATCAACAGCGAACAGGCGGCAAGCGCGAGTGTGCGTTTCATGGCAGGAGAATATCGGGCGTCCGGCCGGATGCCACGCTCATCCCAGCAGATTGCCGAGGCCCGGGAGATCGGGAATCCCCAGCTCCTGCGTGCGCTTCTGCACGGCGGCCTGGAGCTTCTCCTGAGCCTGAGCGATCGCATCGTTCACCGCTTCGGCGATGAGTTTGGAGGCGCCCTCGCGGGTCTTGGGTTCCGCGGCCATCCCGTTCACAAGCGGCGCGCTGATCTCGACCGAGATCACCTTGAGCTGGCCGTTCACGCGAGCGGTCACCGCACCGTTGGATGACTTGCCGACTACCTCAGTCTTGCCCATCTCTTCCTTCACCTGCTGGATGGAGGCTTGAAGTTTTTCCCGGTTTTTGAGCAGGCTGGCGACGGCGCCCATGGCTTTGAGTTGGTCCAACATCTGATTTCGACTCCTTGTTTCAGTGGCTTTCGTCGTGCAAACGCCGCAGGACGCGGCTATTTCTGTCGTGGATACACGCCAAGTACCTTCGCACCGAACAACTCGATGGCCTTGGCAATAAGAGGATTGTCCGTCGCATTTGCCACGGTCAGCGTGGGCCCCTGCACCGGACCATCCTGAATGGAATTCTCCGCGCCATTCCGGCTCGGTGGATCACCGGTGATTGCCTGGGCCGTGACGTGCGCCTGCGCGAACTCGACGCGCACAGTCCGCCCCCACGTGCGCGCAATCAACTGACGGATATCTTCCTGCACACCCGCCGCGGCCGTCATCAAGTCGGGCGCGACCTTGAGGTTCACGCACCCGTCCTTGAACTCCAGCATCGTTGCCTCTTCCACCACCATCTTGACCTGACGGCGCGATTCGGCGGCCGCGGCTTGCACGCTCACCCAGTCGCAGGCATTGCTGGGGCTGCCCGCGACGGCGTGTCGCGGTTCGGCACGCTCGGGTTCTGCTGGCGTTGGCGGTCGCGGCGAATCTTCGCGCGCAAAAGGAGCGCTGGCACGCGCAAGCGGCTCTTCGACTGCAGCGCGGCGCGCCGGTGGATCGGGCCTTTCGGCTTCCACCGGCGTCAGCGTTTTTTTGATGCGGCACTCACCGGGGCCGCGACCCGCGGCTCGCCCTTGGTTTCGCGGAGCACGCTCGTCGCATCGGCGAGCCGATCGGTGAGCGCAAGACGCACAAGGCACGCATCGAACAGGGCACGCGGGCAGGCGCTGTTCTTGGCGCTGCGCTGGATGTTCTCGACCATTGCGATCATGTGGACGGTCGCGGCGGGATCAAATTTCGCGCTGCGGGCGGCTTCGATTTTGCGGGCTTCGTCGGAAAGCTCGACCAGTTCGGTGTCGCCGCCGCAGGTCGCGAGCACGAGCAGATCTCGCAAACGTTCGATCAGGCTCTCCAGAATCTGATCGATCGAGATCCCGCGCTTGAGAAGCGTGTCACCGGCTTCGAGCGCCGGACCCGGCGAACCGGCCGTGAACGAATCGAGCAGCGTGCCGACCAGTTCGCGCGCCGGCAGGCCGAGCAGTTCTTCCAGCGTCTTGACGGTGAGTTTCTTCTCCCCGCTGGCGATCAGACGATCGAGCAGGCTGAGCGCATCGCGCATCGAGCCGTTGCCCAGGCGTGCAATCTGGAAGACCAGTTCGGCCTCGGCAGAAACCCCTTCCTTCTTGAGTACGGCCGTGAGGTGCGACGCAATGTTCGACGCCGGAATGTTTCGGAAATCAAACCGCTGGCACCGGCTCTGGATCGTCGCGGGGACCTTCTGCGGATCGGTCGTCGCGAGGATGAACATCACGTGCTCGGGCGGCTCTTCCATCGTCTTTAGCAGCGCATTGAACGCGGCGTTGGAGAGCATGTGCACTTCGTCGACGATGTAGATCTTGCGCTTGCCCCGGAGCGGCCGGTATGCCGCGTTGGCGATCAGTTCGCGTGCGTTGTCCACACCGCTGTTGCTCGCGGCGTCGATCTCGATGACATCGGTGTCCTTGCCGGCCATGATGGCCGCATCGATCTCGTCCTTGCCGCCATTCAACGCCTTGGCGAAGATGCGGGCCATAGAGGTCTTACCGACTCCCCGCGTGCCGCAGAACAGGTACGCGTGCGCGACGCGATTCAACTTGATCGCGTTCTGGAGCGTGTTGGCGATGGCTTCCTGGCCGACAACTTCGTCGAAGTCGGTGGAGCGGTAGCGTCGGGCGAGAACGGTGTAGGCCATAGGGGGCCATTCTACGGGGAAGGGGGGCCATCGCGGATGCCGAAAATCCGCTGGGTTCGCCGCGATCAGGGCGCGGCTTTCCATCGCAACACCGTGAATCCTTCGCTTCCAACCGGCGGCCCGTGCGTCCGCGAGACTCGCCCAGAGTGCACCGCCAATGGACCCTTGCAAACGACTGCGTACGGATCCAACGATTGACACGTACCTCTACCACCGCAGGACATTGCATGACGCACAAGGTCTCGCTCAATCTCCCCGCCTACTTCGCCCGTATCAATTACTCCGGCCCCACGCCGCCCACGCTCGAGACCCTCCGCGCCATCCAGTTCCATCACGCCTGCGCCATCCCGTTTGAGAACCTCGACGTTCTCCTCAAGCGAGGCATCGCGCTCGATCTGCCCTCCCTCGAATCGAAGCTCGTCACAAACCGCCGCGGCGGCTATTGCTTCGAACAAAACTGGCTCCTTCTCCACGTCCTCCGCGATCTCGGTTTCAACGCAACCTCCCTCGCCGCTCGAGTCCGCTTCCGCCAACCCCGCGATTTCGTCCCGCCGCGAACCCACATCTTCGTGCGCGTTGATTTCGAAGGCGAGCAGTGGCTCGCCGATGTCGGTGTCGGCGGCCTCTCCCCCACCGCACCCATCCGCTTTGTCGTGAACGAAGAACAGACTTCACCACACGAACTACGCCGCATCCTCCGCGAGAACGATCGCTACTACCACCAGGTCAAGCTCGGCCCAACCTGGGAGGACGTCTGCGAGTTCACGGGCGAAGAGATGTACGCGATCGACCGCGAAGTCGGCAACTGGTGGACGAGCACGAATCCCAACTCCAAGTTCGCTCAGAACATCATGGCCGCGCGCGCCAATTCCGACGGCACGCGATTGGTCCTCGAGAACCGCAACTTCACCCACCGCCGCGCGAGTGATGGCCATGTGCTGAAAGCCGTCGAAATCAAGACGTCGGGCGAACTGCTGGACATCCTCAATAGCCGATTCGGACTCCAAATGCCCATCGAAACCAAATTCGGAGTCTTGGACCTCTAACTCCCCCGCTCCGCATTCTGCGCTTTGAACTCCACGCTCGTAGTACACTGCCCTCTCGATGGACACCAAAGTGCTGATCTCCGGCGCCGGCCCCACAGGCTTGGTGCTCGCCCTCTTCTTGCGCCATCTCAACATCCCCTTCCGCATCATCGACAAGCTCTCCGGCCCCGGCCTCGCTTCGCGCGCCATGGTCATCCAAGCCCGCACGCTCGAGTTCTATCGCCAAATCAACTTCGCCGACACCGTCATCGCCGCCGGAATCAAAATGCGCGGCATCCGTCTCCGCGAATCGGGCAAGCAGATTGCCGGCTTCCAGTTCGACGAAATCGGCGATGACATCAGTCCATATCCGTACGTCCTCAGCCTGCCGCAGGATGATCACGAGCGATTGCTCGTCGCGCAGCTCCGCACACTTGGCATTGAAGTGGAGTGGAACACTGAGCTCAACCGCTGTGTTGATCACGGTTCGAGCGTCGCGGCAACACTCCACTCCGAGTCGGGCGAATCCACCGCCGACTTCCGCTATCTCGTCGGCTGCGACGGCGCACACAGCACCGTCCGCGAATCGCTCAATCTCTCCTTCCCCGGCGGCACCTATGACGAGATTTTCTTCGTCACCGACTGCGACGCCCGCGGCCTCCACTTCGATGACAGCGTCAACATCTCGCTGACCAAGGGCACGTTTATCCTCGCCTTTCCGGTGCGCTCCAAGGGTTCGTTCCGCTTTATCGGCGTCGTGCCCCCCGGCCACGGGGACCCTTTGCACGCCACCTTCGACGACATCCGCCCGATCCTGAAAAAGCAGCTCAACGCCGAAGTGAACAGCGTGCACTGGTTCTCAACCTACCGGGTCCATCACCGCGTCGCCGAGAATTTCCGAAAACGCAACATTTTCCTCGCCGGTGACGCCGGACACATCCACAGCCCCGCGGGCGGGCAGGGAATGAACACAGGCATCGGCGATGCCGTCAACCTCGCCTGGAAACTCGCCGCGGTCCTCGATCGCCGCGCCGATACCTCCATCCTCGACACCTACGAATCCGAACGCATCGCCTTCGCCCACACCCTCGTCGAAAGCACCGATCGAATTTTCCAGGCGGTTGTCGGCCCCGGTCCGGGCCCCGCATTCGTGCGCTCGGTCCTGATGCCGTACATCATTCCCTGGGCGCTCAGGCTGCGGGCGATCCGCCGCGCCCAGTTTCGCCTCGTGTCCCAAACCAGAATCCACTACCCGAACAGCGCGATCAGCCGCGGCCACGCCGGTAAACTCCGTGGTGGCGATCGTCTCCCCTGGCTCGCTACGCAGAACAACTTCGCCCCCCTCCGCTCGCTCGACTGGCAAGTGCACGTGTACGGCGAAGCATCCGACAACGTACGTGCCATCTGCGATCACCGCTACATCCCGCTGATCCGCTTCAAGTATGACGAGGCAGCCCGCGGCGCCGGAATCCCGAAAGATGCCGCGCTGCTCATCCGGCCCGATGGCTACATCGCATGTGTCGCGACTTCGCGCACGCTCGACGAACTCGCGACATTCCTCGACCGCTGGAAAATCGCCCCGCGACTCACGCCCCGCTAACCCACCTCAAATCGGAGCACGCACGCAAGCGGAGCCGCCGCGTTGTATGCTGCCGGCATGATCGCTCGAGTCATTACCATCGGTTCGCTCACAGTTCTCGCCGCCTGCGCACAAGACCAACAAACCGCATCGAAAGCAATGTCGGTGGACATGACCAAACCCGTCACCGTGCTCATGTCCACCACCAAAGGCGACATCACGCTCGAACTCGATCCTGTCCGCGCCCCACTCAGCACGCAGAGTTTCCTCTACCACACCAACGCCGGCCACTACGACAACACCGTCTTCCAGCGTGTCATTCCAAACTTCGTGATTCAAGGCGGCGGCTGGACCATCGACCCCGCTGCGCCCGGCGGCCTGCGCGACAACGCCAAACGCGACGCGCTGGCGGGACATCCCGACACCACCATCAAGAACGAATGGCAGAACGGACTCAAGAACGTCAAGGGGACGATCGCTCTCGGGCGCGAGAAGGACCCCGACTCCGCCTCGCGCGAGTTTTACATCAATGTCGTTGATAACCCGAAGCTGGACACGCCGCGCGAAGTCGCCGGCGGCGCCGGGTACGCGGTCTTCGGCCGCGTGATCGAAGGCTGGGACGTCGTCGAGATCATCCGAAGCGGACCAACGCAGCCTCGGCCAGATATACCCGTGGACGACGGCAGCATGGAAAATGTCCCGCTCGAACTTGTCGTGGTCAAGACGATTCGCGTCGTGGACACTCGGTGAGTTCGCCAGCGGAGAATCCGCCCCTACTGCTCCTGATACTCTCTGCCTGTGCTGAAGCCCGGCTCCCAGATCGGCCCCTACACCATCGAGCGCGAACTCGGGCGTGGCGGCATGGGCGTGGTCTTTCTGGCCCGCGACACGCACCTCGACCGCGCCGTCGCCATCAAAGCCCTGCCAGAGCATCTCTCCTCTGACAGCGATCGTCTCGCCCGCTTCCAGCGCGAGGCGAAGATGCTCGCCTCGCTCAACCACCCCAACATCGGCTCCATCTACGGACTCGAAGTCTCCGAATCGCATCGCTTTCTCGTACTCGAATTCATCGAAGGAGAAACACTCGCCGATCGCCTGAAGTCCGGCCCCATCGCATTCGACGATGCCATCCCGATTGCAAAGCAGATCGCCGAAGCGCTCGAAGCCGCGCACGAGAAGGGAGTCATCCACCGCGACCTCAAACCCGGCAACGTGATGGTCACGCCCGATGGCAAGGTCAAAGTCCTCGACTTCGGGCTCGCCCGCACCGCCGACGGAAATCCATCCACTTCCGGCTTCGTTTCGATCAGGGGCGATTCCCCCACCGTCGTCACACCCAAGCCCGCGCACAGCCCGACTATCGCCGGCGTCGTCCTCGGCACCGCCGGCTACATGTCGCCCGAACAAGCCCGCGGCAAGCCCGTCGACAAACGCTCCGACATCTTCTCTTTCGGCTGCGTGCTCTTTGAAATGCTCTCGGGCGCCGGCCCGTTCCCGGGTGAAAACGCGACCGACTCGATGGGCGCGATTCTGCATGGCGAGCCGCCTTGGGCGCTGCTCCCCCCGGAAACGCCCCCGACGCTGCTGCTTTTGCTGAAGCGGTGCCTCGCCAAAGACAAGCACAATCGCCTGCACGACATCGGCGATGCACGCATCGAACTCGATCTTGCCGCGCACGATCCGACCGGGACGACACTCGCGCTCGCGCCTCGGCGCCCCGCTCCGACGCGCAGCGTCCTTCCGGCCGCGGCAATCTTGATACTTCTCGCCGGTGCCGCCGGGTGGTTCGCCGCGACCCGCTTGTTTGCTGCAAAGACTCCGTCGGCGGAACCCACGCTCGCGTTCACCATTCCGTCATCAACATCCAGCTATCGTTCAGCCGGCAACGCGGTGATCTCTCCCGATGGACGGCGCATCGCTTTTCTCGCGACGCCTGCCGACGGCTCGCAGCGGCGCATTTACCTCCGGTCGCTCGATTCGTTCGATGCGCTGGAAGTTCCGGAAACCGTGGATGGCATCTCACCCTTCTGGTCGCCGGATTCACGTTTCCTGGGTTTCTTTCAAGATGGAAAAATCTGGGCGGTCGAGGCGGGCGGCAGCAGCGCCCGTCGCGTGATCACCGCAACGCCGTTCATGGTCAGCGCGTGTTGGGCCCCGGACGGCACCATCATCTTCGCCCCCGGCGAGTCCGGGCTGCGAAGAGTCTCCGCTGCCGGCGGAAAATCGGAGCCGCTGACGACCTCCAAGCCCGAACTCTTCGAGAAGAGCCACCTGTGGCCCACGATGTTGCCGGACGGCAGACGGTTTTTCTTCGTTTCGTGCACGTTCAATCCGAACGAAGACGTTCAAGTTCGCAAACTCTTTGTCGGAAGCCTGGATTCACCGGAAATCAAGCCGGTCATGAACCAGAACGCTCCGGCATGGATGATCGCGTCCGGCACGCTTGTCTATTCAGAAAACGGCACGATCAAGGCCCTGCCCATCGACCCGTCCACTCTCCAGCCCCGAGGCGAAGCCGAAACACTGGCCGACGGGGTGTCCACATTTGCCGGCTTCTCATGGGCGGACATGTCTGTCGCCAACGGTGGAACGATTGTTTTCAGCCCGCCCGCGATCGGCGACCAACTGGTGTGGTTTGATCAAAGTGGCAAGCGTCAGGGGATCTTCGCTCAGGACACCAATATCGACTCGTTCCGGATCTCGCCCGATGGTTCGAAGCTCGCGGCAGCGGTCCGCGATCCGCGGAGTAGCCTGTCCGACCTTTGGATCTACGGCATCGATCGCAACACGCGAACCCGCCTCACCTCGCTGCCCGGCTGGGAAGGTAGCCCGATTTGGAGCAACGACGGATCGCGAATCTTCTTCTCGTCGGACAAGAAAGGCTACCCGGCGATATACGCGATCAATTCCGACGGATCCGGAAGCATCGATGAGATCTATGCGCCCGCCGAAGGCGGCGTGTGGTATGCATCGGGAGTTTCGACGGACGGAAAGTCCCTCCTGATGTACGGCTTTCCGCCCGGAATGCTGCCGGGAGATATTTTCTTTCTTCCACTCGACGGATCGAGCAAGCCCAAACCGTTCCGCGCGACACCCGCATCGGAGTCTCAAAGCCGGCTCTCTCCCGATGGAAAGTGGGTTGCCTATTGCTCGGACGAGGCCGGACCGGTGCACGTCTTTATCGCGCCGGCCGATGGCAGTGGCCAGCGTGTGCAGGTTTCCGAAGAGCGGGGCTACGACCCCATCTGGGCTCCTTCCGGTGATCGACTCTACTTCGGCGCCGGCCGCGCAGGCAGGACAGCCGTTGCGGGGTTGATGCCCGAGCGGATCATGTCTGTAGATTTGTCAAAGCCCGAGCTGTTCAAGACGCCCCCGCCGCCCCAGGTGGTGCTCGAGACCACAGAATCAATCAACAACTACGCCGTCGCCCCCGACGGCAAGCGATTGCTGCTGCAATTGTCAAAGCCGGGAAACCCCGACCTGCGCGTGCTGCGGAACTGGGTCGCGCCGTCGGCGAAGAAGTAGCGCCGCTTCAAGGTTGGCTAGGGCGCGGCCGCGGCGGGGCCGCATTGGGGGCACAGGCTTCCTTTCGGAAGTCCGGCAAAGTCGTAGCCGCACACCTGGCATACGGCTCCTTTCTGCGCATCGCGAATCGGTCCGATGACCCACGCGATAACCCCGAGGACGAGCAGGCCCGCGATGCCGGCGCCGGCGTCGGTGAAGAGCATGCCGCGTTCGCCGAAGTGGGTCTGCGCCCAAGCGAGCACGAGGCCCATATAGGTGATCGGCGTGTTGGAGAGACTCGCGAAAGCGTTGTACTTTGTCGCCGCAGATCCCTTGCCGATCGTGTCGAGCACGAAGCCGGTGAATGCGGTGTAGGAAAGACCCACCACGAAGAGATACGCAAGTGAATACGCGATATACGCACTCTTGGTGAACGGCGAAAGCGCCATTGCGATCGACACTCCCGCGAGCAGCAACGCGACCGCGGCGTAGACTTTTTTCGAACTCACTCGCGCACATATCTCACCGGCAATCAGGCAGCCCGCTGCCGAGACCAGCCCGCCCAGCGTCCCGTTGACAGACGCGACGGTGTCTTCATTGGCGTTCCAGAGTTTGGCGACATCCGCCTGAGCGAGAATATTCGTCGCCGTGCCGCTGTTCATGGGCAAGAGACAGAGCGCCGCGCACAGCATCCCCGCGCGAGACTTTATCGTCTGCCACAACTCGGAGGCGGCTCCGAACACCGCGCGCGGGAGCGACGTGTTGCGATACTCCGCGACCGCGTCGGGAACCATGAAGAGCGCTGCGCTCCCCACGAGAAACGCCACCCCGAGCGCCGCACCGGATATCCACGGCGCCGGATCGGCCTGCGATGGAAGGTGCGTCGCCATCCAAAGCCCCGCGCCGCCGCCGAGCCCGTTTCCCCCGAGGTTGCCGGCTTGAAACCAGCCGCCCACTCGACCGCGGCGCTCGGGCGGAGTGGAGTGCGCCATCAGTCCCTCGACGCTCATCCCGAGGAATGTGGACGCGAGATTCGCCGTGAAAATGACAACCTGGAGCAGCCTGAGATTCTGGGGGTTCAGGGGCACCGCGCTCATCGCCGTAATGCCGATCGCGCACCCGATCACAGAAAAAAGATACCACTTCTTGCGCGTGAGCGTCGTATCCGCGATCGGCGCCCACAGAAACTTCCAAACGTGCGGGAACATTCCCGACGCGATAAGCAGCGCGGAATCTTCGACTGTCAACTGAAAGCGCGTGCCCAGAAATGCCATCGCGACGGTGACAAAGCCGCTCATCGCGCCGAACGGAATGATCAGAATTGCGAATGCGCTCGGGTGCGGCGGCCGGACACCGGATGTTGAATTCGAATCGGCACTCACGTCAAAGGAGTCTACAGAATCGGGTAACGACCGCCGTCTGCCCCCACGGACGGGGCCTGTTTTTCCACCCTGAGCCGGTTTTTAGGCCAGCCTCATCAAATCAATGCTTCGGCACTCGAAAGTGATGTTGAAGGCGGATGCGGCCGACTGCACCGGGCACCGGGCCTGCCTGCATCGGGCCTCTTCCGGCTTCGTCTTCTTGGAGGACTGATGCGAACGAAAAAACTCAATTCTGGTTTCGCTTCAGGGCTTTGGGCAGCACTCGCGTTCGGTGCCATCGCACTGTGCTCTTGTGCCAGCGAGCCCGTTGGTTACTCGAAAACGACGACAAAGACCACCACCGACACCCCCACCGAAAAAACCACGGTCACCGAAACCCGTGAGAAGAACACGACCATTACGCCGGACTGAGCGGCGGAAGGTTTCGAACCCCGCAGAAAGGACCAACATGAAACCCCGTTCCAAACACGCAGCACTCTCGACCCTGTCCATCCTGCTCATCGGAGCACCTTTCGCGCTGACCGCCTGCGACAAGGAAGTGAGCACACACAAATCCACGACCACCAAAGTAACGGAAACCCCGGAAGGCACCAAGACAACCACCGAAACGGTGGAGAAGAAAGTAGAGACCGAGAAGAAGCAACCCAACTGACCTCTCCCCTCGGATCGCGCCGCTTTCCCACCGGCGAACGCGGCTCGATTTTTTGACACTTGTTGGCGGGAACTCGACAAGAACATGCCCGAACCTGAATCCGATCTTCGTTCGCTCGCCCGACTCATAAGAGACATCCCCGTCGTGATGATGACAACGTTTTCTGACAGTTCTGCTGGCCAAATCTGCCACTCGCGCCCGATGTGTGCTCAACGGATCGACCCCGAATCATTCGACGGCGAACTTGTGTTTCTGACCGACACCGAAGCCGGCAAAGTGCGCGAGATCACGAGCGAGAACCGGGTTCTGCTCACTTTCACAGATCAAGCCGGCAATCGCTTTGTCGCAATCCTCGGGCGTGCGAGCGTCGAGCGCAATTCCACGCGGGTGCGTGAATACTGGAGTTTCGCGCTCAAGGCCTTGTGGCCGTCCGGTCCCGATGATCCTTCCATCGCGATCATCAGAGTGCGTGTTGACTCCGCCGAATACTGGGACGGACCACCAAACTCTCTTTTCACGCACTCTGTGCTGAAGTCGCTTGTGCCGGGAAAGTCGATGGCCGATCCGGTTCGCCGCGCGGATTCCGGTCCGCGCAATCGCGGAACACTCATCATCTGAAATCGCCGGCTTCAAGAAGACCGCGGCCCCGGGGGATACACACACCCGAGGCCACGGAGGGAAGGAGCAATCTTCTTTGAAAGGTGCCCGTCGCTTTTACACGCCGGACACCCGCTTCGAGAGCGTGAGGTCGTTTGCGGCCATACTCCCCGGCCGAACCCCAACTCGCTCAGCACACACAACACACCCCGGAACGAATCCCCAAGAGACCCGGTCAACTACTTAGTTCTCCGGCTTGATCACGACGAACCGCGACGCCTCGCCCCGCTTGATCCGGAGCAACAGGCCCTTTTCGGCGCTCACGCTCTTGGCGAGTTCGCCGAACGTATCCGCGTCGGTTGCCGGCTTGCCGGCAGCCGAGAGGATCACGTCGCCCGGCTGCAGCCCCGCCAGTTCCGCAGCGGATCCGGCGGCAACATCCGTGATCGCCAACCCGCTCTCGTCAGGCTTGAGGTTGAACTGCTCACGCAGCGCTTTGTCGAGCGATTGCACCGACAGGCCGAGCTTGTTACTTTCAGGTTGTGCCGCCTTGGTTTCCGCCGGAGCGCCCGTCGCACCCGGCCGCTTGCCGAGCTTCACCGAGATTTCCTGATCGCTGCCGCCCCGCAGAATGTGGAGATCGGCATTGGAACCCGGGCTCAGACGCGCCACGCGGCTCATGAGTTGACCGGGGTCGGCCACTGTGCCACCATTCACGGCCGTCACAATGTCACCGGGCTCGAGACCCGCGCCTGCGGCGGGTCCGCCGGGGACAACGTCGCCGATCAACACGCCGTGCCGGGGCTTGGTGCCCAGATTGGCCGCAATGTCGGGCGTGAGAGGCTGGATCGACACTCCCAAATAGCCGCGCTCGACGAAGCCCTTGGTCATCAGATCGTGCATCACCGTCTGCACGGTGTCCGAAGGGATGGCGAAGCCGATGCCTTCGTTGCCGCCGGAGTTCGAACGGATCGCGGTGTTGATGCCGATCACTTCACCGTCGAGGTTGACCAGCGGCCCGCCGGAGTTTCCGGGGTTGATAGGCGTATCGGTCTGGATGTAATCTTCGAACGCTGCGGTCCCAACGCCGCTGCGACCCTTGGCGCTGACGATGCCGGCGGTCACGGTGTGATCGAGGCCGAACGGGTTTCCCACGGCCACGCACCAATCGCCGGGCTGCACCCCTTCGGTGGCGGCGAACCGTGCCGCAGCGAGGCCGCTTGCTTCAATCTTAATGACGGCCAGGTCGGCGTCCTTATCGGCACCAAGGAGTTTGGCTTCGTGTTCCGTTCCGTCGGACATGATGACGACGATTCGATCGGCGCCGTCCACCACGTGCGCGTTGGTCACGATGTTGCCGTCCTCTGTGGCGATGACGCCCGACCCCTGGCCCATCATCATCGGCGCACGCCGGCCACCGCTCGCCCCGGGACCCTGGCGCGGCATCTGCGGCCGAGCGGATGGGTTCTCGTTTCCGGGTCCCTGACCGCCAAAGAACTTTTCAAAGAACTTTTCCGCGCCGGGCGGCAACGACGGTGCTTCCTGACCATTTCCATTCCCCCCTTCGTATCCGCCGTTGTACATGGCGGGTGTGGTGCTCTTCTTTTCGATACGGATGCTGACGACAGACTCACCGATGGTGCTCGCGGCGCCGCGGAACGCGGCCGAAAGGCTTTTCGCGAGCGAAGTTGCTTGTTTGGCTTCGGGTGATGGGCTCTTGGCGTCGGACGCGGCCGACGACGGACCAGCGGAGAGGGCCATTCCGGCGGCGGCGAACAGCGCGAGTGCGCTGAAGCCGGCGCGGCGAGTCCAGGAGTTGCGTGCGATGTTCAGATTCGTGTTCATGTGTGCTTCCTTCCGCAAGACGTTGAGTTGTTTGGCCTTCACGTCGAAGGTCCCCCGTGGTACATGCGAGCGCACTCTGCTGTTCGAATTTGCGGACGTCGCGAGCATGCCGAACGTGTCTGCAAAGAAATGACGGAAATGGCAGACGCGCGCATCTCGCCCTGTTTTGTGCGGTGATTTGCCTGCCTTTTTGACTGCGTGAGGATTTCTACCGATTCGTACTGTGCGCATGCGCGCGGCATGATGTAAGCGCGACGCAAGCAATCATCAACGCTGCTGCGCACTTCGATGCGCACGCACTCTCGAGATTTGTTCCTTGAAGTTCAACGGGCGCCAGGCGAAGCGTGCAGAGCAAAGAGTTGATGCCGATGCGATCGCGCGGCATGGTGAAACTCGGTCGTGCCGAAAAGGGCGTGGAGGTGGCGTTGCGATGGCATGTTCGAAACATGCGACGCAAACGGGTTCTCCGAGCCGAGCCCGCGCCTCACTCGCGTCACCCGCTCTTTCGCCCGTGCCGCGTCCGGCCCGGAATCCGAATACCTGACCTCACCGCGCCCGACGAGCACCAATCCGGCTTTGGGGCGAGAAATTCTCCGGTCGCCTCAAACGGTCCAAAACGCGCTTCCAGGCCTCCAGTGGCCCGTTTCCGGCCATAATCCAAACAGAATTGCCGCGCCAGACCATTCATTCGTTCGAGGTTGGAACATCTATCCGGAACTTTGCTGGCACAAACCGGACTGCGAGGCATGTTTGAGGTGGCCGATGTGTGTGCTCCGCCGCGGGTGACATGTTTTGGGGGTGCCACATGGTCGAGAGAGTGAAAAACGTGCAAACTCGTCGATTGGTAAAGGCTGTCGCTGGCATCGTTTGCTGCTTGGTCGCGTATGCGGGAGCGATTTCGCTCTCCGCCCAAGATCAGGCCCTGGCGTTTCGCGCTCCTCGCGCGGCGGCACCTGCGCTGGCCTCGGTCTATCCGACTTCGCAGCATCAGACGGCGCTCGCACAGAGCGTCACTCCGGTTGTGAAAGCGACGATCGCTTCCGCCCGGTGAGTTTGGATTCAATCGAAAGTTCGATTGGCCCCGTCTGGTTGCGGGGCTTTTTCTTGCGCGGAGCGGGAATCGTGAGGTTCACGCACCAGTCGCTCGCGTGGCGAATTCCCTTTTCCCTCGCGCTATCGCGATCAGGGAGGGGGCTTCGGACGTTCGATTCGCTCAGGCGGGATGCTTACGGGGATCTGTGGGCTCGATGAGATCCCACTTGTTGCCGTAGAGATCGAGAAAAACGGCGACGGTTCCGTACGATTCGGTGCGGGGCTGCGAGATGAATTTGACACCGCGGGAGGAGTAGAGGTCGAAGTCGCGTGCGATGTTGTCGGTGTGGAGAAAGATGAAGACGCGGCCGCCGGTCTGGTTTCCAACGGAGTCGAGTTGCTCTTTCGTTGCGGCGCGGGCGAGGAGGATTGCGGGAGAGGTGGCGGAGGGAGGGGAGGGCGGCTGGATGCGGACCCAGCGCTTGCCGCTGCCCATGTCGGTGTCTTCGAGGAGTGTGAAGCCGAGTTTGGTGCAGAAGAAGGCGATTGACTCGTCGTATTCGCGGACGGTGAGGGCGAATTGGGCGATGTGCATTCAGAACGAGCGTACGCGGAATTGGTGCGGGGCGAGTTGTTCGGATTGAGCGGGACCGGAGGGGATTCCGGTGATGACTTGGCGGCATTGCGCGAAGCGCTGCGGCATTCTGAATAGCGGAGAATGGTGGTGGACGCCTTGCGGGCGCGCTCGGCCTCCGCTTCGGAGGCGGGATCGGTGCGCGCGAGTTTTGAGAGGCGGGCGAAAGCGTCGGTGCGAGCTTGCAAGATGACGTGCTCGGCGCGCAGAATGTGAAGCGCGTGCAGAGAATTGAGAACGACGCGTGTGGCGGGATCCTGCGCCCATGCAGCGAGTTCAGCAACGGTGAGACGGCGGCCGGAAACGGCTTCCGGCAGGTGCAAATGGCCGTCAAGAAAGGCTGTCAGGAGATCGGCCTGATCCTGGTTGAGCGGTGAAAGGGGAGAATGGGAGAGCGGAGGCATATCGGACACCGCCGAGTGCCGGGCGCCTGTGGCGGCGGTCACGGGACCTTGGGTCTTAAGGGCTTCGAGGCCGGACGGTGTGGCATGCAGCATGGGAATAGTTTACCACATAAAATACCTTTAGGTTCGTATTTTGATAGGTTTTCTGTGAAATACTCTTAAGTCGTTTTTTCGCAATGGCTTGTGGAGTGTCAGCGCGAGGGCTGCGGTTTCACGGCACTCGTTCGACCTGTTGAATTGATCGCGGAACCTGCATTTGGGCATGAACTTTCGAGGCAAACCAAAGCCTGCCCTTGGGGAACGCCCACCTCGGAATGGAGCGGGCTTTTGGGGCGTCCGGTAGCCACTGCGCAAGCAGAAAAGAGTTGGTTTTTGCAGTGGGAACGGGTACAACTGATGCTCGAAGGATTGGGAGAAAAGAGACATGAGGGTGCGGGAATTCGCAATTCTGATGGTGGCCGTGTCTTCGCTCGGCGTGGTGAACGCTCGCGGCGATGTTGTCACCGAATGGATCGACACGTACAACGCGGTCACGCGTCTGTCGGGCGGGGCACCGTGCCCGATCTCACGGTCGGGACCGATGCTTTGCCTGGCGATGTACGACGCGGTGAACTCGATCGACCGGGTGGAGAACTTTGCTTCATCGTTCAAGCCGTACCAGCGGACGCTTGCTCCTGCTCCGGCAGGGAGTTCGCGGGAGGCTGCTGCCGCGACGGCGGCGTACACGATCATGGCGGGGACGCACCCGTTGCAGAGCGACGATCAACCGATGATCGGCGTGCTGATTCAGGGCCGCTACGACGATCAGTTGGTGTTGATCCCCGACGGACCGTCGAAGGCAAACGGGATTGCGTTTGGTGAAGCGGTGGGCGCGCAGATGTTGCTGCTTCGTTTTCAGGACGGGTACGACGGCGATCCTTCGTACACGCTGGGCGGACAACCGGGCGACTGGCGACCAACGCCGGATTCACAGGTGCTGCAGCCGTTCACGCCTCACTGGGGCAACGTGGTGCCCTGGGGCATTGAGCACGGCTCGCAATTCAGGCCGGCACGGCTGACAGACAACGGAACGATGCACGACTTGATGGTTTGCTCTGCGTACGCCGAGCAGATCAATGGAAGCCAGGACGTGCCCGGAGTGAAGGATTTGGGAGCGCGCGTGAGCGCTTCGCGCACGACGGATCAGACCGAGGCGGCGTGGTTCTGGGCGAACGACCGGGACGGGACATCGAAGCCGCCGGGGCAATTGCTGAGCATTGTGCAGGTGGTTTCAGAGGCAAAGGGCCTTACGCTCTCGGAGAACGCGCGACTGTTCGGCTTGATAGCGCTGGGTATGGGAGATGCATGCATCGCGGCGTGGGACGCAAAGTACAACACGCCGATTGACTTGTGGCGTCCGATCGATGCGATCCGCGAAACCATGAACGACGGGAACGCGGAGACAGTGGCGGACCCGGCATGGCTGCCGCTGGCGGATTTCACGCCGCCGTTTCCGGCCTATGTGTCGGGGCACGCGACTTTTGCTGCGGTGATGGCCTCGATCATGGCGCAGTACTTTGGCACCGACAACGTCACGTTTACGATCGGGAGCGATGAATTCAGTGTCCATCCGTCGCTGGGCTATCCGGCAAACCTGACGCGAACGTTTACAAGTTTCTCGGCGGCGGCGTGGGAGAACGCGATGAGCCGCCTGTGGCTCGGGGTGCACTACTACTGGGATGCCGTGGACGGGAATGCGCTGGGGTACGAAGTGGGCGAGTTTGATTTTGCACACCATCTGCGGCCGGTCAACGCCGGTCCGTGCGTTGCCGATCTGACGACGGACGGACTGGTTGAAGACGCGGACTTTGTGATGTTCGCGGCGCAGTACGACGCGTATGACTGCGCGACGTCGGCGATGGCGAATGGGTGTTCGGGCGATCTGAACAGCGACGGCGTGGTAGACGATGCGGACTTTGTGCTGTTCGCGACGGCGTATGACGAGTACCTGTGCCCGGAATGAGGTTGATATCCGGCGCTGGTGCCTGAACGCAAGCCAAAGGCTTCGATGACGGACTTCGCAGAATCGGGAAACGTGCAAAGCGAATCTGTGTATGTGCGTGCGGCTCACGCTTTGCCCGAGGATGTGGCCGATAGCGAACGATTGAATAGGGTTCGCCCGAACCAGAGGGAAACGCTGACCAACGCGATAAGCATCGGGACTTCGATAAGGGGGCCGATGACGGTGGCGAAAGCGGTGCCGGAAGTGATTCCGAAGATAGAGATGGCGACAGCGATAGCGAGTTCGAAGTTGTTGCCGCTGGCGGTGAATGCGAGCGTGGCGGATCGGTGATAGTCGGCACCGACTTGGCGGGCGAGGAAGAAAGACGCGAAGAACATGATGAGGAAGTAGAGCGCGAGGGGAATTGCGATGCGGAGGATATCGAAGGGGGCGGAGACGATGCGGTCGCCTTTGAGGCTGAACATGATGACGATGGTGAAGAGCAGAGCGACGAGCGTGATGGGCGCGATGAGAGGGATGAACTTCTGCGAGTACCACCGCTCGCCCATGATGGGCCGGAGAATGAAGCGAGTGAGCATGCCGGCGAAGAAGGGGATGCCCAGGTAGATCAGCACGCTCTGAAAGATGCTCCACATGCTGACATCGACGACGACGCCTTTGAGACCGATGAGCGGCGGGAGCCAAGTCATGAAGAACCAGGCGTAGGCACCGAAGAAGAGAACCTGAAAGATGCTGTTGAATGCGACGAGACCTGCGGCGTATTCGGCACTGCCTTTGGCGAGGTCGTTCCAGACGAGAACCATGGCGATGCAGCGGGCGAGGCCGACGAGAATGAGGCCGAGCATGTACTCGGGCTTGTCGTGCAGGAAAACCGCGGCAAGAGCGAACATCAGCACGGGGCCGACGACCCAGTTCTGAATGAGCGAGATGGTGAGGAGTTTCCAGTCGCGGAAAATGGTCGGCAGTTCTTCGTAGCGAACTTTTGCGAGCGGCGGATACATCATCAGGATGAGGCCGCCTGCGATAGGAATGTTGGTAGTGCCGATGGTGACACTGTCAATCGCGTCGCGCACGCCGGGGATGAAGCGACCGAGCGCGACGCCTGCGGCCATGGCGAGAAAGATCCAGAGGGTGAGAAAGCGATCGAGGAACGAGAGGCGACCGGTGCGGCACGGGGCGGCACCTGCGGCGGCAACTGGAACTGGAATTGGCGCGCCGAACATGCGTTGAGATTCCTCCGACGATCAGCGAGCTTTGCGGGCGGAGACATCGAGGCTGGTGATGTAGTCGCTGGGCTTCGAGTTCGCGGGGAGTTTGGCGATGATGGCCTTATAGAGCGGGTCTTGCCAGTCGGTCATCGCTTCGATGTATTCGGGCTTGGGCTTGAGCACAATGTCGCTGAGCCCGGCGGCGGCTGCCTGCCGGCGCGTTTCTTCGACGAGCACGGCACCGGCAACGCAGCCGACGAGGGCTTCGATGTCGGACTTGACGGAATCGGGAAGCGGCTTCAAAAGCGCGAGATCGGAGACTGCGACGCGGCCACCGGCCTTGAGGACGCGAGCAATTTCTTGCCAGACGCGGGGTTTGTCGGGGGAGAGGTTGAGAACGCAGTTGGAGATGACGACGTCGACGGAGGAATCTGCTGCGGGGAGGTTTTCAATCTCGCCGAGGCGGAATTCGACGTTGTTGAGATTGGACTGCGCGCGATAGGACACGGTGTTGATGCGGGCTTTGGAGATCATGTCGGGCGTCATATCGACGCCGATGACGCGGCCGGTCGCACCGACTTTGGGTCCGGCGACGAAGCAATCGAAACCCCCACCACTGCCGAGATCGAGGACGATTTCGCCGGGCTTCAGCGAGGCCAAGGCGGTTGGGTTGCCGCAGGAGAGGCCCATGTTTGCTTCGGCGGGTGAAGCGGAGAGATCGGTAGCGGAATAGCCGATGGCGGCGGCGAGTTGCTCGGGCGAAAAGGTGGCTGGGCCGCAGCATCCTCCGGCGGGAGAGCAGGATGACTTTGCGGGAGCGGTCGCGCTTGCTTCGGCGAGCATGGCGGCGCTTTGTGCGGCCGACCAGCCGCCGGCGGTGGCGATTTTGGAGTAGCCAGCACGGACGTGATCGCGGAGAGCGTCGGCGGAAAGAGTTGAGGATTCGGAAGCCGGGACGGGTTTGTCGGAGCAGCAGTCGGGGCCGCAGCAGGACTTGGGAGATGTGGGCGAGTTGTTGGGTTGCATGAGAGTTCCTTTCGTGGGCGGATGCGACTGTTGAGAACTTTGAGCTCCCCTCCCTCAGCGAGGTGGCTTCTGCAAAGCGGGGGCGAGACCGACGCGAAGGGTGATGACGAAGTCGCGAATTTGGTCGCGGACTTTGCGGTAGTGCGGGAGGGCTTCTTCGTCGGTCCGGGCGTCGGCGGCGAGGCGGGGCGGATCTTCAAAGGGCGCGTGGAGAATGCGAGCACCGGGGATGACGGGACAGGAATCGTGCGCGGCATCGCAGACGGTGATGACGAGATCTGGAGTGGGCATTTCGGTCATGGACTTTGAAGCGTGATGCGAGATGTCGATTCCGGCTTCGGACATGGCGCGGACGGCGAGAGGGTTCAGGCCGTGCGGCTGGGTACCGGCGGATGAGACGCGTGCGATGTCGGAAAGGAGTGCGCGAGCAAATCCTTCGGCCATCTGGCTGCGGCAGGAGTTGCCGGTGCAGAGAAAGACGATAGTGGGCTTTGCGTCGCTCTCAGCAGGCATCGCAGCAACCGCCCTTCTTTGGAGCGCAGGAGGCGGGGCAGCAGAGATCGAGGGCGTCGGCTAGGGCACGGAGCATGCCGGAGACGTGCGCGTAGCGAACCGTGTAAGAAACAACACGACCCTGTTTGGAAGCATCCACAACGCCGGCGCGCTCGAGAAGGGCGAGATGGCGGGAGACCACGGAGAGATCAACCGAGCAGCACTCAGCGATTTCGGAGACCGAGCAGGGGCGCGAGCACTTGGCGAGGCATGCAAGCAAACGGAGGCGGGTGGGGTCGCTCAGGGCCTTGAACAGATCGGCGGAGAGGTGCTGATCGATGGGGCGGCGCAGAACGGCGGCGGCCTTGGGGGAACGGGGACGACGGGTGCTTACTTGCGTCATTATGCAAGTATAGCACGGGGCGGGATCGAGGTCTAGTCACGGGCGGGACGGACGGATTGGCGAATTACGTGAGGTGAGAAAGGGCGGGGGCGGGGCGTGCGCTCTATATTGAGCGATGCCGTTGACACAGGATGAAGCGCGGGCGTTTGCGGAGGGGTGGTATGGTGCGTGGAACGCGCATGACATCGAGAAGATTCTGGCCTGCTACGACCCGTTGATCGAACACAGTTCTCCGTTCATCAAGCGGTACAACGACGCGATCGGGAAAGGCGACGAGCCATCGATTCGTGGGCTGCACGACCTGCGGAGCTACTTTCAGCGAGCGCTCGAACGGAATCCGACGCTGCGGTTCGAACCTACGCACCGCGCCACGGGCCTGGAATCGGTCATTTTGGTGTACCGGCGACACAGCCACGACACGCCTCCCGGGGGAGACCTGTCCGCCGAGGTGTTCTTTCTAAGTGCGCACGAGGACGGTTACCGCATCCGCCGCTCAGTCTCGCATTACGGGTGACACCGGCATCAGTCATGAGCCGGATCAGCGCGACCATTGGTATTCATTGCGCTCGAAGAATTCACTGGATCCGTCGGGCTTGACGAGCTTGGTCATGGTCAGGCGGGTGGGCGTGATGTTGTAGTGGAACTGGAACTGGGCCGGCTTGTCGTTGTCGGTGCCGTGTTTCTCGGTGACGATGCGCAGCGTGCCGCCGGGAAGCGAGGCCCTGCGCGTGACGGTTTCATCGCCAAGTCTGCTGCCGTCGGAAGAAAGCGTGATGAGTTTGCTGAAGTCTACCTTGGGCTCGTGGGGATAACCGAAACGAAATTCCCAGCCGGAGGTTTCGCCGGCAGACTCGTTCGTGCCCTTTGTGCCCGAAGGGGCCTTGACAACCAGGAGCGTGGATTCGATCGTGGTGTTCTTGTTGGTGGTGTAGTCGCGGTACGTGAGAGTGCCGTTCCACTGCGGGCCCGTAAGACGGTCGATGTCCGCGTCGGTCACCCTCGGAGGAGATTCGCATCCGATCGCGCCGAGCGCCATGAACGTTGCCGCAAGGACCTTTGCAGAGAAGGAGATGCTGCGGAGCATGAGGAAGTCCTTTTTCAGGCGGTCGGCATTGATATCGCAGGCTCTTGCTGGTCGGATTCGCCGAGGTGATTGAATACCCGCGGCGATCGGCCGGCTGTCTCATCTCCGGCAATTCGGAAAAACGCCACGCGTTTCGACTTCAATACGCTTGAGCAATGCCTGCGCCTCCTGTCCAACTCGACGCGACACCTGCCAAGGGTGACTGGAGACTGCCGGGTGCATTGGCCATCGGGATGGTCGCGATCGCAATTGCGTTGCTGCGGGCCAAGGGAAGAATCTGGTGGTGTGCAGGCGGAGATGCTTCGCCCTGGATCACCGATGTCTGGTCGAGCCATTGCTCGCAACACTTGGTGGATCCGTACACCTTCTCCCATCTTTCCCACGGCCTGCTCTTCTATATCGGATTGAATTGGTTGCGTCGGCTGATGCCTGAACCATGGCGGGCGCGGTTTTCCCCGGCGTGGATGTTTCTTGTCGCGATCGCGGTCGAAGTGAGCTGGGAGTTACTCGAGAATTCTCCCGCACTGATCGAGCGCTATCGCGGGCAGACGGTCGCCTTGAATTACACCGGCGACAGCGTGATCAACTCGATCGGTGATATCGTGGCGTGCGCGATCGGCTTCTTGATCGCTCTGAAGATCGGGGCATGGCGAGCGTTCTGGCTGGTGGTGGCGTTCGAAGTGCTCACGGCTCTTTGGATCCGCGACAACCTCACCCTGAACGTTGTGATGCTGACTCATCCGATCGAGGCGATCAAACAGTGGCAGATGCCGCGATCGATGCGGTAACTTGATGGAGACTTTGCATGGATAACTCGACGCGCGACTTCGTGAAAAAGCTGTGGAACGAGGCCTTTACGCAGGGTGTTTGGGCTGCTTCCTGGTCCAAGTCGATAGAAAGCCTGACCGGAGCGCAGGCCGCATGGCAGCCCCCGGATGCGCCGAGCCTGCACGGGCGGGCGGGTAAGCGGCATTCAATCTGGCAGAACCTGCTTCACATGTGTCTGTGGCGCGAACACTGGCTGCGCAAACTCGCCGGCCAATCGACGCCAAAAGAAGAATTGGAAACACAGAACTTTCCGGTGATTACAGACACCTCCGAGGGCGCGTGGGCCGCGGCACGGGCTCGCTTCATCGAATCGCAGAAGCGAATCGGTGCCGCTCTCACCGACTCGAAGACTTCCGACGAGCAGTTCGAAGCGATCGCCCACTTCCTTCCCCACGACTGCTATCACTTCGGGCAGATCAACTATCTTCGGGCGATGCAGGGCCTGCCGCCGATCGAATGACGAACCCATTCTCGCGAATACTTTCGAGTTGAAGACACCAACGGCACTCGGTCCGCCGACGCAGGTTCGCGGACACCCGGTCAACCCCCACGGCATCTTCAGGATCTTTGTACCATCGCCATCAAGACAACCCGGCGACGAACGCGGCCACCGAAGCGGCTGGCGAGTTGACGCGTGTGTCATGTCACCGAATTGTCGGCCCCGACCGCGACCCGATCTCGACCCCTATTCCGGAACAAGTCATGCCGAAATCCCGCATCGTTCAGGTCACAACGCTCGCGATGCTGCTCGCGGGCTGTGCGAATTCCAACAACAGCGGAAGCGACCGCGCCGAGACGAACACTCTTGGCGAGCCGCGTCCGCTAGACGTCAACACCCTCGCGCCGCCGCGCCACTCCGGTCTGATCTCCGATTACGCCCGTCTCAGGCCGTCTCCGGAGTTTCCCGGCACGCTCGTCTGGAGATCCGACAAGCTCGGCCAATACAAGCGGTTCATCGTTGATCCGGTCGTTGTGGTCCCGAGCGAAACCTCGCGAGGGCTGCCACTCACGGAGAAGGACAAGCAACGCCTGGCGGCGGACTTCCGCTACGAACTTGTCGACATCCTGCAGGCAACTTATCCGGTGATCACGGTGCCCGCGCCCCGGACCGCCCGCATCAAGACCGCGATAACCGAGGTCGCGCGATCCGCCGGTCCGAACAACGACTGGTTCCGGTGGGAAGGCGGCGCCGCGGCAGAGATGGAAATCGTTGATTCCCTCACCGGAGAGCCCTTGGCGTCGGCGATTGATTCGAGCCTTGTCAAGACGCGTGAATCGGGCAAGGTAACCGACCCGTATTCCGACACCAAGCTGGTTTTCCGAAGCTGGGCGGCAAGACTCGGCAAGATGTTGTTGAACCTGAACGCGAAGTGAGCACCCGGCCCGAGAGCCGGGTTTCGTTGCTTCGACGAACCCGGCTAAAGGCTTCGATGTACGCAAGGGATGGCTGAAATAGCACGCAATCGGCTGGCTCGCCCTCTGCTTCTGACAGCGATTGGCGCGTTGGCGGCTTGCGGCGGGTTTCTTGCGCTCGCGTACGCGACGCCGGAGACCTTCGCGCATTCCCCGGGCTTCGCACGGCGCCTTTTCATGCTCGCGTTCTTGTTGCGCACATTCGAGACGCACATCGGGCTCGTCGTGATCTTGCCGCTTGTGGTTCTGCTCGTGCTGCGACGATGGACTCTCGTTGTTGTCGCATTCGTTCTCGCTTTTTGGACGCTCGGACCGGTTGCTCTTTCCTTCGTGCGGCCCTCAGTATCACCGACGAATCATCCGCTTCGCATCATGACGGCGAATCTTCTGGTCGGTCACGCCGACGTCGAGGCGCTGGTGGCCCAGATCCTTCGCTTTGAGCCGGACGTGATCTTTTTTCAGGAATACACACCCGCGAAGGCGGCAAAGCTCGTGCCGCTGCTCGGCCCGACATTCCCGTACCGCGTCGAGGGAATGCGGGATCATGCCTTCGGAGAAGCGATCTATTCGAAAATCGGATTCGCCTCGGAGCCGGAGCTTTACCCGCATCAGATCATCCGATCTCATAGTGCAATGGAGAGTCGTGCGGGCGGCGAAGTGGGAATCTGGGATCCGCAGATCCGCGCGGTCATCGATTTTCAAGGAAGTCAAATCGTGTTGCAGAACATCCACTACGCGCCGCCGATTCAATCGTCGTACCTGCTTGAGCAGCGCATCATGACCACCTGGCTTTGCGAATGGCTGTCGCATGAAACCCGCCCGGTTGTCATCGCCGGGGACTTCAACTGCACACAATCGAGCGTGAATTTCGCAGACCTGCGAAGGGCCGGCCTCACCGACTCCCGATCGGCGGGGCGCGGCTGGGCCGGAACCTGGCCAGCGAGGGGAGTGGCGTCTTTGCTACCGGTCGCGATCGATCATGTGCTGGTTCGCGGGTTGCAATGCGAGCATTCTCGGCCCGGAACCGACATCGGCTCAGATCACCTGCCGCTGCTGGTCATCGTCGGGGCGAGTCAGCCAAATCGCTGACCGGAGCGGATAGAGTGTCGCAGGAGGGTCCAACCTCGTGACCAGCGCGGCTGCTCCAACGTCTTTCGTCATCGCGATCAACGGCGGCTCATCGAGCATCAAGGTCGCCGTGTTCGGCGCCGGGACGAATCCGGTGCGCATGCTGCGGGGCAGCGTCGATCGGATCGGCAGCGCGGGGGCGGAATTCCGGCTCGAAGGCTCGCTCGACGATGCAACGTCGCCGGCAACCGAAGTGCGAGCGATCGGTTCCCTTGCCCACAAGCAAGCGGCCGAAGTCCTGGCGACCGCCTTGCACGAAAAATTGGCAGGGCGTGCGGTGCTGGGGATCGGGCATCGCATCGTGTACGGCGGGCCGGGATCGCCGGATCATCAGTTGATCTCTCCACGATTGATGGATGAACTTCGCGCTGTCGCCAAGATCGATGCGACTCATCTGCCGCGCGAGATCGCGCTGATCGAAGTGTTCCAGAGCACGTTTGCCGGAGTGCCGCAGGCCATGTGCCTGGATACGGCATTTCATCGCCGGCTTTCGCGCGTGGCAACCATGCTGCCGATTCCACGGCGGTTTGACGAGGCGGGACTGCGCCGGTATGGATATCACGGCCTTTCGTATGAATTCCTGATGTCGGAACTCGAGCGTGAAGAAGGCCGGAAAGCCGTCGGAGGCAGAGTCGTTCTGGCTCACCTCGGTTCGGGGGCGAGCATGGCGGCAGTGAACGCCGGTGTCCCGATCGATACGACCATGGCCGCATCCGCGCTTTCGGGGCTGATGATGGGCACACGGCCCGGCGACCTGGACCCGGGAGTCGTCTTGTACATGGCTCAGCATGAAAAGCTGGCCCCGGACAAGTTGGTCGCTCTACTGAACAAGGAGTGCGGACTCCTCGGAGTGTCGGGAATCAGCGCCGACGTGCGCGATCTGCTCGCCAAGCGGGGCTCGGACACCCGAGCCGCGGAAGCGATCGACCTCTTTTGCTGGATCGCACGGAAACATCTCGGGGGGATGGCCGCATCGCTCGGCGGAATCGACATGCTCGTCTTCGCCGGCGGCATCGGCGAGAATTCACCGGAGATTCGCGCCGGAATCTGCGAAACGCTGGGGTTTCTGGGTATTGCGCTTGATGCAGGGCTGAACTCCGTGGGAAAAGGACGGGTGTCGGCACCGGGATCACGCGTGGGCGTGCGCGTGATACCGACCGACGAGGAAGTTATGATCGCGCGGCACGTGCAGCGTCTGGTGGATGCTCATTCATTGATGGAAACGCGATAACGGACCGCGAGAAGCAACGCAGGAACCG
This sequence comes from Phycisphaeraceae bacterium, assembly GCA_019636565.1. Lineage (GTDB taxonomy): Bacteria > Planctomycetota > Phycisphaerae > Phycisphaerales > UBA1924 > JAFEBO01. The sequence continues at coordinate 76,826 of JAHBXG010000008.1, forward strand.
GGAGAATGAACATGGACAAAACACTGAAGGCCGACCTGCTGAGGCGGATGGATGCGTATTGGCGTGCCGCGAACTATCTCTCTGTCGGCCAGATCTATTTGTACGACAACCCGCTGCTCAAGCAGCCGCTCAAAATGGAGCACATCAAGCCGCGCCTGCTCGGACACTTCGGCACGACGCCCGGGTTGAACTTTGTGTACGTGCATTTGAATCGCGTGATTGCACGCGATGATCTCAACGTGATCTACATCGCAGGTCCGGGGCACGGCGGACCGGGCTTGGTCGCGAACACCTATCTTGAAGGCACCTACAGCGAGGTCTATCCGAATATTTCTCAGGACGAGGCCGGCATGCAGCGGCTTTTCAAGCAGTTCTCTTTCCCGGGCGGGATTCCGAGCCACGTAGCGCCGGAGACACCGGGATCGATTCACGAGGGTGGGGAACTGGGGTACGCGCTCTCGCACGCCTACGGCGCGGTATTCGACAATCCGGATCTGATCGCGGCATGCGTGATCGGCGACGGCGAAGCCGAGACCGGACCGCTGGCAACGAGTTGGCATTCCAACAAGTTTCTGAACCCCGCGCGCGACGGCGCCGTGTTGCCGATTCTGCACCTCAACGGTTACAAGATCGCCGGGCCGACCGTGCTGGCACGCATCCCACGCGAGGAGCTCGAATCGCTCATGCGGGGCTACGGGCACGACCCCTACTGGGTAGAGGGCGACGACCCCGCGTCCATGCACGAGTTGATGGCGGCAACGCTCGACAGGGCGTTCGCCGAAATCAAGCGCATCCAGCAATCGGCGCGAAAGGACGGATTCAAGGAGCGCCCTCGCTGGCCGATGATCGTGATGAAAACTCCCAAGGGGTGGACCGGGCCAAAGGTGGTAGACGGCAAGCCGGTGGAAGGTTCGTTCCGCTCGCATCAGGTGCCACTCGCGCACGTGCGCGAGAATCCGTCGCACATCAAGATGCTGGAAGAGTGGATGCGGAGTTACCGGCCAGAAGAGTTGTTCGATGCGAAGGGTCGACTGATCGCCGAACTCGCTGAACTCGCGCCGAAGGGAAATCGCCGCATGGGCGCGAACCCGCACGCGAACGGAGGCCTGCTTCTGCAGGACCTGCGGATGCCGAACTATCGCGAGTATGCGGTCAAGCTCACGGCGCCGGGCAGCGTCCAGGCAGAATCCACGCGGATTCAAGGTGAATTTCTACGCGACGTGATGCAACTGAACCAAGAGGCGAAGAACTTCCGGATTGTCAGCCCGGATGAGACTTCGTCCAATCGCTGGCAGGCCCTGTTCGAGGTGACAAATCGCGAATCGGTCGCGGAGATCTACAAGACCGACGATCACGTCGCGCCCGACGGGCGCGTCATGGAGATGCTCAGTGAGCACCAGTGTCAGGGCTGGCTCGAGGGATATCTGCTCACCGGGCGGCACGGGATGTTCTCGTGCTACGAGGCGTTCATCCACATCATCGATTCGATGTTCAATCAGCACGCCAAGTGGCTGAAAGTCACTCGGAAGATGGGGTGGCGCAAGCCGATCGCATCGCTGAACTACCTGCTTTCATCGCATGTGTGGAGGCAGGATCACAACGGATTCAGCCATCAGGACCCGGGGTTCATCGACCATGTGGTGAATAAGAAGGCGGATGTGATCCGGGTGTATCTGCCGCCGGATGCAAACTGTCTCTTGAGCGTGACGGATCACTGTTTGCGGAGCCGCAATTACGTCAACGTGATCGTCGCGGGTAAGCAACCGGCCCCGCAGTGGCTTGATATTGACGCCGCGGCGGCACACTGCAAAGCGGGAATCGGTATCTGGGACTGGGCCAGCAGCGACGGCGGCGGTGAGCCGGACGTGGTGATGGCGTGCTGCGGCGATACGCCGACACTCGAAATACTGGCGGCGACGATGATCCTGCGCGAGAGATTGCCGCACGTGAAAGCGCGGGTCGTGAACATCGTCGATCTGATGAAATTGCAGCAGCAATCGGAGCATCCGCACGGGCTGTCGGATGAAGGGTTCGACCTGCTCTTCACGAGGGATCGTCCCGTGATCTTCGCGTATCACGGCTATCCGTGGCTGATCCACCGGCTGACGTATCGGCGCACGAACCACCAGAACCTGCACGTGCGCGGGTACAAGGAAGAAGGCACGACGACCACGCCGTTCGACATGGTGGTGCTGAACGACATGGATCGATTCCATCTCGTCATGGACGCGATCCACCGGCTCGGCGGCCTTGGCAAGAAGGGCGAGGACGTCACGCAGCACATGGCGGAGAAACGGCGCGAGCATACAAGGTACATCCGGCAATACGGCGAAGACATGCCGGAAGTACGGGATTGGAAGTGGGTACCTGCGAAGACATGAAAAAGGCACGCGGGGGCGTGCCTGTGGTGGACGTTCGATCTGTTCAGAAACGACTCAGGCCGTTGCGTGCTTCTTCAAACGCATCGAGAGGGCGACGAGCGATACGCCGGAGATGATCGCAAAGATGCCGAGCACCATGACCATCGCGAGCGCGCTCTGACCCGGGAAGGCGAGCACGTAGACACCGAATGCGATATCGATCAGGCCGCCGAGAATCAGGACCCACTCGTTCCTGATGACCTTTCGGAGCTGGATGGCGCCGACGATCTCAAAAACGCCGCGGAATATCGCGAAGAATGCGATGAACTTGAGCATCAGCAACCCGGCAACTCCCGGGAATTCAAAGATCGCGATGCCCGCGACGATGCCGAGAACGCCAACCAGGACAAGCCACCAGGTTGGTGCGTAGGCCTTCGCCCGTCCTGAGATTGCCGCGACCAGCGCGAAGACGCCGTCAATCACGCAGAACGCCGCGACCATCCAGATCAGGGTTGCAATGGTCGGCAGCGGCATGGTGACCGCAATCGCGCCGAAGGCGATTGCGCAGATGCCACGGAAGAGAAGCAATTTCCACCCCATCGCCAGAGCGTGAAGGTGCGGCGCGGAACCGACGGATGGAGGCGAAGTAGCGACCTGTGTCATACGGGACTCCTGTGGAAGAAGAGCCACGACAAAGGCTCCGGAAAGGCCACGCATCGGCAGGATACCCGCCAAACGGATAAGAAAAGGGCTCGAAAAGGCGAACGGAGCGCAAAAGGCCTATTGTTTCGCGATGGCAACGACTGTCTGATCAATCCTGTGGCGACGATCTGCTGGTGCGGGCGCGACCGAATCGCCTGCAAACACGGCCTCGATCGTGCATTCCGGGCGTCTCGGCCCGGATGCGGTTTGTCGTGCTCAAGTTGGTTCTGAACTTGACGTACGGACAATGAGTTGCAGGATCGATCAACCGAGAGAACGAAAGTTCCTTGACCCCGCGGGCATCGCCCGCGGGCTTTGTGGTTGCTTCTACCAATGTCTCACAAGAGCAGAACTGAAACCAACGATTTTACCTGTATTCATTGCAAGAGCCTCGTCCCCGTTCAGGCGTGGGGCACCAAGCACCGGAACCACTGTCCGGTGTGTCTGTGGTCGCGCCATGTCGACGACGAACCGGGCGATCGGGCGTGCCCCTGCCGCAGCGGCATGGAGCCGATCGGCATCGAGGTTCGCCAGGATGGCGAATGGGCGATCATCCACCGGTGCGCCGGCTGCGGCGTGATCGGCACGAACCGGGTCGCGGGCGACGATGAGGAGCGATCGCTGCTTGCGCTCGCGCTGCGCCCGATTGCGAATCCGGCTTTCCCGCTGGATGGGTTTCGGAGGCGGAGCGGGTAGGCTTTCCGGATACGCCATGCTTTCACGCACCGTGCCAATCACGATTGAATCGTTTGAAGCATGCACGATCCCGCGCGAGGAGTATGACCACCGCGCGCACCTCACTGTGGCTTACTCGTATTTACGCGCGCACTCACTGAAGGAAGCCACGGCCAAAATGCGCGTGGGGATTCATCGCTTCAACGCCGCCAAGGGGATCGAGAACACTCCCACCGGCGGCTATCACGAGACCTTGACGGTTGCGTGGATGCGGGTACTGCACTCGGCGATGGCTTCGTACGGACCCGAAACCGGGCCGGACGAATTCCTCGCGCAGCATCCGCACTTGCTTTGCCGCACGCTGCTGCGGGTGTTCTACTCACGGGACCGCATCATGTCGGCCGAGGCGCGGGCCGGCTGGGTCGAGCCCGACCTGGCCCCCCTGCCGGAATAAGACTTCACTCATGCGCCAGGTGCATTCCGCCCTGGAATTCTGGAAAAACTGCCTTCCCCATGCAATGCCGGCGGTTCGGGATGCGATCGGCTGATAGTGAATCAGCGCGAACCATCCAAGACCCTTCCGGCATCGAAGGCCTAGTAGACAGAGCGGCGTGAGGCGTGCAAAGGTCGGTGACCGCGGCACGATTCGCGGCGGGAGAGCATCATGAGTTTCCTTTGGAAGATTGCTTTGTTTCTGACTTCGGCCACAATCGCCGCGGGGATTTTTTACGCCGCGAAAGCTGGCGGACCCGGTCCGGCGTTCGGCTACGGCAATACGGCGCTGCCCGACAAGGGCAGCGAAACCCAGGACGACAAAGGGACTCTGAAGAGCATGATCAGCAACGCGAACGCAAAAAAGCAGGACGGGCCTCGATACTCCAAGAGCGGTTACGACGTCACTCCGTTGAGCGAGGCCAAGATCAACGAACTGGCCCAGAAACTCACGCCGGCGGAACGCGACGTGGTGCTCGCCAAGGGCACCGAGCGGGCATTCTGCGGCACACTGGTAGACAACCACAAGGAAGGCGTTTACATCTGCCACCTGTGCGGACTGCCGCTGTTTGCGAGCGACAACAAGTTCGATTCTGGCACCGGCTGGCCCAGTTTCTTCAAGCCGGTGGACAAGGACCATGTCGCGTACCACAAGGACAATGCCTACGGCATGGAGCGCACCGAGATCCTGTGCGAGCGCTGCGGGGCCCACCTTGGGCATGTTTTCGATGACGGCCCGGATCCAACCGGCCTTCGCTACTGCGTCAACAGCGTTTCGCTCGAATTTGTCGAGAAAAAGGACGGCAAACTTGATCTGCCCCCTGCGAGCCAGCCATTGAAGACAGAGACCGCGTACTTCGCCGGGGGCTGCTTCTGGGGAACCGAAGATCTCTTTCAGCAGGTCCCCGGTGTGATCGACGCCGTGAGCGGCTACATGGGCGGCAACGTGAAAAACCCGACGTACAAGGATGTCTGCTACACCGAAACCGAACACGCGGAGACCGTCCGGATCGTCTTCGATCCAGCCAAGGTGACATACAAGGACCTTCTGGCGAAGTTCTTCAAGTTCCACGACCCGACGCAACTGGACCAGCAAGGTCCTGATCACGGACGGCAGTACCGCAGCGCGATCTTCGCTTCCGACGAGAAACAACTTGCGGAAGCCAAGTCTTTCATCGCGGAACAGAGCGCCAAAGCGAAATACCAGACTCGAAAAATCGTGACGACGGTCGAACTGGCGCGAAAGGCCGGAGAACCCGGAGGATTCTGGGAGGCCGAGGAATACCACCAGGATTACCACATGAAGCACGGTGGACATTGCGCCCTGCCCGCACCCGACGATGAATGATGAAGGCAGTCTTATTTGTGTTTTATTTCCGTTTGGGTTGGCGTCGGTCAGTAAGATTTCATAGAATGTGGCTATGACCACCGGCCCAAAAAAGGACGCCGTTGGGACAGGGGGCACGCTCGGCAACACCCAACTTCAGGCTTTGGGTGCCGCACTCGGATCAGACCCCATGAGCGGGGTTGCGATCTTCGGCGCGGGCGGCGCTGTGGTCTGGGCAAATCCGCAACTCTCGAAGATGTTCCGAGGTCCAGACGCGAGCCCGGAACAATCAATCGGCCGCCGGTTGAATCAGGTCTATCCGGAGTCCTTCGCCAATGAGGTGGTTTCGCTGATTGATCAGTGTGCCGCCACCGGCAAACCCGCCCTGATGCGCACCATTTGGCGCGGCGAGCAGATCTACACCTGGGTGCAGCCCATCAAGTCCGATCCCGCGGATACCGGAGATGCCGCCGGTTCATCGCAAGTACTCACCATCAGCCGAAAGGTCCGGGGTGATGAGCATCCGAAAGACCTGTTCTCCGCAGTAGAATTCGAAAAGCTCGACACCAAGACGATCGACTTGGGACCGCTGGATGTGTTAAGCACGCGCGAACTCGAGGTGCTCGCCCTGCTCGGCCAAGGGCTTTCCGCCGCGGATATCGCCGCAGTGCTCCACCGTTCGGTGAAAACCATCAATACCCATCGCGAAAGCATCGGGAAAAAGCTGAAAATGGACGACCGGGTGAAATTGGCCGCCGTCGCCCAACGGGCCGGCCTGCGGATCACGGACGCCGCTCGGGAAAGAACCTGAGACGGTGGTATGCTTTGAACGATGAGCCACCTCCACCACCCATCGGAACCGGAAAGCGCCCCGTCTCTCCCAAGCGGAATGGACTCGGGCGAACTCCGGGGTGTTTTCGCGGCAATCGGCGCCGACCCGATGATCGGGGTCGCGATTCTGGGAGAGGACGGTCACATTTTTTGGGTCAATCCCCAGATGGCTCAATTGTTCTTCGGCGACAAGAAAACGGCCCACGAAGCGATGGGAAAGAACCTCGCATCGATGTACCCCGGCCCATGGGTGGACGAGCGCCTCAAGCTCCTGAAGCACGCAGCAGCAACCAACAAGCCGATCCAATTGCGTTCGATCTGGGAGGGTCGCCAGCAGTACTCCTGGATTCACCCGCTCGAAGCCGAATCCGAAGAAGAAATGGCTCCCGACGAGAATCACGGCGGGCCCATGCCACGCCGATTCCTGGTCATCACCAAGCGTGTGAGTGGCGAGGGCAAGACTGAAGAGCTCAAGCAAGCCGACGGCTTTGACAAAGTCGACAGCGAATTGATCGATCTCGGCCCTCTCGACGTTCTCACCAGCCGCGAATTGGAAGTACTGGCGCTATTGGGCCAAGGGCTCGCGGCAGCAGAGATCGCCAAGGTGCTGCACCGTTCGGTCAAAACCATCAACACCCACCGCGAAAACATCGGCAAGAAACTGAAGATCGACGACCGCGTGAAACTGGCAAACGTCGCTCAGCGGGCCGGACTCCGGTTTGCGGATGCGGAAAAAGAGCGGGTGTGAATCCACAGACTTGTGGAATGTGGACCGAGAATCCACAAGGTTATGGAAATGGGCCGGCCCCTGTTGTGGAAAACGGCGGTTGTCAGTAATCTTCCATTGATGCACACAACGCGCGGCCGGGGCCGCGCGGCGGAGTGCAGACAATGGAGGTTCTGTCATGCTGGGGCGTTACGGATCGATCGGGGGCTTGGTCATTCTGTTGATTGCGATGTTCGCTGGGATCGGGAATGTCTATCTACGAAAGAGCCGTGTCAGCGAGGAATATCGCAAGGAAGCGCACGCACTTGTCGAGAAGTGCGATTGCTACAAGGCAAACAAGGACTATTGCGATTGGCTGGTCGACGCGACGCACGATGAAGTTTTCGATCACAGTTACAAGGTGAGTTACCGCCCCGGAGGTCGCTTCCGCTCGACGCGCGACGACAGCACGTTCGACGAAAGCGCCTACGCGGAAGAGCTGTTCGCGGGAATGATCGCCCGAGCGAAGGACGACAAGGCGGACACGGTGGTGAAGTCTCTGGAAAAACTTCTCAAAGAATTGAGCGGGGAAGACGAAGAGCCGGCAACCCCGGGCAAGAAATAGTGGCGTCGATCGAAAAGGCCGGGTTCATTGCCGCGCGCTGCAATCCCCGCTCAATCTTCACGCCCATCGGCGAGCAAACTTCAGCAATTCACTTTGCTCCGGAAACATCGAGCACATACACGCTGCGCGGCGCGAGTTGATTCACTGGAACGTAGTCCGCCATCCCACCTTTTCCGACAACGCGAGGCGCGGCAGGATTGATCGCGGCTCCGGTCTGGAGCAGTTCGCGGGGCGGGGCGACTTTTGCGAACGAGCCCGATCCGGCCCGGATGCGACACCCCTGCACGGACTTGTCCGACAGGTTCGCGACAACGATCAGCGTCTGATCGCCCTCGGTGCGAGCAAAGGCATACACCGACTTATCGCTCGCTTCGAGCGGCGTGTAGTCGCCCTTTGCCAGCGCGGGGTTGGCCTGGCGCAGGCGCACGAGTTTCCGATAGAGACTCAAGAGTGAATTGGGGTCGGAAGACTCCGCCTGCACGTTCTTTGTCGCCGTGTCCTTGTTCGCCGCACGCCAGGCACGGCCGGCAGTAAATCCGCCGCTCGCATCGCCCGTCCACTGCATCGGCGTGCGCAGGTTCTCGTCGGGCTTATCGCCGACGACGCCCAGCTCCTCACCGTAATACATGAACGGAATGCCCGGCTGCGTAAACAGCAAACTCGCGGCCAGCTTGGCCTTGCTGAAATCATCTCCGAAACGTGTCATCGAACGAGTCTGATCGTGGTTGCTCAGAAACGTACAGAACTGATTGCGCGGGTAGGCGGCCCACGCGTTCACGGTCGCGTCTCGCAGTCGCTTGGCGTCGGCGTTGTTCACCGCGTCGATCGTCGCGAACGACATGTCAAACTCGAAGCAGGTATCGAGTTGATCGGGGACGTAACTCGCGATCGTCGCGGTATCGGTCCAGACTTCGCCCACCGTGAACGCGTTGGGATCGACCGACTTGTAGAACTTGTGCCAATTGCGAAGCCACTCGTGCGTTTCTTTCGTGTTTTCCTGCTGCTGGCCGTCTTCGATCAGGTGGCGAATCGCATCGAGGCGGTATCCGTCCACGCCGTAATCCTTCAGCCAAAACTCGGTGACCTTGTCCATTTCCTTGGTCACTTCCGGATTGCGGTAATTCAGGTCCGGCATGTGGCTTGAGAAGATGCCGTAATAAAACGGGCCTCCGCCCCCGGTGCTCCGCCTGCCACCCGCGTCGGTCGCATTGAACCAGACCTCCTGATTCCACGGGCCTTTCCACGTCGGCTTGTCCTTCGACCAGATGAACCAGTCGTGGTGCGGATCCTTCGGGTCCGCGGCATTCTTGAACCACGGGTGCTGGCTCGAGGTGTGATTGAGCACGAGATCGAGAATGACGCGGATGCCGCGCTTCTTGCATTCGGCCATGAAGCGCTTGAAGTCTTCGTTGGTGCCGTGCTCGCTCTCGATCTTGTAGTAGTCGCTCGTCTCGTAACCGTGATAGGTCGGGCCTTCGAACACCGGCATGAGCCAGATGGCCGTCGCACCAAGATCGGTCGTGGTGTTCGGATCCCCGTCGTTGATGTAATCGAGCTTTTCGATGAGCCCTGCAAAGTCGCCGATGCCGTCGTTGGCGAGCGGCCCGGTTCCAGAGTCCTTGAACGAGCGCACGAACACCTGATAGAAGATCGCGTCGTTCCACCAGTTGTCCATCCGCTGATCGGAGCGGTTCGCAAGTCCGGGCCTCTTGGAAGCAGTTGCCGGATTGGTCGTCGCCTGGCCGAACACCGGACATGCCACTGAAATGCCCGCAAGAACAGCAAGAATTCCGATTCGCATAATGGAAGCGTAGAAGAGTGAAAGCGAGAGCACCTGACGTTTCGAATTGAAGGGCTTTGTATTGGAAATCCGCATGAACCCGGGTGGCCAAGGCGCGGTAGTATTTACGCGGCGACCGTCCGCCAATTCATGCTTGCCCGTTCCGCCATCTTCCGGCTCCTGCTCGCGCTGGTTCTCGCACTGGGAGGCCCCGCGTGCCTGTGTGCCGCCGGATCTGCAAAGCCGGTTTCCGGCTCGATGGCGTCTTGCGACGAATGCTGCGATTGCTGCAAAGCAGATAATTCCGGCGGCTGCGATAGCGCCACGCCAGGCGAACGCCCGGCGGATGGCAAGCCCCACCACGATTGCTCGAGTGTGAATTTGCACGCCATGGCGGGGCCACCCGACGTGTCGATCGCAAAGACAGCGGTCGGCGCCATCCCGGTCGTGTGGGGATGGGGTTTCCTGAGTGCGGAGCAATCGAGCGACACGGCTCGCATCACAATTCATGCTCGCCGCACGATCGCGCAACCAACGACCTCGTTACTGCGCCAGCATTGCGCGCTGACTGTCTAGCAAGTTGATCCCGATGCGCCTCTGGTGATGCGAGTGAATTCACACGCACCCGCCCGGTTGATCGCGCTCGTGAGCCGCTTACGCGAATCGCGCGTTTCCATTTCAAACAAGATGCGGTCCGCTCCGGCCCACCACTTGGGAGGCGGGACCGAACCACCAAAGCATTTCCGGCACTTCGCCGGGTTTTCCGTTCATCTCTCACAACGTTTCAGGAGCATTTCAATGACAACTTTTTCAGTCCTTCGCCCCGCGTTTGCTTCCGCGCTCATGCTGAGCATCAGTGCGGCGTACGCGCAGCACGACCACCACTCTCCCAAGCCAGCCAACGACTCCAGTCAACAAGCCGCGCCCGACTCTTCGAAACCGACGGATCGCACCGGCGATCCCTATCCCCTCGGCACGTGCCCGATCTCCGGAAAAAAGCTCGGCGCAATGGGCGATGCCGACATCAAGATCTATGACGGACGCGAAGTTCGCTTCTGCTGCCCGATGTGCCCCCCAAAGTTTGAAAAGGACCTGCCCGCGAGCTTCGCCAAAATCGACGCCAAAATCGAAAAGGACCAGGGTCCGCTCTACCCGCTGACGACGTCCGTGGTCACCGGCAAAAACCTTCCCGTCAGCCCCTACGAATTTGTCTACGGCAACCGTCTGATCCGGCTCGGCTCTGAAACCGAAAAAGCCACGTTCCTTCAAGAACCCAAGAAGTACATTCAAGAACTCGACGCCGCGGCCATCAAGGCCCAACTCCCCACCTATCCCCTGACCAAGTGCCCGGTCAGCGACGAGGACACGGGCGGCGCGATGGGCGAGGCGAAAAACATCGTGGTTGGCGGAAGGCTCGTCCAACTCTGCTGCAGCGACTGCAAGGCGGACGTGGAAAGAGACCCGGCCAAGTACATCAACACGGTTGATCAAGCGCGGAAGTCAAAGACTGCCGCGCCCGGTGCGGACACGGACAAGAAAGCCGACAACGGCGAGCAGAAGCAAGGCGGCCACTAAGAAAAGCCCGCGTTCCCATTGTCCCGGTTCCTCTTTCAACCACCCTCCCCCGGCGGTCAAACGCCCGCGCGGGGGAATTCGAAGCGCACGTCAGACGCACCCGACTCGTTGAATGAGTCACGTTCTGGAGTCTTCCATGAGGCATCAAATCCTGTTCGCAACGCTGCTGATGCTCGGCGGCTGCACAATGTCCTACACCGATCCCCCGTTGTCTTTCGATAATCCTGCGAATCCTGCCGCGGCGGCGTCCCCGCCACCGGCTCGCTCGAGCACGCTCGATCTCGCCGCGGCGGACCTCGTACCCCCGATGAACCCGACGAAGTCCATGGATCACTCCGATCACGGGATGGGAAACATGTCCATGCCGCAGGCCCCCGATTCCGGCACGAGTATTGAAACTCAAACATCTGCCGAGAATGACACTTCTTCAAATGGCGCGGCAGTCACGTACGCATGCCCCATGCATCCAGAAGTAACTTCCAACAAGCCCGATCAACGCTGTTCAAAGTGCGGCATGCAACTCCAGCCCGCGCCAACAGCACCGCAAGGAGAACCGAAATGAGAACGGTCACACCCTTCGCGGCACTCGTTGCGTCGGCCTTGCTGGCCGGCTGTTCATCGATGAAGCCGGGCTTGGGTTTCGACGACGTGAAACAAGCGGTTTCGGAGCGATCCGGCACGCAGGTACATTGGAACAACGGAACCGAAGAAGATGCGCAGGCCAAGGCCGCTGTCATGGCGCTGCTTCAGAACGAACTCGCGGCCGATCAGGCCGTGCAAATCGCCCTGCTCAACAATCACGACCTTCAGGCCGTTTACGAAGAACTGAACCTCGCACAGAGCGATGTCGTCCAGGCCGGCCTGCTCAAGAACCCGGTCTTCAGCGGCGACATTCGGTTTGGCGTGAGCGGCATCGGACCGGGCGTCGATCTCGGAATCGCTCAGGACTTTGTCAGCCTGCTCGCCATGCCCCTGAAGAAAGGGCGTGCCGAAGCCGCGTTCGAAGCGGCGAAGATTCGCGTCACTGCGGCAGTCCTCGACACCGCGTTCGAAGTGCGGACCGCGTTCTACGACTATCAGGCGGCGCAGCAGGCCCGGGAGATGCGTTCGACCGTCGCAGAAGCGACTTCCGCCTCGTACGAACTCGCCAGCCGCTTACGCGACGCGGGAAATATCCGCGAACTCGATCTGTCCAACGAGCGGGCACTAAAAGAGCAATCCAAAGTCGAACTGGCCGCGGCACAAGCGGAAGAAACCAGGCTGCGCGAGCGTGTGAACGCGCTCATGGGGCTCTGGGGGTCGCAGACGCATTGGGTCGCCGCGGCGCGGCTCCCCGCCCTTCCCGAAGAGCAGATTCCGACAGATGATCTGGAGGCCAAGGCAATCTCCGCGAGCCTCGACCTGGCGCTCCTGCGGCGCGAGGCGGAGATTGCGGCGCGTTCAGCGGGAATCGCCAAGCCTTTCGCGTGGCTCGACGGCGCAGAAATCGGCGCTGTGAGCGAGCGGGATCTGGACGGGGCGTGGTCCGTCGGCCCGTCGGTTTCTGTTCCGATCCCGCTCTTTGATCAGGGACAGGCGAGTGTCGCGGCGGCGCATGCCCGCTACAAACAGGCTGCCGAGCGCACCATCGCCCGCGCCGTGGAAATTCGTTCGCGCGTCCGCGCGGCACAGAGCGGAGTGCTTTCCGCGTACGACCGCGCCCGCTATTACGAAAGGGTCATCCTGCCTCTCAAGCAGAGAATCCTCGACGAAACGCAACTTCAATATAACGCGATGCAGATATCGGGTTTTCAGCTGCTGCAGGCCAAACGCGATCAAATCGCCGCCGGCGCCGAGTATATCGCGTCGGTGCACAACTACTGGCAAGCCAAGTCCGCACTCGATCAGGTGCTGAACGGGCGGATGACGCCCTTCGAACGAAGGACCCAATCCCCCGATGCGATGTCCATGATCCCCGGATCGTCCGGCGATGGAGGCCACTGATGAATAGCGACAAACCGGAAAAGTGTGAATCGCTCTCGGGCAAGATCCCTCTCTCGCGCCGGGACATGCTGACCGCTGGAGCATTTGCCGGAGGCGCACTGATGTTGAGCCGCCGCGCGCAGGCCACGCCGGACATCTCAGTTCCGGCGGAAAGCAATCGCGCCAAGCGGCTTCCCGCCGCACACACCGATAATTCGAACGAACATTTCCATCCCGGCGAACCCGGTCGGGACTACACGCCGGTTGTGGTTCCAAATGGCTGGACGCTCCCATATCAGGTGGTCGATGGAGTCAAGGTCTTTCACCTCGTCGCCGAAGAAGTCGAACACGAATTTGCACCGGGCTTGAAAGCAACTTGCTGGGGATACAACGGTGGCGTCCATGGCCCTGTGATCGAAGCGGTCGAGGGCGATCGCGTCCGAATCTTTGTGACAAACAAACTCAGCGCGCCGACCACGGTTCACTGGCACGGCGTTCTCCTGCCCAGCGGCATGGACGGCGTGGGCGGCCTGACGCAAAAAGCGATCCTGCCGGGCGAAACGTATATGTACGAGTTCCCGCTCCGCCAGCACGGCACGCTGATGTACCACAGCCATCACGACGAGATGACCCAGATGGGAATGGGGATGACCGGGCTTTTCATCATTCATCCCCGCAATCCGCAGGCGCCGCGCCCCGACCGTGACTTCGCACTCATGCTCCATGAATGGAAGATCGAAGTCGGCGCAAGCCGCCCCGACCCCAACGAGATGACCGACTTCAATACGCTCACAATCAACGCCAAGTGCTTCCCGGGCACGCAACCCCTGATCGTGAAAACCGGCGACCGGGTTCGTATCCGCATCGGAAACCTCAGCGCGATGGATCACCACCCGATCCATCTCCACGGTTACTACTTCACCGTCACCGAGACCGACGGAGGCGTCATTCCCGAAGCCGGCCGCTGGCCGGAAACGACCGTGCTGGTCGCGACAGGAAGCACGCGCACCGTGGAGTTCGTTGCCGACAACCCCGGCGATTGGGCCATGCATTGCCACATGACCCATCACGTGATGAACCAGATGGGCCACGGCATACCGAACATGATCGGAGTCGATGCTCGCGGGCTCGACAAGAAAGTGCGCGGGCTGCTCCCAGGCTACATGACCATGGGCCAGGATGGCATGGGAGGTATGACCGAAATGGGTATGGAGGTGCCGCCGAACAGCATCCCGATGGTTGGAGGAATAGGGCCTTACGACGAGATCACCATGGGTGGCATGTTCACCATCCTGAAGGTGCGTGACAACATCGCAAACTTGAACGAAGACCCGGGCTGGTACGAGCCTCCCGTCGGCACGCTGGCGCTGCCCGCGACGACGGACTCACTCCAGAAGAGCGGAATCACAGCGGATGGGCACAGCGCACCGCGAGCGCCGGCTGAAGCGATGAAGTCCTGGACCCTTCCTCCCCCACTGCAGAGTGTGCCGGCCAATCCGCATCATCACGGCCACTAGACAGGGCAAACTATGGCAAACACAACTCAGCGAACCGACCTTCCCATCGAGGGCATGACGTGCGCCTCCTGCGCGAACACTATCGAGAGGCGGCTCGCCAAACAGCCCGGCGTCACCTCGGCGAGCGTGAACTTCGCTACCAAAGTGGCGACCGTGAAGTACGACCCGAACACGACCGCGCCCGAAAAACTCGCGAAGGCCGTCGACGACATCGGATACAGGGCGATCGTGCCCGCACCAAATGCGACCGATCCAACGCAGGCCAATCCGGCGCACGGGCACGATCACGCGGCGATGCTCGCAAGTCAGGGAATTTCCGCACACGCCAGTCACACGATGAGCGGAGCCGAAGACCACGCCGCCCACATGAACGTCGGCGTGGCCGAGCGAAAGCGGCTCATGATCAAGATGATCGTCGGGGCGACGCTCGCGTTGCCCGTGCTGGTCATCGCGATGTCGCACGGACAAATCGCGGCCTTCAACGTGCCCTGGATCAACTGGCTGCAACTCGCGCTCACCACGCCCGTTCTCTTCTGGTGCGGCTGGCAGTTCTTCCGCTCGGCGTGGAAGGGGCTGATGCACATGAGCGCGAACATGGACACGCTGGTCGCGCTGGGTACCAGCGCCGCCTACTTCTACTCACTCGCAGCGACTATCTGGCCGTCATTCTTTGTCGGCGCAGCAAATTCCGCTCATGCCGCTCGGCACGCAATCGCAGACGCGGGTCCCATGGCGGGAACGCCGATGGTGCCGGTGTACTACGAGGCCGCGGCCGTCATCATCGTGCTGATCCTGCTGGGCAAGTACTTCGAGGCCCGCGCCACCGGTCAGACGGGTGCCGCGATCCAGGAGCTTTTGGGTCTGCAAGCCAGGACCGCTCGCGTGGTGCGCGCCGGTGTCGAAACAGACGTTCCGGTTGAGAACGTTGTGGTCGGAGATGTCGTCATCGTCCGGCCTGGCGAAAAGATTCCCATTGATGGGCGCGTCGAGAGCGGCGAATCGGCGGTGGACGAATCCATGCTCACGGGCGAGAGTGTGCCCGTCGAGAAAAAAGCCGGGGACAGCGTCTTTGGCGCGACGATCAACTCCACCGGGGCACTGCGCCTCGAAGCGACGAAGGTCGGAAAGAACACCGCGCTGCAACAGATAGTTCGGCTCGTACAGGAAGCACAGGGCAGCAAGGCACCGATCGCGCGCCTGGCCGATCGCGTCAGCGGGATATTCGTTCCGGTCGTCATCGCCATCGCGATCGCGACGTTTGTGACGTGGTGGCTTGTCTCGCCGGTTGAGACCCGTCTCAGCATGTCGCTCGTCACGGCGGTTTCGGTGCTCATCATCGCCTGCCCGTGCGCGCTCGGGCTGGCAACACCCACGGCCATCATGGTCGGAACCGGCAGAGGCGCTCAGAACGGAATCCTCATCAAGGGGGGAGAAGCACTCGAAACAGCGCACAAACTAACGGCGATCATCCTCGACAAAACCGGCACTCTGACCCGGGGAAAGCCCGCTCTGACCGATGCACGGGCGCTCTCGGGCTTTGCCGAGGATGAACTGCTGCGTTTGGCGGCCTCGGCAGAGAGGAACAGCGAACACCCCTTGGCTGCTGCGATCGTGAGCGGCGCCGAATCTCGTGGCGTCACGCTCTCCGAGTCAACCGCCTTTCAGGCCGTCGTTGGCCATGGAATCGAAGCGACTGTGGATGGGCGGTCTGTTCTCGTCGGCAAGCGTGCGCTCCTCGCGGACCGCGGCATCAACCCCGCCGCGCTCGATGACTCCGCCAACGAGTTCGCAGCATCCGGCAAGACACCCATGTTCGTCGCGCTCGATGGCAAGCCCGCGGGTCTCATCGCCGTTGCCGACACCGTCAAGCCCGAATCACGCGGAGCGGTTGAGCAAATGCAGAACCTGCAACTGCGCGTCGCGATGATCACCGGCGACAATACTCAGACCGCCGGCGCAGTCGCGAAGGAAGTGGGAATCACAACCGAAATGGTGTTCGCCGAGGTTCTCCCGGAAGACAAGGCCCAACACGTGAAGAAACTCCAGTCGCAGGGGTTCGTGGTCGGAATGGTCGGCGACGGAATAAACGATGCCCCCGCGCTCGCGCAGGCCGACGTCGGTCTGGCGATGGGCACCGGCACCGATGTTGCCATCGAAGCATCCGACATCACGCTCATCCGGGGCGACCTGCGCTCGGTGCCCGATGCGATCGCGCTCTCACGGGCAACGATGCGCACGATCCGTCAGAATCTGTTCTGGGCTTTCATTTACAACGCCATCGGAATCCCCATCGCAGCGGGCGTGCTCTACCCGGCAACGGGCTGGTTGCTCTCGCCGATTCTGGCGAGCGGCGCCATGGCGTTCAGCAGCGTGAGCGTGGTTTTGAACAGCCTGCGGCTTCGAAACGCAACATTGGAGTAGCCCGTCCCGCTCGCCGATCTGCCCGCGTTGGCGCGTCCGGCCGCGGGTGATTGGCGGTCGAATCTCGCGATTTCGGCGGCAGCAAAGCACGATTTGAACGCGCATGAACGGCCGAACGAAGCGTACATCCCGGATGAGGGGGAGGCGACTTCCTCACAACTCGTTTCAGTTCAACCACTTGCGCAAACCAAGGAATCGCTGCATACAGCGGGAATCGAATTCGCTTGGGCTGATAGAGTCATGGCGGGCGTTCGGACTCGCGGGCGCGTTGTCGCGCCGGAACGCCGCGGGAATAAAAAAGGAAACTCAGATGCAGACTCGGAATATCGCTTGTGCGCTCACTTTGGCGGGGATTGCCGGATTGTCCGGCGTGGTGGGCGGGTGCGCATCACCTTCGGGACAGACCACCTCGGAGCGTCAGGCCAGCACGATGCTGATGCGTGATCAGACGCTGGCGCGCCTCGAGCGCGAGCACCCGAACGCCAAGACCGCGCTGCAGGCCGCCGCTGGCTACGCGGTCTTCCAGACGATCGCGATGGGCGCCGGAATCGGCGGCAGCAACGGCTTCGGCGTCGCCGAAGACCACGCGACCGGCAAGCAGACCTTTATGCGCATGTCGAGCAACAGCCTGAACGCGGGCGTGAGCGCGCAGGAGAATCGCCTCGTGCTGATCTTCCGCGATCAAGCAGCGTTCGATCGCTTCGTCGCGGGCAACTGGCAATGGGGCGGTTCTGCCTCGGCTGGCGTGAGCACCTCGACCGGCGGCGGCGGCACCGGCAACCAGGCTGGCGCTTCGAACGACGCTGTGCAGGTCTACCAGATGACCTCGTCGGGCTTCGCCCTCACGGCGAACCTCGGCGCGGCCCGCTTCTGGCCAGACGCGAACATGTAAGTCCACCCGATTCGGACGATGCAAATCGCTCCGAGTTGCCAGAAATGAAAAACCCCGGCCCTGCGGCCGGGGTTTTTTCTTGGACTTGTTCGGCGTCGAGCGCGATCAGCGCCGAACCGCGGCGACTGTCTTCTTTGGATTGATAATGAAGCGGCCGTCGTAACCCGGCATCGGATCGGCGTTCACCCGGATCGCTTCCACGATCTCGGCCGTCGTGAGTTTCGGATTCACCGCAACCATCTTCCCCACCAGGTTGGTCACGTTCGGCGCGGCCATCGACGTGCCGCTGTACTTGAACCGCTTGCCTCCCGGCACGTAGCTCTCCACCTCGAATCCGTTCGCGTAAATCGTCACGCCTTTGCCGAAGGTTGTAAAGCTGGTTGGCTTCCCAGACGAGTCGATCGCCCCGATCGTCAGCACATTCGGAAGCTCGATTCCCGATGGAATGAGCTCGGCAAACTTGTTGTCGTTGTCGCTGTTTCCTGCCGCGGGGACGAACAGAATCTCCGGCGCACTCTTCATCGCGGCCGTCATCGCGTCGGACAGAATCTGGAAATACTCGCGCGAGAGTGCCGCACGCTCTTCCTTTGTAGCACCCACACCCTTGACCTCCAGTTCTTTTTCGATATCTTCGCGACCCAATCCCCACGACATGTTCACCACGCGAACTCCGGCTTTCCGCATCGCGGCAACTGTCTCGGCAAAGCTCTTCGCGGCGGCCGAAGCAAACTCTTCGGTCCACGTGTATCGCGGAACCGACTTGAAGTCGAACGTGAGACGCACGCCAAAGATGCGGGCGAAGGGGTTGCCCTCGGTCGCGATGCCCGACACATGCGTGCCGTGCGAGTAGTTGCCGTAGAGACCCAGATCTTCAATGAATCCCTGCACCTCATCGGCCTTTAGACCTTTGACGTAGGTGCGAAAAGCATCCGCTTCGGGGCTTTGCACGCCGGCCTGGCTATCGCCCGCGCCTTTGGTATGGGTCTCGACCAGAGCCAAGGGCGAATTCATCTCATCGATCGAGATCAGCAGACCGCTGGTCGGCTTCCAGTTCATGTCGTACGCGATGCCGTTGACGTCGTCGACAAAGCCGTCATTGTCGTCGTCCTTGCCGTCCATTCTTTCGGCGCTGTTCACCCACAGTTGGCCGGAAAAGAGCGAGACATCGACGCCCGAATCCCAAATGCCGATCACGACGGGGGTCGCCTTGTCGGTTGGTGCGAGAACGACTTTGTTCGCGCTCAGGATGTCCACCCGGGGCTTGCTGTTCGCCTCGGCCAATGCGCCATAGACGTCCGCGACCGCAGGCTGAAGCTCGATCATCGTGTCGAGTAGGTTGCGCATGTTCACCATGCCCCCGACGAAATCGCCGGAAATCTCGCCCTTGTTCGTCTCCACGATGGGGTCGAGATTCGCCTTGACCTGACCAAGGACCAGTTCCCGGTTCACGATCATCGCCGTGGAACGGGCTTGCAGCACGCTCTCCCGCACCTTGTCCCACGGCAGCGGGGCCACGCGCGCTTCGAGTTCTTTCTTGAACGCTGCCAGGTACGCCGCCTTGTCCGCGCCGTTCTCGCTGGCTTTTCGCGCCGCGATCATCGCGCGCAGCGTCTGCCCGGCCATCAGCCGCGACGATTCCTTTCCTTCCAGTTCTCTCGCCAGATCGCTCCGCCTGAGCGCTTCGTCGTAGTCACCCTCGAAGATCGCGATCTGCAGCAGAAGTTGCTGGTAGCCCTTGAGGGTGGTCTTGTCCTGAATGTCGTACTTCTCAAGGTCGGAAAGGGTGTTGGCCTTCAGTTCCGCGACAAACTGCTTGAACGCAGCGTCGCTCACCAGGAAATCGCTCGCCTTGCCGTCGATCTTGTACGTGTGCCGCGGCAGATCATCGGCGGTCTTGACGGCGATCTTGCCTGCCGGAGAAGCGGGCTCGGACCACGCCGCAGGGGCAAGCAACGCCTGCCCCGCGAGCAGCGCAATGCAGGCAGCCAGCGAGAAGGGCGAACGGTCGGAAATGAGTTTCAAGCAGATTCCTTTCAGGATATTGAGTCGGACTCGGAGGTAACTCTGGCAGCAACAGGGGGTGTCTTTGGATTGACCCGGACATAGTTGCAACTACCGACCCGAGTCCGCGGCGGCAGTCTCGCATGGATCGAACTGAATCGGATGACTCCAAATCCATGTCCACCCTCAAAAAACCAGCAAGACTTGCGCTAAGCAGGGTCCGATAGTACATCCCGGTGGTCCGAAAAAGTGCCCCCAATCAACCCGAGGGACTGTCAGGTGGGTCCCGAATTGGATACACTGGATCTCGGTGGTTTGCCGGACGGGGCCAAGGGCATTCGCCTTGGGGGCCCCGAAGGTGGGTAGTCGTGGGCGTTTCCAGATGAAGAACGGACCTTGGAAACTTCTGGAAGACGGGTCTCAGGGTGCCGGCAAACGCTGGAGTTTTGCAATTCGCCGCCGCGTCGGCTCAATCGCGCGGCAGTGTCTTTTCCGTCATGGTCGTCGCTTGCGGTCGAGACCGGCATGCACGATCGAGTTCTCGAATCCCGGCGGCGCTGGGCCCGTCGGGAGCAACAGTCCGGTCTCAGCGTGAGAGGAAATCTATGAACATGTTTGGAAAACTAGTCGGAGTTGCGGCACTCGCCGTGACGGTCGGAACGGGCTTGATGGGGTGTCAGGCGAACGGTAAACGCCTGCCGAGCGAAGACGGGACGACGCGCGTCGGTGCGTTCGGCTATTACTGGCGGGCCGAGAAGCCCAAGACGCCGGCCCCGGCCCCGGCCCCCGTCACTCGTTCGGCCGACCCCTGCAACCCGGTCATTGGCCCGGACATGATGACCACCAAGCAGGGCTTCCCGACCGGCGACATGAACTCGTCGCACGTCATGCTCCAGGAAGTCTTCCCCTCGATGGTGAAGGCCAACAGCAACTTCCCGTACAAGATTTACGTCAGCAACCTCACCAACGCAACGCTGAGCAACGTCATGGTGACGGCGACCAGCATGCAGAACCGCTCGATCGTCACCAGCAATCCGCAGGCGACGACCAGCGGCCCCAACGGCGAGACCCGCTGGTTCGTCGGCGATCTGCCCCCCGGCAAGTGCATGGTGATCGACGCGACCGCCAAGGCCAACTCGGTCGGCAACAGCTCGACCTGCCTCACGGTCAGCTACGCCAATTCGCTCTGCTCGAACCTCCAGGTCGTCCAGCCGGCGATCGCGCTGACCCACAAGGTCACCCCGAACGCCACGGTCTGCGACGCCATCAACGCGACCTTTGAAGTCAAGAACACGGGTTCGGGCCCGGCAACGAACGTTGTCGTGAGCGAAAACCTCCCGGCCGGCATCACCACGATGGACGGCGGCACGAGCTACACCTTCAACGCCGGCACGCTGGCGCAGGGTCAGAGCAAGCCGTTCAGCCTCGGCCTCAAGTCCACCAAGCCCGGCACCTTCACGATCCCGTCGAAGGTCACCGCCGATGATGGCCTGCTCGCCACTTCTGAGCCGCAGACCGTCACCGTCACCCAGCCGGCCCTCAAGATCGTTGCCGAGTGCCCGCAGGGCGGCCTGGTCGGTCGTACCGGCATGTCTCTGACCTTCAAGTTCACCGTCACCAACACCGGTAACGCCCCAGCCAACACCACCGTGTCGGCCACCGCTCCGAATTCCTCGACGTTCGTTTCCGCTGACAACGGCGGCACCGGCGGCGCGGGCGGAACGACCTGGAACATCGGCTCGCTCGCTCCGGGCGCGTCGAAGACGGTCAGCATGACCGTCCAGACCAGCGCGGTCGGCTCGGTCTCTACGACTGCTACCGCCACCGCCCCGTGCGCCACAGCCGCGACGGCTCCTTGCACGGCCAGCACGGCGGGTCTGCCTGACCTGGGCACCCTCGTGAGCGACGTTGACGGCGTTGTGTACGTCGGCGACAACCACGAGTACACCTGCGAAGTCATGAACCAGGGCATGGTCCCCCTCACGAACGTGAAGATGACCATGGATATCCCGGCGGCCATCACCTTCGTCAGCTCGGCTCAGGCGAACAAGATGGAAGGCGGCAAGCGCGTGTTCGAAGTCGGCACGATCCCGGTTGGCGGGCGTGTGACCTGGAAGTTCATGGCGAAGGCCTCGAGCCCCGGCGAACACCTGATCTCGGGCATCACGACCTGCACCGAACTCAAGACCCCGGTGCGTGACGACGAGTTGACCAACTACGTGAACAAGCAGTAATTCAGCAGATTCAAATTGCATGCTTCAGGGCCCGCGTTCGAACGCGGGCCCTTTTCTTTTTTGAACCCCCGCGGGCGTTGGCCGTCAATCATTCCCACCCATGGCTCAGATCCCGGTGGACACAGAAAGGCAGAAACTGCTGCTATCACATTGCCGCGATGCGATTGCCCGAGGTGAAATTGAGCTGGGCGAGCGGGTCTGCCGCGATATGAACGCCTCGGGCTGGGGCGACGGTCGCACGTGGATGCTGATCTCAGAGGTCGCCCGAATTGTCGGACGCCGCGATGTTGCGCTCGACGCGGCGGCTCGGGCGGCAGCCGCCACCGGACTCCATGCCGGCGAAGTAGAAAGAATCCGCACCGCGTGCGAAGCGATGGTCGAATCCTCCCCCGGCCGGGGAGGCTTGCACGTCATCCGCTCGTGGGGGCAGGGGTTCTGGTCCGACGTTGATCACGTCGTCGGGCAATTGGTCGTCGCTGAAATGACCGGACGCACGCCGATTGTGCTGTGGGGAGCAAACTCCCGATTCGGGGACGGAACCAAGAACGCCTGGGAGAGCTTCTTTGAACCGGTGTCGGCCGGCACTATCCCCTGCGATGCCTCGTTCTTCCCCAGGAAGTGGCGTGCCGACAATCTCACGGTCGCCGAGAATGGCGCGTTCTCCGGCCCGGGCTCGCGCATCGCGTTCTTGCCCTTTCTTTCGAGCGACGCCGCCGTGACGGTGAGCGATTTTCACGCGCCGCTGCTGGCGATTTCACACTGGATTCCCGCTTCAAGCCCCCTTTTCGCCAGACCTGTCCGAGAGATTTACCAATCCGTCCTGGGAGATCGTGTACGGATCAGGGCCGACATTGCCGCTCGCGTTGATGAAGCCGCCAACCGTCTGGGAGTGGGTGGCGGCCAGCCTCCGGTCATCGCCGTCCATGTGCGCGGCAGCGACAAGGTCATCGAAATGGGAGACATGCGCCCGGTGCACGAGGCTTTTCATGCGGAGATCGCCCGGCAGATCGACGCGCTGGGGCCCCACACCCGCGTGCTGCTCCTGACCGATTGGGAGCCGGCTGCCCAGGAGTATCGGGCGAAGTACGGAACGCGACTGATCGAAACTGCAGCCGTACGCACGGCTGGCGATGTCGGGCTGCACTTTCAGAAAGACCGCGATGGCCGGCGGCTGGGCGAAGATGTGCTCATCGACACCATGCTCGCCTCGCGCTGCGATGCCTTTGTCGGGATCGGATGGAGCAACGTCTCGCTCTATATGTCGTACTTCGCTCGAATTCGCGGCATGGAGGACGACCGTATCGCGCTCATCGGGCCGAACATGCATGAGAACTACAACTGGTTCCTGCTACGCCGAGGTTGACCCGAACTTCGAAGTCGCCGCGCCGCAGAGCCCATGTACTACGCCACATCGACAACGAGCAAGGAAAGGTCCGTCGCCGCGACGAGCGAACTGTTTTCGAGAAGCGAGGCGGGGATCAGGAGTGTGCGCCCCGCCTGGATCGGAACCGGTGACGACTTTCCGGCGTGGAGCGTTCCGCTCCCGCGCAGGATCATCGCGACCTGAGCGCGATTCGGACGGCCTGCAAGCGGTCGCGATTCGCCGGCGCGCAGCCGCCATTCATCTACGCCGAAGAACTCGGAAGTCACCAACCGAGCCGAAGTCTGACCCGGTTCTAGCCTCGTCAGTGGCGGCGGCGGGCCGAGATCGGTGCAGGCCAGCGTCTGGGCGACGTGCAACTCGCGCCCCTTCCGCCCGTACTCCTTCGCCCAGTCGTAGACGCGAAAAGTGGTATCGCTCGGGGTTTGCACCTCGGCAACGACCACCCCCGCGCCGAGCGCATGGATCGTGCCGCTGGGCAGGTTGTGACACTCGCCGACGATCGCCGGGTACGACTGCATGACTTGGGGAACGGTCTGATTCTTCACGGCGAGTTCGAGTTGCTCGCGGGTGACGCCCGGCCTTAGCCCCTTGAAGATCACGGGGCATTGCCCGTTCGAATTGCTGGCGTCCAACACATACCAGCACTCGGTCTTGAGATGACAATCGGCGTTTGCAGCGGCATACGCGGGCGAGGGGTGCACCTGAATTGAAAGATGTTCGCAGGCATCGAGAAACTTCACAAGCAGCGGAAACCCGCCCGAAGCCGTGAGTTTCGTGCCTCCGAGCAGTTGCACTCCCCACTGGCGAATCGCTTCGCGGATCGACCGTCCGGCGAGCGGGCCGTTATCGATGACGGAGTGCTCGGCGCCGCCACCTCCGCCGCTGGCGGACGTCGAGTCGAGATCGGCGAGTTCCCAAGATTCACCGATGTTTCCGGGCGGGAGCGACTTGCCGAGCGATTCGAGAGCGCGACCGCCCCAGACTTTGTCTTTGAAAACAGGGCGGAAGAGAAGGGGATATGGCATGCGGGCAACTCTACGCGAGAGTGATTATCGCAAGTAATTGATATAGACCTTGCAGGTCGCATCGCGACGGGGAGCGATGAACCACGCTTTGTACGTCACGACCTCGCCGTACTTTCGATAGAGCCTTGTTTCAAGGCCGTTCAGGTCACAAATCCCTTAGTCTTGCTTCGGAACAAAAGAGAAGTACTCCACACGGCTTGCACCGATTCGCCTTGCAAATTGACCGAGCCGAAGTTTCAGCAGTTTCTCACGAAAAGTTGAATCAACTGCTCCCAGAACAGACTCGCCCGCCTGTGATACCGGAATTGACGTCAGCTGCGGCAGTCTGAGGAATTCCACTTTGGCGTCAGGGTCGCGGAGCGGCGCACGGTCCCCGGTGTAACTCGCAGTCATCTTGGCCATCGCATCGTCGGTGGATCGGCAACCGATCATCATCAGCGTGGCAAAGCCGAACGCAGCCCATGCAACCCCGCGATGTGGGCGCAATCTTGCCATGAGGCTTCGGGACGCGGTCGACTCACATGCTCATGCCGGTGATCTGAGCCTGGAACGCCACTTTGCCGTCCACCATCCCCTGGATGTTGGAGACAAACCGCCGGCGAGAGCACTTCAACTCTTCGCACAGGACGTACAAGTCCTGTCCTGGCTCGACCATGGCCCGGAACGAGCACTCATCGATCCGCAGGAACACGGCGATGTTGGTGTTCTTCCGGCGCACGTTGTAGAGGTACGAGGCGAGCTGAGCGCCCACCTCGATCATCAGCACGCCCGGCATGATCGGGCGCGGCGGGAAGTGGCCGGCGCACCAGAACTCATCGGCGCGGGTGTTGTGCACCGCCACGCCCCGACTGAAATCGGGGGTGTGCCAGATCATCCGGTCGATCATCGACATCGCGCCGCGATGGGGGATGACGCTCTCGAGCTGCGCCTTCGAGACCATCTCGCCCTTCAAATCGATGCCCGATAGGTCGAACAACAACTTGGTGGGCGCGCTCTGCGACTCTTCCTCTTTGGAGAGGTGCGCAGAACCGGACTGAACTTGTGCCTCAGCTGGGCTTTGGGGCATCTCGAACTTCCAGGACCTTTTCACGGATCTCTTGGGCCGCAGCTTTGATGTCCTGCATCGACTTGCGAACCCGGGTTCCGGCCGCCTTGTTGCCGCCGTCAAACTTCAGAATGTCTTCTTCCGCGTCGACGATCAGTTTTTTGAGTTTTTCGAAGGCTTCCACGCGAATGGCTCCCAGTGAAATTGCGGTATCCAACCCCAGCCCCCACCGCCACGCGGCGTGACGGGGTAAGCCAGCCATTCTAGGGGGCTCCCGGCACGATTCCGCACGGGTCCTGTTCGGATCAGCGAGAAACCTGCGGCAGCGTGTTTTCGAGGGTTTCAAGAGCGGCACGCAGGTATTTGGGGTGCCCTTCCCGATCGGTAAATGCCGGAGAAACCGCCGCCATCAGCACTCGCCGGATGTTGGCGAGATCCGGGTATTCGGGGTCCACCCGCATGCCCCGCTCGCGTCGGAGGTTGGCCAGTTCGGTCACGGGTTTCACGCCGTGGAGATATTCGGGCGCGGCCCAGTACTGGCGTTCGAGGTACACCGCATCCTCAACCCAGTGGCCTGGATGAACCATTGCCAGATCGATCATGACGCAGGCGTGGGAATCGTCGCGTGGCGATTCCAGCCGCAGCACGTTGCCCGGATGTAGATCGCCGTGGCACCAGCAATTGAGGGGGCGGGCCGTCCAGCGCGCCAGGAGTTTGGGCAGCAACTTGACCACCTGCTTGATCGCTTCGTTCCAGCGCTGCGGTTCTGCGATCGCGTAGGCGTGGCACACATCCCGGGCCTTGGCGAGCGTGCCCTCCCAATCCAGGTGCTTGGGCGCGTGGATTTCGGGTCGCACCCGCAGCGCGGCGTCATGGAAGTCGGACGCGGCGATCAGCACTCGCCGCACGTCGCCGTCTTGCATGCGAGGTCGGATCGGCTCGCCCTTCACGCGTTCTTCCACAATCCACGCAAGGTCGTAGCCGTTGAGTTCGCTGCCGCTGGCGAAGACCCGGGGGGTCGGAGCCTTGGCTTGGGGGTTTCCGAGTTCGGTGGTCCAGCGGAATTCGGCCGGACCCATGGGCAGTTTCACGATGACCTCGCACGATCCGCGTGCGTCGGTCCACGTGGCCGAGCCCGTCGCGCTGCCGCTGGAAGACCACGCGGACTTGAACCAGGTGACCGTGCCAAGGCGGCCTTCGCACTGACGGTGCAACACGGGTTCCAGCATGTGCGCGAGCGACGACGCATCGTTCTGCTCGGCCGGGTGCTGGGAGTGCGGATCGGTGAAATTCATGTGGAATACTGAAACGGCAACGTGTCAGAACCGCAGAGCGGCGATGTGGAAGCCCGGCCGGCGGCGCGGATTTGGACGAGAGGTGCGATGTCGATGGAAAGTGCCGCAGCTGGGGTCGTCGGGCTCGACGATTCGGTGTGCAA
Organism: Phycisphaeraceae bacterium; assembly: GCA_019636565.1. Taxonomy (GTDB): domain Bacteria; phylum Planctomycetota; class Phycisphaerae; order Phycisphaerales; family UBA1924; genus JAFEBO01. The sequence continues at coordinate 103,818 of JAHBXG010000008.1, forward strand.
GTGAGAGGTTCCTTGCGGCAGAAGGACTACCAATCTTCGTTCACGATACCGCGCCGGTTCGCCCGTTGCCACCCTCGACGGCGTGCATCAGCGCAAGTAGTTGCTGGGGCGAGAGGTTCTCGGCCCGCGATTTTGGGGTAATGCCCGGCGGATATGCGAATGGTTCGCGAACAGAAAATTTTTCGCGAAGAATGCCGCCCAGTTGCTTGCGACGCTGCTCAAAGAGGGCCTGGATGAAGTCGGCCAAATCGTGCGACCGGGGCGTGAGCGGATCGGGTCGGCGGCGGATTGCGATCATCGAACTTGTTACATCGGGGCGGGGCCAAAAGCACTCGGGCGGCAGCTTTGCGACGCGCTCGACGTGCGCCGTCGCACTGGCAATAACGGAAAGCGGTCCGTAATCCGCGGTATCGGGCGCCGCTCCGAGGCGGTCGGCAACCTCTTTCTGAACCGTGACAAAGAGGCCGGAGCAGTTGGGATAGTCGAGCAGGAGGTTGGTGATGAGGGGCGTGGCAGCGCCGTACGGGAGGTTGGCGATGAGGCGGAATGAAGGTGCCGAGGAGCCGGGGTGACGAGATGTTGAGGGGGAAGCAAAGCCGGGCGAAACGTTCAGACTTGGCTCTGGTGTTCCCACTCGCTCCTTCACGATTCCTCGCCCACCCTCTGCCACCTCCCTCGGCGAGAGAGATTCAGAGAGGAGCCTTCGCAATTCGGGGTTGAGGGCGCGTTTTCCGTCGAGGCAGTCACCGTGGATGAGGGTGAGTTGGCCGCCGGCGATTTGAGGGGCAAGTCGGTCCAGAAGGAGGCTGTGAAGGCCGTTGTCCAGCTCGCAGGCGACCACTCGTACGCCGCGGGAAAGCAATTCTTCGGTGAGCACGCCTGTGCCGGGCCCGATTTCGAGGACGAATTCGCCGGGCTGGACGCCCGAGAAATCGACCAGTTTTCGGATAAGGTTGTGATCGACAAGGAAATTCTGGCCAAGAGACTTCTTCGGGGCGAGGCCCCGTGCGGCGAGAAGGTCTTTGATTGATGTCAGTGATTGGGGCACGTTGGGTTTTTCAGTCAGTACTGCGCGGAGAATAAGACACTATGACCACCGATCGATCACTCTTTGAAGACCGCGTTGAAATGTTATTGGCAGAGCGAGGCTGGCCGAGCGTTGACAGCGAGGCATTCAAGAAAATGGACAAGCACCAGCAACGCATGGCGTCGCTGTTCGTGCTTGAGAACGAGGTCTCCGGGGGCGGCTTCTCGCGGGCCTACTTCAATCAGGATCTCGAACTGGGCGTGATTGCCGCGGACGCGTACGAGGCCATCGGCGCCAAGGAGCACGCGCAGGTCGTCCGGCAATCGCTTGAGGCCGCGAAGAAGCAGGCCGCATCCGAGAAGGCGGGCATGACGAGCGGATCGCTCCTGACCATGTCCGAGGAACACATCAAGTCGGGCTACGCGACGGTCGACAAGGCGTGGGCATCGATCTCGGGCATCGACACGGCCAAACTGAAGTCGGCGTATATGAAGCAGCATTCGCTGTCGTTTGGGATTGTGCTGAACAAGTAACCTACCACTCGCCGGCCAGCACGCGATCGATCGCGTGTGCAACGCCCGAGTCCGCATTTGTGAGCGTGACCCGTTTTGCCGCGGCTTTCACCGCCGGGATTGCGTTGCCCATCGCGATGCCTAGCCCGGCGCCCTCGATCATTGAGACGTCGTTGATCTCGTCGCCGATGGCCACGACTTGCGCGGGCTCGATGTCCCATTCGCGCGCGATGTACGAAATCGCCGACCACTTGGTCGCATCGCGATCGAAGATCTCGAGGATGTTGAGGCTCTCGCCCTTGGCAACGCCCTGTGCGTGTTCGGGAGCGACAACCGCCGGGAAATTATGGATGACCGCGCGATCGCCGAGCGCGGCAATCAATTGGCCCTTGGCACCGTCGAGAATGTGGCCTCGGCCACACGCACCGACGCGAACGGTGGCGAGAGGGCAGGGGTCGTGGGCCAGACTCTCGGTGTAACGGACTTCAACGTTCATCTTCGAGAACCACCACTGGGAGACCGGATCGAGCGGGCAGCCTTCGGGATTGACGACGAGGTAGTCGAAACCGGCCTGGAGCGGATCTTTCAGCACGAGCGCGGCGTGCTTGCTGGCGAGAATGATCTCGACCGCGTTGTGGACGAGGCTCTGGTGGATGTTGAATCGGTGGATGGTCGTGCGCGAAACCGGGTCGGCGATGATCGCTCCGCCGGCGACGACTACGGGGTTGCGCTGGTTGATGGCTTCGAGGCCGCCCACGCATTCGAGGAGGCCCCGGCCTGTGCAGACGATGACTTTCAAACCCGCGTTACGCGCGCGATCGACGGCGGCGATGTTCGCGGGCGGGACGATGCTCTCGGGGTTGAAGAGCGTGCCGTCGAGGTCGAGGGCGAGGAGGCGGTAACGCATTGGCGGATCGTAGAGAGAACGCGGAGTTTGCGGAGAGGGCGGAGTTACGCGGAGAAGAGAAATGCTTTCAACACAAAGGAGAGAAGGGCTCGAAGGAAGCAAGGCAGGGGAAAATCACCACAGCGACACTGAGGCACAGAGAAGAGACAGAATTTGAATCACAAGAAGGCATCGAGGCAGGAGGCATTGAGGCATCGAGGCATCAAGTTGGCTCAGGAATTCCCATCGCCTTCAGAATGTCGGTGAGATTGTCGGCGACTCGGATGGGCCGATTCGCGAAGCGGCCTTCGGGTTTGGAGTCGCCCTTCTGCTTTTCCGGCTCCATGTGGTAGTGGACAGTGGCATCCGGGTCTTTGAGTTGGTGGCCGGTGAGGATGCAGACAACGGTTTCGTGCGGCTTGATGACGCCTTCGTTGAGAAGCAAACGCGCGCCCGCGACGGATGCGGCGCTGGCGGGCTCGCAGCCGAAGCCGGTGCGGCCGACGAGGGCCTTGTGCTCCAGGATCTCGGCATCGGAAACCGAACGCACGACGCCGTTCATGGCGTGTAGAGCGCGAAGGGCCTTGGGCAGATTCACGGGGCGATTGATCTCGATCGCAGTCGCAACGGTGTGGGCGCGTTCGTTGGCCGAATCCATGCGGAGGTATTCGGCTTCGACCTTTGCGCGGTCGTATTCGCCGGAAAGAAGCGAGCCTTCGCCCGACTTGGACCACGACACACCCTGTTCATTCACGACGCGATCGAGCGTGCGGGCGCCCTTGGCCTGAATCACAGCAAGCCGCGGCACCTTCGTGATCAGCCCCATTTCAAACAGTTCGATAAACGCCTTGCCGAACGCAGAGCAATTGCCGAGATTTCCCCCGGGCACGATGATCCAATCCGGCACTTTCCAATCCAATCCCTCAAGCACGCGGTACATGATCGTCTTCTGGCCCTCGAGCCGGAAGGGATTGACCGAGTTCATCAGGTACACGCCGGCCTGCGGCATATTTTCCGCGATGTGCTTGATGCGCGCCAGGCACGCGTCAAAGTCGCCCGCGATTTGCAGCGTGATCGCACCGTAATCGAGTGCCTGGGAGAGTTTGCCATAGGCGATTTTTCCGTCGCCGATAAAGACGTAGCAGCGCACTCCGGTGAGCGCGCCATAAACAGCAAGGCTCGCGCTGGTGTTGCCGGTCGAAGCGCACGCCACGCTGGTCGCCCCCACCATCGCGGCGTGCGTAAATCCGGCGGACATGCCGTTGTCTTTGAAGCTGCCGCTGGGGTTAAAGCCTTCGTATTGCAGATAGAGCGGGCCGCTCGCGCCCGCGCCGGTGGGGACATCGAAGCCGATGGTGCGGGCGAGTTGATCGGCCCGCTGGAGGTTCGTGCGGCCCTCGCCGATCGTCACGATCTCGCTCTCGCGTCGGAAGAACGGGAGCAGTTCGCGGAAGCGCCAGACGCCGGAAAAATCGAGTGCCGCGGCGGTCGAGCCCTGACCGATGGTGACGCCCGCGGCGGAACGCGGCCCGGTGGTCAGTGATCGGCTCGTGAAGAGCGCAAAGTCCAGATTGCTCCGGCGAGGCCCGTGATAGAGAACATCGAGCAGCGAATGGCACTTCGGGCACGCGACCAGCACCTGCTGGACGGGAAATTCGGTGGCGCAGCGCGGGTTGATGCAGCGCTGGAAAGCGTGCGCGGGAAGTTGGATCGGTTCGGGTTGTTTCCCCGCGGCAGGCAGCATTCAGAATGCTACGGAGTTCCGCCCGCATCGCGAGCCACAAAGCCTCGCGGCCCCTGCAACAATTTGGGGATGAGTCTGGACCGGGCTTACGTCACCGTCATTTCCTACCCGCCCGACTTGTCGGAGCGCCAACGAACGGTCGCGCTCTCCGAGGCCCTCAAGGTGGATGAGTACACCGCCGAGATCGCGCAGCGCTGGCAAGCACCTGCCATTGTGAGAATCTGCACCACCGCCGAAGGACACGAGACCGTTCGCGTGCTCGAAGACCTTGGGATTCAGGCCTTCTCGGCGAGGCAATCTGCGCTCGACAAACTCGGCCGCCCGATCGTCGCCAAGCGCCTTCTCCCGGCAATCGGCTCGCCCAGACCGATGTACGGCTACGAACCGCTCCGCCCCCGCCTGCACCAGGGCGGCTCGATGGTGATGGAAGAGGTGTTCGCGATGTTCGCGGGGCGGGTGAAAGAACGGCGCTCGGTAACACCGACCCCGGTTCCGACGGGCGAATATGGCTATCCGGGCGATGCAACCGGGGCGGCCGGTGCCGCGGGAAGATCGGGTGTGGGGGGCAACGTGGTCGCCTCGCGCGCGACGGAGCGGTTTTTGCTCGATATCTACCTTGTTGATTCGCGCCGGATCCGCATCGACACCGGCCAATTCAGTTTCGATTTTCTGGGCGGCAAACTGGGCTACACCGATCGCGAAAACTTCGACCGGGCGTGCACGCGCCTGCGCGCTGAAGCGCCGGGCGCGATCTTCGACGACCGGTTTGAAAGTTTCCGCCCTCCCGCCAACCGCACCGCCCGCTCGTCGCGCGCATTCGGTGACGGCGCGGTCTCGATTATCGACACCGGACCCGCGTTTGATTTCTATAGCACCTGGAAATGCCTGCTGCTGGTCCATCTGCGTAATCGAAGCCGCGCACCGTAGCGGGACTATGCACCGGCATTTTCAAATGGCTTCCACCCGATGAATTGCGGCGCGAGCGCTGCGAGGCGGGCGAGATACTCCTGACGCGGCATCTCATACATCCCAAACTGCGCTGTGTGGTGGTTGGCCAACTGGGCATCGAGCAGTTCAAAGCCCCGCGCTCGCAAGTGGGTTACCAGATGGACGAGGCAGACCTTGCTGGCATCGGTGCCGCCTAAATCGGCGCGATGGAACATGGACTCTCCACAAAAGACCTTGCCGAGAGCGAGGCCGTAAAGACCGCCGACGAGGACGCGGGGAGAGGTTGAGGTGTGAGAAGCAGTATCAACCCGTCCCCCAACTCGTTCACTTGGAGAACTGGCTTCCGACCAGGCCTCGATGCTGTGGGCGTGGCCGTGTTTGTACAGGAGGATGAATGCTTCAACGATTTGCGGCGCGAGCCATGCGGAGTTGACGGCTTCGCCTTCGGGTCCTTCGCGGGGCGAAGCGGCGCACGCCCGGATCACGGCTTCGAAGGCACGGTCGCTCGTAATCGTGAATCGGCGTGAACGAACGCGCTGGGCGAGCGACTTGGGAACGTGAAATCGATCGTCCAGCGGGATGATGGCCCGGCGACGGGGTTGAACCCATTCGATTTCAGGGTCCCCATCCACTCCCGGGCGATCCGGAGCGGCCATGGGAAACCAGCCCTGGGAATACGCCTCAAGCAGGCCGGCGACCGCCCGGGATTCACTCGCGGCGTCGGCGGGAGATTGTGCGGACGAATCTGGTCTCACGGCAGGCTCGTGAAATCGTTGGAGAGCGAAACCCAAAGAGAGGAAGGCCGCCGGACTTCGGCTCGGGCGGCGCGGAAATAGGCCCCCCGCCCCACTCCGACCCCCGATCTCCGCGTTCACCAAGGGAGTTCGATAGCAGGATTAGGATTCGGCACCATGATGACCCTTCTTGCAGAAAGCGACTTCACGAACCTGTGCTCGCAAGTGCTCCAACGCGGGTACTTCCCGTGGGTGCTGGTGGTCGGTGGGATTGTCATCTGCAGCATCGCGAAACACACCGCCGGGGCCATCACCGGCGTGGCCAAGGAGCGGACACGGCGCGAGATCGCCGCGTTTATTGCTGAAGGCAGCATGAGCCCCGAGCAGGGCGAGAAACTGATGAAGGCGGGTAAGGGCGGCGGGACTTGCTGAAGCAGTCCGCACGAGCAAGACATGTCCACGATCGGGAGCAACGAACATGATGCCTGTAGTGACATTGGGCAGCGAATTGGAAATGGCGATCCCGATCGTCGGGATCGTGTTCGGTTGTTTCGTCTGGGTCAGCTCGATCGTGGTTAGCGGGATAAAAGAGGCGAAAGCAACCAAGCAGCGTGAAGAATCGCGTAGGGAAATTGCCGCGTATATCGCCGAGGGCTCGATGTCGCCCGAGCAGGGCGAGCGGCTGATGCAAGCCGGAGAAAAGCCGGCGGGTAAGAAGACTTAGGCCGCGAATCAGGTTTGCATCACTGAGACGTCAAGAGCCAGACACGCAGACATTCCGCAACGCTCCACGCCTGGGCAAAGCAGCCGTCGGGCCGGCGCGGCCGATCGGGCGAGTCATCGCCGTCGTAGATTTCGGGAATCTGGCCGAGCGCCGGGCCGCCACCGGCGGCGGGGGCGACCATTTCAAACAGCGGCTGGATGACACGACGCGCTTCGGCCTTTGAAGAGGCGGAGAAACCGCCGCAACGCAGTATCGCTTCGGCAAACGGACCGAGCAGCCAGGGCCAGACCGTGCCGTTGTGATACGCGCGATCCCGCTCGAAGAGCGGGCCCTCGAAGCGGCCGATGTAGTGCGGATCATGCGGGCTGAGCGTGCGCAGGCCGCGGTCGGTCAGCAGATGCTGGCGTACGACGGCGAGGACCGAATCGCGCTGGCTCGTGTCGAGCGGCGAGTAAGGCAAACTGCATGCGAAGATCTGGTTGGGACGGATCTGCTGATTCGGCGCATAGACACCCGCGCTGGGTGTGAGCACATCGAAGAGATACCCGGCGGGGTTCCAGAATTGCTCGCGGAAGCTCTTCCCGGCGCGCTCGGCGATCTGCCGAAGTTCCCGGGAAGTCTTCGGGCGATCCTTCTCGATCATGTCCGCTACCTGGAGGAGCCCGGAGTACCACAGCGCGTTGATCTCGACCGGCTTGCCGTGCCGCGGCGTGAACACAACTCCGTCGCGTTTGGCGTCCATCCAAGTGAGTTGCGTGCCGACATCGCCCGCGGTGATCAGCCCGTCTTTCGGGTCCATCCGGATGCTGAAATCCGTACCGGTCTGATAGGCGTCGAGAATCGCGAGGCACGCGCGCCGGATCGGCGAGTTCTCCGGTGCGGGATCCGGAAGTTTTCCCTTCTCGCACGCCAGTTGCAGCGCGCGGGCGGCGTGCAGGAACCAGAGCGACGCGTCGACCGTGTTGTACTCGGCGTCGCCGCTGCCATTATCGAAGCAGTTCGGCACCAGCCCCCGTCGCGTGAGGTTGGCGAATGTTTCCATCACACGGCGGGCTTCGTCGAAGCGACCGGTGGTGAGAAAAAGCCCCGGAAGCGAGATCATCGTGTCGCGCCCCCAGTCGCTGAACCAGGGATAGCCGGCGATGACCGAAGATTCATCCGCCAACGCCGCCTCAGAAGGTGCCACACCCGCCATCGCGCGGGCACCCGCACCGACGCTGCGTACGCGGCGCACCACAAACTGATCGGCAGACTGCACGAGAACGGCGATCGCATCGGCGTCGGCCGGGGCTACTTTGACAGCGCCAGGCCGAGCCGCGGCAGCCAGTTCGGTCAGGCGGCCTCTTTCGGCGCCGGCCGCGGCATCAAAGCCGATAGCCACGCGCGTCGGACGCGTCGTCACCGGCGCGACCCGCGCGACCAACTCGAGCGACTGTTCGAGTCCCGGCTCGACATTCCACGAGAACCAACCGGGCGTGAACAGATCTTCCAGACAATCCTGTCCGCGCTCGGCGTCGCGTTCATAGCGGAAGTTGAACCACCAGTTGCGATCCTGCACGAACGAGCCTTGGGAAGCCTCGATCGTCAATCGATTTCCCCGCGAGCTCACATCGCATGATGAAGTGCCCGCGAGCACGCTGTAGTCGTTCTTGCGGTCGGAATAGCGCACCAATTCGTGGAAATCCCGGAGCGCGGTCAGCGGCCTGAGTTCCAGTTTCGCCGCGTGGCGCGCCGACTTCACGCGATATCGAAGCACCGCGACGTTCTGATTGCGCACCAGCGTCAGTTCACGGGTGAAATCAACCGGGCCGCACTGGTAGAACCAGCGGCAGGAAACATCCTTTTCGAACCTTCGCAGATACGAATGACCGCAGGGGTTGATCACGACCGGCGGCCCGCCCGCCTCGCCCATGCGGGCTGGCTCCGAGTTGCCGGGAAACATGAACGACGAAAAGTCCACCCGCTGATCGCCGCCGGCTCCCGAAGTTGCCGCGCTCTTCTCTCCCCGCGCCGGCTCGGCGTGCCGGAGGACGACCGTCTCGACCATGGAGTTCAGGCCGACAACACGCCCGACCGGCGGCTGCATAGCCCCAATGAGCCAGGCGTGATATCGGCGCTGGGGGATTGCGAGCGAGGTGCCGCTGGCGAAGCCGCCAAGACCATTGGCAAGAAACCACTCGCGCCGAAGGGGCGCCGCCAGGCCGGAATACCCCGGCACGTCACCGGAATTGGAGAGTTCGAGTTTGAGAGTTGGCAATGGCATGGCGGCGCGGCAAGGTTAGCGATTGGAAACGGTTCGGGGGTCGGATTCCATGTGAAGAAACGGGCAGAATCTTGAGATGCCGAAGGGATGAATAGGTCGCGGGCTTGACCCGGCGAAAGTCGACCCCAACGCTCATCCATGTTGCCCAAAGCCGAAGCGGTGCGGCCGATTTCCAAGGGTTCGGAGAATTCCGGAAAGAGCGGAAGCTCGGCATCGAAAACCGATGCGACTTCGGAACGAGCCGGGTTCGACCCGTTCAACAAGATCGAATATGACGGTATCACATTCGACGATGTGCTGCTCCTGCCGCGGCTTTCCGGGGTCATGCCGTCGGAAGCGGACACTCGGGCGCGATTGACCCGCACCCTGACACTGAAGATCCCACTGGTTTCGGCGCCCATGGACACGGTGACGGAGCATTCGCTGGCGATCGCGCTGGCGCAGGAAGGCGGGATCGGGATCATTCACAAGAATCTGTCGGCCGAAGCGCAGGCACGCGAAGTTGCGAAGGTGAAGCGGAGCGCCAACGGAATCATCACCGATCCGCTGACGCTCGGACCGACCGATACGGTGAGCCGCGCCAAGGAACTGATGCGGGCGCACAATGTCAGCGGCTTTCCGGTCACGGAAGACGGCGCGACCAACCCGCGGGGCAAGGGCAAGGTGCTCGGCATTCTGACCCGGCGCGACCTGAAGTTTGTCGAAGAACCAACAACGCTCGTGCGCGATGTGATGACGCACGAGGGGTTGATCACCGCGGCACAGGGCACGACTCTGGAGCAATCCGAGGTTGTGCTGAGCAAGAACAAGGTTGAGAAGTTGCTGCTGGTGGATGGACAGGGCAACCTGCGCGGGCTGATCACGATGCGCGACATCGAGCGGCTGAGCCGGTTCCCGAACGCCAACACCGATTCGCGCGGGCGGCTGCTCTGCGGTGCGGCCATGGGCGTCGGGCAGTTTGATCGGCTGGAGCAATTGCTCGCGGCGGAAGTAGACGTCGTCGTCATCGACACGGCGCACGGACACAGCGAGAACGTCCTGCGGACTCTTCGCGAAGTGAAGAAGAAGTCGAGTGTGCCGGTCATCGTCGGAAACATCGCGACGCGCGAGGCCGCGATCGATCTGATCGAATCCGGGGCCGATGCGATCAAGGTCGGAATCGGTCCGGGCTCGATCTGCACGACGCGGGTGGTGACCGGCGTCGGCGTGCCGCAGATCACGGCAATCATGAACGCCGTGAGCGGAGCGCACGCAGCAGATAAGACCGTGCCGGTCATCGCCGACGGCGGAATCCGGCACTCGGGCGATATTCCCAAGGCGCTCGCCGCCGGTGCCAGTTGCGTGATGATGGGATCGCTCTTCGCGGGGCTGGACGAATCGCCGGGCGAAGCGGTCATCAGCGGCGGGCGCCGGTACAAGACCTATCGAGGCATGGGCAGCGAGGGCGCGATGAGCGCCGGGAGCGCCGATCGGTATCGCCAGGCGGAGAAACTGGACGACGATGGCAAGGTGCGGATGAAGTTTGTGCCCGAGGGTGTGGAAGGCCTCGTCCCCTACCGAGGCTCGCTCGCCGAATTCGTGTATCAGCTGGTGGGCGGACTCCGGAGCAGCATGGGTTATTGCGGCTGCCGCACCATCGAGGAATTGAGGCAGAACGCGCGATTCTGCCGCGTGAGCAGCGCGACCGTCGTGGAAAACCACCCGCACGACATCAGGATCACCAAGGAATCGCCGAATTACACGGGCGAGGGTTCGTTCCGCGATCGCGACTAAGCGCGAAGAATCCGGCAGAAGACGAGCAGGAGTCACGGGCGTGCAGAACTTTCAGACTTTCACCACAACGACGGGCGGACCAATGCGAGCGGGCGGAATGCAACCTCTGGCGGCATGGGACAACCAGAAAGACCCTCGCTCGGACTTTCACTCGTGGTGGTATCTGCGCCACACGTTCCGCGTGATGGAGCATCTGGCCAGCCTGAATCTGCCCTTGAACAACAAGCGCATTCTGGAAGTTTCGGCGGGCATCGGCGATCTGACGACGTTCTTTCTCGATCGCGGCTGCACAGTCGATGCGACCGACAGCCGGCCGGAAAACCTGGCAATGCTCAAGTGGCGCTTCGAGAACGAGATGAAGGGGCTGCGTTTCTTCTTTCTGGATCTTGAGCATCCTTCCACGAGCAATCTGCGCCGAGATGAGAAGTACGACATCGTCTTCAACTTCGGCGTTCTCTATCACCTCGCGAACCCGAAGGAATCGCTGGAATATCTCGCGCCATTCGCCAAAGACCTGTTCTTGCTCGAGACCTGCGTCTCGATGGGTTCGGAAGAGGCGATTAACCTCGTGAAAGAAGAGAAGGCCCACTTCTCGCAGGCGATGCACGGCACCGGATGTCGGCCGACGCGTCCGTGGATCTATAACCAGTTGAAGCGGCACTTCCCGCACGTATACATGCCCAAGACGCAGCCGAACTGGAAGAATTTCATCACCGACTGGGAAGCAAAGGAATCGGGCACGCCTCTGACGCGCTCGATCTTCATCGGGTCGCACAAGCCGCTCGACAATCCGCTGCTGGTAGAGAGCATCCCGATGCAGCAGACCAAGCACTAGGGGCGCGCCGGAACTTTGCGCGATTTCAAGTTCAAGTTCCTGGGCACGGGCACATCGAGCGGGATCCCGGTGATCGGGTGCGACTGCGCGGTCTGCCGGAGCAACGACCCCAAGGACAACCGGCTCCGAACCAGCGCCGCGATCGAGTGGACCGATGATTCAGGGAAGCCCCGAACCCTTCTGATCGACACCAGCCCCGATCTGCGCCAGCAGGCGCTGCGGTTCGGTGTGAAACGCCTCGATGCGATCCTGTACACGCACAATCACGTCGATCACACGTTTGGACTTGATGAAGTGCGCCGGTACAACGCGCTGCAAGGTCAAGCGATCGATGTGTACGCCGAGTCGCACACGCTGAGTTTCCTGAAGAGAACCTTCGGGCACATCTTCGAGAGCGAGAAGAACATCAACCAGAGTTTCGTGGCGACGCTGATCGCGTGGCCTCTGGAGGTGGGTAAGGCGATCGAGTTGCACGGCGTGCGGTTCACGCCGGTGCGAGTGCTGCACGGGCGGCTGCCGATCGTGGGGTTTCGGATTGAAGCGATGGGAGCTTCTGAAAGCCCACCGTCCGCCTCAATCCTGCCTTTGGCGTATCTGACCGACGTTTCGGCAATCCCGCCCGAGACTTGGAAGGAACTCAAGGGCCTGCGCACACTGGTGCTCGATGCGCTGCGGCATCGTCACCACCCGACGCACCTCACGCTCGGCCAGGCGGTGAGCATCGCGCACGAGGTGGGCGCTGAAAAAACGTACTTCGTCCACATGACGCACGACCTCGGGCATGCGGAGACGCAGAAGGACTTGCCCGAAGGGATGATGCTGGCGTGGGATGGGTTGGAGTTGGGGTGAAACGCGGGATCGCCCAGACGTCGAGGGAGCCGGAGGCTTGTGCCCGACTCCAACAACCACCTGCCGGATCGCCCCGCAGATGCCAGACTAAGGCGCGGAAGATCAATCGGATGGATTTTCTTTCGGACTTCGCTGCAACCTGACAATCATGGACTGCGGAAAGGACACCGCGGGGCACAGGGTCGCGCATTGCGTGTTGGGGAGGACTGGATGATTATCTCACCGGGTGTGCATGGCGCTATCGGAACTGTGGTTGTCGGTGGGCTAGTGGCTGGACTTCCAGTCGCTGCGTCCGCGCAATGCGATGCGCGTTGGCTACCTGAGACCCCGACGGAACGCGTTGAAGGCGCCGGAAATCGCATTGTGAAGATGACAATGTGGGATTCGGACGGCGATGGCCCTTTGCCGCCGAAGCTCGTGATTGTGGGATCGTTCACGACTGCGGGCGGAGTGGCCGCAGCAAATATTGCAAGTTGGGATGGCTATCAGTGGGAACAGATTGGTGGAGGGACAAACGGGTGGCTCAGCGCTGTTGCCGTGCTTTCGGATGGGCGTCTGGTCGTCGCCGGCTATTTTTCGCTTGCCGGAAACGTGCCGGTCTCGAACATCGCGGCGTGGGACGGGAATCAATGGAGCACGCTTGGCGAAGGGCTGTCCGGCTCGCCGCCGCTGATTTATTTTCAAGTGAATGCATTGTGTGCGGATGCGAACGGCGGCGTCTATGCCGCGGGGGGATTTACGAATGCCGGAGGAAGCGCGGCGAGCAACATCGCGTATTGGAACGGCGATGCGTGGACGACGTTGAGCTCAGGACTATCTGGTGCGCCGGGTGAGCATCCCTGGGTGAGCAGCTTGCTCATGTTGCCCAGCGGCGAATTGCTTGCTGGCGGAATGTTTACGAACGCGAGCGGGACGGCCGTCAAGAGCCTCGCGAAGTGGAATGGGACAGTTTGGAGCGATGTCGGTGGCGGCGTGAACGGAACGATTTGGTGCATCGGGCGCGCGGCATCGGGTTCGATCTTCGTCGGCGGAGATTTCTCCGTCTTGACCGCCCCATTTCAGAGCGCTTCAAGTATTGCAGAATGGAACGGCACTAAGTGGAACCGCGTCGGGTCGGGTGTCAATGGACCGGGGGGAGGGACAGGCATTGTTCGGGATGTAGTCTTCTTGCCGAACGGTGATCTGATCGCGGGTGGTACCTTGACTTTGGCGGGCAGCTCGCCCGCATCGTCCATCGCACGGTGGAACGGCTCAATGTGGTCGCAACTCGGATCGGGACTACCGAGCGCGGTGCAATCGATGTTCTTGCACCCGAGCGGCGAACTGCTTGTTGGACGCGACACCACCATGTCATCGAACAAGACGAAGGTGCTCTCCCGGTGGGCCGGCGGCGCGTCCACCTGGATCGCGGAACAACCCCAGTCGGCGTCGGCCCAATGCGGCGGCTCGATCGCTTTCGAGTCGCGCCTTTCCACGGGTTACGACGTAACCGGCGCTTCCTGGTTCCGGGGCGAAGAACAGCTTTCTCACAATCCCGCAGCGGGAATTCGAGTCGAGATCAGCGGGCGCTCATGCGTACTGCGGTTCGACAACGTTTCTCCCGCAATTGCTGGAGCATACCGCTGCGTGTTCAGCACCGCGTGCACGAATGTTGAAAGCGAAACGGCGGTGTTTGTCGTCACCGGAACTTGTTGCGTCGCCGATTTCAACCTGGACGGAGAAGTGAACGACGTGGATTTCGAGCAGTTTGTTGTGGCGTACAACATTCTGGCGTGCGATGACGAATTGATGACGCCGGGGTGTCCCGCAGACTTGAACCGCGACGGAATGGTTGACGATGCGGACTTCCAGGCGTTTGTGGTTGCATACGACCAGTTGGTTTGTTCCTGACGTCGGCTGCGGCGGCTACGCCAATCGATTCTGGTTGAACAGAGGGAAAAAAACAAAGCCGCGCAGCAGACTCTTGCCTGAGCGATGGCAACACGATTGGTCCGATCCCACACCGCAATTTGCCGAAACTGGTCCATGGCCCGACCATGACGTTTCGGCGAGAGCCGATGCTCACGGCTTGCGATACCCCGAATTCTCCACCACCACCTTGAGATTCTGCTTCTCAAGATTGAGCGTGGTCTCTTCCGCGTACGTTGTGCCATCTTCGAGTGCGCCGAAGGTCACGTTGCAGGTCAGCGGCTTCGCCGGTGTGTCGAGGTAGCTGGTGACCGCAAGCGTCGCCGGTCGGTTGTTCGTCAGATCTACCTCGATGCTCAGCTTGTCGCCGGGGACTTTGTAATCCTTGAAGTTGAGGCGCACGCGCTTGCCAGGGTCCACAACATCAATCGAGGCGTTGCCCGCGGCCTTGCAGGCCTCGATCTGTTCGTGGCTGGGCGGCACATACTGATGGAGCGTCTCGACGGCCTGTTTCATTTCGTCCGTCAATTCGGCCTTCTTCTTCTCCATGATGATGCCGCGCAGGCCGCGTTTGCGCTCTGGGGGCGCCGGCTGGGTAAGCATGACTTTCTCGACCTTGCCACCTGCGCCGTAATAGCAGCGCTTCTCGATCTGCGCTTTCTGCTCGCCCTTCAGGAAGACCGTCGTCGTCTCGATCCACTCATACTGCTTGATCGTTTCGCGGCTCTTGCGGAGATTCGCGACCAGTTCGCCGACCCGCTGATTCAGGCTTTCGGAGGGCTGTTCCACGCCCGCATCAGCTCGCATCGTGCTTTCGGATGTCGCGCCGACCGCGATCGGGAGACACATCGTCAGCGCAAGAAGAGAAGACTTCATCGTCATCATGAATTGGCCCCTGCTGGTGGATCGTGCCGAAAGCCCGAACATGGCTTGTGCTGTTGTACCACAACGCATCGCTATCGCACTTTCCCCGCACAGGAACGGGGCTTCTGTCTGCCGCAAGGCGGTTCTCTCAACTGCTCCCGGCTCGCATGCGTTCGACGCCTTCCGGGAAGGGATAACTGGGGAAGACTCCGACATGCCCGAATTTCCACATCGCCGGTGAGGTGTACACGTCGCCCCGGAAGCCGGCGTGGAAAACCGTCTTGAGGAGATTCTCGAAACTCGGTTCGGTGCCCGCGGCGGGGCTGTTGCCGCCGGTCACGAGTTTGTTCGCGCGAGCGTTCAGGAAACTGACCGTGCACACGGGCAAACGGTCGCGACGCTCCGCCAGCATCTTGTTGACAGTGATGAAGCCACGCGAGAGATCATCGAGCGTGAAGTGATCACGCCCGCGCGGGCGGAGCAGCGCGAGAATGAGCACGCTGTCAAGATCGAACTTGAGCACGTACGGCTCGCGGTCGTGCGCCGCGTGAACCGCCACCGACTCCTGGAAAAGTTTGGCATAACTGGTCACCGAGCGGCTCGACCACTGGCTGGTCGCGACGAGTTCGCACAGTTGGGCGATGATGCCGTGGGAGTTGTCCTGATCGTTCACGCCGCAGACAACGGTGCGATAGCGCCCGTCGAGGATGTCGCGGAGCATGTCCTGCCCCCAAAGGATGCGCAGGCGCTGGCCGCTGGTCAGTTTGCCCCCGGCCCCCGGCAGCAGACTGATCCGGTCGGGAGACTGGTCGGCCCGCAGGAGCGCTTCGGCATCGCCCTCGTAGAGCTTGATGGTGGGTTCGGGTGGACGGCTGTTGTTTGACATAGGGGTCACTCCCGGGTTTCAGGGGAAGGTAGTCTTCGTCCGCAGGATTCGTTCGCCATCCGCGCCGGGCGGACGAATTTGATCCAGGCAAGATGGCTGGCTAGTATTTGCTAACAATTCCGGGAGGTGCGCGTGGATGAGCGGCTGGAAAAACGGCTCGAAGCAATTGAGCGCCGGTTAGCAGCGCTTGAGCAAGAGACCACCGAACGGCCGATCGATGCGCGGTTCGCGCAAGTTCCGATCCCACCTGCTGTCGCCGCACCGCCCGTAGTTCCTTTGCCTGCGTTGCCCCCCGTGATGCGGACCTCTCTGCCGCCGCAAGGTTGGGCTTCTGCTCCGGCGACGGCGAGCGCCTCAGAATCCAATGACCCCGCAAGCGAGGCCGAGAATTCTCTTGCTGAGCGACTGGCAGCGCAGAAAAAACTGCGTCAACAGGCCGAGCAGGCCTGGCGCGAGCGCCTCGAAAAAGTGACTTCGTCGCCCGCGATCGACTGGTCGAAAATCGAGAGCCTGATCGCCGGGCGCTGGTACGCGCTGGCCGGCGGGCTGGTGGTCACGATCGGTGTTGCGATGTTCGTGCAGTTCGCGGTCAAGCAGGGTTGGCTGGGACAGATTCCTGGTTGGGCGCGCTGCGCCATGGGCGGGATGCTCGGAGTCGCGCTTTTATGCACCGGTGAGTGGGCTCGGCGAAGAGTGAACGAATGGGCCGCGGTCGGCCTCACCGCATCGGGGTTGGGTTCGCTGTACGTTTCCTCATACGCGGCATATGCGCTTTATCAGTTGATGTCTCCCGGCACGACGCTGCTGATTCTGGCCGGCGTCGCCGGAATCGGGCTGGCGATCAGCGCCACGACGAGTCTGAGCGTCGTCGGTCTGGTTTCGATGGCCGGTGCCTATATCGCGCCCTTCATCGCGAGTTCCGGGAACGCCGGATACGTCTATCTGCCGCCCTACTGGATGGCTCTATTGATCGTCGGACAGTTGCTCGGAGTCACCAAGGGGGGCACGTTCGCGATGTGCCGCTGGTTTGGCGCCGGGGCGACGCTGCTGCTCGGTGCGGGGTGGATCCTGAAGTTCGGAGGTGAATCGCCACGAATCGGGCTGGCGATGCTGGGAGGCGCGTGGGTGCTGTTCCACGCCGAAAGCGCGTGGACAGCGCGTAGAGCCGATCTGGGGAATGTGCTCGAATACACCGAAGCGGACTTGCCCCAGATTCTTGAATCCACGGATGCCTTTTCAAGGGCGATGCGGATGCGCTTGCGTCCTCTGGTCAGCGTGTCCACCTCGGCATGGGCCGCATCGCTCGGCGTGTACGCGGCAAGGGAGTCGCACGCGGTACCAGAAAGCCTTGCACCGGGAGTGATCGGTGCCCTTGCGCTGATCCTGGCGTGCGTTCTGGTCGGCCCCGCGGGCATTTTGAATCCTCGGCCAACCACCCGGCGAGAGCGGCTCGCGGCCGCGCTCTGTGCGACGGCCGGAACGCTTCTCGTTGCCACGATCGCCATCGCTTTGTCCGGTTTCGCGCAGACCATCGCCCTCGCGGCCATCGGCCTCGCCGCCTTGGGCGCTGGTCGGTGGCTCCGCACCCAGGTGCTCGACATCTACAGCGGCCTTGTGCTGCTGTTCGCGGCCGGGCGGGTGCTTTTCTATGACTCGTGGGCGACCGCTCCGAACGCCCCGGGGCTGGAGGTGTTGGGTTTCTATCTGACAGAGTGGGCCGCGGCGTGCGCGGGGATCGGCGTGGCTTGGATCGTTTACGCCGTGGCCGCGGCGCGCCATCGCGAAGCCATAGACCCGAATTCACAAGACGCGGGCAATAACTTCGTACCTGTCCAATGGGTGCAGATTGCCGCGAATTTCGCGCTCGGACTGGGGATCGTGCTGCTGGGCTCTTCGCTCATTCATGAGCGTGCGGCACACGAAGCGATCGCGAGCGCGATAATCGCAACGGCAATCGTGTTCAGCTTCGTGGGCGCTTTCCGGCGTTCGGACGGGCTCCGAGTCGCATCGCTAATCGCACTCGCGGGCGCAACGGGGTGCACGCTGGCCCTTGCCTGGTGGACACAGCGTTCACACACGACCGAGATTGCCGGGCTGGCGCTTGTGCCCCAGATGTGGGTCGCGTTTGCGAATGGAATCGCAGCGCTGGTAATGGCCTGGATCTTGAGCGAGGCGTCGTGGCGCTGGGCGGTCGTTTCCAGAGGAATTGCGGGACTGGCGGTCTTCCTGTTTGTACTGGGAATTTCGCATGCGGACTCGAGCGCGACGAGCTTGTGCTATGTCTGGCTGGCAATCTGCTGGGCGTGCCTGCTGCTCGCTCGGTTGACCACCGGCTTGGCGTTCGAGGCTCATGCGTTGTTGGTGTGGGTGGTGGTTCTCGGTGCCTGGGGGGCCAAGTTTGCTGCCAACGACTGGATTGGCTCCAAGGCGCCCCCGCTGCTCCAACCGGGTCTTTGGATCGCGTTCGCGCTGGCGGGGACGATCCTGGCAATTCGTAAACTGTCGAAGCGGGCTCTGGTCGGCCAGGAAGCGAAAGCCAAGATGCTGGGGTGGTGGGCGGCGACAACGCTCATTTGGGCGTCCACAAGCCTTGAGGTTGCCCGACTCTCCGAGATGCTGCCCATCGACGCAACGGCCCGAGGCGCGGCAGTGAGCCTCTGGTGGGGCTTGTTCGCCATCCTTCTGCTGGTCATTGGCTTCTGGCGGGATGAACCCATGGTGCGTCGGTGCGGCCTTGGACTCCTGGCCATCGCCACCGGAAAAGCCCTGGTGATCGACCTCGCCCGGGTCCCGGGCGGCTGGCGCGCGGTCAGCGTCGTCTGCCTGGGGCTGCTCATGCTGGGTGTCAGCGTCGTCTACGCGCGAATCGCCAAGAGCATCGCAAAGGGTTCGACGCCTCCAAAGGAAAGCGACGACACCCCACCTTCGGAGCCTGTTGAGACCGCCTGACAACCGCCCGATGTGTGTTTGAGCATGCGATCTCGGGGCTTCGACCCAAAAATCTCTTGACCCAGACCCGAACAAGTGTTAAGAAATGGTAAAGATGGTTGGTTCCCAGGGTCGAAGTATTGAACCGGTCGATATTTGCGCGTTCCGCTTGAACGGCGAGAGGAAAGACCGGGCTGGCGGCGAACTTGGGGGGAAGAGAAAAAAGGTTTGAGGACGTGACGCGGCACGAGGGCAGCGCAGGGCGGCGCCAGCCGGCGCGGGCACGCACAGGACGGAGCTTGTTTGATGGTCGAGATTCTTCATGCCGCCGGCGGCATCGCACTTTTGCTCTTCGCGATCAGGTTCCTGCGCAAGGGGCTGGATCGTCTGGTAGGCCAGCGACTTGACCTGTGGGTAGGGCGCGTGACGCAGAGTGCGCCGAAGGCCGCCGCGGCCGGCACGTTGATCGGAACGGTGGTCCCCAGCAGCACCTCGCTGAGTCTGCTGACGGTGTCTTTGGTGCGCGACGGGGAACTGGCGCTGCATCGCGCGATGGCGCTGCTGCTGGGTGCGTTTGTCGGCATTACGCTGACGGTGCATCTGATCGCGTTCAACATCTTTCACCAGGCACCGATTCTCGCGCTGGTGGGCGTGGTGCTGTTCCAAGGGACCAGCCGCGACAAGTTGCGGGCGTTCGGACAGATCATCCTTGCTGTCGCCTTCCTGTTCTTCGGGGTGCAGGTGATCTCCGACGCGACCACGATCATCGCGACGGCGAAAGAAGTGCCCCAGTTAGTGGAGATGGCGGCCACAAGCCCGCTGGTGCTCGTGCTGCTCGGCATGGCGCTGACCGTCGCGGCACAATCGAGCACGGCGACGATTGCGGTGCTGGTGACACTGGGCCTGACAAGCGATCGGCTGATGTCGGACGGCGTCGCTTTGCCATTTGTGGTCGGCGCGAACATGGGATTGTGCGTGACGCTGATGATCGCCGGCTGGAAGCAGATCGAATCGCGCCGGCTCGGGATTGGGGTCACCATCTGCCGCGGAGTCCTGGCGGCGGTCATCATCTATCTGCTGCCGATTCCGGTGCAGTGGATGGAGAAACTGCCTTTTTCGCTCGCTGCACGAATCGCGGTTGTTCACACCTTGTTCAATGCAATCGCCGTGATTGTCTCGCTGCCGTTCCTGGTGTGGGTGGCTCAGCTCGCGACGTTCATGACGGGGAGCGCGGGGAATGCGGGCAAGAGTGCGGCGCTTCGGACCAGCCGCTGGCCGAACGAGCCCGCGGTTGCGCTCTCCCAAAGCAAACGGGAGATCGGCCTGGTTACTCGAGAAATTGTGGACATGCTGGAAGAGGCGTGGGAGGCGCTCAAATCGGGTGACGAGCAGGTGTTCAAGCAGATCCGCGTGCGCGACGATCAGGTAGATCGGCTCGACCGTCAGATCAAGAAGTACCTCACCACCACGATGGGCGACGACCTGCCGGGAGAACTGGACAAGGCACGCGACCGGCAACTGCGATTCCTCACCGATCTTGAAACCATCGGCGACGTGATCGACCGCAACCTGGTGACGGCGGCTATCAAAAAGTCCAAGAAGGGCGTCCGCTTCAGCGAAGAAGGCTGGGACGAGTTGAAGGATTACTTCCGGGGGACGACGGCCACACTCGAACTGGCAAGCGCGGTGTTTGTTTCGGACTCGCCCGATATGGCTCGCAAACTGCTCGAACACAAGACGCGGATGCGCGATCACGAGATCTCGCTCCGCGAAAAGCATTACGACCGGTTGCAGAAGGGCAGCCAGCAGTCGCTGGAGACAACCGACCTGCACCTGGAGATTCTCAGCCAGTTGAAGCACATCAACCATGTGGTGTGCGGGGTGGCGTACGGCGTGCTGCAAAGCGCGAGCGACGCATCGGCCAACGCGGCGCTGCTGAACGGAGAATCGCAGCTCGCTCCGGGATTAATCGGTTCGGCGTTCCCTCGCGAGGGTTCGCTGCACGGGGCAATCTAGTCCGCTTTTCAGAATCTCGTTTGGTTCTCGGTGACGCAACCGGAATTCATTGCGGGCGCGATGCTTACGTCGCGCCAGGCTTGAACACCTCCGAGGCGACGCTGGAACCGTTCCGAACGGGTACGCTGCGCACCGGGCGACGTCGCGCAGTGCGACGCCGGGTCATCTCATGAAGGAGGTCCTCGTGAAGATCAACGTGAAGAAGGGTTCGATGCTTGCGTTCGCCGTGGCCGTTGTTGCTGTCGGCGCCACAGCAACGGTCTCGCTGGGCGGATTCATGCCGTCCGCGAAGTGCGGCCCGGATCGGTGTCTGGACGTCTACAACCCGGTGACTTGTCCGAACGGACAAACCTATCCGAATGCGTGCTATGCCGCCAAAGCGTGCCAGAAGAACTGCGGCGCGTACTGACTACACTGAGGCTGTTGAGCTAATAGAGGCCCGCCCCTTGGCGGGTCTCTTCTTTTTGCAAGCGAGACCGATCACCTTGCCGCGGCGGCGAGAATGGCGTTACGAAGTTCGTCCACCTGCGCAGCATTTGTCTCGCCGATCCAGAAATTCTCGACCTTTCCGAGCGGGGAAAGCAGCACGGCGCTTGGAGTTGCATTCACACGAAGCAGCCACGTCCTTGGCCCATCCTGTACGCGGAATGTGGGGATTTCGGGCGCGATCTGCTTGAGCGATGCGTCGTCTAGAGCGTCCGCAACGATGCCGACGATGCGGAGCCCCGGCCCTTTCGCCGCGGCGAGCGACTCACGCGAATCCCGGAGCGCCGCGGTCCACAGCGGGATCGCCTTTTCGCAGTAGCCGCAGTGCTCGGCGACGAAGAAAACGAGTGTGGCGGGCTCGTGCTCGCCGAATGTGGTGCGGGTGATGCTCTTGTCCGGTGCGATGAGTTCGAGGGGCGCGACACTCTCGCCGATCGCGAGGCTTGGTGCTGCCGAGGTTTGCTCGACGCGCTTCTTGAATTCGATCTGCGAGCGGAGTTCGCGGTTCTGTCGCAGAAGCAGCACGACCAGAACGCAGAGCACACAGACAGCCAACAGCAGAAATGCCTGAAAACCCCGCGCCCAGCCATCTTCGGTGGGCCGAGCGCTCGCGGACGGAGTGGCTGAATCTTCGTGTTTGGTCACGCGCCGATGCTATCACGCCCGCCTCCCCATCCGCCGAATCCACAAAGTTGTGGATTTGCGAATGCCGAATTCCGGCCTTCTCGCAGGATGAATCGCCACCATGAGTTGCGCGCACTCTCACGAGAATCATCTGCCGGGCAGTTGCAACCGGGGCTGGGCGCGGTAGGCTGCACGCTCCGTCGGGCTCCCTCCGCGTGGGATGCGGAGCCCGCACGAACGAGGAGTCTCCCATGAAGGCGAACGTAAAGAAGTTGTCGATGCTCGGGGTGGCCGCGGCGGTGTGCGCGGTTACCGGCTTTGCTGCGGTGACGCTTGCGATCGGCCCGATCGGCGGCGGGTGCGGCAAAGGCACGTATTGCCTCGACGTCTGGAGGCCTGTGATTTGCCCGAACGGCCAGGTGTACAGCAACGACTGCTACGCAGCGAAGGCGTGTCAGAAGAATTGTGTGCCCTACGGCGGCGAAACGTCGTAATTCGAGATCGCATCTGTTGGAATGAAACGCCCCGACTGACTCGGGGCGTTTTCTTTTTGCAAAGCGCGATGCGCAACTCGAACGCGAGCACGCCAGACGTGCGCAGGGTGAACTCCTCAATTCGCGGAATCCCATCGCCCGACATCGCGCTTGGTGCAAGAGTCGCCGGCGCGCACCCAACTCCTTCGGACGAACATTCGCGGGCGGGGGAATTCGCTTCTGGTGAAGCGGCCGACCCGATCGATTGATCGATCCGAGCTCAAGGAGCCAACTATGACCAACAGGATGCACTGCGCCGCCGCTCTGGCGTTGATGGCCGGAACCATCGCGATGAGCGCCAGCGCGCAATCCGTCCCGCTGACCGATCGCCCTCACTATCCGCTCGGCGCGGCGACGCAATCGCTGTCTCCCGTCGGGATCGAAGTGGCGAACATCGGTTCGAGCGGAAACGACGGCATCGTGATCTTGCCGCACCCCGACACGCGCGAGATGCACGTCTCGCTGGAAGGATCCGGCGGGGGCGCGGGCGGCCAGTTGAAGGTGAAGGGCAACTGGAATATCAAGGAAAACACCAAGGGCCGCTCGGAGACGATGACGGCAAATTACCTGCCCGGCGGGCTCATCGAAGTATCGTTCGATTTCCACGAGACCAATCCGTCCAGCCTGACGGCCGAGTATTACTTCCAAGGCGCACTCGTCCGCACCGAGGAGGGGCTAGACCCCAATCCGCCGGGCGGCCCGCCGACGCTTCGCGTTTTCCCCGGCCTGATCTCGGGCATCGCGCTCGACCTTTCCTGGCGGTATTACCCGGGTCCGCCCCCGCGCCACGGATACAACATCGGTGGCCCGGGCTGGGAGACGGGCATGACCGTCGGGGGCACCGTCATCAACTTCGATCATGTGGTGCTGACGGCGGTCACGGCGACTCCACTGGTTGATTCGATTTCTTCCTACGAAATCACAACCAACGCCATGCCGTCGTTCACGATCACCGGCGAGACGATGACGCTCGGGCTCGCGTGCAGCGGAGACCTGAACAGCGACGGCTTCGTGGACGATGCGGACTTTGTGGAGTTTGCATACGCATACGACCAGCTTTTGTGTCCGTAATCGACTTCCATCCTCCCTCACCCCCCCACCCCCCACTCACCTGAAACGCGAACAAGCACGCCCCGATCGCCGGGGCGTTTTTCACGACCGGCAAGGTGCGGAATACGCGCCCCCTTATGGGTCGCCGGACCCGCACGCCACGGCGACGGCGAAGCGGGCACCCCTTGCTTCCAATCCCCTTTGTATGTAATCTGGCCACGCGGCACGACTTGCGGTCGAAAAGCGGTGAACTTGCCGCACATGCACCGTCCCGTACGGCGCGGCCGCTTCCTGAAGAACGGCAGTCGCCAGTTTCGGAACGCCGCCCTTTCGGGGGCGGCGTTTTTCATTGCGAGCCGCCAATGTTTTCCCGGGCAAAAGTTTTTGGAATTCCCGAAAACCTGATGCAAGGTTCCCGGCCCTCGTGGCAAGTCTCTGCACAGGCGAATGTGCGCGGGTGGTGCCTGCGCATGAATTGGCGGGCGTGGTCCTAAATGGACCGTGCGGCTATTTCTTCGCTTTCAAGCTTGTCCGTTCTTCAGAGCGGCCGCGGGACTCGTGTTCCGCGGCTTGCTTTTTGGGGACGCTGTTTCGCCTGCGAACTCGTTGCTGAAGCGAATCGGCGATCAAGGAGTTCACACGAGGAGCCGATTCCTGCACGAAAATCGTGCAAACATCCGCAAATTTGAATTTGGAGGTTGTGCGATGCCCTGAGCGGGTTTCTGTGCCCATCGGCAATGAACTCCGATCGAACTGATCAATCCGGCAGCACAACCAGCGTGTGGCTCTCCCCGGCAAGTTCTTCGGCGATGATCGATTCGATCGTGTTCCAGTCGCCCTTGGCGAGGCCGGCGCCGATACGCGGGTACGCGATTCGTTTTCCGGAAAAGCGGGCTCGAACGCTCCGGAACGCCGAGCGGATCGAGTCATAGTCCGCGAGAACTCCGGACCCGTGGTAGTCGAACTGCGTGTAAGCATTGACAATTGTGAACGCGGCGCCGGGACGGACGATGTCCGCGCACGAAATCGTGCCGAGCTTGGCGCGATCACCTTTGGCTGTCCCGAGGTCGGCTTGCGCTGCCTCCGGGAATTGGCGCCGGATCGCGGCGGCGATGCCGCGCCCGAACGAGCAATGGCAATTGCAGCCTTGGATGATGACGTCGAATTCTCCCGCAAGAGCGAGCGCGAGCAGATCGCCGGTACGCGTGAGCA
>JAHBXG010000080.1 GCA_019636565.1 Phycisphaeraceae bacterium
GTGCAACGGTGCCCTTCGCTGCGCTGCGGGCTCGTCGGGTACGGGGTGGCTGCGGTTCGGGGAAATGGTGGAATTGCGCTGGCGAAAGGTGCTGCACTCATCCTCACCCAAAGGCGGTCTGAGGGTGGCGCTCGAAGAGTCGCTTCGCGCCCCGGCTACGTTCTGTCAGCCCTTTGGGCTGGAGAAAAGAGTCGCGGATCGGAACCGGTGGTTGGTGGTGTGAATCTTGCGACCTTTGCTGCGCTGCGGGCTCGTTGGGTACGGGGCGGCTTCGGTTCGGGGTAGCGCTTCGATCCGGCGCGTTGCTCGCGCGATGTGATGGGGTGTGGGGCGCTTGTGCGCACAGCGGCGTCATCGGGCTTGGCGCTTTGTTGCTCGGCGCGCTCGCGGAGGATGCGGCTTAGTTCGAGGACTTCGACCTCGCAGCGTTTGGAATCGTGGATCCAGCACACGATGAGGTCGCAGCCGGCTGGATCGTGATCGAAACGGCTGGTGGCGTATTCGAACTCGATCCGTACGCGGCGCCATTTGTGTTCGCCGCATTTTCGCTTGGCCTCGCAATCGGGATAGCCCTGGCGGACCAGTTCGATCAGGAAGCCCAACTCCCTGGCCATCATCGCGAAGAGCACGACCACGCCCTGCTCGTTGACCGGTGCGTGGATCATGTCGTAGCCGAAGAGAAGGTCTCCGAAGATGCTTTCGAGCTTCCTCTGCGGCCGCGACCCCACCCCGGCCCCCACCCCCACCCCTGCCGTTTCTGGCGTGACACTTGTGCCTGCTTCTGCTCTTTGCGGGGGTGCTTCTTCTTGCACGCCGCGGGAGGCGAGGAGGCGCTGACGGGCTTGGGCGCTGCGCCGTTCGATCGCGGGGCGATAGCCGCAGTGGGCGACGAATGCGCTGTAACTGGGAAAGAACTTCAGGTAGGTGGTATCCGTCAACCCGGCCTCGCGGCATAACTGGGTGCGTTTGGGGGCGAAGCCGTCTTTGGCGAGCCGGTGGAGGGCGCGCAGCATGGCTTCGAGATCTTGCAGTGATTGTTCGGTGGCGTTTGGATGCGAGCGGAAAGGGGATGTATCGAATGGAGAGTTTGCAGCGGGGCCGTCTGAGGCGTGAGCGGGCTGCTCGCTGGTGAATGCGTGCGAGTGGGGGTGCGAATGCCTTAGCGCGTTTGTTGACCAGTCCATTGCGGACGACTCCTGAGCGCGACACGCGCCCGTAGAAAGGGAGGAGAAGATGAAGTGCCACGCACGAAGAGGTGTGCGGCGGACTGGAAGATAGTTTATCAGAAGGGGGATGTGGGCACAAGGCGGAGGCGACGAAAGAGGTTGTTTTTGCTGGGCAAAAAGCGTAGATACGGCTTTGGTACCGGGGATTCGATGGTGCCGTTGCTTTGGGATTGTGGCGGGCGGCCGGGGAACTGTTGCTCACCCGCGTTTCGCGGGATCATGCTCGAGGTGAAGTTGATCCTCGTCGGACATTTCCGCGCGGCGGATGAAGAACTGCATGGTGGTTGCCTGCACCAGCAGCGTGGCGAGCACAACCAGGAACACGACGGAAAGCAGATACGAGCGGGCGTCGCCCGGCGGAAGGCCGAGCGCGAGCGCGACCGAAAGGCCGCCCCGCAGGCCCGCCCACCAGATCACCGAGCCCCAGCCTCGCCTCCATGGCTGACGCTGCACGCGGGCGGCGAGCCCCACGAGCGCGGCGCGCGAGAGCAGGAGCGTGGCGAAGACTGCGGCGGCGCCGCCGAACACGACCGGCTGGGTGAGGTGGCGCCAGCCGCCGATTTCGGGAGCGCCGATTTCCAGCCCGACGAGGAGGAACACGACGGAGTTGACAATGAAATCCACGCCGTCCCAGAAGCCCGTGAGGGTGATCCGGGTTTCCTCCTTCATGGCGAGAGACTTGCCGAAGTTGCCGATGAGCAATGCGGCCACCAGCACGGACATGACACCCGACCC
Source organism: Phycisphaeraceae bacterium (assembly GCA_019636565.1). Classification (GTDB taxonomy): domain Bacteria; phylum Planctomycetota; class Phycisphaerae; order Phycisphaerales; family UBA1924; genus JAFEBO01. Next base: position 1,962 of record JAHBXG010000080.1, read on the forward strand.
GTGAAAATACTCGGCGGCGACGAACGAACCCCACGCGAGCGCGACGGTGATGCCCGTTTCCAGGGTGTGATCGTTGAGGTGCTTGAGAATCCAGAATGTCGCGGCCCCTAGGACGAGGCCGACGAGCAAGCCGATTCCTGTTACGCGAAAGAACTCGATCGCGACTTCACCTGGGCCCGGGAGTGATGCGGCCACGCCGCTGACGACGGTGACGACAAGGCCGCCTTTGAGCACGGTGAAGAATGCCGCGGCGGTGCCGTCGTTGAAGAGGCTTTCGCCTTCGATCAGAACGCGCAGGCGCTGGGGAACGCCGAACTGGCGGAAGACGGCAACGACGCTGATGGGGTCGGTGGGCGCGACCATCACGCCCAGAACCAGAGCCGTGGTCCAGTTGGCGTATTCCGCCGGTACGGCGAGGGGGAGAAGAAACCGGATTGCGAGAGCGGCGGCGCCGGCGCTGAGGATGACGCCGGGAAACGCGAAGAGGGCAATCGTTACCCAGTGTTTGCGCAGTTCGGAGAGTTCCAGGTTGAGGCCGGCCTGGAAGAGCAGGGGCGGCAGGAAGAGCGTGAGCACCATCTCTTCGGTGAGTTGGACGGAAGTGACCCCGGGGCTGAGCAGCGCGAGCAGCAGGCCGGCGATTACGAGCGCCACGGTGTAGGGGACACGGATGAACTTGGTGCAGACACCGACGGCGGCGGCGATGGCAACGAGCGCGACGCCGCTGCGGACGGCGGAAGCGGTCGAATCATGCGGTGCCAGCGCGCCGAGGACGAGCAGCATTGAGGAGCCGTGATTTTCCACGCGTACTCCGGTTTGTGGTTCGCGGCGCGAGGACTGTATGACATGGTGGCTCGTCGTCAGGGCTGCGGGAAGACGCCGCGGTGAGCGAGTTATTGTGGCGCGGCGATGATGGCGGGCGCTTCCGCAAGCGGCAGAGCCTGTGAGAGATAGCGCGTCAGTTCGTGTGGAGTCCGATCAGAATCGTGTCGGGAGCGGGGTTGACAACAAACCCGTGCAGGAGAGGCGACTTTGTAAACAGGTCGGGCTGGTACACGGGGGCCGCAGATTTGAACGCGGTTCCGGGATGATTCTGTGTGAATATTTTCGTGTCGTTGCCCAGCCACGCGGGGAGCGGCGAGCCGATGAAGACCGATTGTCGATCGCTCGGTTTCATCTTCGACATCAATGCCGCAACATTGGCCGGAGGCATCTTCACGCGCGCGAGGAGTCCCCAGTCATTGCCGATCTTGTACGTGCTCCACTCGACGGAAGTGACGGCGGGAGGGAGTTCGCAAAGACGTGCGAGCTCGACGGCGTTTGTCTTTGCGGTGGCGGTGGCCGGTATAGGAACGGCCTTCCCGCCCAGCGGGTCGTCACATCCACAAAGGCACGTGGATCCGCATATCACGAATGTGAATGCTTGCACCAGCGACCGTCGGATGATTCTCGTTTGGCTCAATGGTGAACAGTCTCTGGCGGCATGCAGCACACGCGGGCGCTCTCGCTTCGGCGTCGCGTGCGCGCGAATCAGCCGGCGCGGTACATGAATTCTTCCTGGACGATCTTGCCGTTCTTGACGGTGTAGACACCCACCTCGGTCATGATCTCGCGTTTGGCGGTGGCTTTGGTTTCGACATCGATGACGAACTTGACAGAGAAGCCGGTGGCGCCGACGAAGGGGCCTTCGGCGCTGGCACCGTGAATGGTGTGCTCGCTCGCCCACCAGGCGTTTTTGGCGTCGACGGCCTTGCGGCCGCGCCAGGCCTGGCTGACGCCGACGCCTTCGATGGAGACGATCGCGGGCGACCACATGTCGGTCAGGTGCATTTTTCCGGCGTTGAAGTCGGCGACGAGTTTGCTGCCGATTTCCATGGGGGTCATTCCCGGGCCGGTCTTGATGGCGACGGGGGCGAGAGAATTGGACTTGGCGCTGTTCTTCTTCGGTGCCGCGGACTTCTTTTTCGTGGCGGTTCGGACGGACTTCTTGTTGCCCTTGTGCTTTGCGGTGTTTGCTTTGGCGGATTTTTTCTTGGCCATGGAAGGAAACTCCTGGATGCGCGGCGCAGTGTCTCACCCCTACGGGCCGGGCTCAAGTCCGGGTGTTGAATCTGGTACACAATTGATGAAAAGAATCGATCGGGAGAGCGATATTGCCGCGGGTGGCGGGCTGTTGCGCTTCCGCAGCGACACGCGGAAGAGCGCGCGCCGGAAGATGCGGTCGCTCTAGGAGATGGTGAGCACCGGTTTCTGGGCTCCGCTGCGCATGGAGGCGAGGGCGGTTTGGGATTCGAGGTTGGTGATCAGGTTCTCGAGTGCGTCGCGGAGGCGCGTGCCGGAAGGAGTTTCCGCGTCGAAGTTGGCGGTGGGATTCCCGGAGTCGCTGTTTTCGCGGAGGGCCATGGTGATGGGGACGGCGCCGAGGAAGGGGACGCCGAGGCGCTGGGCCATGACTTCGGCGCCGCCGCGGCCGAAGATGTCGTAGGACTTGCCGTCGTCGCCGACGAAGTAGCTCATGTTCTCGACGACGCCCAGGACTTCGATGCCGAGTTGGCGGAACATGCCGGTGGCGCGGACGGCATCGTCTTGTGCGACTTTCTGCGGGGTGCAGACGACGACGGCGCCGGTGAGTTGAAGCGTCTGCGCCATGGTGAGCGCGATATCGCCGGTGCCGGGGGGAAGATCGATGATGAGGTAATCGAGTTCTCCCCAGGCGGTCTGTTCGGCGAGTTGCTTGAATGCGCCGTGGGCCATGGGGCCGCGCCAGATGAGCGGGCGATCGGCATCGACGAGTTTGCCGATGGTGATCGCTTTGATGCCGTGCACATAGAAAGGCTGGAGGCGGCCCGCGATGACGGCCTGCTCGAGCGCGCCCAGCCCGAGCATGGTGGGCATGGAGGGGCCGTAGATATCTCCATCGAGAAGACCGACGGCGTGGCCTCGGCGGGCGAGGCCGACGGCGAGGTTGAGCGCGATGCTGCTCTTGCCGACGCCGCCCTTTCCGGCGCCGACGGCGATGATGTTGCGGACGCCGGGGAGCGCGTGGGAGCCGGCGGGCTTGGCGCTTTTCTGCAGGCCGGGAATCGGCTCGTGACCGGCGCTGCCGGGAGGAGGTGCGGATGGCGTTGGTTGGTTGCGCGCGGGTTCGGTTGCTTGTGCAGGGGCGACCATGCCGCCGAAGCGAGCGGTGTGGATGACGGTGCCGGCGTCGTCGACGAACTCGATGATGAGAGAATCAACCTGGTTGCCGTTGCGCTGCGCGATCTGGGTGACTTTGGCGTGGGCGAGCTGCGCGACTTGCTGAAGCACGGGCTTGCCGGCTTCGGGTGGGAGGCAGAGGCGGATGGAGGCGTAGGTGTCGCAGGCGCTGACCCATTGGAGTGCGCCGGAGGAGACGAGATCCTTGCCCCGGACCGGGTCGGGGACGCCGGTGAGGCAACTGGTGACGAAGTCTTTGGAGAGGGACATTCGGGGCCTTTCCGCGTGAAACGGGGGACATTGATTGTTCGCCGATGCTAGCCGTCACAGGCGGTAAACTCGGACTTCGCGGGTGCGATTCGGGCTTTGTTTTCTTGGGTTTTGTGGCGTGAAGTGCAATAAGAGCCCGGGAGTGCGGTTATGCCGATGTCACGTGTGTCGGATTGATTCTGAAACCGCAATCCTGCTGGGTGGAGCCGAATGATGAAAACCAAACTCTTTGCTCTTGCACTTCTTGTCGCGGCGGGCGCGCCGATAGCTTTGGCCGGGCCCGATGCCGGCGAGCCGGTATTGAAAGGACCGAAAGTCGTAGATGGCGGCGTGCCGGGCACGCGCCGGCCGTTTGGAGATGGTCAAGGCGGCGATAACAAGCAGCGCCTTGCTGATCGTCCGATCCCGCAGATGGAATTCATGCGGGCGGTGAACGTGCTGCGGAGCGGAAAGACGCCGGAGAGCGCGCGTCTGACGGAAGACCAGCAGACGAGGATCAAAGAGATCAATGTGGAGTTCGAGCAGTCGATGCGTGCATTCCGCGAGGCGCACAAAGACGAGTTCGAAGAGATGCGCGGCAAGTTTGGTGATCGTGGCCGTGCGCCCAAGGGCGACCGAAAGCCGGGCCCGAACGCGGATGGTGATCAGATGATGCCGCCGCCCCCGCCGGATGGTGGCCCCAGGCCGGAAGCCGGGAAGGGACCAGATGGTGCCGCGCGGCAGAAGTTTGAGGAACTGCGGGCGCAGGCCCCGAGCCCGAAGGATGCGCAGGCGAAGATCTTCGCGGTGCTCACCGATGAGCAGAAGCCCATTGTGACGGAGCGGCTGGATTCGATCAAGCAGGAGATGGCGGAGCGCGGACTTGAGGGCAAGGCCCGCGAGGAAGTGCGCCGTCGAATCGCCAAGCAGAATGGGCCGGATGAAGAAAAGGCTGGACGGCCGGTTGATGGGCCGGGCCGATTTGATCCGGAGAATCTGCCGCCGAAACTCAAGGAGCGTCTTGCGAACATGACGCCTGAAGAGCGCGAGCAGGCAATACAGAAGATGCGCGAGCGTGGGCGCGGCGGTCCCGGTGGGATGCGTCCGAGGCAGGACGGACCGGACGCGCTTCCGGCGGACCTGCGCGAGACGTGGGAAAGCATGACACCCGAGGAACGCAAGTTCCTGATTCAGAAACTGCGCGAGCGCGCTGCAGAAGAGGGTCAGGACATGCCCCCGCCGCGGCGTCGGCCCCGACCGGGGCAGGATGCGCCGCCTCCCAAGGGTGAGTGAAACGTTTCAATCTCAGAAAGTAGTTTGGAAGGCCCGCTCAATTGAGCGGGTCTTTTTTTGTCCGAACGCATTGCGAACAAACGAACAATTTTGGGGGTTTTTTGGCTTTTGGGTCCTACCACGCTTCACGGAAATCGAACAGAACGGGGGTGTGGACCGATAAATCTGTATACTCACCAGATCTCTCTCTCCTCCAGCGGGGCACTGTCTAGCGATAGTGCCCTGCTTCATTGTGGAGAATCGGTGAACTTGCGAGTTTTGTCTTGACTGGAATTCGAGAGTTGATCTCGCGATGGGCGTGCGCTTGAAACGGAGCGGCGCGGAGGCAAAGGTTGAAGCGTGCGTGATCGACCGATTCTGATTACCGGCGTGGCGGGGTTCATCGGATCGCACACGGCCGAGGAGTTGCTGCGCTCGGGCAAGCGGGTGGTCGGGATCGACAACTTCGATCCGTTTTATCCGGAGCGGATGAAGCAACTGAATCTTGCGGAAGTTGAGGCGACGGCCGTGAAGTACGGCGCGGGGTTTGAGTTCATCCCGTGCGACATCACGGATGCGCACGCGGTTGCGTCGCTTTTCGGGCGGATTCATCCGGAGGCAATGATTCATCTGGCGGCGAAGGCGGGAGTGCGTCCGAGCATCGCCGATCCGGCGGGTTACGCGAAGGCGAACGTGACGGGGACGAGCGTGCTGCTGGATCAGTGCGCGAAGCACGCGGTGGCACGGGTGGTGATTGCGTCGTCGAGTTCGGTGTACGGGACGCTGGCGCCGGAGGAGAAGTCGCGGCCGTTTCGGGAGGATGAGAACGTGGACCGGCCGATCAGCCCGTATGCCGCGACGAAGCGGGCGTGCGAGCTGATCGGGTACACGCACCACGCGCTGACGAAGCAGCCGGTGGCGATGCTGCGGTTCTTCACGGTGTTCGGTCCGAGGCAGAGGCCGGACCTGGCGATTCGGTCGTTCATGGGGAAGATTGCGGCCGGCGAGACGCTGACGCTGTTTGGCGACGGGAGCTCCAGCCGCGACTACACGTTCGTGGCGGACACGGTGGCCGGGATTCTGGCGGCGCTCGACCGGATCCCGGAGTTTGGGTATCGGATCTGGAACCTCGGGAACAGCACGCCGATCGGGCTCGACGCGATGGTGGAGGCGATCGGGAAGGTGGT
>JAHBXG010000081.1 GCA_019636565.1 Phycisphaeraceae bacterium
CGAGCGCGCAGGAAAAGCCCGTTGCATTCATCAACGCCCGGGTCGTCCCGGTCGAATCCGGCGGCAAGCCCGCGCCGGAGATCGAGCGCGGCGTGGTCGTCGTCCAAAACGGCAAGATCGTCGCCGTCGAAACCCTCGCCAAGGACGCGAACTACAACGCGCCCAGCGGCACGACCGTCATCGACTGCAAGGGCAAGGTCATCATCCCCGGTATCGTCGACACGCACAGCCACGTCGGCGGCATCGGCGGTGCCGATGGGAGCGGGACCATCCAGCCCAGCGTTCGCATCTCCGATTCGCTCAACCCGTTCGACTCCGGCTACCGGCGCGTGGTCGCGGGCGGCCTGACGACGATCAACGTGATGCCCGGCTCCGGCCATCTGATGGGCGGCCAGACCATGTACATGAAGATGCGCATGAAAGACGGCAAGCCCGCGCACCGCATGGAAGACCTTGCGATCTTCGAAGAGAACGGCAGTCCGATGGGCGGCATGAAGATGGCCAACGGGACCAACCCGATGCGCGAGCCGCCGTTTTCCGGCACGCGGGGCAAGGCCGCCGCAATGGTGCGCGAGCAGTACATCAAAGCGCAGGAATACGGCGCCAAGGTGAAGGACTACCAGGACAAACTCGCGAAAGCCAAGGCCGACGGCAAGAGCGAAGAGGAAATCAGCAAGATCAAGCCTCCGGCACGCGACCTCGGGTACGAGGCGATGGATGAGGTCTTGAGCGGCAAGCGGATCGTCCACCATCACACCCACCGCGCCGACGACATCGCCACGGTGATGAGGCTCAGCAAGGAATTCGGGTTCCGCGTCGTGCTGCACCACGTGAGCGAGGCGTGGAAGGTCGCGGACGAGATTGCCGCGGCACAGAAGGATGGCAAGGTGCTCGGCTGCAGCGTCATCGTCGTCGATTCGCCGGGCGGAAAACTCGAGGCGGCCGAGATGAGTTTCGCGACCGCGGCAACGCTCGAAAAGGCCGGCGTGCGCGTCGCGTTCCACACCGACGATTGGATCACCGATTCAAGGCTCTTCCTGCGGAGCGCGGCACTGGGCGTGCGTGCCGGCATGAGCCGCGCCGGAGCCCTGCGGGCCCTGACCCTCAGCGGAGCCGAAATGCTCGACTTGCAAAAGCGGATCGGCTCTCTCGAAGCGGGGAAGGACGCCGACCTTGTTGTACTGAGCGGCGATCCCCTGAGCGTCTACACCCACATCGAGCAAACATGGGTCGAAGGAAACAAGGTGTTTGACCGGACCGATGCCGACGACCTGCTCCACGCCGTGGGCGGCTTCGGCGCCGGGCGGGATCAGGAGCCGTACTTCTGCTGCTTTGGAAACAACTGAATCATCGCATTCCTAGTGCCTAGTGCCTAGTGCCTAGTGCCCAGTGCCTTCCCAACGAGAGATCGCATGAAGACTTCGATATTGAGTGTGTGTGCCGGGTTGATGATGTGTGCCAGCCTCGCGTTCGCACAGAATCTTGTCGTCAAGGGCAAGACCGTCTACACGATGGCAGGGAATGCAATTACTGACGGCGTTGTCGTCATGAAGGACGGCAAGATCGCAGCCGTCGGCAAGGCCTCCGAAGTGAAATTGCCCGACGGCGTCAAAGTCATCGAGGCCGCCGTGGTCACGCCCGGTCTCGTCGATGCACGCGGCACCGTCGGCGTCTCCGGCCTGTACAACACCAAGCACGATTCGGACCAACTCGAGCGTTCCGCGGCAATCCAGCCCGAGATGCGAGCGATCGACGCGTACAACCCCATGGACAAACTGGTCGAGTGGCTGCGCGGGTTCGGCATCACCACCGTCAACACCGGCAACGCTCCCGGCGCCCTCGTCAGCGGCCAGACGATCGTCGTCAAGACCGTCGGCAACACCGTCGATGAAGCCGTGATTCTGTCCCCCGCAATGGTCACGGCAACGATCGGCCCCGACGCGCTCGAATCCGGCGGCAAAGCCCCCGGCACCCGCGGCAAGCAGGTCGCCATGCTGCGAGAGGAACTGATCAAGGCGAAGGAATACGCCGAGAAGCGCAAAGCAGCAGAAGCCAAAAAGAAAGCCGGCGGCGGCAAGCAGGACGACGCCAACGACGAAAACAACGAAGAAGGAAAAGGCGCCGGTGGAGACAGCCGGAATCTCCGGCTCGAGATGTTGAGCGACGTGCTGGAGGGCAAGGTGCCGCTGACCGTGACGGTAAACCGCGCTCAGGACATCGAGAGCGCGCTGCGGGTGCAGAAGGAATTCGGCTTCAAACTCATCCTGGACATGGCCGCCGAGAGCTACCTCGTCGCGGACCAACTCAAGAAAGCCAACATCCCGGTGATCCTCCACCCAACCATGTACCGCGCCGTCGGCGAAACCGAAAACCTGAGTTTCGAAACCGCCGCGAAACTCAAAAAAGCCGGCGTCCTCTTCGCGATCCAAAGCGGCTACGAAAGCTACGTCCCCAAAACCCGAGTAGTGCTCTTCGAAGCCGCCATCGCCGCCGCAAACGGCCTCAAATTCGAAGACGCCCTCGCCAGCATCACCATCGACGCCGCCAAAATCATCGGAGTAGACAACCGCGTCGGCAGCCTCGAAGTCGGCAAAGACGCCGACCTGGCCCTCTACGACGGCGACCCCTTCGAGTACACCAGCCACTGCCTCGGCACCGTGATCGACGGGCGCGTCGTCAGCGAAACAAAAAAGTAACCATCGCACCGGAATTCGCAAACTCTTTACCGTTCGCAACCCATTGAAAAACAGCCAGTTGCGCAAGCCGGAGCGCGAAATGCCCGCAACAGAGTCCCATTCAAGAAAAGCGCGACCAAACCACGATAAACTCGGTCCCCCGTCCCCGAGGTCTCTAAGGGCCGGCCGGAGAGAGCAGAGAGATCCCCCACGAGGGCAGAGAGAAACGCGAGTTTTTTTTCGCAGAGAGACAAGAGACTGGTCGCCGAAGGGCGGCCTGTTTCGTTTTTTGGGGGGGCAAAGAATGTACTTCCAATGAAGCGGATGGTTGCGCGGGCGCGGTTGCTTTGGCGGCGTCAGGAGGTGTTGCATGCAGAAGAGAATGCTGGGCAGGAGCGGGCTTGGGGTTTCGGCGATTGGGTTTGGGTGTATGGGGTTGAGTTTTGCGTATGGGGCGCCGACGGAGAAGGAGGCAGCGGTTTCGCTTCTGCGCGGGGCGGTTGATCGGGGGGTGACGTTCTTTGATACGGCCGAGTCGTACGGGCCGTTTACGAATGAGGAGTTGGTGGGTGAGGCGCTGGCGCCGGTGCGCGATCGGGTGGTGATTGCGACGAAGTTCGGGTTCAAGGGCGGGAAGCCGGCGGATGGATTGGACAGCCGGCCGGAGAACATCCGCGGGATGGTGGAGGCGTCGCTGAAGCGGCTTGGGACGGATCGGATCGATTTGCTGTATCAGCATCGAGTTGATCCGGCGGTGCCGATCGAGGAGGTTGCGGGCGCGGTGAAGGAACTGATCGGGCAGGGGAAGGTGAAGCACTTTGGGATGTCGGAGGCCGGTGTCGCGACGATCCGGCGTGCGCACGCGGTGCAGCGGGTGACGGCGCTGCAGAGCGAGTATTCGCTTTGGTGGAGGGAGCCCGAGCGAGAGGTGATGCCGGCGCTGGAGGAGTTGGGGATCGGGTTTGTGCCGTTCAGTCCGCTGGGGCGCGGGTTTTTGACTGGCGCGCTGAAGGATGCGGCGTTTGAGGCGGGGGATTTTCGGAGTTCCTTGCCGCGGTTTTCGGCGGGGGCGATGAAGGCGAATCAGACGCTGGTGGACGTGCTCGGTGATATCGGTGCAGCGCGGAAGGCGACGCGGGCGCAGATCGCGCTTGCGTGGTTGCTCGCGAAGAAGCCGTGGATCGTGCCGATACCGGGGACGACGAAGATGCATCGGCTGGAGGAGAACCTGGGCGCGGCGGCGATTGCGTTGAGTGCGCGCGATCTGGAAGAGATCGAGGCGGCGGTTGCGCGGGTTCCGATTCAGGGTGAGCGGTATACGCCGGCGCAGCAGAAGATGGTGGGGAGGTGAGCGAAAAGTGGCAGAGGGACAGAGGGGCAAAGGGGCAGAGTGGAGAGAACGCGGAGGAGCGGAGGTGGCGGAGTTGCGCGGAGAGTGGCGAAGGCAAGGCGCGGGTTCCTCCGCCCCTCGCGGGGCGGGGTGGATTGGCACGCGTGTTCCACGGGTTGCGCTGCGCCCGCGAAAGCGCGGGCTGCGCTGCACCCGTGGCTACATTCCGGCGCCTCTTTGGGGCTGAAGAATGCGAAGAGCGGTCGTCTTTTGATGGTTACTCCGCGCGAGGGGCGTAGAGCTTCGCGAGGTCTTGCCAGAACGTCGGGTAGGTTTTTGCCACGCACGATGGATTCTTGATGAACACACCGGGGCGGCGGAGGCCGATGAGGGCGAGGCTCATGGCCATGCGGTGATCGTCGTAGGTGTCGAACTCGACGCGGGAGCTCGCAAGCGACATGTCGCCTTTGGGCGGTGTGATGGCCATGACGTCGTGGTCGCCCATGACGGGGCAATCGACTTTGACGCCGAGTTTGGTCAGTTCGTTGCGGAGGGCTTCGATGCGGTCGGTTTCTTTGACGCGGAGGGTGCGCAGGCCACGGAGCAGCGACATTCCGGGGGCGAAGCAGGCGACGGCGGCGAGGGTCATGGCGGTGTCGGGCATGGTGGAGAGATCGGCCATGATTGGCTCCAGCGCGCCGGGGCCGGTGGCCATGATGAAGTGGTCGCGCTGGTCGGGCTCTTCGCGGGTGGAGAGCGGGGTGTTTTGCGTGGCGGGGTTTTGCTCGACGATTGCGCCCATGCGGGCGAGGAGAGAGGGGAAACTTGCGTCACCCTGGAGCGAGCGATGCGAGAGGCCCATAAGTTTGGCGGAGGAGCCGGGGTTGATGGTTGCCGCGGCCCAGAAGTAGGTGGCGCTGCTGGCGTCGGGCTCGACGTCGTACTCGAAGGCATCGAGGCCCGGAGTTTTACCCGCAGGCGTCCCCACGCGGATGACGCGCAGGTCTTCTGAAGTTTTGACGAGAGCGCCGGCGCGCTGGAGGAGGCCGACGGACATCTCGATGTAGGTGGGGCTGGTGATTTCGCCGGTGAGGCGGATGGTGAGGCCGCCTTCGAGCCACGGCGCGATGAGCAGAAGCGCCGAGATGAACTGGCTGCTCTGGGTTGTGGGGATGTCGAGGACTTTGCCGGGGCTCTTGCGGGTTTTGAGCGGCGTGATGCGGACGGGCGGGCACTCGGGCTTTTCGAGGAAGGCGCACTCGGCGCCGAGTTTGGTGAGGATCTGGCAGAGTTCGCCGATGGGGCGCTCGCGCATGCGGGCGTTGCCGTCGATGGTGAGCGGGTTTTCGGCGAGGAGCGCGGCGGCGGCGAGGAAGCGAGTTGCGGTGCCGGCGTTGTTGAGATTGAGGGTCAGACCCGAAGCAGGAACGGGCCAGGTGCCGGCAATGCCGCGGACGGAGAGCGTGTCGTTTTCGAGATTGAGGGTGACGCCGAGTTGTTCGAGGGCGGCGCGCATGCGGATCGCGTCGTCGGCTTCGAGGAGGGGCGCGTGGATTTGGGATTCGCCGCTTGCGAGCGCGGCGAGGAGGAGGGCGCGGTTTGTGAGGGATTTGGAGCCGGGGGTGCGGAGGGAGATGTTGAAGAGGCCGCGCTTGCCGCGGGGTAGCGGAGGGATTGGTAATGGATTGGGGAGGTCGGAGAGGGGGCGCAGGAAGACCCGAGCAGGGTGGTCGGGGGGGAGGGATGAAGCAATTTCAGGCAAGGGCGAGATTGTTCGCAAGGGCAGAAGCCGAAATACGCGCCCTTCCCCCAACCCCCTCCCACAGGGAGGGGGCTTCAGAAGCGGCCTTGATGAACGTCAATTTTCGACGTTCGCTTCGCCCTCGCGGCGGAAGATCGCCACGACGTCTTCGATGGGGATCACGAAGAGGCGGTTGTCGCCTTCGAACTCGACGGGGATGGCGTTCTTGGGGTTGAAGAGGACGCGGTCGTACTGCTCGATGGTGTAGTCGTCGTCGCGCTCGACTTGGCGGCTGATGGCGACGACGCGGCCGGTGAGGGTGGGGATCTCGATCTTGTCGGGGAGGTGGATGCCGGATTTGGTTTGCTTTTTGTCGGAGTCCTTGCGGATGAGAACACGCTTGCCGACGGGCTCGACGATCTCGAGGGTGGGTTTACGGGAGGACTTCTGAGTCATGGCGGCACGATAGGCATCGGGCCAGCGATGCATCAAAATGCCCCCATAACCAAGGTGTCCTCGAGATTTTGTTGCAGTTTTTATCTGACTTTCAGATCTTGATGACATTTTGGTTTGGCCATTCTTCGATGATGCGCACAGTTGACGAAGTCGGCGGCCTTGGCAGACCAACAGGCATTCCGTCTGGCGTGTGGGCGAGCCATTCACAGCAAAGGCGTCAACAGAAGTGGAGTTCAATTGAAAGGGACAACGATTGCGTTATTTGCCATTGTCGCGCACCTCTTTGGAGAGTGCGTCGTCGCGAACTCGGCGTCCCTGTATTTAACATCGTTTGAGTCTCCCAATTATGTTGAGGGGTCAATAAACAATCAGGAAGGATGGAACCTACAGGACGGTCAAGCGACCACGTTTCGAGTGATAAACCTTCCTGCTCGTGCGCGATCCGGCACACAAAGCGTCGTTGTGGATACAGCAGACGCACCACTAAATTCATCGCAGTGGGCTTACCTGTCTCACCCAATTAGTCCTGTTGCGAGGCCAACCGTTATTCGTGGCACTGTATATGTGGCAGTGGTTCCCAATTCACGTACGAACAAGAACAAGTCCTCAAGGGCCGGAATCGCGCTGGTCGGCGATACCGGCATGATCGGCTCCATTCAGGTTCTAAGTGATGGCTTGCTTCAGCTGACAAATTCCTTGGGAGACAACGCGAGTCACACTCTCGGCTTTGTCGATCCTCTGGCTTTCACCAAGCTGGAAATTGAGGCCGATTTTGGCAATCACTCCTTGCGGTTCTTTGTCAACGACCAGAGTGTTTGGACACCACCCGAGTATTCAAGTTTTGATTCCTCGATACTCGGATTTGCCGCTGCGCGATTGCGAGCCAGTCGATTCAATACCGTTTTTGGTCAATCCGGACCCTCGGGCGGTCACGATGCCGTTTTTGATGACTTTTCAATTGAGCGCATCCCGTGCGCGAGCACTTTGAGCGTGGGCGTACTCTTGTCGTTTGGCGCATGCCGCAGAAAGCGACCCCTCCTCTCACGCGGGTGAGCCACGGATGGCTCGATGGCTTTGGCCAAATGTGGGTACGCTTCCGTGTGGTTAACAAAATCCTGCACATGAAACAACTGACCGACCTCATTCGTGACGTTCCCGATTTTCCGAAGCCGGGGATCATGTTCAAGGACTTCACGCCGATGCTGGCGGATCCGCAGGGATTGGCGCTGGCAGTCGAGTTGATGGCGAATCCATTTCGGGGGAAGGGCGTGGAACTGGTTGTGGGGGCGGAGAGCCGCGGATTTATTTTCGGGACGGCGATCGCGCAGGCGCTGTCGGCGGGGTTTGTGCCGATTCGTAAGCCGGGGAAACTGCCTCGAAGCGTGCAC
>JAHBXG010000082.1 GCA_019636565.1 Phycisphaeraceae bacterium
AGTCGGGCCGAAGGTGTAGACCTTGGAGAGCGCGCAGCAGTACGTCTCGACGTTCAACTGGCCGCTGACGGTGAGGTGCGTTTCTTTGCCGAAGAAGTCCTGGGAAAAATCAGGTGCCGAGGTGTCAAGGTGCCCAGGTGCCGAGGGTGTCTTCGGACTTGACACCTCGACACCAGATCCCTTGACACCTTCGCCCGCCTGCAACCGGGGCGGGTTGACCGAATCAAGCGTGCTCACACGGAACATCTGCCCCGCACCCTCGCAATCGCTACCGGTCACGATCGGCGTGTGAACGTAGAAAAACCCGCGCTCATCGAAGAAGCGATGCATCGCCATGCTGAGCGTGTGACGCACGCGAGCAACAGCGCCGAACGTGTTCGTGCGCACCCGCAGGTGCGCCAGTTCACGCAGGAACTCGAACGAGTGCGGCTTGGGCTGGATCGGGTACTTGTCGGGATCGTCGACGAGGCCGATGATGTTGATGCCCGCTCCCTCACCCGCTCCGGCGCCATCCACCAGCACTTCGTTGCCGCCCTTTGGGTTCTGAACGATCTTGCCGGTCGCTTCGATTGCGCAGTGCGTGGTCAGTTTGGCGACATCGGCGTAGTTTGCGATATCGCCCTTCGCGACAACCTGGATCGTGTCGAAGCAGGAGCCGTCGTGGACCGCGATGAACGAGAGGCCGCCGTCCGCCTTGCTGTCACGCCGGGTGCGCACCCAGCCCTTGAGCGTGACGATCGTTCCCGGTGCCGCTTTCGCGGCCTGTTTGACGCTGATCCACGACATATCAAGCCTCCATCAAGAGATAGGAGGCGATGGTAGGGAAACGGCCTGCGTTACCGCGTTTCGGACGCCGGCAGTAGAACCAACTTGTAGAACTCGCCGTCGTACACAATTTCGGCATTCGCCGGCACGCGGATCATCGAGCCGCCGTCGGGCGGGCGCCTCGGTCCACCTTGATCGCCAACCGGACCGTCGTCCGGACCCCAGCCAGAACCAGGACCTCCGCCAGGACCAATGCGACCGCTTCGTTTTTCGGTGAGTACGAATACTCGGTCGTACTTCTCGAGTTGTTCTTTTGTCGCGTGTTCTTCGCGGACCGGCGTCTTGAGAAAGTATCCGGCCCACCACTGAAGACCGTGTCGCGCGATGACAACCGCCGAGCCATCGGTCGGAACGAGGCCCCGCATCGAACGGAATTCGGGTGCAGCTTCGTCGGCCACAATTGATCCCCCGCCACCCCCACCGGGAACGCCCCCATCCGGGCCGGGGCCCTGACGACGCGATGAATCGGTTCCGTTGTTTGCAAAGCGCGGAGGTGGACCGCCTTTGCCTCGCATCGCCATCGGGAAAGCGGCAACGAGAATCGCAATCCCGGCGAGCGCTCCAACCGTCGGGACTCCGATTCGTACCCAGCGGCGTGCGGACTCGGCGCAGCTCAGCAGAAGGAATCCCACGATGATCGCGAGCGGGATCGGAGTCATCAGCGAAAGACGCTCGGCGTATTGGCCTTGAATCAGCGGGCAGGTGATGAGCGCGGCGGTACACACCGCGCCGGCCACAATCGCCAATTCCGGCGCGCCGACGCGGCGCGCACGCCAGATAGCCAGACCTCCGAAGGCGAGCAGCACAGCCCACGCAGCCGCGCGTAACGACATCGCGGATTCCGGAAAGCCGCCGGGGGGCCCTTGAGGACGATTGCCCTGCGGGTTCGCCTGCCGATCTCGTTGCCGATTCTCTGGGCGATCAGTTGGACCACCATGACGCGCCGGTCGATCGAACTCGGGACCGTCTCTCGGCGGATTCTGCTGCGCCTGGCCGCCCGCGATTGCCGGACGTCCTTGCGGGCGATCGCCGACCGTGAACATCTTCGTCACGCCCTGAGCGAGGCCGATCGCCTTTGACGGTGCGACGGTGTAAACCAGAAGCCACAGCACGCCGGCACCAATGACGCAGGCGACTCCGGTGATCGCGATCGTCCTGGGCCCAAATCGCCGCTTCTGCACGACGAAAACGGCGACGGTGCTCCCAACAAGCACCAATGTCACGCTGAATGCTCCGATGTGCGTGATCGCGGCGAGCGACAGAAAGATCGCGGGCAGAACCCAGCGAACGAGTGTGCCGGAGCGGAGCGCCAAATAAGTCGCCCACGCGCTCGCGGCCATCCACACAAGCCCAAGCGAGTTCTTCTGAAAGTCTCCCGTCATGCGGAGAATCGGCGGACTGAGGATCGCGATCGCACCGACCACAAAGGCCGTGACAACAACCGCAAAAAACCAGCGAGATCCCGCGGCATCTTGTTTCGCATCGTCACCTGTTCGTGCGGTTCGACACCCTTGCAGCGCACCGACGAAGCCGAACATCAGCAACGCAAGCGGAATCGCGGCGAGCGGCTGCGAAACCGCATCGACCACCCGCGAGGCGAGCAATGTGGCCGAATCGACGTCCATGCCGCGAACAGCAATGAATAGTTTTGCGAGCGCGGCATCGAGCCAAAAGATCAGCGGCACATCAACGTAAGGCAATTTGCCGTCTTCCAGGACTCCGCGTGACTGCAGGGGGTAATACGCGGCGTCAACGCCGGGTGGGAGGATCTTCGAGAACAGCATCGTCGCTCGCAGTGCGATCGCACCCGCGACGAGCACGAACACAACGGCCATCGCCACGAGCGGACCCTGGCGAATCGATCTGTTGGCCAACACCGGCTGTTCCATGCTTGCAGCCTAACGCCGCGGCCACTCTGCTGATGCCTGTTCCGGAGATCAATGGGAACAAAATGAAAAGCCCGGGCCGCAACGGGCCCGGGCTCGTGAAATCAGGGGAGTATGGAAGGCTTATCCGGCCTTGGCGATCGCCTCGCCCTTTTCGAGCTTGGCTTCGATGGCCTTGACAAGACCCGCGACATTGCGGCCCGGTCCGAGCAACTGGGCGGCGAGCTTCTTGCCGGGGCTGATGACCAGCGTGATGATCTGGCCGATTGCCTCGTCCTTGGTCGGGAACTTCGAGAGTTCCGTGACGCCGGCCTTGCCCTTGAAGATCTCGCCGTCGAGCATCGCGGCCCGCAGCTCCACCTTCGGCATCGCCTTGGTCAATTCAACGACCTCGCGGGTCAATTCGATGATCGAGTCGCCGCCGTAGGCGAGCGCCGTCGATTCCGCGAAGAACTGGGTCAGCGGCTTAAGTTTGCCGCCCTCGAAGGACTTCTTCGCCAGCGCGTTGCGGACGATGGTGACCTTCATCTTCTTCTTGGCCAGGCCCGCGCGGAGCTTGGTGGTGTCTTTGGCGTTGAGGCCGCGGACGCCGATCACCAGCGCCGTTTCCACCTCGCCCATGCGGGTCGTGTAGTCCCGCATGATCATGTTCTTGACTGTCTTTGACATGGGTGAATCCTCTCAAGTGCCCTGAGCGGGCGCTGGTGTGCTTATTCCTCGGCCGCCGCGGCATTGACGTACTTGATCTGCACGCCGGGGGTCATGACGCCGCTGACCGTGATCTTCTTGATGTACACGCCGCGGGCAGTCGCCGGGCGAACCTTCTCAATGGCGCGGATGAAATGCTCGAGGTTCTCAACGAGGTCGTTGTCCTTGAAACTCATCTTGCCGATCACGGCGTGAACGTTGCCGCCCTTGTCGGCGCGGTACTCGACCTTGCCGGCCGAGTATTCCTTCACGGCTTCGGGCACGTTGGTCGTGACCGTTCCGGCCTTGGGGCTGGGCATGAGGCCCTTGGGTCCGAGGACCTTACCGAGCTTGGAAACGACGCGCATCATGTCGGGAGACGCGATGGCGACATCGAAATCCATCCAGCCCTTTTCGATCTCGGCGACGAGTTCGTCGGCGCCGGCCTTGACCGCGCCGTTCTCGAGCGCCTTGGGAGCGACATCGCTCTGGCAGAACGCGATGACGCGCTTGGTCTTGCCGATGCCCTTGGGCAGGCTGAGCGATCCACGCAGGGCCTGATCGGCCTGCGCGGTGTCGATACCGAGGTGGAAGCAGACGTTGACCGTCTGATCGAACTTGGTGGCCTTGAACTTCTTGAGGGCCGCGATCGCCGCGGCGGGTTCGACCGCGCTGTCCACGCGGAGCTTGTCGTTGTTCTTGGTGCGCTTGGTGACGTATTGCATGTGGTCTTGCTCCTTTAGCCTTCGACCACGGTGACGCCCATGGAGCGCGCCGTGCCTTCGATGATCCGCATCGCCGCCTCGACGCTCGCGGCGTTCAAGTCGGCCTGCTTGGTCGCCGCGATCGCCTTGACCTGTGTCTTGGTGATCTGGCCGACCTTGTTCTTGTTGGGAACGCCCGAGCCCTTTTCGACGCCGGCTGCATCCTTGATCAGAACGCTGGCGGGGCTGCTCTTCACTTCGAGATCAAACGACTTGTCGTTGTACACCGTGACGATGCACCCGACGACCTTGCCCTTGAAGGACGCGGTGGCCGCATTGAACTTTTGAATGAACTGGCCGGGGTTCACACCCTTCGAGCCCAGAACCGGGCCGAGGGGTGGCGCGGGCGTCGCTTGCCCGCCCGGGGCCATGATCTTAAAGACCTGAGTGACTTCTTTTTTCGCCATAACTTTCAACCTCCCACCGATCTGTTCTGAGCGGACGCCGCCAACCGGGCGGGCCCTCTCAAAATCCCGCGGCGGCGAAGCCTTGGGCAGAGCGGTAGTAAACGCGGTCCTAAATGTCCCTCTCACCAACCTTTGCGGGCGGGTGGGGTCGAGATTCTAGGCAGATTCCGGAACTCGGACGAATCACTTTTGGGTCTGAGCCGGTAGAGTGAAGACCAGCCGGGTTCCCCACCCCCAGCAACTCACCGGAGCCGCGAAAATGAGCCCATTCTCATGCACTTTTCCTCTCGCGATCGCCGCCAGCCTTTGCGCCGGTGCCTCGGCCCAGAATCTTCCGTATCCGGCTCACCCCCTCTTTCCCGAGGTGCATGAGGCGGAAGTCCCTTGCCAGTTGCCGCTTCAGGTATTCGACGACCGGAGCCTGTGGGCAGCCAACCTTTGGCCAGGCGGCGTGGTTCCGTACGTCATCAACGCCAATGTGAACACGACCAACGCCAACCGCCTTCGGATCGCGATGAACGAGCTGGAAACGGTCTGCAATGTCACATACGTGCCGCGGACCAATCAGGCGAACTACATCATGGTGCAGAACAGCACCGGCAATAATTCGTTTGTCGGTCGCATCGGCGGTTCGCAGACGGTCAATCTTGTGAGTTGGTCAAGTCGCTACGTGATTTGCCACGAACTCATGCACGCGCTGGGCATCTATCACGAGCAGCAGCGGTCCGATCGCGGCACGTACGTGATCATCAACCCGGCCAACATTCAGTCGCAGTATTACAACTCGAATTTCCCGATCAACAGCGGCGCGCCGCAGGGAACGTATGACTTCGAGAGCATCATGCACTACGACGCATGCTCGTTCTCGACATGCTGCCCGGCGGGTTCGACTTGTTCGTGTCCGGTCGCCTGCCGCTCGATTGATGTGCAGCCTGCGTATGCAGCTTTCGCCAACGTGATGGGCAACCGCAGCTACATGAGCCAGGGCGACAAGGACGGACTGGTCAGCCGGTACGGCGTGTCGGTCGATGATGCGTTCGCGCCCAACGCAACGCTGGCCAGCGCGGCCCAGATTTCGCTCGGAAACCCCTACAACCTCCGATTGGTCGCGACCAGCGACTACTTCAAGGTCACTCTCCCTGACTACCGCACGCTCACGGTTGCGGCGCAGGCCGACAACGTTTGGGCACAGAGCAACGCGAACATCCGCATTCTCTCCGCCGGCGGCGGGCAGATCGCCCAGGGGTTCTTCATTCTCAACAACGGCCAGTACGTCGCGAACACGTCCAAGGCTCTCGCGCCCGGAAACTATGTGATCCAGGTTTCCCGCAATCAGCCCTGGGGCGGCAACTACACGCTGCAGGTGAACGGATCGTGTGCAACATCAGATTTGTCGGGCGATGGATTCGTCAACGACGTCGACTTCGTCTTGTTCGCCTCAGCGTACAACCTGCTGGTCTGCACCGACCCGGCGATGCCGGCGGGCTGCCCGGCAGACATCAACAAGGACGGGTTTGTCGACGATTCCGACTTCCTCTTCTTCGTCTCGGCTTACGACGCACTGATCTGCCCGTAGCACCCCGACGCACAGCGCTCTGATTCTGCGTTTTGTGACCCCGCTGCCAGGTTGGCAGTCGGTGCTGATGGTTGGCGTTTCTGGCCTTTCGGGGGACGCGACCGGGCCAAATAGGGCCCGTAGCGTGAATCCGAGCCCTGCATCTAACTTGGGACGAACGGCACGCCCTGTGCAGACGATACAGGCGATGCGGTTTGTTGCGGCGTCGGATTCAGGCCGGACGGACGAAATGATCCTTCCCAAGCCTGAAAACGGGGCCACATCCTGCCCGCGGGCCGGATTCTACAGGTTCTTTTTCTGCTCTATTCCCTTTGTTGACAGGCAGTAACAGGTTTCGTTCGGGGGCCAATCCAAACCAGCCAAAAGCCGGGGGGCCTCGCGGGGCGAAGATAATGGAGGGCCACCAACCCCCTCCGGGAGTGCCAGAGATGTTTGAACGCTTTACCGATCGGGCACGCAAAGTAATGGCCTTGGCCAATCAGGAAGCCCAGCGCTTCAACCACGAATACATCGGGACCGAGCACATCCTGCTCGGACTCGTCAAGGAAGGGTCGGGCGTCGGCGCCAATGTCCTCAAGAACCTCGACGTGGACCTGCGGAAGGTACGTCTGGAGGTTGAGAAGCTTGTGAAGGCGGGACCAGAAATGGTCACCATGGGCAAGCTGCCTCAGACCCCGCGCGCCAAAAAGGTGATCGAGTACGCCATCGAAGAGGCGCGGAATCTGAATCACAACTATGTGGGCACCGAGCACTTGCTGCTCGGGTTGCTCCGCGAGCACGACGGCGTGGCGGCACAGGTGCTCATGAACCTGGGTCTGAAACTGGAAGAAGTCCGCGAGGAAGTCCTCAATCTGTTGGGCGCCGGCAACGAGCGCACCGAAGAGATGGAGGGCGGCGTTGCGGGCGCTCCGGGCGGATCGAGCGCTCAGTCCTCGGGCGGTGGATCGGCCTCGGCTGCCAAGGGCGGCAAGAGCAAGACTCCGGCCCTGGATTCCTTTGGCCGCGACCTGACCGAACTGGCGCGTGAGAACACGCTGGATCCGGTCATCGGACGCCAGATCGAAATCGAACGCGTCGTGCAGGTCCTCTGCCGGCGCACCAAGAACAACCCCGTGCTGCTGGGTGAGGCGGGCGTGGGCAAGACCGCGATCGTTGAAGGCCTTGCCCAGCGCATCATCAGCGGCGACGTTCCCGAGATTCTCCACGACAAGCGCCTGGTCGTGCTCGACCTGGCGATGATGGTCGCCGGCACCAAGTACCGGGGCCAGTTCGAGGAGCGCATCAAGGCGGTGATGAACGAGGTGCGTCGCGCCAAGAACGTAATGCTCTTCATCGACGAACTGCACACCTTGGTCGGCGCCGGCGGC
>JAHBXG010000083.1 GCA_019636565.1 Phycisphaeraceae bacterium
TACGTCGACGACGCCGACTTTGTCATCTTCGTCAACGCGTACAACATCCTCGACTGCGCCGACCCATCCATGCCCACGGGCTGCCCCGGCGATCTGAACTCGGACGGCGTGGTTGACGACGCCGACTTCGTGATTTTCGTCCCCGCGTACAACGCGCTCCTTTGCCCCTGAAAGGCTACCCCAACGGCAACCAAATGCCCGTTTCGTCAAAAAAAGCCCTGATCGCGGTCGCTCCGGGTCTCCGCGAATAAACTCCAAATTAAGATTGGCATAACTGTCCGACTCGTCGATTCAAAGCCTTCCGTTTCACCAAGAAAAAGGTATGATGTTGGCCTCCAAAGGGTGGCAAATGGCGGCAGCTCCGATCAAAGTGCTTTGCGTCGAAGACAACGCGCTGGTGGGCGAAGTGCTCGCGCGCAAACTCGATGGGAATCCGGACTTCGTGTGGCTCGGATGGGTGAGTTCCTCCGAGGAGCTTTTCAAGAAGGTCGCCGAAGTGGCTCCGGACGTGGTCTGCATGGATCTGAGTATGCCGGGCGAGGACGCCTTCGCCATGATCGAAGAACTGCGGACACGGGCGCCAAATTCTCGCGTCATGATTCTGAGCGGGCATTCCAGCCAACAACTTGTTGAGCAAGCGATCGACGCCGGCGCTTGGGGCTTTCTCTCGAAGGCAGAAGACTCCCGCATGATCATCCAGTCGCTCAAAAGCGTCGCCGCCGGCAAACCCGTCTTCGGTGGGTGGATTATCGATTTCAAGAACAATGTCCCGCCCCCTTCGGGCCAACGGCCTCTCGGTGGCGCACCGGCGGCAAAAACATCTTCCAAAAAAGCGCGATCGACCGGCGGTCTGCTCTCTGTCTTTCGCGTTTTCCGCAAGGCGGGCAGTTAGCGGGCGTCAGCCAAAGCCGCGCACTGCATGTAAGGGACAATTCGCGATCCCGAAAGCGCCGCAACAGCCGCGTCCCGGCCGGCCGAGTAATCAGTCAAGCACGCCGAAACGATACCCCGCGTTCTTGACCGTATGGATCAACTGCCGACTTCCGGGACGATCGACTTTGCGGCGAAGGGCCGAGATATACACATCAATCACGTTGCTGCTGGGCTCAAAGTTGAGATCCCAGACGGCTTCGCCGATCTGCGCACGCGTCAGCACGCGGTTCTGGCTGCGAAGCAGAAACTCCAAGAGCGCAAATTCTCGCGCCGAAAGATCCCAGTGGTTGTCACCCCGCGTGGCCCGCCTGGTGTACAGGTCGAGTGTCAAGTCATCACAGCGCAGCGCCTTGCTCTCGGTCGATTGATGCCGGCGCGTCATCGCACGCATCCGCGCCAGCAATTCTTCGAACCGGAACGGCTTTGCCAGAAAGTCGTCGGCGCCGCAGTCAAACCCCAGAACCTTGTCTTCCGTGGTGCTCAAGGCCGTGAGCATCAAAATGGGTGTCGCGACTTTGCGTCGCCGAAGATTGCGGCAGACCTCGAATCCATCCCGATCCGGCAGCATCAGATCGAGCAAAATGGCATCGAACGGGATGCCCACCGCCAAGTCTTCCCCCTCCGCACCGGTGTGGGAGACATCCGCCTGAATCCCCGCGCCCTCCAGCCCCAATCGAATACCGTCGGCCATCTTGACGTTATCTTCGACAATGAGAGCTCGCATCTTTCCCCCAATTTGTGAATGGCCGCGAGGGGAGTCTTGGGCGCGCACCGCCTCTTCAACTACTCAGAGAGTGTACTTCAACCATCCGACGCGAAAGGGAGTCGGCGGTGAGCGAGAGATAAATTCCACCTCACGCCATGGTTCTTCCATGCACGCCAGCCGCGTCCTGATAGCATGATCGGGGCGCTCGTTTCGTGCTCCGCGCGCGCCGGAAGTACCGCAGAAGCCAGCTCATGTTTGCTACGTTGACAGTCCCGCGTCACACCGCGCACCTTTCCGGGCGTCCGATCGTGCTGGCCGCAGGGTTGTACGCGGCCATCGGTGGAGGAATCGCGCTGATCGGCTGGATTGCCGATGTTCGTCGATTCACAGACTGGATCGGCAGCGGCATCTCGATTCAGCCCAATGCCGCGCTCTGCGTCTTCCTTTCCGGCGCCGCCCTCCTTTGCTTTGTTGCAGCGTGGCGCCGGCTCGGCGGCTTCTTTGGCGCGTTCGCGGCGCTCATCGGCCTGGCAACGATTTTTGAATGGATTTCGGGGGTGAATCTCGGCATCGACACCGTGCTCCATTTTTCGCGCGATTGGGGTAACACGGGGGTGCTGTCGCTGGGCCGGATGGGACCGCCGGGCTGCACGTCCTTCACCCTGCTCGGCACAGCTTTGTTTCTGGCATCTACCCGATCCATCATTCTGCGGCGCATTGCGGCGGCCCTTGGCCTCGCGGCGATGGCCATCGGTTCGTTGTCCACTACCAGTTACTTCTACGGCGCGAGCGTTCTCTACACGCTGCCCCGCCTCACCGTCATCGCGTTTCCCACGGCCACCCTCATTCTTGTGATTGCGGCAGGAGTCATCGCTGCTCTGCCCGATCGCCAGCCGATGCGGATGCTGCTGGAGCGTGGAGCGGCCGGCACGTTCGCCAGGAGCGCCCTCCCGCTGCTCGTGGTGGTCCCCATGATCGCCGGCTTTGTGCGCATGAGAGGGCAGGACGCCGGGATGTTCGACACCGGCTTCGGTTCCACGCTCCGCAGCGTTTTCGAGATCGCGATCACGCTCGGGATGCTCTGGTGGATTCTCGGGCACGTGAAGCGCTCGGAGGAGTTGGAACGTAAAAACGCCGAACGGTTGCAGGGCCTTCTCGGAAGCATCACCGATGCGTTCTATTCGCTCGATGCTGAATGGCGCTTCGTGTTTGTGAACGACGAGATCGTTCGACGCTTTCAAAGGCCCCGAGAGCAGATCATCGGATGTTCGATCTGGGAGATGCTTCCGGAGGTAAGGGGCACCGACGCGGATCGTTGTCTTCGGCGCGCAATGGCGGAGCGTATCAGCCTCGATTACGAGGCCTACTACGCGCCCTGGAAATCGTGGTTCCGCGATCGCGCGTACCCGACCGCAGACGGCGGACTCGCCGTGTATTCGCAGGACGCGACCGAACGAAAAGCTTTTGCACTGGCGCAGGCTCGCCTCGCGGCGATCGTCGAGTCATCCGACGATGCCATCGTCAGCAAAGACCTCAACGGAGTTATCACCAGTTGGAACCGCGGAGCCGAGCGATTGTTCGGCTACGCCGAGACCGAAGCCGTCGGGCGCCACATATCCATGCTGATTCCCTCGGACCGGATCGATGAAGAGCCGGCCATCCTCGGTCGGATTCGTCGTGGCGAGGCTGTGAACCATTTCGAAACCATCCGTCGTCGCAAGGATGGCACGCTTGTGGATGTTTCGGTCACGGTCTCGCCGCTCGTGGATCACGCCACCGGCGCGATCGTCGGCGCGTCCAAGGTCGCCCGCGACATCACCGAACGAAAAAGAGCAGCAGACTTCATCCTGCGAAACAACCAGGCGCTTTCTCTGTTGGTCCAAAACGCGCCATTCGGCGTCTATGTTGTGAATTCGGATTTCAAGATCGTGATGATCAATCGCGGGTCGGAGGCTGGCGCTTTCGCCAACGTGCGCCCGGCAATCGGGCATGATTTCGCGTCCGCAATGCACATCATCTGGCCTCCCCAGGTCGCCGATTTCGTCATCGAAGTGTTCCGCCGCACGCTTGCAACCGGTGAACCGTTCTATTCCAAAGACTACATCCACCCCCGTGCCGATATCGACCGGGTCGAGTCCTACGAATGGGAACTCCACCCCATCACGCTCCCCGACGGCACAAACGCCGTTGTTTGCTATTACTACGACTCGACAAGCCTGCGCGAGGCCGAACAGGCCGCCCGCGCCGCACGCAACGAGCTCCGGCAGACACTCGACACCGCTGCGGTCGGCCTCGTCCACGTGGACCGCAGCTTCCGATACCTCGGTGCCAATCCCGCCTATTCCGAAATCGTCGGGCTCCCTGCCGATCAGATCGTCGGGCGACATCTCGAAGACGCCATGGGGCCCGAAGCGTTCGCGCGTTTCCGTCCCTACGCCGAAATCGCGCTCCGCGGCGAACGCGCAGAGTGCGAGATGGAGATGTCGTGGTCCGCCGCCGGTCCGAAGCACGTTCACGTTGTTTTTACCCCCTGGTTCGATGCGCAGGGCGCCGTCACGGGCTGGGTTGCCTCCGTCGCCGACATCACGGCGAGAAAGCGCGCCGAAGACGAACTCGAACGACACAGGGAAAACTTGCAGCGGCTCGTCGATGAGCGCAGCGCGCAGCTCGAATCATCTTTTCGACGGTTGCGTGCCGCGGAGCGGCTCGGCGCCCTTGGAACTCTGGCCGCGGGCCTGGGCCACGACATCAGCAACCTGATTTTGCCCCTGAGCGTCCGGCTGGAGTGTCTTGCGGAAGCAGATCTTCCCGACAAAGCCCGGGAAGACATCGACGCCATCGCCGGATCCATCGGGTATCTCAAACAACTGTCCTCCAGTCTCCGCCTGCTCGCTTCCTCGCCTCTGGACAACGCCGCCCACAGCCAGCCCCCCGCGACCGATCTGGATCGCTGGTGCGAGATCTCCACGCCACTGTTCAAGGCGATCGCTCCCAAGGGGTGCATACTTGAGTGCGCCACGCGGACGTCCGGCCTGGTTGCCGCGATCGATGAAGCGAGCCTTCTCCAGGCGGTTTTCAACCTCGTGCAGAATGCCGCAGAAGCGATCAGCGAGTTGCCGGAAGCCGCCAAGCGGGTCATCCGCGTCGAGATTCGGACAACCGACCATCCTCGTTCCTCGGACGAATCCGATGTCCTGATCGAAGTGAGCGACACCGGCCCGGGCATGGACGAAGAAGTACAGCGCCGTTGCTTGGAGCCGTACTTCACAACCAAGCGCAAAGAACTTTCAGGCGGCCTGGGCCTTGCCCTGGTCCGTCAATACGTTGAACATGCCGGGGGCACCATTTCGGTCCGATCGCGCAAAGGCGAGGGCACGACATTCAGCATCGTTCTGCCTCGGGGCCAGGTGGCACCCGCCGATGGATCCAACACGGTCCCGTCTTCGGCTTCGACAAACCTCCGCACCGCCAGCGTCACCGTGAGCGATCCGCGCACCACAGCCCTCCTGTCATGGACCCTGCGTGCGGCGGGAATCGCCGCCGTCAGCGTGCCAATCGAAAGCATTCCCCTTGCGGGCCTTTGGATTGTCGAGGCGCAACACACCGAAGCCGCTGTCAAGTTTGCGAAGCAAAGCGGCCGCGTTGCGCTAGTTATTGGAGAGAACAACGAAACCCAGGGGCTTCCGGACTCTCCAAATGTCATCTTCGCCGGAAAGCGCCCGACCACGGCCTCCTTGCGTCGTGCCGTCGAAACACTCCTCCGGTCCACCCAGCCTCAATCGGGAGCGGTTCCGTGACCGAAAACAAGTCAGAGTCCACGGTGGTTCTGAGCGTGGACGACAATCCCCTGATGGGCGACACAGCCGAACGGTGGCTGCGCGGAAAACCCGGGTTTCACTACGCCGGTCACATGCTGAGCGGCGAAGGCGTTGTGGACGCGATCAGCCTGAACGGTGTGACCGTCATCCTTCTCGACCTCGAAATCCCCGGCACCGACACATGCCGCCTCATCGAGAGCATTTGCATCGCCTGCCCTGAATGCAGAGTACTTGTATTGAGTGGGCACTGTCGCCCCGACGACATTCTCGAATGCCTTTCTGCCGGGGCCCACGGATACGTGCTCAAGTTTCGCGATCCCGCGTACATCGTCGGGGCCATTGAAACAGTCGCGACCGGGGAACCGTTCATCTGCGACGAAGCCGCCAGGGCCGCAGGTTTATCGTAAAACTCACTTTGCCCGCCGCGCTGCCGTCACCGCGTTTCCACACCCCGATCAACGAGGCAGACTTGGTGATCGCGCTCGCGGCGTAACACGAATTGCCCTGCCCGCAACCCAAGCAGCCGAACGCGCCCGCCCGCAAGCGGGTTTCTGCACGCCCCAATCGCCAGGTTTCCACAAACCCGCGCCATCGCGCCCGCGGGTGTCCCACCATCCTTCGGCATCCTCAAATCGGTTTATTGAACGTCCTTTTTGTCGTTATATCTCGCCGCCACTCCCTCTCTTGGATGGTGTTCACTCACGCAATCATGTATAAATGAGAATCCCCGAAAAGGGTGGCGGTGGCCTCATTCAAGAAATCCGGGTTGGCACCAGACAGGGGCAGTCGATCGTGCAAGCAATGACCTCATCATCCTTCCCGCGTGGCCGGTCTGCGCCGTCTTTGATCTTCCGCGCACTCGCGCTGTGCGCGCTCGCCGCGGCATTCCTCCCCCGCGCATTCGCCGACACCCTCACCTGGACCGGCGCGGGCGACGGCTCGAGCTTCAATCAGGCCGCGAACTGGAGTCCGGCGAAAGTCCCCGCTTCCGACGACGATTGCGCGATCGGTCCCGGCGCGCCGGCGGTGCAGGTTCTGGGGAACCCGAGCGTCCGCAGCCTGACTTTGGCGCGAGCACTGAATATCACGAACTGCTGGCAATTGACAGTGGGCGTAGAACTCGCGCTTCA
>JAHBXG010000084.1 GCA_019636565.1 Phycisphaeraceae bacterium
TCTCCGCCTCACCCTCGTCGATGGCCTCGGCCCCGCCACCATCGCCAGACTTGTTTCGCTTGGCGGCTCGCCCGAAGAGGCACTCGAGCTTTCGCCCGCTCAGATCAGCCTCTGCAAAGTCGGCGCGCAGCGGGCCGCACGCATGGCGGCGGACATCCGCGAGTCGAAATCCGCCGCTGAGGATGAAATCGCGCGGGCCGACTCGCTTGGCGTGAAACTCATTTCGGTCGCGGATGAGGCGTACCCGACGTTGCTGAAGCAGGTCCCCGATGCGCCGCCCATCCTTTATTACAAAGGCTCACTCGCGCCCGAGTCGGATCGCTTCGCCGCGGCAATCGTCGGCAGCCGGCGCTGCACGGCGTACGGACTCGAGCAGACCACCCGCTTCGCCGGCACGCTCGCCCGCGCGGGGATCACGATCATCTCCGGCGGAGCACGGGGTATAGACACCGCCGCGCACCGCGCCGTCCTCATGAGCAAGGGCCGCACCATCGCTGTGCTCGGTTGCGGGCTGGCGCACACTTACCCGCCTGAAAACGCCGAACTCTTCGAGCAGATCGCCGAGATCGACGAGAATGGACGCAGCCCGGGCGCTGTGGTTTCCGAACTGCCCCTGCAAACCGTTCCCGACAAACAAAACTTTCCGCGGCGGAACCGCATCATCTCGGGCTTATCCCTGGGCGTGATCGTCATCGAGGCCGCGAAAGGGTCCGGCGCGCTCATCACCGCCCAGCAGGCCGTGGAGGAACACGGACGCGAGGTCTTTGCCGTTCCCGGGCGCGTCGATTCCGCGGCATCCGAAGGCTCCAACGAACTTCTCAAGTCCGGCGGCGCGGCCATGGTCACCGAACCCGGCGATGTGGTCGCCTTGCTCGAATCCCCGGCGCGCCATCTCTTCAGCGGCACCCACGCGGCGCGATTCGGCCCGTCCGCCCCGCCATCGCCACTACCCGCAGCAGCACCAATCGCCCCGGATCAGGAACGCATTCTCTCGGCTCTCGATACCGAGCGCTCTGCGGATGAGCTTGTCGAGATCACCGGTCTGCCGCCGGCCAGTTTGCGCTCTCATCTGACGCTTCTGGAAATGTCCAAACGAGTCACTCGGGTGGGCCCGCGATTCGCACGCCGGGCCTCGTCGTAGGGCGAACACCCTAACAGATTCACCAGAAAAGCCGCCCGAGGACCCTCCAGACCGCACCCAAACGCGTTTTCGGTAAAAATATGGTATATTGAGCGGAAATCCGGCTCTGACAAGGGAATAACACTTGACAGGGGGCGTGCGTTACCTTATCTTCTACCGAACAGACCGAGCGAAATCTGATCGGATGCCCGCGCGAATACCGATCAGATCAGCCATGACGACCACGATGACCGCCCTTTCAGCAGTTCTGCGGTTCGGTCCTGGAGGAGAATTCGTCGCGGACTATCAGCCCCGGCGTTCGGGGTCGACCAGTCTGAGACGGGTTCAGCGCGGCGTGCGTTCGGGCCTTTCGTCGGGTACACCGTCGTGGGCCGTTCGTGCGATCGAGCGTGAGGAGCCGGAGCCGATCGCTTCGCTTGTCGCGGACGGTCAGGACGGCGGTTTGGCTGGAAGTTTGGCCGGCGAGTCAGAAGTCCTGCGGCTAGTCCAATGGTGCATCGCCGCGAGACTGGTTTCGGAAGTGGGTCGAGCCCTGAGCGACCTGATGACCGCAAGCGAGCCCGAGCCGACATGCTCCGTTGCCCGAGTGGGCGGAGCGGAAGATCGAAAGAGTCTCGATCGAACGAGCCTTGATAGAAAATGGGGAGTACCGCATCATGAATCTCAACCTGACACCCAAGCAGCTCCGCATTCTTCAACTCATCCGCGACTGGCGCGTCCGTCGTGGCTATTCCCCGACCATGCAGGAACTTGCCGACGAAATCGGCGTCAGCAAGGTCACGGTCTTCGAACACGTCGAAGCGCTTATCAAGAAGGGCGCACTGGTACGCGAACCGAACAAGGCTCGCTCTTTGTCGATCGCTGACGGCATCTCCGTCCCCGACGAGTCCCGCCCGCTCCGCTTCCCCCTGGTCGGCCGCATCGCCGCGGGCCACCCGATCGAGCGCGTCGAGAACGCCGACGAGATCGACCTTGCCGACATGCTGGTCGCCAAGACCCAAAAGGGCCAGGAATCAACCTTTGCTCTCAAGGTCGAGGGCGATTCCATGCGGGACGAAGGCATCCTCGATGGCGACTTTGTCCTGATCGAGCGCACCCAACTCGCCCAGAACGGCGACCGGGTGGTGGCCCTGCTACCTGATGGGTCCACGACGCTCAAAACCTTCTTCAAAGAAGACGACCACATCCGTCTCCAGCCCGCCAACCCGGCGTTCGAGCCCATCCGCGTCCGCTTCTGCCAGGTGCAGGGTGTGGTGAAGGCCGTTGTTCGCCGGTACGGACGCTGAGAGACAGCGAGCCCACTTTCGCAGGTGCCCGGTCGCTGACCGGGTACCTTTCCCCACGTGGAATCGCCCCGGGCCGAAACCAAGCCAGGCTGGACTGTCGCTCGAATGCAGCGCCTCGCGAAGGCGCTCCACCCTGCGGTTTCGTCCGATCTTGCCTTCGACTTCCTGAACGCCACCAGCGCTTTGCCGTGGATCCAGCCCCGCCGGTTGTACCAAGACCCCGAGTCGAAAGAGCTCTACCCCTCCTCGCAGATCGCCTCGATCAGCGCCGAGCGCCGGTGGAAACTGGTCAGCCGCTCGTTCCATGAGCACGAGTACTACGAGGGTCGCTACGGCATGCCTTTGTCGTACGCCGTGATGATCGAGGCTCTATCCCAGTTCGGCGTTCGCTCCCTCTCGGGCAAGCGTGTGCTCGATCTCGGCTTCGCATCGATCCTGCCGCTGCGCCTGATGGCGTGCTTGGGCGCCTCGGTCACTGGCATCGAGACCGACAAACTCCCGCTCGCGCTCTATGCCTTCGATGGTGATACCGGCCCCATCCGCACCGTCCGGGGCCGAACGATTGACCGGTCGCACGAGGGCCGCATTACGATCATGGGCGGCAGACTCGGCGTCGATTGGACGCCCGAACCCGGCTCGCTCGATCTCATTTTGTGCCGCAACACGCTGAAACAGGGTTACGTTCACCCCCGCGCCGAGCACGCTCACGAGCCCAACGTGAAGCTGAAACTTTCTGATGAAGCGTTTTTGGGAGTAGTCCGCTCGTCGCTCGTCGTGGGCGGGCTGGTCGCGATCTACAACACGTTCGATCCAGCGGACAACGGCCCCGGCGCGGACGGTCGCTGCCCGTTTTCGCGCGATCAGTTCACCACGGCTCGATTCGAGGTGATCGCGCTCGACCAGAACGACGATCAGCGTGCGCTCGCGCTCTTTGCCGCGGCCGACGCGGCCGGCCCTGAACTCGCCGGCCCGCTCGGGCGGCTGGCGCCCCGCGCGCTATTGACCATCGCGCGGGCTGTGTAGCCGCTACATCCGGAGCGTGCGAGCGTCCGAAAAGCCCCCGGACCTCATCCGACCGAGCCGCGGACCCGATGCTCCATGAGCATCTATCCGAGATTGCACTTTGAGCACCGGGGGTTGGCCATGCGATCGCCAGTCATTTGTCTTCTGACCATCGGCGCGGGATGCATTTTTCAGGGGTGCGGCAAGGACTCTGCGCAGGCGCCGGAACCGCCGAAGTTTGTCAAGGAGCAGCAGAAGAAAGTGGCCGATTTCAAGTCGAAGCGCGGGCTCGATGCAGAGCCCAAAGCTCTCTCCGTCAACGATCGGCTTGCGGCCGAACTCCGGCGTGTCCGCACTGCGATCGCCCAGTATTCCGAGTCGTCGAGGTCTTTGCCTTGGCGTCCGGGACAGGCGCTCAGCGACCAGTGGAATCCGTTCGGTTTTTCCCAACTTCCCGCTAACCCGCTCTCGCCCGACCGTAATCGCACCAAGATCGTAGAGATCACGCGCAAGGGCGCGACCGGTTCGCTTGCTGATCCAAACGAAGCGGGCTGGGTTTGGAACAGCGCCGACGGCAAGATCTTCGCCGCGGGCAGCGACGAGTAGATTTCGATTCAAAACCTCTTGTGCACCGGACGCTCCTCGGGCCCGCGCAGGCCCATCACGGCGCGCGCCAACGAGAGATCGCCAGCCCGCGTGATCTTGATATTGCGTGCATCACCCGGCGCAACAACCACCCTGCGGCCCTTACCTTCGGATGCGAACAACTTCTCAACCAGTGACGCATCGTCGGTGCTGGAAAGATCCGCCTGCGCATACGCGCTCCGCAGCACGCCGATCTCGAATGTTTGCGGAGTCTGCACCGCGAACAGGCCCGCACGGTCGATCGTGCTCTCGACAACGATCGTTTTTTCTTCCGTCGCCGCCGCGCCGAGAATTGCCGCGAGCGGATCGGACGGACGCGCGGGCGCATCCGACTTGCTCACGCGCTTGAGCGTGTCCCCCACTTCGAGCCCCGGCACCACTGCGGGGTGATGACGTGCCAGTTCAAAGACCCGATCGATCAATTCTGCCGGTGCCGCGGGACGGGCCGCATCGTGAACGGCGACATGCGTAATCGCATCGTCGCCGCTGTGGGCTGGAATTGCTTCGAGCGCCGCTTTCACTGTCTGCCAGCGGTGATCCTTGCCGCCTTTGACGATCACCGCCCCGAGCAGGCCGAGACGATCCGAGTGGCGCGACTTGAACTCGGAGAAGTCGGCGTCGTCGCCGGGGCCGGCGACGACGATGAACTTCACGTCGTCGTGCTTGCTGAAGAGCTCGACGCTGCGCTGGAGGACGGGCTTGCCCCCGAGGTCCTCATCGAGCTTGGAGCGGAGGCCGCCCGAATCGGTGTAGCGGCGGGAAGCGCCCGCCGCGGCGATGATCACCGCGATATTCATGAACAGAATCTAGCACCAACGGCGCGGGATTACTTGGCGGGCACCGGCTTGGAAGGCTCACGCTCGGGCCTGCCGAATTCCACCAGCACGGGCACACGCAGCCGGGGAGACCACTGGCTCGCTGGCTTCTTCCACCAGATGATGTCCATTGCGGTGTCCGGCGTGGGTTCGGCCTGCGGCCCCTCCGCAAACTCAGCCAGCCCGTCCACCCGCTCGAACACGACGGCGCCCGCGATAATCCGCTCGAGGTCGTTGCACGCCGCATCGAGCACTTCAACCGTTGGACGCACCGTGAGGCCGAACGCCGCGATCGACGCGGTTTCGGGCTGCTTGGGCGCGCTCGCATAGTGGCTGTCGGCAAGTCTGGTATCGATCGGCCAAGGATGTGTCGGGATGACCGCAAGTCCGGCTGGCGCGGTCGCAGAAAGCGCCCAGCGTGCCGCGCGAGGCTGTCGCTGCGAGATGGCAAGGAGTCTCTCGCGATCACGCTTCGGTGAATCAGTGACGATTCGGATCGCGAGCACACCCCGCTTGGCCCATGCGAGCGCAGTGGCAGGGTCACGCGTAACGGAGGGCTCGGCCGCCGCATCCGCCGCCAAAGTCGGCGCATTTGCCAATGCCACATCGGCGTTGGTAGTCGTTGGCAACTCCGGCAATTTGTCGGGCAGAATCGCCCAACCCGGAAGTTCGCGGGGCGACTGCGTTGTGCCCGATGCAAGAGTGCCGCCGGACGTGCCGGGTCGCACCATCGCCAACCAGGCGACGCCGACGACGAGCGCCACCGTTGCGGCGAGCGCCATCACACGGGCCGTTCTCCACGAATCGGCGCGGGCAAAGCCGGATCCACGCAACCTGTTCCGCGAAGGAAGCATGCTCGGCATCGGCGGGTGATACTCGAGCGGCGTGCCGGTGGAGAGGTCCGCGAGCAATCCGCGATCGATCTCGTCGCGCACGGCCTGAGCGAATTGATTGGCCCGACGCGCGGGAATCGGCGATGCCAAGTCTGCTGCCAGCGCCGCTCGCAGGGCGACGCGATCGCGACGCATTTGCTCCACGGCGGGGCTGGCTGGCACTTTCTCGGCCTCGATCGCGCGAAGCATCCGCTCGGCCTCGTCGTGAAGTGGCTGATCAGAGGGGTTGTTCAGGCCGTTGGTGTTCACGTTCGATCCGAATTACCTTCCATCGCTTCCCGCAGAGCCAGTCTCGCCCGGAAGAGTCGGCTCTTCACCGTCCCCATCGCCACCCCGAGCATCTCCGCGATCTGGTCATATTCCAGATCGTGCCCGTCGCGCAGCAGCAATATGGCCCGGGCCTCCACGTCGAGGCCGGCCAGCGCCGCCAGCACGCGGGCGCGATCCTCTTCTCTTTCGACTCGCTGCTCGGGCCTTTGTTCCGTGCCGAACCGTGATTCGCCCAAGGTCGGGCTCTGGTCGGAAGAGGCCGAAAACCCCCCGATCGGAGCCTCCAGACTGGCGTGCCGCCGCAGTTTTTCCGAGCGGGCGCGGCTCAGGCAGGCGTTGATGGCGAT
>JAHBXG010000085.1 GCA_019636565.1 Phycisphaeraceae bacterium
AGGCGAGATCCAGTGCATCGGCGCCACCACTTTCGACGAGTACCGCAAGTACATCGAGAAGGACGCGGCCCTTGCCCGCCGGTTCCAGGCCATCACGGTCGATCCGCCCAGCGATGAGCAGACGATCGAGATCCTCAAGGGGCTGCGGGATCGTTACGAGCAGCACCACCGGGTGAAGATCACCGATGCCGCCGTGAAGGCCGCGGTCGATCTGTCGGGCCGGTACATCACCGGTCGCGTGCAGCCGGATAAGTCGATCGACGTGATCGACGAGGCGGGTGCTCGCGTGCGGATCAAGAGCATGACCAAGCCGCCGAACCTGGCGGAAATCGAGGGCGACATCGAGCGTCTGTCCGTGTCGAAGGACGAGGCGGTCAAGGCCGCGGACTACGAGCGTGCGGCAGAGCTGCGCGACCAGGCTGAGCAGCTGCGCCGCAAGAAGGAGGAGTTGCAGAAGGAATGGCGCACCAAGGCGCAGGCTGTGGACGGCGTCGTGGACGAGGAAGTGGTGGCCGAGGTCGTCAGCAAGATGACGGGCGTGCCGCTCCAGCGTCTTGAGAAGAACGAGGCGCAGCGCCTGCTCGAACTCGAGAAGGAACTGCACAAGAAGGTCATCAGCCAGGACGAGGCGATCAAGGCGATCGCCAAGTCGATCCGGCGCGCCCGCGCCGGGCTGAAGGACCCCAAGCGCCCGATGGGCTCGTTCATCTTCGTCGGTCCGACCGGCGTGGGTAAGACGCTGCTCGCCAAGGCGCTGGCCGAGTTCATGTTCGGAGATGAAGAGGCGCTGATCCACCTCGACATGTCCGAGTACATGGAGAAGCACAACGTCTCGCGTCTGGTCGGCGCTCCTCCGGGATACGTCGGCTACGAGGAAGGCGGCCAGCTCACCGAGCGCATCCGCCGCCGTCCGTACTCGGTGGTGCTGCTCGACGAAGTCGAGAAGGCGCACCCGGACGTGTTCAACATGCTGCTCCAGATCATGGAAGAAGGCCGCCTGACCGACTCGTTCGGCCGGAACGTCGACTTCCGCAACACGATCATGATCATGACCAGCAACCTGGGCGCCGACCTGATTAAGGGCGGTGCGGGCTTTGGCTTCCAGAAGCGGACCGAAGCGGGCGACTACGACAACATCAAAGTTGTCCTCGCCAAGGAAATCGAGCGCTTCTTCCGGCCGGAGTTCATCAACCGTCTGGACGACGTGATCGTCTTCCGTCCGCTGACCAAGGCCGACATCACCAACATCATCGACTACGAAGTCGCGAAGGTGAGCAAGCGGCTCAAGCAGCAGAAGATCGAGATCGGTATCGACGAACTGGCCAAGGAGTTCCTGATCGAACGCGGGTACAACCCCGAGTACGGCGCTCGACCGCTGCGTCGCGCGATCGGCCAGTACGTGGAGGATCCGCTCTCCGAGATGCTCCTGCAGGGTGATTTCTCTCCCCCGTGCAAGATCATGATCACGCACAAGAAGCCCGCGGAAGGCGACACGACTGCCAAGGCCGACGATCACCTGTACTTCAAGACCGAACAGGTGGTGGTGCCGGAAACCCCGGCCGAGCCAAAGCAGTCGAAGCCGGAAGCGGCGGGACAGTCAACCTAAGACCATTCGAGGAGCTTTGAAAACCCAATCAAGCCCCGGCCCTTGCCGGGGCTTTTCCTTGCGCTACTCAAATACGTTCTGCAGGAGTACCCGCTTGGAATCAACGAGCACCAGCACCTCGCCCGGCATGGCAAGATAGCTCGCTTGACCGAGATCGATCAATCGCTGGGCGATCAGCTCATATTCGGGCGTGCCGAAGGCCACGACCTGATCGGGCTTTTCGGTCTCGCTATGCAGGAGGCGGGACTCAACCCAACGCGACTGACCTTGGACGTCGGCCCGCGTGTTCCGCTGGTAAAAGGTGTTCTGGGCGAAAGTCTGAACCCGCGTCACGGTTTCTTTCTCCATGTCCTGGTTCAGATAGCCGCCGAAGGCGGCATCGGCAGGCCGCGCTGCCGTCATCAGATCGTCACGGTTCATCTCCTGATTGACCGCCGCCTTGCCCGCACGCAATGAACTGCGAGCGCTGAAGCCCAGCATGGCCTGATCTTCGATCGCCCGGCGCCCGTCGGCCGAGGAAAAGTTCACGCCCGGTTCGGTCGCGAGGAAACTGGTGTACTCGGTCATCACTCCGTAGAGCGTCGAGAGCCGCGTGACCTCGTCCACCAGTTCCTTCATTTTCGGATCGCTCGCGTTGACGCCGCTTGCGGTGTGTTCTCGGATTTGTCCGAGCAGGTAACCGATCTTGCGGGTTGCCCACAAACGCGGGATGTACCCGTTACGGGCCGACGCGGACTGCCCGACATCAAACGAGAGATCGAATGACGCATCCTTTCCGCCATCTTTGCCCTCCAGCCGGAGTTTGAGCGGCGCGCTGGACGTGTACTGGCCGACAACCAGAATCTGGTCGCCCTCGAACACGTCGTTCATGGTTGATGGCAGCATCTCCCGCACCGAACGATCGGTTGTGAGAACCGGCGAAGCCAGACGCGGGCCTTCCAGGCGCCGGAAGACTTGGCTCACCTTGCTCTCGATGTTCTCGCCCGGCAGGACAAAGGTTGGCGCGCCGCGAGATGAGGCGGAAATACTGGAAAGCAGGGGCGTGTTCACGTCGTAGCCGACGCCGAAGGAAAAGATGCGCCGATCGCGGGTGTTGGCCGCCTTGATCGCGTCGCGGATTGCCACCTCGCTGGTGATTCCCACGGTGGGCAGGCCGTCGGTCAGGAAAATGATCATCGGGAGCGTGCCATCAACGACCGCCGGGTGCACGGCGTCGAGCAAGGCATCGTGGATGTTCGTGCCCCCGTTTGGCTTCAGCGCGCCGAGATAGGCCTTGGCCTGCTGCGCGCTGCCCAGAGACTTCGACACCGGCGCCTTCTCGAACGAATTGACCGAGTCGGAGTAGTCCACGATATTGAAGAACTCGCCCTCACCTAGACCGTCGATGACGGCGATAGCCGCGTCTCGCGCTTGCTGGAATTTTTCGCCCTGCATCGAGCCGGAGCGGTCCAGAACGAGCGTGATCTCCCGCTTCTGAGCGGGGGCCGCATCCGAACGGGCGGGAAGTGCCCCGAGCAGCAGGAAGAAGCCTCCTGTCCCGTCGCCGATCGAAGGGTCGGGATAGGCGAGCAGCGTCGCCGCGAGTCCGTCGCTTTTGACTGCTTCCGGCAGGTAGGTGATGCGGAACGGACCGGGTGCTGCGGCTGCCGCGGCGGTCACTGTCACCTCGGCTCGCTTCGGCGACGGTTTCTCAACCGACATTTCGTGCGAAGGCGAGTAGATAGTCGCGATCGGTTGCTCGGAGTTGATGGAGCAAGCAAATGTCCAAGTCACGCTCCCCAAACTTCCGCCACCAGCCACTGCTCCGGGCGCGATTCCCAACGCCTCGCTGCGGGGGAGGTAGTACTCGATCCGCCCGTTGTCGCCCGTAAGCAACTGGTCGTATGTAATGCGGGCTTTCAGCGTTCCGTTCGCGGGGATCGGGAAGGCGGAGGTACGGATCATGCCGTAGCCGGCGAACTCGAGCAAAGCCGGATCTTTCCGGCGGCGGGTTATGGAGTCGTAGATCCTGCGGGCCTCTTCGCGTGGCAAGAGTTTCGCCGTTGGCTCCGCGCCGACGCCGTCAAACTGGAGCGATTTGATCGAGACGCCGTCCGGGACCGGCAGCATCACCTCTGCTTCCTGCGGCATGCCGGTGGGGTTGGAAACTGAGAGCTCGAGAGTCGTCGTCGCGATCTGGCCGTCGATCGAGACTTTGACATCGACCGCCGAAAGCCCGGCGCGGTTGGCTCCGGGTGCGAGCCATCGGCGTGCCTGGGGCACGATTTCGATCGGTTCCGCCCGGCCCGAGGTTTGGGCCATGGCGAGGGTGGCTCCGCCGAGTGTGAATGCTACAGCCAAACCCGCAACCAAACGTGCATCCGCGGTCGTCATAAAAGTGCTCCCTGGATTGTCTCGCCCCCGCGCACAGATAGAGCTATCAGGGAAGAACCGATGTTCGGAGAAATCCGAGAATTCCCGGATTCCAGCGGCCACTATTCTCTTGCGTGCCAAAGCCGCTTGCGATCCAGACAGAGGACCTCGACACCGCCCCTGCTGCGTGGCTCGCGGAACGCTGCGAACTCGTCCGGTGCGGCGCGGGAGAAACGGGCTTTGACGTGCTGCTGGCGAGCGCCGAAGCGCTGGTCGTCCGGACCTACACAAGGGTCGATCGTGCGATGCTGGCGAAGGCGCCGAAACTGAAGGTTGTTGGACGCGCCGGCGTTGGTCTGGACAACATCGATCTGGAGGCGTGCCGCGCACGGAGCGTGCGGGTCGTCAGCACACCCGACGCGAACACGCAGGCGGTAGTCGAGTTTGTCTGGGCTCTGATCTTCGATGCGCTGCGGCCTCGGCTGTTCTTGAGCGAAGCGCTCGAGAAGGACCATTGGATCGACGTCCGGCGCGAATTGCGGGCCTCGCGCCAGATCGATGAACTCACGCTGGGTGTTTACGGGCTGGGACGAATCGGCAAGCGCATGGCCGCCGTCGGCACGGCGCTGGGCATGCGGGTGATCTATCACGACCTGCTCGAAATCCCCGCCGATTTTCGACACGGCGCGACGTCGGTATCTCGCGATGAATTGGTGGCCGGGGCGGACATCCTGACCATTCACGTGGATGGAAGGCCGGCGAACCGGGGCCTGATCGATGCCGCGGCCTTCGCTCGCCTGAAGCCGAATGTGCTCTTGATCAATGCCGCACGCGGCTTTCTGGTGGACAATCGGGCGTGCGCGGCATTCTTCGGCTCGCACCCCGAAGCGATGGCGCTTCTGGATGTTCACGAGCCCGAGCCGATCGGGTCGGACTATCCGCTGCTGGGAATGCCGAACGTGCACCTTTCTCCGCACCTTGCCGCGGCAACTGCGAAGGCGCAGGAGAACATGTCGTGGGTGGTTCGGGATGTGTGGCGGGTGCTGAACGGGGAGGAACCGGAGCGGGCGGCCTTCTAGCCCCTTGGAGAGAACGCGGAGTTGCGGAGTCGGCGGAGTTTCGCGAAGGGGGACAAGGAAGAGAGGGGTGTTCCGTTCCGCACTTTGCTTGACGGAGAATCTGTGCCAAATGCTGCGCATCTGGCAACGTCCGGCAGCCCATTTCATCGGCTGGGAATGAGCGGAACTGCGATCGCCGTTGCCGATCTCGAATGCGCAGGGAAATTGGAGGAGGCGGGCGGGTGTACCGGCGGGCGGACGGAATTGTGCTCGCAGAATCCAAGATGCCGTTCTTCCGTTTGATGATTCTGTTTCTTCTCCGCGCACCTCCGCCGACTCCGCAGCTCCGCGTTCTCTTCATGCCTTCCCTGCCCGTCGCTACACTCGCCGTCATGCGGTTCCGCCGGCAGGCTTGGCATTACTCGCTACTCCTCCTCACGCTCGGCGTGCTGGGGTGCCTGCTTGTCTACCCGATCTTCTTGACCATTCAGGGTGCTTTCGAAAAGGTGCAGGGCGAAGGGGTGGGGAAGGGCTTCTCCAACGTCACGCTCGACCATTTCCGGCTGCTGCTCGAAAACCCGATGTTCTTTCGCTCGCTTGGGAACTCGGCGTTGCTTGCAGTGGCAACCACCACCGTTGCGACGATCATCGCGCTGCCGCTGGCTCTGCTCGCGGCACAGTACAAATTCCCCGGGAAGACTTTCTTTAACGCTGCCGTGCTGGTACCGATGATCCTGCCCCCGTTTGTCGGGGCGATCGGCGTGCGGGCGATCCTGGGGCGCGAAGGAGCGTTTAACGCGCTGTTCGGCACGCACTTCGACATACTTGGCTCAGCGAAAATCTGGGGCGTCGTGGGCGTGCAGGCGCTTTCGCTCTATCCCATTATCTTCCTGAATACGACGGCGGCGCTGGCGAATCTGGATCCGGCTCTTGATGAAGCGGCCGAGAACCTGGGGGCGGGCTGGTGGAGACGATTCTTCAAGATCACACTGCCGCTGGTTCGACCGGGCATCTTCGCCGGCGCGACCATCGTGTTCATCTGGGCGTTCACCGAA
>JAHBXG010000086.1 GCA_019636565.1 Phycisphaeraceae bacterium
CGCACCGACGAGATCGACTTCCGCGAGGGCACCTGCCCCACCGACATCAATGCCGACGATGCAACCGACGATGCCGACTTCGTTTCCTTCGCTTCTGCCTACAACGACCTGATCTGCGGCATGGTCTGCCCCGCCGACTTCAATGGAGACGGCGCGGTGGACGATGCCGACTTTGTTATCTTCGCCGCGGCGTACGACGCACTGATCTGTCCGTAATCCCGGAGCGCGGAGCTATATTGGCTCCATGCAAAGGGTGTTTCTGATCGTGCTGGCCATGACCGTTGCTGTTCGCTGCGCGCACGCACAGCAGGGCGCCGCTCCTGCGCCCATGACCGTTCGGATCGCGACGTTCAACATCGAGGACGTTCGTACCGAAGACGTCGTCAGGAACGACAATCCACGCCTGAAGGCCGTTGCCGAGGTCATTCAGCGCATCGGCCCCAACATCATCTTCCTCAACGAGATCGCGTACGACATGCCCGGCGCCCCGGGCTTCAAGGAGGGCGACCAGCCCGGCCAGAACGCAGCCCGGTTTATCACCAACTACCTCAGCGTGCCGCAGTCGCAAGGGCTGACGCCGATCAAGTACCGGGCATTCATGGCGCCGGTGAATACGGGCCTGTTCAGCGGCTTCGATCTCGACAACGACGGCAAAGTGACCGATTCGTTCCCCGTGCCACCGGGCGCCAATCCCGATGGCACCCCCGGAGCGCAGACCCCCGCGGGCCGCGCGTACGGGAACGACTGCTGGGGATTCGGCACGTTCCCGGGCCAGTACGGCATGGCGCTGCTCGTGGATGAGCGGCTGGTGATCGACGAAGCGAACGTGCGAACTTTTCAGAATCTGCCCTGGGACTACGTCACCGGTAATCTCATTCCCTCCAAGCCAGATGGCACGCCGTGGTTTTCGGAAGAAGAGAAAGCGGTCGTGCGCCTGAGCAGCAAGAGCCACTGGGACGTGCCGGTCAAACTCCCCAATGGTGCGGAACTGCACGTTTTTTGCAGCCACCCCACCCCCCCGGTCTTCGACGGCCCGGAGGACCGCAACGGCCGGCGCAATCACGACGAGATCCGCTTCTGGATGGATTACATCACGAACGACCCGTATGTCGTCGACGACAACGCAAAATATGGCGGGTTCGGCAGCGACGCGCCGTTCGTCGTCGTCGGCGATCTGAACGCCGACCCGAAAAAGGGCGACAGTTTCAAGAACCCGATTTCAAAGCTGCTCTCCACGCGGCGGGTCACACGCGATTTCACGCCCAAATCCGACATCGAAGTCGCGGGCCTCGAACCGACGGATACCTCCATGTTCAAGATGCGGGTGGATTACGTGCTGCCGTCGAAGGAACTCAAGGTGAAGCAGGGCGGCATCTGGCGGGCCATGCCCGGAACCGGGATGAACGGAAGATTCCCGAGTGACCATTTTCCAGTCTGGGTTGATGTGGTCGTGCCCGCACCGAAGAAATAGAAGCCAAGTCTCGGCTCCAAAAGGCGTGGATCCACCTGCGGAAATCAAGCGTTTTCGCGCTTATCCTTGGGCGTTGAAACACCCGCTTTTCACGGAAGAGAAGGGCCATTGAGCCGCGTTGCAGCGACAACAGATTCCGTTTCTGCCGCGAGGGTCGTCACGCCGCGGCGCGGCGTTTTCGCGAGCATCATCGAAGCCGGCAAACCGGGCATCACCCGGATGGTCACGATCACATCACTGGTCGGGTTCGTGCTTTCGGCGCTCGGGCACCGATCCGGCTGGGCTGAGTTGGCCGTGCTCGCCGTCGGGTGCGCGATAGGCACGGCGCTTTCGTCGCTGGGCGCCAACACACTGAACGAATGGCTCGAACGCGACCGCGATGCCCTGATGCCGCGCACGGCGCATCGTCCCTTGCCCCAGCAGCGGCTCTCCCCTCGGCTGGCTTTGTCTGCCGGGCTGATTGAATCAGTCCTCGGTCTGGCGGTGCTCGCGCTCGCCACGAACATCTGGGCGGCGCTGGTTTCGCTTGCCTGCATCGTCACCTATGTGGCGGTCTACACACCCATGAAGCTCAAGTCGCCGGTGTCGGTGCTTGTCGGGGCGATCCCCGGCGCGCTGCCCCCGCTGATCGGCTGGGCCGCGGCCGGAGGCAACGCGGGCTGGCCCACGCTCGCGCAAGCGGGGGGCTGGTCGCTTTTTACGCTCATGTTCGTCTGGCAGATCCCCCACTTCATGGCGATCGCCTGGATGTACAAGGCCGATTACTCGCTGGGCGGGTTCCGCGTGCTAGCGGCCGAAGACCCGACCGGTGTCCGGACCGCCCGAAACATGATCGGGTGGGCGATCGTGCTGCTGCCCGCGACGCTCATGCCCGTGTGGGCGATGCCGGCGCACGTGGGCGTGGTGTACGGAATATTCGCGGCAGTCTCCGGACTGGCATTCCTATGGCTGACCATTGGATTCGGGCGGCTTCGGACCAGAGATGCCGCGAGGCGGGTGTTCTTTGCATCGATCGCGCACTTGCCGCTGCTGTTGATGATGCTGGTGGGCGAGGCGCTGGTGCGGCGGTTTGTGGGATAGGCCGGAGTTGCAGGCTCATGTGTCGCCGCTTCGCGGCTCATGAGAATGTCTCGGCTTGACGCGGGGCTTGCGCCCCGCGCTGTAGGCGGCCGCTGCTTTGCAGTTCAAAGGCAGCGAAACCTTTCAATGCACGGTGGTCACGCGAACCTGCGCACGGCTCATACTGATCGAGCATTTCCCCACAGCCCACTCGCGCGCTTCGCCGCTGTTTGATCGGATGGCAAGTGCGATAGACTCGAGTGTTCGCAGTGGCGCGTTTGGATCCAGGCCGCGAAGCCAGGTAAGAAGGACAATGCGATCCGCGGCCCGCAGTTGGTCTCGCCCGAAGATGCCAGGCTCATTGGTGGCTGCGGCGTGTGCGAGTGTTTGGGCGGCGCGATGGAGAAAATCGGAAGTCAGCAGCGCCAGGCGGGCGGCGTCGGCAGCTTTGCGCGGCGCTTGCGGGTCGATCGCGAGCAGATTGGGAAGCACGTTGGCGCGGAGGGCGGAACGACGGCGGTTGGTGTCGGCGTTGGTCACGTCCTCCGACCAAGCCCACCCGCATTCGCAACAAAGGGCCCGGGCCTGTTCGCGTAGCACGCGGAGCATCGGCCTGACCACGACAACGCCGGATGGGAGTTTCCGCCGGGCTCGGATGCCTGCGAAACCCGCCGGGCCGGCACCCCGCAGGAGCCGCAGGAGGATGGTTTCGAGTTGATCCTCGGCGTGATGGGCTGTTGCGATGAAGCGACAGCCTTGCTCGGCCGCCAGACGCTCAAGGGCGCCGTAGCGGTGGATTCTGGCGGCGGCTTCGTAGTTGCCCCCGTCCGCCTTCGGGGCGATCTGGGCCGAAGCAATCGTGAGGCCGAACGATTCAGCGAGGCGTCGGGCAGCGGAGAGGCAGGCTTCCGACTCAGCGGGCGACCTCATGTCGTGAACCACATGGGCGACGACAATGCTGGCGGGCTGGTGAGCCAGCGCGAGCACGAGGGCGGAGGAATCCGCCCCGCCGGAGCACGCGAGGAGGGTGCGCCGGTCGGCATCGCGGACGGCCTTGCCTCCGCTCAGGCGGCGCCAGGACGAGGCAACGGCGCGCACGGTCGGGTGCGACTTGGAGGGGAGGGATAGACGGCTCGCGTCTGACAAGGAAAGATGGTACTTTGGCTGGGGCCGGGAAGGATTTGAGCACGGGGGAACTTGCCGCGGGACATGCGGAGGTTGTGGGTATTGGGGTGATGGGAAGACATGGAGGTCTGCGTGCTTTTTTCACTATTGACGACTTTGGCGGACACCGAATTCGGCGTGCGTGAGTTGCTGCTTGCGGGCGGGGCGTTGGGAATCGGGGTGTTGCTGGTGGGCTGGGGGTTCTTCAGCCGCAAGCGCGAGGTACCGGGTCATGCGCGCGACGGCGCGGAGCGACTGACGCGAGAACTGATCGATGAACTCGAGGCACGCGCGGAGCGGCTGGAGCGGTTGATCGAACGTGCGGAAACGACGATCACGGAACTGCGTGAGAATGAGCAGCGTGCGGCGGCGCGGCCCGCATCGGTCATCGCCGAAGCCAAGATGCGGAATGTGCCGACACCGGAGCCTTCGATCTTCACCGACCCGGTGCATCGGGAAGTGTGCGCGATGGCGGATGATGGATTGAGCGCGGTGGATATCGCGCGAAGGCTGCAGATGCCGACGGGGCAGGTGGAGTTGATCTTGAACTTGCGGGGGAAGCGGGTTGCGGTGAGGAACTGAAGATCCATCTACCGGCGAGTGAAAGCGGGACGCGACAGAGTCCGTTTGACGGAAAAGAAGGCATCAAGGCAGGAGGCATCGAGGCACGAGTCAGGTGCTGAGGCCGAGGATCTCGGCCATGAGCTGGGCGGCGAAGGTGGCTGTGATTTCGGAGACGTCGCGGTCGGGAAGCACTTCGACGATGTCGGCGCCGACGAGGTTGATTCCTCGAAGCGAGCGAACGGCGGAAAGCGCTTGAGCGCTCGTGAAACCGCCGGCAACCGGGGTGCCGGTGCCGGGGCAGAAGGCCGGGTCAACCGCGTCAACATCGAAGGTGAGATAGGTCTCTCGCTTGCCC
Source organism: Phycisphaeraceae bacterium (assembly GCA_019636565.1). Taxonomy (GTDB): domain Bacteria; phylum Planctomycetota; class Phycisphaerae; order Phycisphaerales; family UBA1924; genus JAFEBO01. The sequence goes on from JAHBXG010000086.1 coordinate 4,614, forward strand.
ATTTTTGCGAGGAACGCGGCGAGCGTGGCGGGGCCGTTCTTTTGCCATTGATCGAATGTGATGAGGTTCACACCGAGGTTCTTGGTGTAGTCGAGATCGCGCGGGTCGTTGAGGGTGCCGCGGATTCCGATCGAGATCATGGACTTTGGGTCGATAAACCCGGCCTCGACGGCGCGGCGGAAGGGGGAGGCGTGCCCCCACTTCTCGTTCCAGACTTCATCGACGGTGTCCATGTGGGCATCGAAGTGGATGAGCGCGAGGCCACCGGTGGGCTTGCCCCGGCGTTCCCAGGTGGCTTTGAGGTTGGCGTAGGCGACGGAGTGATCACCACCGATCGCGAGGAGTTTGGTGTGGGCCGGCTCGCCAAGTTTGAGCGCAAAGGCTGAGGAGTCATCGAGCGTCTGCTTGCACGAATAGGGACTGACGGGCGAGTCGCCCGCGTCGGCGAAACTGAGGCGCTCGGCCAGATGGACTCCTTGCTCGATAAGGAAGGGTTTTACGTATTGGCTGGCTTCGCGGACGGCGCGCGGGCCGAATCGCGCGCCCGGGCGGAATGTGACGCCGGCGTCGGAGGGGATGCCGTAAATAGCCCAGTCGATGGGTTTTCCCGAAGGACCGACCGAGTCGATCTGCGGCGCGCGGAGGAAGGTGCAGATACCTGCGAAGCGGGGTTGGACGCGGCCGGAGGGGAGGACGGTTTTGTTTGTCATGGATGACTCAATGACAGGCGTATTGATTTGCGATTGGTGTTCCTGAGTTCAAGCCACTCACCCCCAAACCCCCTCCCTCGGGGAGGGGACTTCAAACAAGCCACGCGTCCTCAACGCGCATGCCGGCGCTAATCGTCGCGGCATTTCCGTGTTCGAGCATACCAGCGACGGGGTAGGCGCAGTAGTCGAGGCTGAAGGAGCCGGCGGGGCGGTGGTTGCCGCTGTGGCCGAGGCCGCCGAAGGGGAGTTTGCTGCTGGCGCCGGCCGTTCCGGCGTTGACGTTGACGCAGCCGGCGCGGGCTTCGGTGAGGAAGCG
>JAHBXG010000087.1 GCA_019636565.1 Phycisphaeraceae bacterium
GGAAGCGTGGATGGTTCCGAATACAAGGTGTCCGGTTTCGGCGGCGTGCAGGGCGGCCTCGAACGTTTCCTGGTCTCGCATTTCGCCGACCAGCACAATGTCCGGGTTTTCGCGAACCAGGGCGCGGAGGGCGATCTTGAAATCAAGGCAGTCAAGGCCGATCTCTCGCTGATTGATCGTGGCCTTCTTGTCCTCGAAGATATATTCGATCGGGTCTTCGATCGTCACGATGTGAACGCTCTTGCGCTCGTTCACATAGTCGAGCATCGAGGCAATGGTGGTGGACTTGCCCGAGCCGGTGACGCCGCAGAGGAGCACGATGCCCTGGGGCTGCATCGCGACGTCGGCCATGATCTGCGGGAGGTAGAGATCTTCAAACTTGCGGATTTTGCTGGTGATCAACCGCGCCGCGACGGAAAGTTTGCCGCGGGCCTGGAAGAGATTGACGCGGAATCGGTTCTTGGCGTCGTAGTCGTACGCGAAGTCGACGGATCCGAACTTGTGCAGGTCGGCCATCTGCTCGTCGTCGAGGATGTGCCTGGCGATGCTGTGGAATTCTTCCCGGCTGACGGGCTCACAATCGAGCGGCTTGAGAGCGCCGCGCAGGCGGAGCTTTGGAATCTGGTCCGACTTCATGATGAGGTCGGAGGCTTCAAGCTTGATCGCGGCCTGAAGGAATTTCCCGAAACGGGTCGCGTGTGGATCGTGCTTCTGATCCGGCATCGAAGCGATGTGACCGGTTGGTGAGGAGTCGGTCACGGTGTCAGTCGAAACAGTCATGGGCGAAGGACTCCCCGGAGAAGCGCCGCCGTGCGGAAGGTGAGACCCGCCGTCCCCCCGTGGGCGCGAGCCCTCTTCCCTGCCGGGAACGTTGGACCCACGAGCCGCCGACGCGTGCGAAGTTGAACCGCTCAAAGAATACCTCCATCGCCCGCCCGCGAGAAGGCGCGGGACGACTGAAATCACGCAGAATGAACCCGACTGCCCACCCCGCCAGCGACTTCGATTCGCCGGTGACCTGCGTGGTGTTGCAAAAAGCAGCGATTCCGAGAAATTCATCCGGCGGTTGACCGAGACGGGAACCTGTTCGGGTGCAAAAAGAAAAACGCCCCGGAACGATTCCGGGGCGTCGAAAAATCTCAGGAATGACCGGCGAGATGTCCGGATCGGTCAGTTCTGAAAGCCCTGCATCACAGAGTATTTCAGTTCCGCAGCTTCGAGCGACATGGGGCTGACCATCACGCCTTCGGCGGCAGCCTGCTCGCCTTCCAGCGGCGGAAGCTCTGTCGGCTTCATCCCCAGGAAGTTGATCTCGAGCTGACGCTTGATCTTCTCCATGGCCTTGTTCTGGATCTGGCGCACGCGTTCCTTCGTGACGCCGATGATCTGCCCAACCTGTTCAAGGGTCATGGGCTTTTCGTCCTCGGTCTTGTGCTCAAGGCCGAAGCGATGCTCGATCACCGTGCGTTCCACGTCGGTCAGTTCGGCGCGGTTCTCCATGACAATCCGCTTGACCTCTTCCGCGGCATCCTTCTCGAACGTGAACCGCTTGGTCTCGAGGAAGTTGGACTTCTCGAGCTTGGGGTCAAAGTCCGTCGGGAAGCGCTGGCGGTATTTGCTCAGCTTCATTCCCTGGCGGCTGAAGGCCTTGAGAATGGCGCGGCAGGCGTACGTGCTGAACTTGTAGCCACGCCCCGCATCGAACTTGTCGACGGCGCGGAGCAGCGCCATGTTGCCCTCGCTGACCAGATCAGCAAAGTCCACCTCGCTCATGCGGGTGCGCTTGGCCATCGCCAGCACGAGCGCGAGGTTGGTCTCCGCGATCTGCTCGCGGATGCGCTCGCTCTTGCGGTGCCACCGAAGGATTTCATCCGCCTGTTCCGGGCTCGGCAGACGCGAAGCGCGGGTCCAGACTTCCTGCTGCAGCTTCCACACGCGGTATCGCGCGTAGTTGAACTGATGGAAGAGGACGCGCTCTTCAGCGCCGGTCAGGATGACCTGCTGCGCGCTCTTGACGGTGCGCGTGCGCGACGTGCTGGACAGATCGTCCATCACGGGGTGGTACCAGGTGGTGTCCGGCTTCTGGATGTCCGGAGCCTCGTCGTAGATCTTGCCGAACGCGCCCTCTTCGTAGAAGACGGGACTATCAATGAAATCCTGCTCCACCGAGAGAATCGTCGCCAGGAGGCGCTCGTCCTCGGTGCTCAAACGCTTGCGCACGACGGCCTTGCTCGCGGGCTTCGCGAGCGCATCCATCGCCTTCGCGGCGCGTTTGCCGGCCTTCGGGGCCTCGGGCGCCGTCGCGGCGACCGAAACTCCGGCCCGGTTGCGTCGCCGGACCTGCTCCAGCGGCCCGACGCTCCGTTTTTCTCCAAGCTGCTTCATGGCAACCTTCCTAAACCCGCGGACGCCCGCGGGCCGTCCTTACTTCCACTCCGGGAGTCTGCCCCCGGCTCGCAACCATCCCGACACAACCCCCTCCGAAACCGGCGGGTCACACGACCTTCCGATTCCGCCCCAACTGCCGAGTTTCCGCGTTTCCGCAGGTTCTCGGAATTGATTGGACATTGGCGTTCCCTCTTGCAAGGGGCACCAGTGCCCTGTATACGCTTCCAAAGCCTCCAAAGTTCCTCTTTCGAAGAGCTTGGGCACCATCAAAACCGCCCGACACCTACACCCTCGCGAGCACATGCTCGCGGGAGCCCTGCTTCCATCCTCAGGCCTGATAAAAACGCCCCGATGCAGCCGACCCGCCCCACCGATTTTCGAAACCCGCTCGAACGAAGCCTTCCCACGAATCGCCGGCGAGATCCTCCGCTGGCTGTGTCGCGTTGCCGCGGCACGAACTCCGATTTTACAGGAAAGTCGGCCCGCTGCCAAGCGATACGACATGTTATCCACACGTAAAGTGAAATTAGGTAATAGTTCGGTATACAATCGCGCGAAGACGGCCGATCGCGGTGCGTTCGCGCGGCCAAATTCCGCAATTCTCTGGAGACACACCATGCCATTCACACTTCCAGCCTTGCCGTATGAAAAGAACGCACTCGAACCGCATATCGATGCCGCCACGATGGAAATCCATCACGGCAAGCACCACAACGCCTACGTCACCAACGCCAACAACGCGCTCGCCGGCACGAAATTCGCCGACATGGACCCGGTGGATGTGATCAAATCGCTCGGCGATATCCCGGACGACAAGCGCAGCGCAGCCCGCAACAACGTCGGTGGGCACGTCAATCACTCGATGTTCTGGCAGTTGATGGCACCGGCGGGCAAGGGCGGCGGGGGCGAGCCGACCGGGGCGGTTGCCGCGGCAATCACGAGCGCGTTCGGTTCTTTCGCGGCCTTCAAGGAGAAGTTCCAGGATGCCGGCGCGAAGCGATTCGGCTCGGGCTGGGCGTGGCTCTGCGTGATGCCGGGCGGGAAACTCGATATTTGCTCCACGCCGAATCAGGACAACCCGCTGATGGGCAAGGCCATCGCAGGCTGCGACGGCACGCCGATCCTGGGGCTCGACGTGTGGGAGCACGCGTATTACCTGAAGTATCAGAACAAACGCCCGGATTACATGGCGGCGTGGTGGAACGTCGTGAACTGGACGAAGGTCAACGAGAACTTTGCGAAGGCCGGCGGGAAGTAGTTCGTCCGCAGGGAAAGCCGCTTCGGCGGATTCCATTGCGCCATGCACAGGTCGGCTTGTCGCTCCATTTCGCTCGCGCCGCGTTGCGCTTCGTGTTCCGCGCCTCCGCTGCGCGGTCTCCGCGCCCACGGTCTTTTTTACCGTTACGATCAATCCGGCGGCAAGTGGCGGTCACGCGCCGAAGGCATTCATGAAACGCTTCCTCCTCACGGTCTTCCTCATGACACCAATCCTCGCCGTCGCGTCGGTCATGTACATCTTCGCTCTGGGCGTGAACAACCCGGACAAGCAGATCGCTCATGTGCCGCATGTTGGTGCGGGTGCTGGGGCGACCGGGGGCGCGAATGCCATCGGCGAACTCTTTGCGGGGCATGCCGCGACGGGGGAGACGCGCGAGGCGGCTGCCGCGGCAAAGGCGAACGAAGCGGCTGCGCCCGATATGGTCAAACCCGAGAGCCTGCCCCAGGGGTTCATCATCGTCGTCGATGATCCGTCCAAACTCGCCAGCCTGACCAGCCCGATCTTCATCGCCGGTAGTTTCAACGGCTGGTCGGCGGGCGACACCAAGTTCAAGTTGACCCCGCAGAGCGATATGCGCTGGCGCATCGAGTTTCCGCAGTGGAAGGGCGGCAGCGAATTCAACTTCAAGTTCACGCGCGGCAGTTGGGAACTCGAAGAGCTGAAGGACGACCTGACCCCTCCCACGAATCGTGCGCTGCCATTGGTTGATGCGAGCAAACTCGCCCCGGGAGAGAAGCCGGTGATCGAGTTCTCGGTGCCCAAGTGGGGCGACCAGAAGCCGGATTACAAGAAGCCGTCGGACGGGAACGACGCGTATTCACCCAAGGAAATCACGGGCGACTATCGGCGCGTGCAGGTTGCCGGCGCACCATTCGGACAGGCGAACGCGCAGCGGGAACTGATTGTTTGGCTGCCCCCGGGGTACGAGGCAGGTGCGAAAGCCGGCAAGAAGTTCCCGGTGCTGTACATGTTCGATGGACAGAACCTCTTCCAGAAGCACTCGGGCGTGCCGGATGAATGGCGCGTCGATGAGACCGCGACGGAGTTGATCAAGGCGGGCAAGATCGAGCCACTGGTGATCGTGGGAATCCCCAACGCTGGCGCGGGTCGCATGCGCGAGTACATGCCGGTGAAGGCGCTGCCGAACGTCGAACCCGGCGCGAACGAGTTCATCGCGTGGCTGGCGGATGAGGTGGTGCCGCGGGTGCAGAATCTCTTTGCGGTCGAGACCGATCCGTCGCGCGTGGGCGTCGGCGGCAGTTCGCTCGGCGCAGTGATCGCTCTCGATGCGATCAATCAGCACCCGGAACTGTTCGGGCTTGCGCTACTGGAAAGCCCTGCGCTGCGAGCGGGGAACCCGGAGGCGTGGAACACGTGGCTCAAGCAACTCCAGCACTGGCCGAAGAAGGCCTTTGTCGGAGTGGGCACACGCGAGATGGC
>JAHBXG010000088.1 GCA_019636565.1 Phycisphaeraceae bacterium
GTCACCGTGTGAATGTACCGCGTGCCGACCGTGATCCCCACGGCCCGTGCGCCCGCCGCGGCCTGCTGCGCCGCGGCACCGTCCTGTCCGCCCGCCGCAAGAATCGTTCGCTGGTAGGCGATCTTGTGCTTCTGGGCCAGCTTCTCGATCTCGCCGGTCAGTTTGTAGTCCGAAATAAACGAGCTGTCCTTGATGTGCAGGCCGAAGCCCTGACCCTGACGCGTCACGGCTTCTTCGGGCGGCACGCCCGGGGTATCGCAGCTCAGCGTCACGTCGATGCCCAGGCCGATGTCCGGCTCGACCGCGTGGCTCGCGGTTTTCGCGCCGCGCAGACCGACTTCTTCCTGCACGGTAAACGCGACCACCACCTCGCACGCGTGGCCCGCTTTGTTCTTCGCCAGTTGACGCACGCTCTCGATGCCCAGCCAGCACGCTACCCGGTTGTCCATCGCCTTGCTGACCAGTTTGTCGCCCACTTCGATCAGCGGCTCGTCCATCACGACGTAGTCGCCCACCTTGACCGCTTTCTTCACCTTGTCGCCGGGCAATCCGATGTCGACAAAGAACTCCTTGACCTCCGGCACCTTTTCGCGGTCTTTGGCATTCGAGATGTGGATGGGCCGCCCACCCGGATTCATGACGCCCTTGAGGTCGCCATCTTCGGTGCAGACCAGCACCCGGCGCGAGAACAGGTTGCGGGTGTCAAAGCCGCCGGCGTTGTTGAGCCAGATGAAGCCCTTGTCGTCCACAAAGGTGACATAGAAACCGATTTCGTCCATGTGACAGAGTTGCATCACTCGCGTCGGACGCGACTGGGCGCCTTTCTTCTTGCCCGCGCCGGCCTTGGTCCGCGGATGGCGGGTGCAGATCAGAGATCCCATCGCGTCCGTGCGGACTTCATCGAACAGCCCGTCAATTTCCTTCTCGATCAACTTGCGTACCCGCTCTTCGCGGCCTGGTACACCCGGAGTCTCGCACAGACGCTTCAGAAGTTCGACGTTCATCTCTTTCCCTTTGCAAAGTTCGTGGCATCCTCTCCGCCAGACACAGCATCAGAAACGCGGCCCCTATCCACTGTTCGATCCGCGTCCCCAAATGCGAGCGGGGGATCGCAAGAATACCGTGATTCCCCAGCGGGCGTTGCGAGTTTTGTTCGTGACGCCCCGCTTCGGTCCCACTTTTCCGGAACGGCTTACCCGCATGGCCCGCCAAAGTCCCAACCAACCGCTGCACGATCAGGCCGGCGCGATGATGCTGCCGTACGGGCCTGATGAATCAAAGTCCGACGGCAACGAAGCCAAAGCCGTGATGGAGGCGTCCCCACCGATCCCGATCGTCGGGACGTATGGCGAACTCGAACTCGAATATGCCGCGATCCGCAAGGGTTGTCTTCTGCTGGATCTGCCGCAGCGGGCGGTGCTTGAAGTCACCGGGAGCGACCGGCTCGAATTCATGAATCGCATGGTCACGCAGGAACTCAAGCCCGGGAAGCAGTGGCTGGAGCCATTCCGGAGCGTCTCGAGTTTCTGGCTGAATCGCAAGGGGCGCATTGATGCCGATCTTCGGATCATCAACCTGCCCGACCGAGTGCTTCTGGAGTGCGATGCGCACGCAGCCGGGCGCGCCCGAGGCGGCCTCAACGCGTTCATCATCACAGAAGATGCCGCGATTCGCGATCTGGCGGCGACCACGCATCGGCTGGCGCTGCACGGACCAACCGCTTCAAAGCTGCTCGACGCGATTTCGATTCCGGTGAGCGGCCCCGCCGTCGGGGCGATCGAAGCCAATCAAGTGGCGGTCGTTCGCATCGGCGAAGCCGAAGTCATCGTCGATCGCCGCGATCAGACCGGCGAGATCGGGCTTGAAATCATCGTCCCCACCGAACACTCCCGGGCGATCTACGAACTCCTGCTCCAGCGCGGCTTCCCGCACGAGCACGTTCACGACCGCGCCGCCCCCCACCTTTCCACCGAACTCTCCGCGGCAGTCCGTCTCCGTCCCGGCGGCTGGCACGCCTTCAACATCGCCCGCATCGAAGCCGGCACGCCCCTCTACTACATCGACTTCGGCCCCAATTCGCTACCGGCCGAAACCGGCGTCGTCGATGACCGAGTCAGTTTCACCAAGGGCTGCTATCTCGGGCAGGAAGTCGTTGCACGGATGCACTCGCGAGGCCACTCGAAGCGCAAACTTGTGGCCCTGCTTGCCGACGCGAGTGCTGCGCAGCCGCCGAGCGATCCCAACGACATCAGCGACCCGTACCTCGCGGGCATGCCGCAGCCCGTTTCTGGCGCGCAGGTGCTGCAACTCGAAGGCGAAATCGCCGAATCGGTTGGAGTGATTACGAGTTCAACGCTGAGTCCGATGAACGGCGCGACGGCGGTCTGCTTCGCGGCAATCAAGAACGATCTCGCCCTACCCGGCGCACAGTTTCGGATCCCGGCGGAGAATGAAATGCTCGCGATGACCGTGCAGCCCGCGCTCCGCACTCTTCCGAAGCGCCCGACCTAGGCACGCAATCGAAGTCAACTCCGTCCACGCCGGCGGTAGATCACTTCCAGATCGTTTTCAATCTGCTTCACGTTCATCAACTCGTACCGATGCGCCGCCGAGAGCGACGGCGCGATCCGCCCCGCTGCCGCCGATCTCGCCATCTCATCGCCGAGCATGAGCGGCGCGACGTAAACCCGCAATTCATCCAGCAAATCGCCGTCGATCATTGATCCGATCAGACCCGGTCCTGCCTCGACCAGCACACTGCACACTTTGAATTCCGATGCCAAGACTTGCAGAACCTCTCGCAGATCGACGCCCGTGCCCTTCGCGCCAACGCCCACGCCGACAACCCGCACTCCAGCCGCGACCAATCTTTCACGCTTCTCGCGTGCGATCTCGGCCGTCGCAAACTCTCGCTCGCAGAAAGCGATCGTGGGAACTACTTTCGCCGTGCGAACCAATTCACACGTCTCCGGAATATCCAGATCACTATCCGCCACCACACGAATCGCGCGGCTGCGCACCTTGCGAACATCCCTTGCCGTCAACAACGGATTGTCCGCCAGCACCGTCCCCATGCCTGTCAACACAGCATCCACCCGCGCGCGAATCTGGTGGACCCGCCGGCGTGAACGGTCGCTGCTGATCCACTTGGATTCGCCGCTGCGGGTCGCGATCCGACCGTCGATGGTCTGCGCCCACTTCGCGATGACCCAGGGAAGACCCGTGGTCACGCGTTTCACGAACGCGTCCGACACGCACAGCGCTGCGGCGCTCACGTTTGTGAATCGAACAGGAATACCGGCGGCGCGGAGTCTTTCCGCTCCACCCGCGGCGACGGCGTTTGGATCCTTCCTTGCGCACACCACCTCCGCGACTCCCGCCTGCACAAGCAAATCGGTGCAGGGCGGCTGCTTTCCGGTATGCGCACACGGCTCCAGCGTCACGTACATCGTGGCTCCGTGCGGCTCATTCCCGCTCCGCCGACAATCCTCGATCGCTTCGCGTTCGGCATGAAGCCCGCCGAAGCGCCGATGGTGCCCCATCCCGATGATCCGACCGTCGCGCACCAGCACCGCCCCCACCATCGGATTCTCGCCTACATACCCCTCGGCGCGGCAAGCGATTCTTGCCGCGAGGTCGAGCATCTGGCGATCAAGTTGGTCCGAGTCTGTTGCCATTGCAGGGCTTTTTCAAGTTCCTTTGTTTCGCTTGCTACGCCCGGCGCACCATTGCGGCCTTCTCTTCCCGCGTCAGCACCGGCGCGGCGTCCGCTAGCCACCGCCTCGCGTCGAGCGTGTAGCCCGCCGTGGGCTTGAGTTCGGGCATCCGCGACAGCCAGTAACGATTGAACCGGTGCATCGCCAGTTCGCGCGTGTACTTCGCGATCATCGAGGCCAGCGCCACCGGCAGATGCTCCTTCTCCGCTTCGGCCTGGAAGGAAATCCTGAAACACCCTCCTCGAAGGTGACGGTTGGGGGTGGGTTGGTTTGCGCCTCGAGTTTGCGCTCTCCATCTCATCTCATAGTTCGACTTGTCCGCCGCCTGCTCCAGAATTGTGCACTCCCAGCCTGGCATCAATCGCTCCAGCACCGGCGCGTAACTGTCGCGACCCCCGAGTTTGTCGCAAGCGATCCGCACCGACGCGCCCGGGTGTTGTTCCATCAGCGAAATGACAGACTGCAGGTGATCCGCCAGCGCAGCGATGCACACCTCGCCCTTGTTGCCGGCATCGCGCACGATCCCATTAAACTCCCGCTCGTCCATCACGCGGCAGCGCGTCGCCACAATTCGAATCCCCGCACCCGTCATCGCCCCCGCCAACAGGTTCGAAGCGATACCCATCTGAGCCGCCGACCCCGAAACCGGAAGTGCGACCGGTTCGCCCTCGTACCAGGCGTGCCCGCGCAACTGCGCGCCGAGCAGTTCGTGAAGCACCGAATCCGTCTCGGGTGCCCGGCCGCCTTCTCTACTTGCCACCGCCGCCAGAACACCCCGCTCCAAGTGGGTGAGGGGATGCCTCTTGGCCGAGTTGTTCGGCAGCTTGAGTTCTTTGGAATCGGCAAATGCCACACGTCCGCGCTTGTCGCCCGCATCGCGGCAGGCCCCCGCCTCCAGGCGCTCCCAGAGGCAGGGCTTCTGATCTCCTTCCCGCCAGCCTTCGATCAAAAAGGCGCTCATCCCAACGCACAGCGGCCCGAGCATCGGCCCGAACCCCGCCTCATCGATTCCGATCATCAGAAGCGCCATGGGGTCGATGGTACCCGCAGGAGCCCCCTCCCTTGGGCAGAGAGTTGGTGAAAGGGTGCCTTGCAAGCCAGATAGTGTCGGGCGCGATGCGAGCGCCATTCCTGATCCAAAAACGCAGAGAGGCCCGGCAATTATGCCGGGCCTCATCATGCAAGTGCGGCTGAGAGGAGTCGAACCTCCACGGGTGTGAC
>JAHBXG010000089.1 GCA_019636565.1 Phycisphaeraceae bacterium
CCTCCGGGAATGGCCGCGGGCTTGCGTGCCCCCGGCGTGGACACGATCACATCTTTTCGACCCGGCGTGGCCGTTGACGTCGCCCCGGAAGCGGCGGCAAACGGACTCGCGTCGGAAAGGTGATCACCGTTCGTACGAATCACCTCGGCGTACCAATACGCCGAGTCTTTCAGGGTTCGCTTCTGCGTCGCGAAGTCGACGTAGATCAGACCGAACCGTTCCTTGTAACCCTCTGCCAGCTCGAAATTATCGAGAATTGCCCAATGGAAATAGCCCGCGACGGGGACGCCGTGCGTGTGCGCCCGAGCGAGTTCGAGAAGGTATGAGCGCGTGAAATCGATGCGCTGCGGATCGTGGACGCGGCCGTCTCCGGCCACCCAGTCGATGTTCGCCATTCCATTCTCGGTGATGACGATCGGAAGTTTGTAGCGTTCGTGGAGGAAACGCGGGCCCCAATAGAGCGACTTGGGTGCAACGGGCCAGCGCATCGTGGTCGAAGCGGTGCCCGGCGCCCACGGCACGGGTTGGGCATCGGCGGCGCCGCCGGCCTTGACCGGCGCGCCCGAATAGATGTTCACGCCGTAGAAATCGAGGGGCTGATGGATCGTTTCCATATCGCCCTTCTGGATGCGAGGCATGTCCTTACCGAACAGCTTCACGCCGTCTTCCGGGTAGTGGCCCAGGCACGCCGGATCGCCGAACCAGGTGTTGTTCCAGAATCCCTTTTCCGTGATCGAGAACGAACAGCGGCGTGCGGCCTCGATCTCTTCGGGTGTTTCGGTGATCGGGTAATCGACGCGACCGACCGGCGCCCATCCGACCTGTGCGGGGGCTTTGGAACGCTCGCGGATAACCTGCACGGCGCGACCGTGAGCCAGAAGCACATTGTGAGCGGCCGTGAGCTGCTCGCTCATCGAAAGTTTGAGGCCCGGCGGGTGCTTGCCTTCGCGATATCCCAAGCCGATGAAGATCTGGGGCTCGTTGATGGTGATCCAGTGCTTTACGCGATCGCCCAGGCGATTGACGACGACGCGGGTGTATTCGGCGAACCACGCCGGAATCTCCGGGCTGAGCCAGCCGCCTCGATCGAAGAGAGCCTGCGGCAGATCCCAGTGGTAGAGCGTCGCCCACGGCTCGATCCCGGCTTGAAGGAGCGAATCGACAAGACGGTCGTAGAACGCGAGACCGGGTTCGTTTACCTTGCCCATGCCCAGCGGCAGGACTCGGGGCCAGGCGATGCTGAAGCGGTAGGCCTGCAATCCGATGCGGCCCATCAGGGCTACATCGTCGGTCATGCGGTTGTAGTGGTCGCAGGAAGTCTCTCCCGATTCGGCATTCTGGATCGCCCCGGGGCGGGTGCAGAACGTGTCCCAAATGGATGGCAGGCGACCGTCCTGGGCCACGGCGCCCTCGATCTGATACGAACTTGACCCTGCACCCCAGACGAATCCTTCGCGAAACATGCAAACTCCAATCTGCAAGCGCACATCTGCGAGGTCAGGCCTTGACCGCGCCGGATGTGAGACCGGAAACAAAGTCCTTCTGCATAATGAGGAAGAGAACCATGACGGGCAGGATCGAAACGACCGTGCCGGCCATCTGAAGACCGTAATCGCTGTAGTAACCACGGCGCAGTTCGGCCACGGCGACCGACAGGGGGAACTTGGCGGGATCCTGCAGCACCACCTGCGGCGCGATGAAGTTGTTCCACATCGCGAGGAAGGTGACCATCAGAAACGTGCCGATCATCGGACGCACGAGCGGGAGCACGACGGTGACAAACGTGCGCCACTCGCCGGCGCCGTCGATGCGTGCCGCCTCGAGCAGGTCGTTGGGAACGCCCGAAACAATCGCCTGCCGGAAGAGGAAAACGCCGAAGGCGGGCGCGAGCGCGGGCAGGATCAGCCCGGCGAACGAGTCCAGAAGATCGAGGCGGTAGAGCAGTTGATAGGTGGGAGCGATGATGAGCGGTGCGGGAATGAGGACCGCCGCGAGCACGAGGGCCGTGCAAAAACCTCGGCCTTTGAAGCGGAACTTGGCGAGGGCGTAGCCGCCCATAGCGCAGGAGAGCGTCGCGACCACGCCGGTGACGGAGGAAAGGAAGATCGAGTTCACCAGGCTGTGCGAGAAGTCGAGTTCGCTAAAGAGGCGGCGAAAGGGCTCGGTGGTGAGCCGCTCCCACGCGATGCGCCCGTTCTCCACCGGCAGAAACGTTGAGCGGAAGAACTCTTCGTTGCTCTTGAAACTGGATGCGATGAGCCAGAGAAACGGGATGACGGTGACGATGCCCGCGAGAAGGAGGATTCCTCTCGTCCAGAGCCAGGCGAAGATGCGGGTCAGGCGGAGACTCACGCCGCGGCCTCCTCGCCCCGGGCGGTGAGGCGCTGGAACGCGGCGCAGGCGATGAGGATGATGGCCAGGGCCCAGCCGATCGCGCTGGCGTAACCGAGATCGCCGGTTTCGAAGCCGTTCTGGAAGAGATAGAGCACGATCGTCATGGCGCGGTTGTCGGGGCCGGACGTGTTGTTGAACATGATGAAGGGCAGTTCGAACAACTGGAAACTGCCGATCACGCTCATGAGAACGACGAATCCCGCGACGGGCCGGATCGCGGGAATCGTCACGGTGAAGAAGCGACGGACGGGACCCGCGCCGTCCATCACCGATGCCTCGATCAAGTCTTTCCGCACATTCTGCAAGGCGGCGGAGAAGAACGTCATGTTGAAGCCGACGAACATCCAGAGACTGGAGAGAATGAGCGTGCTCATCACGTGCTGCTGAAGCCAGCCGAAGTCCAGACTCCAGTCGATACCCAGCGGCGAGAGCAGGGCATGCAGACTCTGATTCGCCAGGCCGGTCTGCTTTTCAAAGATCAGCGCGAACATCATCGCGGCAAAGACCACGCCGACCATCGAAGGAGAGAAGAGCAGGAGACGGATCCAGCCCCGGCCGCGCAATCCCGGTGTCTCGAGCACGAGCGCAAGTCCGAGGGCGATGGGCAACTGAATGAGCAGAGAGCCGAGCGTGTAGGTCGCGGTGTTGCGCAGTGCGATCCAGAACAGCGGATCGTGCATCAGGCCCCGGAAGTTGGAGAGCCCGACAAAGCGGGTCGCGCCGGGGCCGAAGGTGGTCTGCATCGACAGGACCACCGACTGCACGAGCGGGTAGAGCGTGAAGAGCGCGAAGCAGGCAAGGAAAGGCGTGAGGAAGAGCCATGGGGCCAGGCGCGAGCCCTGTGAGCCTCGCGAGCCCTGTGAGCCTCGCGAGCCGGCGCGGGCGGAAATGACGGCGGCGCCGCTCACGAGGCACCTCCGTCGGGGCTCGTCAGGAAGACGTTGCGCTTCAGAACATCTTCAACCTGGCGCTGGGCTTCGCCAAGATAGACCCTGGCGCGGGCTTCGAGCGTCGGCTTGTCGTACCTGCCGGTGGCGCGGGCCTCTTCGGCCAGTTTCACCAGCGCATCGACGGTGCGGTACATCGCGAACGTGTTGTACGGCGAACTGTTGCGGTTGGGTACGGCGGGGGCGAGGTTGATGTAGAGCCTGCCGACAGGCTGGCCGGAGAAGTAGGCGCTGGGCTCATCGAAGATCGGATCGGACCAGTACTTCTTGACCGGGGTGACGATTCCGCCTTCGCGATAGAGATCGCGCATGAACTGGTCGGAGATGTAGAGTTCTTTGCAGAACTCCCAGAGTTTGTCGAAGTCGCCGGGCTTGCGCACGGCCGTCTTGGGGATGCCGAGCATGGTGCCGCCCCAGACGCTGGTGCGTTTGCCGCCTTTTTCCCATGCCGGGAGCGGCATGAGTTTCATCTTGCCGCTCAGGCTCGGCATTTCGTGCTTCCAGATGTCGCCCATCCAGTCGGGGAAGAACGAAGAGACGACATAGCCGTCGGATTTGAGTTTGTTTCCAGCGGCGGTGAAGTTGGGGGCGTCGGCCGCGATGCGTGCGGGGCCGGCGAGCCATGTGGTGATAGTCGCGAGGACGTGCACGTTGATGGGGCTGTCGAGTGTCGGGCGTTCGTGCTCATCGAAGAAGCCGCCACCAGCCTGCAAGAGAAGGACCTCGAGGTGATCCTGATTTGTTTCCCACATGTTGAGCAGGAAGCGATCGGGCTTGCCGTCGTGGTCGTTGTCGGCCATCAGCGGCTTCAACACGCGGGCGAAGTCTTCCCAGGTTTCGATCGTGGAGACATCGATGCCCGCGGCTTCGACGATATCGGCGCGATAGCCGAGCATGACGGGGTGGACATCGTGGGGCAGGCCGAAGATGTGGCCCCGCGTGGTCCAGGGGCTGAAACTCGGGGCGTTGATCTCGTCGATCAGGCCGTCTGACTTGAGCCGGTCGGTGAGGTCGTAGAAGCCCACACTGTCCACGGGGCCGCCGAAAGTGCGGGAAACGCCCCGGCGTTCGACCTCGAGCACATCGGCGCAGGGCACATCGCCAAGGAAGGACGCCATCATGCGGCGCTCCATGGCGGGCAGGCTGAGCAGGCGGAGGTCGAAGGGCGTGTGACCCTCTTTGTTCCAAGCGGCGACGCGGGGCTCGTACATGAGGTAGTGCGGGCGCGCGAAGGTCCACATCGATTTTTCATTCGGCGTGGCGCTTGCGGCACCGGCGAGAAGAACCGCGGTGCTGGCGAGTGCGAGTGCGCCGACGATTGCGGCGCCTGGCGGGAGCCACTCGGGCAACCAATCGGTGAGTCTGTCCTGGTGCTCCTGCATCAAGATTCGCGGGGTGAAGGTCCACTAAGAAAAGTTTGCCACACAAAGCTCCGGGGCCGGCGCTCGCCGCGCCGGCCCCGGGAGTCGGAAAGGAAGAATGGAGTCG
>JAHBXG010000009.1 GCA_019636565.1 Phycisphaeraceae bacterium
GCCAGCGCAATCGCCCGCGCCAGCGCCGCAGCCTTGTTCACTGTCTCCAGAAACTCCGGCTCGGCCTTCGAATCCGCAACGATCCCGCCCGCCGCCTGCAGGTGATACAGCCATCCATCCGCGTTCCGCGCCTCGCACGGAATCACCATCGTCCGCAGCGCGAGCGCGATGTCCATCTGCCCATCCAACCCCACGTAGCCGATCCCGCCCCCGTACGGCCCGCGCTTGATCGGCTCCAGTTCATCGATGATCTGCATCGCCCGCACCTTTGGCGCGCCAGAAATGGTCCCAACCGGAAGCGCCGCCCGCAGCGCATCCCAGCAATCAAGCCCTTCGCGCAGTTTTCCGGTCACCGTGCTGCTGATGTGCATCACGTGGCTGTACCGCTCGATCTCCATGATCGCGGGCAACTCGATCGTTCCCGGCTCGGCAACGCGGCCCACATCGTTCCTGCCCAGATCCACCAGCATGATGTGCTCGGCCCGTTCCTTCTGATCCGACAGCAAATCGGCCTCGAGCGCCGCATCCGATTCCGGCGTCTGCCCGCGCGGGCGCGTGCCCGCCAGCGGACGATTCGTCACCCAATACCCAGATTCCCCGTCGTGTTCTTCCCGCCTCACGCGGCACAGAATCTCCGGGCTGCTCGCCACCAGAATGCACGGGCCGGTCTGCATGTACACCATGTACGGGCTGGGGTTCACCGCCCGCAGCGCGCGGTATACATCAAACGGATCGGCCTTCGTCCGCTTCTCGAACCGCTGCCCGAGCACCACCTGAAAAATATCGCCCGCGCGGATGTACTCGAGCGCGCGATCGAGCATGCCCGCGTGCTGCTCACGCGTCATGTTGCTGATGAGCGCAGGCGCCGGCGCATCCGCACCGACAATTCCCGCCGGCAGAGGCTTGGAGTGACGCTGGATTTCCTCGATGCGCCGATCAAGCGCCGCCGCCGCCCGATCGAATGCACCAGCCGCATCTTCCGCCGGCGTCACGATCGCCAGTTGGATCACGTGCACCAGTTTGTCCACGTGATCGAAAATGACGACGCCGTCATAGAACGCGAACGCGACGTCCGGCAGGTTCCGATCGTCCTTGGGCGGGCTCGCGAGTTTCTCCGGCTCCGCATACCGCACCGCGTCGTACGCCGCATAACCAACCCACCCGCCCAGAAAAGCTCCGGGGAGCGCGTCGCGCCGGGATTTCGGGGCCGGAATCGCCAGGTGAATCGCCGCGCTGTGCTTGCGAACTCGATCCAGCGGGTCGTCCGAGGCGTACTTCCCTTGCCCCGCGATCTGGTGGGTCGGGCGGCTGGAAAGGATGGAATACCGACCTTGGCGATCGCCACCCTCCACCGATTCGAGCAGAAACGACGGGGCCGTCCGCTCATCGGGAGCCACCAGCCGCCGGTACGCAAGCACCGGCGTCAGTTGATCCGCCAGCAGCCGGATGCGAAGCGGCACGGCCAGCGTCATCCCCGGGTGTTTTTTCCGCTCCGAAACCACGAACGAAGCGAAGTCGTCGCGGGTCAGGTTGAGGCCAGTTTGAACGTTCTGCCCGGGCATACGGGGCGATGGTACGCGGAACATAGACTCCTGAAGATGCTGACACCGACACTCCAACGCCTGTTCACTATCACGCTCGCCGCGGCCATCGGTTCCTCGCTGGTTCTCGGCCCGACCACTCGGGCCGACGCCATGCAACCCGGGACCGACACCATCCGAATTCCCCGGCCCACAACTCCTCAGGCCGCAGTGCCCACTCCGAGCGCGGCACGCTCCGCCGTGGCGCTCGGTACACGCGTTCGCGAAACACAGAAAAAAGCGGAAGTGATACCGACGCTTGTGATCGTCTCCGACGGCGCCTCGTTCCTCGACGCGATCAGCCACTGGACGCCCGAACTCCGCTTCCCCGTGCTGATCGATGACGGCAGCATCCTCGCGGCCGACAACATCGCCCGCTTTGTCCGCGCATTCGCACCCACCGAAGTCGTTCGCTACCAGGCCGACGGCGCAGCACAAGGTTGGTCGCCCGGGCGCGCCGCGATCGAGAAAGCGCTCGCGAAGGTGTGGAGCGCCGACTCAGCCGAGATCGAGAATCTCAAAAAGGCCTGGACCGCCAAAGGCCACGAGCCTCCCGGCATCGTCGTCGCCAACGAAAAAGACACTGCTTGGACCGCCGCCATCGCGCTCGCCGCGGCACGCGGACAGCCGCTCGTTTGGGTCGACGACGAGCAGGCCCCACGCGATCTCCACAAGTGGTGGCCCGAAGACGAGGCCGCCAAACTCGACAAGTACCTGCAGGAAACCTGCGCAAAGTCCGGCCTTTCCTGGAGCGATCTCGGCGACACGCTCGATGCGGTCACGCTCTGCGGCTCGTTCCCCAACATCATCCAGGTTGGTCCAAAGGATTTGCGCGCCCTGACCGATCGCATCGGCCGATTGCGAATCGATGGCCCCGCCCGATGGGCGTGGTCGGGCCAGATCTTCGGCAATCCCGGCGAAGCCGCGTACCGCGCCATGTGCCCGCTGTTCCTTTCGAGCGATGAAGCCTGGCTTTTCGATACCTATCCCAAAAGCCCCCCTTGGAACGACTTCAGCCTCGCGCAGTCAAAGACGATGCTCGCGCCGGGTTTCAAATCCACACTGTCGGAATCTCCCGGTGCCAATGCTTCCATGTGGCGCGAGAAGACTCAGCATCCGCTCAGCCCGGGCCTGATCTTCGTCAACAGCAAAGGCAACGCCGATTTCTTTGAACTCGAAAGTGGCTACGGATACTGCGGCGATCTGCCCACGCTTCTCAAGCCCGCTGCTCTTCACTTCATCCATTCCTGGTCTCTTCAATCACCCGGCTCGCGCAACACGCTGGGCGGCCGCTGGCTCGAGCGGGGCGTCTATCTCTACTACGGCTCTGTCAACGAGCCCACCCTCGCGGCATTCACACCCTGCCCGCAGGTCTCCGAATTGCTGGCTCAGGGCGCGGTCTTCTCCGGCGCAGCGCGCCGCGACGCCGGCCCCGCGTGGCGGCTCACGGTTCTGGGCGATCCGCTCGCAACCGTCCTTCCCGGCGCCATCGGTCCAAAGTCTTCCGCCAAACTTCCGCTCCAAGGCGTCAAGCCATTAAAAACCGAGGCCGCCGAACTCGCCCGTAAAGGCGACTTTGCTCCCTCCATCCGCGCGTTCATCCTTGCCGGCGACGAGGAGATGGCGGTCAAACTCGCCTCCGCGCTCTTCCGCGATCGCCCCGCGGCCGTCAATCAGGCCGTTGCCAAGGCCTCCATTCCCGCGCTCGCCCGCGCAGGCCGCACCGCCGACGTGGTGGGGATGTTCCAGGCCGCGAACTTCAAGTCAGACGACAATTCCACCGACACCGAGATGCTGCGGGATTGCCTCTGGTTCGCGTGCGAACTCTCTCTCAAGTCGCGAGTCAGCCCGCCGGAAGCAAGCACGCTCGAACTGCTGAAACAGAATCTGCGCCCCGAGCAACTCGATCAGGATCTGATCGTTCTCGGCGGCGCCTGGGCCCAGGTGTTCGACTTCGCCGCGGCAGTCGGCATGGTCGAAGGCGTCGCCGCCCGCCAGACCGAACCGCACCTGAAAAAGAAGGGTCAGCGGGCGATCGAAGAGGTACGGAAGAGCCGCCGATAGCAGTGCCCGCCACTCCGCGGTTGCGCTCGGCTGCTCTACCAAAGAGTGATCAGAACTCCATCGGTGTCGGCGATTGCGACCGATCGGTTTCGATCCGCAGCGGCCTCGTGAGCACCGAAGCAGCACCGACCAGCACCATCACGCTCATCCAGATCGTTGCCAGGATCGCGCTCTCGCCGATCGCCGCGTACGCCGGTCCGGTTGCGCTCTGGTAAGCGATCCAGACTCGCCAGAAGGCCAGACCGAAGAATGCGAGCAGCGCTATGCCGACGATCACAGAAAGGAGCCGTAACGCAAAGCGGCTGTTCTCGCACTTGGTCTTGCGCGAAAGCGTGCTCGCATAGAGCACGGGAAACAGCCAGATTATCGAGCCGGCTCCGCCGTTCGAAGAAGAAGTGCGCGTCGCGCCGAGGAAGAGTGTGCAGAAAATCGTCAGCCCGATGAGGATCGGAAAGCCGAAGAGAGGCCACGCCGCGTGCACGCGGGCCGCTACGGGCGTGCGAAGCACGCAGAACGCGAGAGGCCCGGCGAAAAGCGGCAGGAAAATTCCAAAGCCGAGTTTCGTCACGCCAGCCGTCGCGAGCACGCCAACCGAAATGAGAGTGATGGCCAGCGCGATGATGAGCGAAATGCCCAGCGGCACACGCCCGCCTTTTTCCGTACAACCCATACTGTCGCAAAGCATTCGGGCCCCCTTTGCCAGCACCAGAAAATTCTAGCGCCTCGGATTTGAAGCGCCGGAAGCAAACAGCACGCAAACCACGCGACCGTCACCACGACCCGGTCATCGCGACCGAAATCGTTGGCGGAACACTCCCGCGAATTCTCGAATTCATTCCTGCGCCGCATGTTCGCCCCTTCGTCCCCCTGTTCGAAGCACTCGGCGTACTCAAGGTAATTGGAACCCTCTCGTCCCGGATCCAAAGCCTTGAGCAAGATCGGCTCTTCCACCACCGCCAGACGGTCACTCTGGTTTCGGTTTACATCGCAACTCAATGTAGAGTTGGTTCGCTCCTACTGGACCCGCAACGGTCTGAATCGTGTGGCAATCCGCCTCCTTTGGATGGGATGCGCTCCATCGAGAGACGAGCGTCACGCCGTCTGCTTCAATATCGATCTGGAGCCCACGCGAGTCCGGCACGCCGGGAAACTCCGCGATTCCGCCGGAGGACGTAAGCGATGACCATTCCGTTCGGCGAAGCCAGACACCTATGACGGGCGTGTGAACTGAGACTTTCGCATCTGCAACTGGCTCCCGGCCATCGCCGCGAAACACGCCAACCTCCATCGGCGACATCGACCAAGGCGCACAACCCGCTATCCCGAATCCGCCAGCCATAGCCAGGAAATAGAACCGGTTGCGCATGTTTGCCTCTTAGGAGTGCTGTTGGTTTTCCGCAGAAACCGTCAGGCTTCACCGGCGGGCTGTCACCTACTCCAAGTACGTAGAACCCGCAAGCCCCTGATCACAAAGGTTGACCAGGCTCTGCCCTTCCGAAACCGCTTACGCCGCCAGAGGACGCAGCTCATCCGTTCGGATCAAATCTGTCAGGTGTGAACGCAGCGCGACATTCAACGCCTCGGCAGTCACCGTTGCTGGATCAAGCAACTCCACGCCGATGCACCGACCATCCGAAGCGAAGTCCGCCATCATTCCCGGCCCTATCTGCACCGTACGTGTCGCCCGGTCTCCGGCCAGCCGCGGCAGATAGAGATACGCCGCAAAGGGGCGCCCGTTCCGAAACGTGACTTCGAGGTAGCGACGCGACATCTTCATTATTCTAGCGCGTACGCCGTTACCACCACGGTCAGGCGAACAGCGGAATCCGGCTCAAGCACCACTTCCCACGGCTCGTCGTCCAGGCCAGTCGTCACAATCCAGCGTCCCTCATGATTGCTCGGACGCAGCGCAATCCCGTCGCGACCAAGCATCGCGCGCAAGTCTGTCTCTGAGAATCCTCGATCGACCATCCGCTTGAGAACATGCGGCGAAAGTTCGATCTCCCATTCCCACCATGGCGGGCGCTGCTTGCTCAAGCCGGGTTCCAAAGAGACGGAAAATGCCGCGTCAAGTCGGCGACGCCGCCGGCTTTACTCCAAATACGTATACCCCTCCAGCCCCTGATCATAAAACTTCAGCAAACTCTGCCCTTCCACCACCGCCAGCGTCCCGGCTTTCACCGCCCGCTCAACATCTCGGCGCATCGCCTTGATCAGGTCTTCGTGGTCGTACTGCACATACGCCAGCACTTCCTTGACGGTGTCGCCTTCGACCACCTCATCAAGGTCCCAGTCGCCCACGCCCGGTGAATCGTCGAACGAGACGTGCACCACGTGGGTGTCGCCGTACAGGTTGTGCAGGTCGCCCAGAACTTCCTGGTACGCGCCCAGCAGGAACATGCCGAGGTAATACGGCTGGGGTTTGTGATCGCCGTTCTTGTAGTGCAGGTCGTGCAATTCCAGCACGGGCTTGCTCAGCGTCTTCTTGTCGCAGAACTTGTCCACTTGCCCGTCCGAGTCGCACGTGATGTCCGCGATGATCGCACGCCGCAGCGGCTCTTCGCTTAGCCGATGGATCGGGCAGATCGGGAACAACTGATCGATCGCCCAGTGATCCGGCAGGCTCTGGAACACGCTGAAGTTCACGTAATAGATATCACTCAGCACCTGAGGCAGATCGCTCAGGTCATCCGGTAATTCTCCCTTCTCCGTCGCCAGCGCCAGCACCTTCCGCCCGATCGCCCAGAACATCCGCTCCGCGCTCGCACGCATCTTGAGCGACATGTAGCCCAGGTTGAACAGGCTCATCGCCTCGTCGCGTGCCTGCACCGCATCGTGGTACGCCTCGACCAGATTCACCTTGGGCTGCGTGAGCGATTCGAACGCATCCACCAGCTCGATCACCGGCTGGGGCTTTTGCTTTTCCTCGCGCATCAACTTCTTGAGCGCGGGCATGTCCGGATCGCTCGGGAAGTTGGTCTTGCCCAGCACATCCACGATCAGCAGCGACGAATGCGCCACCATCGCGCGCCCCGATTCCGACAAGATCCGCGGGTGGGGGAGTTCCGCCGCGTCGCACACGCTCTTGATGCGATAGACAATGTCCGCGGCGTATTCCGCGACGCTGTAGTTCACGCTCGACTGGCTGTCCGACTGGCTGCCGTCGTAGTCGATGCCCATCCCGCCGCCGACGTCGATCGTGTCCAGCCCCGCGCCCAGTTTCTTCAGTTCCACGTAGATGTGCGAAAGCTCGTTCACCGCTGCCTTGATGTTGCGGATATCGCCGACCTGACTCCCGATGTGGAAGTGGATCATGTTCAGGCAATCCGCCATGTCGTGCTTCTTCAGGAACTCGAGCGAGTGCAGCAGTTCCGACACGGTCAGCCCGAACTTGGAGCGCATGCCGCCGGAAGATTCCCAGCGTCCGCTTCCCTGGGTGCTCGGCTTGGCGCGCACGCCGATCCGGGGCCGAACGCCGTACTTCTTCGCGTGCTTCACGATCAACTCAAGATCCGTCAACCGTTCCACCACCGGGATGATGTGCCGACCCAGTTTGGTCGCCAGGATCACCGTCTCGATGAACTCGCTGTCCTTGAACCCGTTGCACACGATCGGCATGCCCGGCAGGTTCTCGGTAAGGCCGAGCACGGCAAGCAACTCCGGCTTGCTTCCGGCCTCGAGCCCGAAGCCGAGTTGCGCGCCCAGGTCGCGCACTTCCTCGCACAACTGCCTCTGCTGGTTGACCTTGATAGGGAAGATGCACGAGTACACGCCGGTGTACTGGTGCTCCTTGATCGCGTTGTCAAACGCGTTTCTGATCTCCTGCAGGCGATGCTTCAGGAGATCGCGCATCCGGATGATCACCGGCGTCCCGATCTCGCGCTCGCGCAGCCCCTCGATCACTTCATGCAGATCAATCTGCCGCTTGGGGTCTCGCTCCGGCATCACGAACAGATGACCCTCTTCGTTCACGCCGAAGTAGCCGTCGCCCCAGTCGCGGATCCCGTAGAGCTTCTCTGCCTCTTCGGTCGTCCACGGGCGTTTCTGAGCGGCCTGCTGGTCTGCTCCCATTCCCGGCACCTCAACCTTGATGGAAGTTAGATTCGCCCCGCTCGCCGTCGTCACCGTTGCCATCTTCTGCTGTCGCCGCGCTTCCGCGGCTCCTCGTGTCCGAGTCAGTCCGCTTTTCGCGGATCCGTCGAACCTGTGCGAACTGATTAACCGACGCGACCGACCCGACCACGTTCCCGATCACCGGCCCGCTCGCGCGCGCCGGCTTCTCAACCACATCGCGTCCATGCCGGTGAGCCGACTCTTCTTCGGAAGCACGTCCCTGCGCTTCCAAGCAGCACTTCCAACGCCGCGCTGGCCGACGCCAATGCCAAGAATTCTTTCGACACAATTCCCAGACACAAAAAGATAGCGTCCCAACCACTCCGCGGCACGCCAAACCGCGTTTCCAACCCGCACTTTCTCGTCCCCGCTCAACCCCCACCCAATCCTCACCGGGCCCGTCTCACCTCACACCATCGCGACAGCGTGTTACGCGCCCCCGCGCACTGATCGTTTGCGCCTCCGACTTCATCTGCGACGGCATCGTCGAAGACACCGACTCCCAGGGCTTCGTCGCCCACAACGCGATCCTCTGCTCGTATGCGCAACCCGCCAATCGAGCTCTGGAAGATCCGAGCACGCTCTCGGATCCGCTTTAACTTCTCCACCTCATCACTTGCCACGCCACTGCCATTGCTTCCCGGCCCCCGAAGGGGCCGCGGCCTGTAGCAACCCGTAGATGATTCGCGCGGATCAATTCTGCCCCGGAGCGGCAGAGGACGCTCCCGCAAGAGCAGCGCCCGACCAACCTCTTTCCCCATTCTCCCACACTTACTTCCGAATTCCGTCCCCGGACCAAACCCCGGACCAACGCCCCGGACCAAAACCGTAGTTACTGCTTTTTTGAACCAAAGCAGTGCGACAACGCACCCCCTCTTTCCATTTTGCAAAAAAGACGTCATCCCTCCGCCGCGCAATCACTTGCGCGCGATTTCACCCAGGTCGCAGTTACGGTTATTTCGGGCCAATGGCGCTTCGCGCCCCCTCTATAGAGCCCCCCTTTATTCGCTTCTCCGCGCTCCACTCCGCGAAACTCCGCAACCTCCGCAAACTCCGCGTTCTCTTTCGAACTCCCCCTTTGCCACTCTGCTCCTTTGGAGTCTTTCCCGTGCCCCCCAACTTCCACTCCATCCTCTACGACTTCTTCATCCAGAACCACGGCCTCAACTACATCGCCGCCACCTACGAAACGTCCTGGTACGAAGTCGCCGAAATCCTCGACTCCGAACTCGCCAGAAAGTACATGCGCTCCGCCAATCGCGTACTGCGCATCCGCGCCGTCGGGCAGAATCTCCGCAGCCGCCTCGCAGCGATCCAAACGCTCGAATCCACCATCACCGAGCGCCGCGATTCCAGCCATTCCTCTATCGAGGCACGCCGCCGCGCCGCCACCGCGATTCTCGGCGGCACAAGCCCGCGTGGCCGCGGCAATAGACCGGCCCGCGAAACAGCACGTCCAAAACCAACGGATCTCTCGCCGGCCCCGAAACCTTCCGTTCGCGAACCAGCAAAGCAGCCCGCGCCCTCGACTCAATCAACCGCCCCCAACTTAAACAGCAGCCCCGCTCTCATTCCCTCCCGCGGCACTCGCTTCAAGCCCGCCCGCTCACACGCCAAGCAGGCGCAAGTAGCCCATACAACAAACTCACCCACCTCTAAGCGCCTTCCCGCTCCATCACGCCCGCGTACGCGCACAGCCGGTTCGCGCCGCCAAGTCCGCCCCGCACAACGCACCGAAAACTCCTCCTAGTTCTTGTTGCACCCGCGCCGCCGGGTCTCGAATGTTCGCCCGTCGCCGCAGGCCAAAGGCCTGCTCGTCCCCGTTCGCCCAAGACTTTGAACTGGCGCGATCAATCGATAGACTTGCCACGTCCCTCTTCAAGGAGCCCAAAGTGCTGCGCACCCTTTTCCTCGCCGCTCTTCTCATCATCGCGCCTCTCTCGCACGCCGCCGACCCGGCGCGCCCCGATCCGCTCTCTTCCTGGAACGACACCGCTCCGAAGAAGGCAATCGTCGCCTTCGTCGAGAAAGTCACGAAAGAAGGCTCGCCCGATTTCGTTCCGTCGGTTGATCGCATCGCCACCTTCGATAACGACGGCACCCTCTGGTGCGAGCAGCCGCTCTACGTGCAGGGCGTCTTCGCGCTCGACCGCGTAAAAGAACTTGCTCCTCAGCACCCGGAGTGGAAGGAAAAGGAGCCCTTCAAGTTCATTCTCGAAGGCAATATCAAGGCAGCCCTCGCCGGTGGCAATCACGCACTGCTCGAACTGATTGCCGCCACGCACAGCGGCATGAGCGTGAACGATTTCGAAAAGATCGTCTCGCTCTGGCTCGAATCCGCCCGCCACCCGCGCTTCAAGCAGCCCTACACGCAATGCATCTACGTACCAATGGTCGAACTCGCCGCGTACCTCCGCGCGAACGGCTTCAAAACCTACATCGTCTCCGGAGGCGGCGTCGAGTTCATGCGCCCTTGGACCGAACAGGCCTACGGAATCCCCTCGGAACAAGTCGTCGGCAGCCGCGGCAAGACCAAGTTCGAACTGCGTGACACCGGCCCCGTCCTGATGAAACTCCCCGAAGTCGATTTCATCGATGACGGCCCCGGTAAGCCCATCGGCATCAACGCCTCGATCGGTCGCCGCCCGCTCATGGCCTTCGGCAACTCCGATGGCGATCTCGAAATGCTCCAGTGGGCCACCATGAACCCCGCCCCCGCCGGTCCGCGTCTTGGCCTCATCGTCCACCACACCGACGCTGTGCGCGAGTACGCCTACGACCGCGACTCCCACATCGGCAAACTCGACAAAGCGCTCGACGAAGCCCCCAAACAAGGCTGGATTGTCGTTGACATGAAGAACGATTGGAAACAGATTTTTCCCTTCGCGTCTCCGCCTCCCGAACCCTCCAAATGAAACACCCGGCCCGCGCATGAAACAGCGCGATCTTCTCCGCTTCACTCCTTCGCAACCGCAGTCTGCATTTCCTCCCTTTGTCCCTCTGTCCCTTCGCCCCTTTGCCCCTTCTCCTTCTACCCTCTCCATATGGCTCTCGTCTCCCTCACTTCTGTCAACAAGACCTACCCCAACGGTTTTCAGGCCGTCAAAGACTTCAGCCTCGACATCAAGGACGGCGAGTTCGTCGTCTTCGTCGGTCCTTCCGGCTGCGGCAAGTCCACCACCTTGCGCATGGTTGCCGGCCTTGAGGACGTCACCGGCGGCACGATCTCCATCGGCGATCGCGTCGTCAACGACGTCCACCCCAAGGACCGCGACATCGCGATGGTCTTCCAGTCCTACGCCCTCTACCCGCACATGAGCGTCTACAAGAACATGGCCTTCGCACTCAAACTCCGCAAGGTCCCCAAGACCGAGATCGATCGCCGCGTGCAGGGCGTCGCGAAAACGCTTGGCTTGGCCGACATGCTCGACCGCAAGCCCCGTCAACTCTCCGGCGGCCAGCGCCAGCGCGTCGCGCTCGGCCGCGCCATCGTTCGCGAGCCCAAGGCCTTCCTCTTTGATGAGCCGCTCTCGAACCTCGACGCCAAACTCCGCGTCACCACCCGCGCCGAACTCAAAGCGCTCCACCAGCGCCTCAAGACCACGACCATCTATGTGACGCACGATCAGGAAGAGGCGATGACGCTGGGAGACCGCATCGTCGTCATGAGCAACGGCCTGATTCAGCAGGCGGGCCCGCCCCTCGAGGTCTACCGCAACCCCGTCAACCGCTTCGTCGCTTCGTTTGTCGGGACGCCCCCGATGAACTTCCTGGAAGGCGAACTCCAGCGCCGTAGTGATTCCATCGTCTTCGTCGAAGGCAGCGCCGACCCGAGCGGTAAGCCCTACGAACTTCCAACGCATCCGACTCGCGCCGCCGCGCTCGCGGCATACGTCGGCAAGCCCATCGTCCTCGGTATCCGCCCGCAGATGTTCACCATTCCCGATGCGCAAAGCGCCGCCACCATGCGCGTTCGCGTCAACGTCGTCGAGCCCCTCGGCGACACCGTCGATGTCGCGTTTGCAACCGGAAAGCAGCCGCTCTTGGTCGCCCGCCTACCCGCCCGCGGCAATCCACCCCCCGCCGGACAGGAAATGACCCTTGAAGTCGCAATGGAACTCGTCCATTATTTCGAGCCCGGCGAGTTCGGTAAGAAACTATTGGTCTGACGCCGCTTCTCTGAGGGACGGGGTTGGGAGAAGGGGTTGGGGGAAGGGAGGATTCCTTTGTTCAAGCAACCGATCCTCCAGTCGCAAGTTCGCCCAGTTCTCTGCGCTATTGCACTGTTCGGCAGTTGGAATTTCGCCTTCTCCGCTCCCCCTCCCGTCCGCTCTATCGCTTGGGTGCTCGAAATGCACGAAGGGCTCGACCACGCGAGTCAGGCGCGCGATCTCGAGACCCAAATCTCTTCGGCACGCGCCGGCGGCGCGAAAATCATCTGCGTCGAGATCAGCGGCAAGCCTTGGCGCCTCGACGTGGCGCAGTCCGTCGGCGACGTTCTTGCCGCCAGCGAGCCCCCCTCGATCGCGTTCATTCGATCCGACACGGGGGAAGCACCACTCGCGTTTCTGGTTGCAGGCGGCCGGGCCGGTGCGGGATGCTGGATTCAAAGCGACGCAACACTCGTCAGCGATTCCGCCGGAAACGTCCGCGAACTGGCGGATTCGAAATCGATTGCTGCCACCGAATCGTTCTGGAAGAAGTCGGATGAGCAGTCTCGATTTGCTCCCTACGACGCACTCCGCGCCGCCATGCTGAACCCTGCGATCGGCTGCTGGATGATTTCTCCCCCGGACGCAAAGCCTGAGATCCGAAACGGTGCCTCCAACGCGTCCGACTTCCCGGTGATCAGCCTGAGCGAGCCGGGGGCTCAGATTCTCCGGCTCAAGGCCCAGGATGCAATCGCGCTTGGCCTCTGTGCCGCCGTCGCGCCGGACGCCCGTGCCGCTTTGGAAGCTGCCCTTGCAAAGACAGATGGTTCCAAACCCGAGATGCGAGAGCGCCGCCCGGTCGGCGTCTCCCTCGCGGCGTTGCGGGATCGGGCGGAATCGCTCCTGGCGCTGGCCGACAAGTCGATGGACGAGGCCGACCCGCACCTGAAACTCAAGGCCGACAGCAAACAGATCGCTCCCAATCGCAAGCACGAGGCCGCGTCGCTCGCCAAGCCGGGCCTCGATGCCGCGGCAACCGCCATCGGGGAAACCGAGTCCTTGCTGCGCTCCGACCCGGAGATCCTGCACCGGCCCGCGCCGGGTCAGGCCGACACCGGTCAGAAGCCCGGACAATTCGAAACGCGTTGGCGGACCAAGCTCCAGCAGGCGAAAGATCGCCTGGAGAAACTCCAGGCCAAAGCCGACAAACTCGCGGGTGCCTGAGCGCCCGCCTCTCCGTCCTGAAAGGTCAAGGTGCAACGTGCGTCCGAATCGAAGAGGTCGAAAACCCAAGCCGGTTCGCCCCCGCCGCCATCCGGCCTCCGGCAAGCAGAAGTCGGTTCCCGCGCGTTCCGCACCCATCGTCACGCAGGCCACGATGAGTGTTCCGCTCATGATGGACCCGCGCGAAACCAAACTCCTGCGCGAGATGCTCTGGCACAACGTGGTCCGTGAGATGCTCTCGACTCTTTGCCTTGAGACCAGCCAGGCAGACGCCTCGGGCAAGCCGCGCGTGCTCGATGGGCGACTCACGGTCATTACTTTTCGGGGGGAGCGCATCCCGATCGGTGCCGTCCGTCCGCTGATCAATTTCGGCGTCGGCAACACCAGCGCCGAGAAGCAGCTTTCGATGATGTTGCAGGGCACAGTCTTTCAGATCATCACCCCCGACGGCGACGTTTTCACGCTGCCCCTTCACGAGATCCGGGGCCTGCACGCGCTCTCCGAGTCGATCATGCAGCAACTCCAGGCCGCGACCGAAAGTGTGGAGTCCAAAGAGACCGGCGCACCCTTCGGATTCGCCGCGTTCACTTCGCTCGCGCAGGGACTAAACAACCGGCCTATTCCAAAGGCGCCCGATGAACCCGGAGAATGAATCGGCCTCAGCGCCTGGGGTTGCGAGGCGTCCCCGCCCGCACCGAACGCGGCGGGTTGGGCGGATACGGCGACCGAGGTTTCGATACGCCCGGTGCCTGATCTGCCAGTTCGTGCCCGTTCGCAGCCGACGTCATTTCCTCCGACGATTCGGGCTCGGTTTCCGCAACCGGGCCACCCTGTCGTGCGGTGGGCTCGAGTTCCGATTCACCCGCGGCCTCGACCGGTGTCGGGCCCTTGTTGAGCGTGTGACCGTTCTCGGCGACCGCCAGTTTCGCAAAGATCAGTCGGCCCGCGGCGGTCTGCAGATTGCTCGTGACCTGCAGCTCGACCCGGTTTCCGATGAACTCGGCTGCGGCATCCGCCACGACCATGGTCCCGTCATCCAGATAGCCGACGCCCTGCCCCGCCTGCTCACCCTCTCGCACCAGCACGACCGAAAGCGATTCGCCCGGTACCAGTGCCGGCTTGAGCGCGTTGGCGAGTTCGTGAATGTTGATCACGCCGATGCTCTGAATCTCGGCGACCCGCGCGAGGCCGAGATCGGTCGTCACGATCAGCCCCGGGCTGAGGCGTGCAAACTCGATCAGCATCTGATCCACGGCCTTGCCGGGAACCGGCAATTCATCGATGCTGACCGAGACCGTTCCGAGGCGCTGGAGTTTCGTAACCATGTCGAGCCCGCGCCGTCCCTTTGTGCGGGTGAGCCGGTCGCTCGAGTCTGCGAGTTTCTGAAGTTCGAGCACGACAAAGCGGGGAATAACCACCGGCGATTGGATCAGGCCGGTCGCCGCCATATCCACGAATCGCGCATCGATGAGCGCCGAGGAGTCCAGAATCAGCGGCTTGGCGCCGCGAATCTGCTTGGCGAACTCGACATAGGGAATGACCAGCCGGAAGTCGTCTTGCGTTTGCAGAATCGTGGTCACCGCCAGATAGGCCAGCCCGATTCCGAGCAGCACCTTCGCGGCGCTCGTGACGCGTTCATCGATCTGATAGAGCGTCGCCAAGAGATCGACCACGGAGCCGAGCGCGGCGGTGGCCAGCATTGCCGCGGCGATGCCGAAGAACACCGCGATCACCGCGCCGATTTTCTTTTTCCGCGTGAGCAGATCGACACTGCCCACCATCGCGGCGATCAGCGTCGCGATGACAAGGATGAAAACTGCAACCCGCGGCCATTCCTTGGGCACGGCCTTGTCGGGCTGAAAGTACAGCACCGAGAGGGTCGTCACCACGACGAACAGAGCGAAGAACGCCAGGCGCGCGATCCGCAGGAGCGACGCTCGGTACGACTCGGTCTGCTCAACGGCGGAGGGCAGGCCGACGGGATTCTCGTTCTGTTCGTTCATGGCGGTCACTAATTCTACGGACGGCCTGGTTCGGCTGATTCCCGCTTCCGCCGTTCGTCGGCGAATCTCATGCCGTTCGTGAGCCGAAAACCCGCACCAGCGCGCTAGAATCGGGCCGCTCCCTCCGATCGACGGCCGGGCCCGGTGCACGGATGGCCCGTGAACCTGGTCAGGGCTTGACCGCAGCAGCCATAAGCGGCCGTCGTCCGGTGCCGCCGGTGTCCTGGCCGTCGATCAGGGGGAGCGTTTGTGTCTCACCCGCTTCAGTGTCCGCTGGCGCGGCCCTGATGTTCCAATGCGTCCACGACGTATTCTGCAATCGAGAGCGAACTGGTCGCGGCGGGAGAGGGCGCGTTGCAGATGTTGACGAGGCCGGGGCGCTGCTCGATCGAAAAATCATCGAGAAGTATGCCGTCGCGGGAGAGCGCCTGAGCGCGTACACCGGCGGGGGCGGGCTGGAGATGCTCGATCGCCACATCCGGGATGAGTCGCTGCAGGGCGGAAACAAAGGCATGCTTCGAGAATGAGCGGTGGAACTCCCCCGCGCCGGTACGCCAGTACTTCCTGGCGATCTTCCAGAACGCGGGGTACGAGAGAGTCTCGGCCAGGTCGCGCAGATTGATCGAGGACTTTGAGTACCCCTCGCGGGCGAAGGCGAGCACGGCGTTCGGGCCACACTCCACCTTGCCGTCGATCATGCGGGTGAAATGGACCCCGAGGAACGGGAAATTGGGATCGGGGACCGGATAGATCAGATTGCGGCACAGGCCCTTGGCGTCGTCGCGCAGGGCGAAATACTCGCCGCGGAACGGGACGATCTTGACATCGGGGCGAGCGCCGGTCATGGAAGTGACGCGATCGGAGTGCAGGCCCGCGCAGTTCACGATCGCGCGCGCGGCGAAGACGCCGGCTTTGCTCTGCACCTCGAACACGTCGTTGACTCGATTGACGGCGGTCGCCCGGGCGCTTGTGATGACGCGGGAGCCCTGTTGCTCGATGATCCGGACCATTGCGTTGCAGACGGCCGTATATGAAATGATTCCGGTTTCGGGCACATGGATGCCGGCGACGCCCCGGACGGCGGGTTCGAGTTCATGCAAGCGCGCGGCCGAGATCATCTCGCAGCGCACGCCGTTCGCCTGGCCGCGGTCGAAGATGCGATGGAGGCCGGGGCGTTCGCTCTCGTCAACCGCCACGATGACCTTGCCGCAGATTTCGAAGGGAACCCGGTGCTCGTTGCAGAATGATTCCAGCAGGTCCTTGCCTCGGCGGCAGTTGAGGGCTTTCAGGGAACCGGGCTTGTAATAGATGCCCGAGTGGATGACGCCGGAGTTGTGGCCGGTCTGGTGGGCGGCGACGCGTGGTTCTTTCTCGAGCACAATCACACGCGCGGCGGGATTCCGCTTGATGATCGTGCAGGCGGTTGCGAGGCCGACGATGCCGCCACCGATGACAAGGACGTCGCAGTCAGACATAGTCGCGGAGAAGCCTTTCGCCACTCGACTCAATGAGCGCCTGCGGCCGCCTTCGAGCGGATTTCGGAGGGCTTGATCTCCTGCAGTCGATCGCGGTCCAGCGCCATCTGATCGAGTTGTTTTTCCACGGCGCAGATCAGCACATGGAGAAGAAGCATATGGATTTCCTGGATGCGATCGGCGTACTGCGTTTCCGCCTTGCCGGACTTTGCATCGGTCAGGCCGGGCACGATCCACTCGACATCGCACATTCCCTTCAGCCGGCCGCCGCCCTTGCCGAGCAGCGCGAACGTGTGGGTGCCCCGGGCTTTGGCGACTTCGACGGCGCGGATGACGTTTTCGCTGTTGCCGCTTGTGGACAGCACGACGAGCACGTCACCCTTTTGGGCAAATGC
Source organism: Phycisphaeraceae bacterium (assembly GCA_019636565.1). Taxonomy (GTDB): domain Bacteria; phylum Planctomycetota; class Phycisphaerae; order Phycisphaerales; family UBA1924; genus JAFEBO01. The sequence continues at coordinate 17,006 of JAHBXG010000009.1, forward strand.
TTCGGTCCACCGGGAGAAGACGTTGTCGTATCCAAAGTCGTTTGCGGTGCAGGTGAGGTGGCCGGGATCGATGCAGGCGATGGCCGGATAGGCGGGGCGGTTGTGTCTGTAGCGACCGGTGAACTCTTCGCAGAAGTGAAGGGCGTCGGCGGACGAACCGCCGTTGCCACAGGCGAGCACCTTGCGCCCCTCCGTGAACGCGGAGGCGATGATCTTGGCGCCTTGCGCGATCTTGCGAAGGTTCGATTCTTCTGCGACAAAGGACTCGAGAGTCCGCCGGGCGGCATCAAACTCGCCCTGAATCATTGCGAGTTCGGCCTGAGTTTCGCCTGATTGCTTGCGCATCGAATATTCTATGTCCACGGGGCCGCGCGTTCGACCGAGGCCCGATTCATGTACATTCGAGGCTGACCGGAGGCCGAGTTCGATCGGAGGAACGGATCATCGATGGCGTCGCCGGTCTGATAAGGAATTCCGGTCGTATGCGGCGCAAGAATGCTGAAACGTTCTTGAAAAGCACCCCACGATTCATCCTCGTCGATCAGTCGCTCCGCAGTTTTGGTGGACACTACTTCAATTATGCGACCCGCGTGCTCGAGGCCGCGGCCCGGGCGGGCTTTGAAGCGCGGCTGATTTGCAATCGAGCCTTCAAGGGCGGGCTGGGTGAAGGCATCGACGTGTCTCCGGCGTTTCGATACTCGACATTCGAGACGGCGATCGCGACACCCCGGAGCATCCGCGAGTTTGCGCTGCGAACGAGACGCGTATTCGCATCGGTGCGGGCGAATGCGGTTGACTGGTGGCGCGATTCTCGATTTGCTTTCAAAGCGGTGATAGCGATGCTTGCTCTTTTGTGCATTCCGCTTGTAGCGGCAGGGGCGCTGGTCGCGGTCGTGGCGTATGCGTTGCTGACGATTCTCAATCGGCTCCGGCATGAGCCCAAAGTGCGGGCGTTTGAACGGGATTTGTCGCGGGCCATGCCGCCGTTGGCGCCGGGCGACGTGGGCTTTCTTCCGACGATCTCGGCTCCGGAACTGCTGGGATTCGCCCGGTTCCTGACTCGTTTTCCGACGGCCCGGCTTGCGAATTGGCACGTTGTGTTGCGGCAAGACACGCCCGAGTCGTCGCCTCGCAAGCGGCGAGAGTTTTTGCGGGGCGTGCGAGCGGTTGCCGTCTCGATTGATCCGGCCCGGCTGCGCTGGTGGTCTGACACCGAAGCGCTCCGGGATGCCTGGGAAGCCGCGACGGGGCTTGGCTTCGAAACTCTTCCGATTCCGGTTGGAGATTCGTTCCGGCCTGAGGCAGCGGCGTTTGGCGCGGGGCAGGTGGAAGGCGGGCCGCTAAGGCCGCTGCGGATTGTGTACGTCGGGGATGCTCGGAAGGAAAAGGGATTTCATGTACTTCCGTCGGTGGCGCGTTCGCTGCGCGAGAGCGGGCACTTGGAGGGCGAGACGGTACTGGTTGTTCAGTCTTCCGTGCGGGTCATCGATCCCGAGCCGGAGTGCCTCAGAGCGCTGCAGGACCTGAAGTCATTCGGGAAAGGCGTGCGGTTCGTCACCAATGAACTGAATGACGAGGAGTACGCATCGCTCGTTCGCGGCGCCCATGTGATGTTGTTGCTGTACGAGGCCGCGGCGTACCGGCGGCGGAGTTCGGGGATACTTGCGGAAGCGATGGCCAGCGGGGTTCCGGTGCTGGTACCGGAAGGGACCTGGCTGGCCAGCAGCGTGCGCGAGATGGTGTCCATCGGGGCGAGACCACACCCGTTTGTGATTGATGCGGATGAAGATGCGGGCGCGCGGCTTGTCGAACTTCTGAAGGACTGGCCGCGGCTGCGTCTGCTGGCGCTCGGGGCGTCCGAGCCGTGGCGAGCGCGACACAATCCGGACGCGCTTGTTCGGCGGCTTCTCGAATCATGCGGCCGAAATGGATGAACGCTCGGGCGGAGTTGAGGCGTTTTGCCGCCTCTTGCACGGAGACGCCCCGATCGCGCCGAACGCGTTGGCGGTGTTCGGAAAGTTTAATGGAGGCGGGGAGGAAGGAGCCGGGGGTTACACGTTGCCGTACGTGTTGTTCCTGATGATCGTGTAGCCCTTCAGCAGTTCCTGGATGCCCATGGCGAGGGAGTGCTGGGGCTTGAAGCCGGTCCTCTCGATTTTGTCGTTGCTGACGATGTAGTCGCGCTTGTCGGGGTCTTCGCCGATGGGGGCTTCGAGGAAGACGAAGCCGGGGACGAACTCGCGGATGGCGGCGCAGAGTTCGAGCTTGGAGAGGTTGGCGTCGGAAAGGCCGACGTTGTAAGCCTGGCCCTGCATGCGGTCGAAGTTGGCGATGACGTGGAGGAAGGCGCGGGCGACGTCGCGGATGTGGATGTAGTTGCGCTTCATGTGGCCTTCGAAGATGACCACGGCCTTGTCGTTGAACGCGCGATAGACGAAGTCGTTGACGAGCAGGTCGGTGCGCATGCGGGGGGACATGCCGAAGACGGTGGCGAGGCGGAAGGTCGCGGCGTTGCCGGAATCGAGCACGGCCTTCTCGGCTTCGGTCTTGGTGGTGCCGTAGAGCGAGATGGGGCGGAGGGGCGACTCTTCGGTGCAGGGCTTTCCCTTTTCGCCGATGCCGTAGCCGGAGTTGGTGGTGGGGTAGATGATTCGCTGCTGCTTGGATCGCAGGGTGAGGAGCAACTTGATGGCGTCGAGGTTGGTGGAGGTCGCGGCGATTGCATCGAGTTTGCAGGCGGGCGCGCCCACAATTGCGGCAAGCGGGATGACGATGTCGACGCCGTCCAGCGCCTTCTTCATCGTTGCCTCATCGCGGCAGTCGCCCCGGGTCACGGAGAACTTCGGATCAGCGCAGCAATCGAGAAGCGAGGACTGCCGGAACAGGAAACTGTCGAGCACCCGGACCTCGAACCCGTTGGCGAGCAGTGCGGGGGTGAGCACGGAGCCGAGATAGCCGGCGCCGCCGGTGATGAGTACGCGAGTCGCCATTCAAACCCTTTCGAAGATCGATTCTCGGATCGCCGGGGTGGAACGGAAGTGCCGGCCGCATGACGATCATGCGATCACATATCCGAGAAGAACCACCAGCAACAGCAATTGTACCACTCCGGGCGAAACTGCACGCGAATGAAGGGCTTGTGGCGTGGCGCGGCGACACAAAAAAGAAGCCGACGGTCCTATGATCGCAGCGTGGAGGCAATGGCGGCTTCAGTCGTGGGTATTGTGCTGGCGGGCGGGCGAGGGACGCGCCTGCGAGGGCTCTATGACGATGTGCCCAAGCCATTGATTCCGTGCGCGGGCAAGCCGTTCATTGAGTGGGTCATTGCGCACTTGCACCGTCAGGGTGTGAATGATGTGCTGGTTTCTCTGGGCCACTTGGCACCGGTCGCGCGTGCGCACTTTGACAGCCGCGAGCCTGATGGAGTCGCGATCCGAAGCGTTGTCGAAACGCAGGCCCTGGGAACCGGCGGGGCGATCGCCTTCGCGTGGGACACATTGGCGCCTTCGCCCACGATTCTGGCCTGCAACGGCGATTCGCTGGTTTTGACCGATCTGCGCCCTTCGATTGCCGCGGTTGTCGAGGGGAGGGCCGATGGTGCGCTTGTTGGCGTGCAATGCGAGGATTGCACGCGGTTTGGCTCGATGGATGTGGGGCCTGATGGAATGCTTCGGGGGTTCCATGAGAAGCGGCCGGGTCGGGGGCTGATCAACGCCGGGGTGTACGTGTTGTCGGCGCGGTTACGAAGCGACTTTGCCGATGCCCGCCCGCTGAGCATCGAGACCGATGTCTTCCCGCGCATGCTGGCGAACGGGCGGAGGCTCCTGGTCCATCCGACCGATGCGCCGTTCCTGGACATCGGACTTCCCGAGACGGTCGCGCAGGCCGATGGTTTTCTTCAGCGGTTCTTCGACCAGCGCGCGTGTGCGGGGTCCGGCTCGTGAGCCGAGGCGATGGGCGGATTCGGAGCCTGGGTGCATCCCCCCGCTTTCACACGGTGTTTCTGGATCGCGACGGGGTTCTCAATCGCCGACTCCCGGGCGACTATGTGACGAATCCGGAGCAACTCGAGATTCTGCCCGGAGTGGTGGAAGCGCTCGCGAATCTGAAAGCGGCGGGCAAGAAACTCGTTCTGATCTCGAATCAGCGCGGCGTCGGCCGCGGGCGAATGACCCGCGAAGACGTCGATCGCGTTCATGCGCACTTGCAGGCCGTGCTTTCGGCTGCCGGGGCTTCGCTGGATGCGATCTATTTCTGCCCGGATCTGGAATCGTTTGATCGCAAGCCGTCGCCGGGCATGCTGCTGCGTGCCAAGCGGGAGCATCCCGAGATCGATTTTGCTTCGAGCGCCATGGTGGGCGACTCGGCGACCGACATGCAGGCCGCGGCGGCGGTTGGGGCCGTGCGCATTCTTGTGGGTGTGGATCGTGATGCCGAAACCGCCAAGTGCCGGGCGATCGGGATTGAGGTGCACCATGTCGCGGTCGATCTGCGCGCGGCTGCCGATTTGCTGCTCGGCAACGCGGGGCGGGCGGGCACGCAACAGAACCAACAGGCAACGCTTGTGTCGTTTGCGGCGGTCACGTGGAACTTCCCCCTCGTCGGGCGAACGCGCATGCTGAGCGAGGCGTGGTCGCGAGCGGGCATACCCAACTTGTTCGTGCAATACCCGTCGCCGCGGACGGCGATCGAGCGATTCACGGCACGCGGTGACGACGCGGCGCACGTATTGCGTCCGTTGCCCGCGATTCCGGATCGGTGCGCCGGTTTGTTTTCGCGGCGAACGCGGGAACGCTGGGCGCATTTGGCGGCGGGAGAATTGAGACGTCAACTCCGCGACCGATTGGATTGGGACAATTCGGTTGCGATCGCCGTGACGCCCGCGTGGCAGCCGTGGCTGGAGCGATTGCCGTTTTCACGGGTGATCTATGACTGCATCGATGATCCGCGCGTTCATTCACGGAACGATGCTCATCATCGGTGCATTGTGGAGTGGGAAAGACGGCTGGTTCACACTTGCAGCGCTGTCTGCGCATCGGCTGAAATTCTGGCGGATCGGGCCGCGGCATTCGGCCGGGGCGCGAGGCCGGATGCGCCGGTGATCCGCGTGATCCGTAACGGGGTTGACCTGGCCCGGTTCGATGCATCACGCCAATACCCGCGCCCGGGTGATCTACCGGGGGCTGGGCGGCCCCTGATCGGCTTCGTCGGGGCCTTGTATGAGTGGATCGATTGGGAGTTGATCCGGAGCGTGGCGCGAGCGAATCGAGGATGCGAATTTGTGTTTGTTGGACCGGCGTCGGCGGATGCTCCGATCGCGGATCTTGCGAAGGAACCGAATGTGCGTTTTCTCGGGGCGCGTGCGTACGACCAGGTCCCGTCGTACGTCGCCCACTTTGATGTATGCTGGGTCCCCTTCGACCAGAGCGGCATCTCGAAAGCGGCAAACCCCGTGAAGATCTATGAATACCTCGCCATGGGCAAGCCGGTGATCACAACGCGGGTCGCCGATTCCCATTTGCTTCAGGGGGTTTGCGGGGTGGGCTCGACGACTGACGAAATCAGCGATCTGCTGCGTGGGGCGTGCGACGATCCGGCCGGAAACCGCACCGCCCGAATCGCATTTGCGAGCGCCAATTCATGGGACGTCCGGGCGCAGGAGTTTGCGGCGCTGGCCTGGGAGTTGCCCGCCGGCGCGGCGCGTCCCGCCGGACTGATGGCGAATGATCCCGGGTGAAGCATCTTGCGCTCATCCTCGGCACCCGTCCGGAGGCGATCAAACTCGCGCCGCTGATTCACCTGCTTCGCTCGGAACGGTGGCGCGGTGGAGCGCGGGTGAGCGTGATCTCAACGGGACAGCACCGAGAATTGCTTCGGGGCGCGCTTGCGTCGTTCGACCTGGTGCCGGACCTTGATCTTGACCTCATGGAACCCTCGCAACACCCGGGCGAGCTTGCGGGCGTGATGCTTCGCGAACTCTCGCGCGTGTTTCTGGAAATGAGGCCGGACATCGCGGTCGCTCAGGGCGATACCACGACGGTGTTGTGCTCGTCGCTTGCGGCTTTTCTCGCAAGGGTGCCGTTTGCCCACGTTGAGGCGGGGCTTCGCTCCGGCTCACTCCGCGAGCCATTTCCCGAGGAACTGCATCGTCGGGTCGCGGCGCAATGCGCATCGTGGCACTTTGCTCCGACCGAGTCAGCTCGCGAACATCTGCTTTGCGAGCGGTTCGGCGAGGCGAGTATTCACGTTGTGGGAAACACGTCGATTGATGCCCTGAAATGGATCACGCAGCGGGAACCACGGGGCGAATTGCCATCGTGGGTGCGCGGGCCCGATCGCCTGAAATTGGTGCTGGTGACGCTGCATCGGCGCGAGAGTTTCGGCGAGCCGCTGGAGCGGGTGTTCCGCGCGATTCGGGAGCTGGTGGCCCGGTTTCCTGACATTCTGGTCGCGTATCCGCTTCATCCGAATCCGAACGTGCGTGATGCCGCGATGCGAGCGCTGGGCGGCCTTGATCGCGTCCGGCTCGGCGAAGCACTCTCGTACGAACACTTTGTGCGCCTCGAAACCCGGGCCCACCTCATACTGACCGACTCGGGAGGGGTGCAAGAGGAGGCGCCGTCGCTCGGCATTCCGACGCTCGTTCTTCGCAACACGACGGAACGGCCCGAAGCGGTGGCCTGCGGTGTGGCGCAGTTGGTCGGGACGGAGACCGATGCAATTCTCGTTGCCGCTTCGCGATTGCTGGGGGATCCGAGCGCGTACGACGCGGCTGCTCGGAAGGTGAACGTGTATGGAGACGGGCACGCCTCGGAGCGAATCGCGGAGGTCTTGGTTGATGGCGCGATGAGGAGGCCGGCGTTCGTCGCCGGCCCCGTGGAGCTTTCGGTGTGACCAAGCCGCGGGCACTTTGGCTGGTTCGCGAGGACCTCGACGTGCAGCGTGGCGGCGATACGGTGCAGGTGCACCGCACCAAATCGGCGCTTGAGCAGCTCGGTGTGCGCATCGAGCTTCGCGATATCCGCGAAACCGCTTTGGATGGTTTCGACGTGGTTCATCTGTGGCATCTCGACCGGTTGTGGGAGACGCTTCCGATCTGCCGCCGCCTGGAACGGGCGGCGGCCCCTCCGGGGGTGCTCAGCACGATCTATTGGCCGTCGGATGAGTTTGATCGGCGCGGAAGGCATGGATTGCAAGGGTGGCTGGCGCGACGTGTGGGGACCGAGCGCTATCAATCGCTCCGCAATGTTCAGCACAACGTTCTTGGAGTCATGAGGGGCAGAACTCGGGTTTTCAATTCAGGATTGCTCCGCTTTCGCGCCGGCGTGCGTTCTGTTCTCGACACGGTCCGCGTGATACTTCCGAACAGCATCGAGGAGAAGCGTGTCATCGAGCAGCGTTTCGGCGCGACCCCGGCGTGTGTTGTGGTTCCCAATGCCGTTGATTCTGCGGTGTTTCACCCGCTTACCGGCGCACCGGACGATCCGCCTCGCGCGGGGGTGCTTTGCGTCGGAAGGATCGAGCCGAGAAAGAATCAGTTGGCCCTGGTGCGGGCGTGCCGCGGCCTGGATGAGACGCTCACGATCATCGGTACACCGGGCAGGCACAGCGGTTCGTACGCGGAGCGAGTTCGATCTGAGGGGGGACCGAATGTGCGGTTTCTCGATCCGTGCGCTCCCGAACAACTGCTGGCGCACTACCGCTCAAATCTGGTTCATGCCTGCGTCAGTTGGTATGAAACGCCGGGCCTGGCGAGCCTTGAGGCCGGCGTTTGCGGCTGCCGCCTTGTGCTGACACCCGGCGGCTGCACGCGAGAGTACTTTGGCGAGCACGCCGTCTATGCCGACCCGGCGTGCGAGAAGTCGATCGGCGAGGCGGTCCGACTGGCTTGTTCGAGCCGGGCGCCGCGTCCGGAGTCGCGAGCCTGGGCTGCGGCCTATCAGTGGCCGGCGGCGGCGCAGCGCACGCTCGAAGGCTATGAGCTTGCGCTGGCGACGGGGCGTTAATCCTCGGAGCGCCACGGCGAGCTGTGCTGCTCGTATCGATTGTCGTTCTCGAAGCAAAATTCGACGGAATCTTTCGTGCCCAGTCGCGTCTGGATGACCTTGGACAATTTGTGGATCTGCCGCGCGCTTCGCAGGACAGACGCGGCGGCTTTTCGCGGACGAATGTTCGCAAGCCATTCGAGATTGCGGTAGATTTCGATGACCTGTTCAAGTTGAGGCGTGATCGAGGGCGACTTGTCGTCTCGTTCATCGAGATACCGGGAGAGCAGCAGGGCGACTTCGATGTCGCTCGACCAGTGCCAGCAGAAGCTCTTGCGGTACTTCAGGGTGTCGTGCAGAAGGCGGCGTGCCTCCTTCGGGTCGCGTCCGCGGAAGAGCCGCTCGACGCCGGCGTCGGTCCGGTGGAGGTACCAGGCGCGAAGGTCTTCGATCTCGGCGCGGGGGTGCAGCGTGGTGCGTCCCTCGGGGTAATTCAGGAATACGCCGAGCACCTGCGCGAGGTGCTTGGCTTTCAGAGTCGGCAAGACGCGGTTCTTGAATTCCGTATCGCCCGCGGCGCGGAAACTGGGGTCGTAGTAGCCTTCGCGGTCGTGCAGCGACTTGCGGTACATGGCGCCGACGTACGAGTAATAGCAGCACTCAAGGAAGTGCAGGTCCTTGTGGAAGCCCTGGCGGGTGTACGTCATGACGTCGGTATCCAATACACCACGCTTGTCGACGCTGGTCACGATGGCGTCGCCCGTGACCCAATCGAGTGACGAATCGGCGTCCAATTCGTTGGCGAGAATCTCGAGCCCGTCCGGACGCACGGCCTCGTCAACGCCGAGCATGGCCACGAAGGGCGCGCGGGCGAGCGAAAGCCCGCGATTCCACGCAAGCTGGATCGTCTCGCGCTCGTGGGTGCGGGCATACGCAACCGGTAGCGATGCCCGTTTTGCGTTCGACCCGAGAAACTGACGCAGCGCGCCCAACTCATCCTTCGGCGAGCCCGAATCGATCAGGATGATCTCCATCTGACCCTTCTTCAGAAGGGTCTGCAATTCCAGGCGGGCCATGAACGCATCGATCTTGTCGGCGGCGTTGTACAGGGAAACGATCACGCTCGCGCGTGGTTTCGAGGCTGTCCGGTTGTCCTCCATCGCCTCGAATTTCACGGGCGTGTTGCTCCGCACGCGGGCAGGGATCTGCTCGAGCAATTCGGCCCGCCTGGCCTTGGTGCCCAGGACCGGGTGGAACATGGCAAGAACGATTTCGGCCTCGCACTCGAAGCCGTGCTTTCGGAACGTTTCGGCGACGTCGGAGCAATCTCCCAGCGTGTCGCGGCCGAGCCATCGCATGCACCGCAACTTGTAGACCGCGGCGATCAGGTCACGCCCGCGCTTGTTTTCGAGAGCGGCGAGGAGCCGATAGATGCGGATCCGCGCGACTCGATACCGCTGCGCGGCGTCCTCGAGCGCTTCGCACTTCAGATTCCATTCCACCGGGGTCTTTTCTTTGACCGTGGAGAGCCATCCAAACATGCTTTCCAATCGCATCGAATACCTGGCCTGTTTCAGCAGGCTGGTGTTCTTCTTGCTCACCTTGCTGATCAGCCACTTCCCGCCGCGATCGAGCAGATTGGAGCGGTTTCGCCAGTACCAGCGCGCCCGCTTGGCCTTGCGAACCGCCAGTCGTCCGACGGCGGGATTCCACCGGGCTGCCCGGGTCGCGACTGCGAAGCCAAGTGAAACCTGCCCGACCATGGACAGCGCGTTCGCGTACGAATCGTTGATCGTGGCATGGATGCGGGGGTCTTGCGACGATGGCATGCTGTAGATTTCGGCGAGCGATGGGCCGCCGGGCGTGAGATCGAGCGACGAAACGGCATCGGTGAGTTTCTGGCGGTGCGCGTCGTAATGCCTTGCAAGATCCGCCAGTTCTTCCTGACAGGCGTGAGGATTATGCACGTCGATGGGTATCCACGGCACGGAAGGGAAACGCGCCCGCAAGAGACCCGTCACGCCGGCACCGCTGCTAATCGCGGTCGGACATCCGGCAAACAACGATTCCAGCGCAACGAGGCTCAGCGAATCCCAGCGGCTGGGGACAACATGCGCAACCCTGGTCGCGAAGAGGTCGGCCAATTGGTCCTTGGTCCAGTTGCTTTGCAGATCGAGTTCAATGCCGCGCCGCCATGCCATGGTCCGCAGAATGTCGTCCGATCGGACCGAATCGCCCTGGTTGTCGGAAGAGCCCATCATTCGGAGTTTGCCGACGTTTTTCGGGCCGAGCCACCACATCAGGTCCGCGAACAGATCTGCGCCCTTGCGCCGCTCTCTTCGCGCAATGAAGGCAAAGTCGGGCGGTCCTCCGCCGCGGGGCCACTCCCGAGCCGTGGGTGGCTCGAACATGTGCATCGGATCCAGGTAAGCCGCGCGAAAGCCGGTTCGGGTGTGCCAGTCGGAAATGTACTGGCAACTGATCCCGTAGCGCACGTCCGAGGTGCGATAGCACCACGACTCGACCAGCCGGATCGCGGCGACCAGCTCTGACGAGTGGCTGCCCCAGCCGAGGTGGAGCGCTTTGGACAACACCCCGTGGAGGGCGCGAACGACCTTGGGCACAGGGATGCCCTGACGCGCGAAGGCGGGGCGGACAAAGAGCGATCGGCACGAATAGTCCGGGGAGTCGACGACGTCGATCGAAAGATCCTTCGCGGCGGCGGCCAGACGCTCGGCGTACAAGAACGAATCGAAGAGCACGTGAGATTCGAGCGGATTGCTGGATGGCCGCAGGCGTATCCCCGCCGGCTGCAAGACAAACGGCTTGGCGTTCGGTAGTCCGCTATCAATTTGACCGAGGCCAATGACTGGAAAGTAGAAGGTGACGTCTGGATTTGCGGCGATGAGCTTTTGGTATGCAACCTGGCCACCCCCGACGGTGTCAAAAATTCCAAGCTCGGTCAGCATCACATTCATTCAGCAGCCCCTTGATCGCGCCGTGACTCGCGAATCGAAAAGGATAGCAATCGCCTGCGAAAAAGCCGGGCGAGAATGTGCGCGGATTGGTGATGAACCCCTTTCAAGCGGGCAAGAGCTACACTGGTCGCACATCTATAGTTTTGCGAAACGGAGTCTCATGCTTTTCCTGAAAAAGGCCGTTGGGAAGATATCGCAGAAGTTCAAGCCGCTTACGGGCGCTACTGAGCAGCTCGAGCAGAGACCGTTCGTGGTGCTGCCGGGTTGCGATTATGCCCGGTGCCTGATGCCGTTGGACTATCCGCCGAGCCGCGCTTACAAGCCGCGCTATGGCGCGACGCACCCGCCACTGCAGGCGCTGGTATCGCTCTTCGAAAAGCACGATGAGGAGTATCGAAAGTTTCTGGAGGAGATTCGGTCGGACGGCGAGTATCTGAAGCGAATTCCGCTCAATTTTCGCCACGAAGACCTGCCCCTGCCCGGCTGGTTGGGCGTTCCGATGTGCTGCTTTGATGCCGCGGCGCTTTACACGATGATGCGGACGCTTCGGCCCAAGCGGTATCTCGAGATCGGATCGGGGATCAGCACCTGCTTTGCGAATCAGGCTCGGAAGGATCACGCGCTGCCGACGAAAATCACGTCGATCGATCCCGACCCGCGTGCGTTCGTCGATTCGATCTGCGATGGCATTGTCCGCGACGGTCTTGAGACCTGCGATCTCTCGATCTTCGATTCGCTCGAGCCCAACGACATCGTTTTTCTCGACGGCTCGCACCGCACTTTCATGAATTCGGATGTGACGGTGTTCATGATCGAGGTGCTTCCTCGCCTGAAGCCGGGTGTCGTCGTGCATGTTCACGACATCATGCTGCCGTACGACTATGCCGAAAGCTTTTCCAACTGGTACTGGAACGAGCAGTACATGCTCGCCGTCTACATGATCGCCTCGGCCCACCGGATTCGTCCGCTGCTGCCGACCTGTCACATTTCGAGATCTCCGAAGTTCGGGGCCATGCTCGACGGCCCTCTGGTTGATCTCGGAACTCCGCAGGATTCCTGGCACGGCGGGGGCTCGATGTGGTTCACACACACGCACTAGAGGCGGAACTTGCGGATGGAGTGCCGCGATACCTGTCGGAAGCTCGTGCTATGAGGCGCGCGGTGCCAATTGGTGTTTGGGCGTTGGCCCGATCGAAACGACCCAAGGGCCACTCTGTGCTGACGCACAAATGGAATGAAGCGGAGAGGGGGGGATTCGAACCCCCGATACACTTGCGCGTATACAGCATTTCCAGTGCTGCTCCTTCAGCCGCTCGGACACCTCTCCGGAGAAGGGCGGGAGTTTAGGTCGCGATTGCCCGGTCGTCCGCCCGACAGAATGCCTTCCCGGTGAGAACGGCTCGGGAAAAGGGAGGGCCTCCCTGTCCCGGGTGGACGAAGTCAAAAATATTGTCACTCATCGCCAGCGGCGAATCGTTTGGGGCACTCGCCGGCTTTCTTGCCGGTCTTTGTGTTCACGGTGCCGCCGAAGCGACTCGCTCTGCCTTACGCCGTCGTCGGACCATCGGCCAACGACACTTTGGGTGACACCTGCCCAACGAGCCTGGATCCCCACATTCCCCGCATCGCGATTGCTGCAACCCACCAGCCCACTCCGGCCCCGACAAGCACATCGCTCGGGTAATGCGCCCCGAGAACCACCCGCGCGATGCACACCACGATCGCCAGGCCCACGCACAACCATCGCAACTTTGGATAAAGCAGCGTTAGCGTCACGGCGAGCGATGCCGCGGACAGGGCGTGGCTGCTGGGCATCGACCACAGGTCACTCGCCACGCCGCTGCTGTAGTCCCAAGCGTGGATCAGCGCGAGGCTGCCGTCTTTCAATTCAACCGGGTACTTGCCGATCGGGCCCAGCACGTGCATCGGATCATCGAAGAGCGGTCGAGGGCGGCCGATGAATATCTTGAGCAGGTGGCCGATTACGCCCGCAAGGCTCGCGGCGGCAATCCAATCAAAGATCCGGTTCCATTTCCATGCCCGCGGGCGTGAATCGAGAAGGAGCACCGCGATCATCAAAAGGACCACGCTGCTGAATGCTCCGAACTGCTGGAGAAACTCCAGTTCGCGCTTCAGGTCGCCGCCGGCGCGATGGGTGTACACCCACGCACGCACCGCACCGTCGATGGGCACCAGGCACAGGCCAAGAGCGATGGGCGCAATCGGCCAATAGCCCGGGCCGCGGCCGGTTGTTGCGCTTTCCTGCATGCCGATTGTGGCCTCCATCGGCACGATTGTTGCCGCTCGCTTGACACCACAAGCGAACGCCCTTCCAATTCACGCTTGGAATCCGCACACTCGACTTCACCTTCGGTCATTCGCCGGTTCGCGGATTCGTCGCTGGCACTCCCGATTCTTCTGCTGCTTTGTCTTGCGGCGTACCTGCCCGGGCTTTTCTCGATTCCACCGATCGATCGCGATGAATCGCGTTTTGCCCAGGCCAGCCGCCAGATGTTCGAGAGCGCGGCCCTGCCGCAGGAATCGCTCGTTGCGGCGATGCACGGGGGCGGGCTGGCGATCCCCCATGTGCAGGAAAAGCCCCGACTCAACAAGCCGCCACTTGTCTATTGGCTCCAAGTAGCCAGCGCCGCCGCTTTCACCGGCGGTCGGCCGCTGAAGGACGAAATCTGGATGTATCGCGTTCCGGGAGTGCTGTGCGCGATCGGAGCGGTCGCGGGACTGTGGCGGCTGGCACTCTCGATGGCGGGTCGAGTGACCGCGTTTGTCGCTGCTGGGGCGCTGGCAATCTGCCCGGTCGTCGTGCTCGACGCGCACCAAGCCCGTGCGGATCAACTGCTTCTGCTGAGCGTGGTGCTGACGCAGTGGACCCTTTGGAGAATCGTGCGGGGCGATCGACGCTTCGGTACCGTCGCAATCCTTTGGGTCTTCATCGCGATGGGGGTGCTTGCCAAGGGCCCGATCACGCCGATGATCGCCGCGCTCACTGCGATTGCGTGGAGTTTCATGCGCCGCGAGTGGCGTTGGCTCTGGAGCCTTCGCCCGTGGCTTGGCATCGTGATTGTCGGAGCGGCGGTGGGGCCGTGGGTCTACGCCGTCGCGTCACGCATCGGATTCGACACCTATTGGACCACGATCTGGAACGAGACGATCGGCCGAAGTGTTGAAGGCAAGGAAGGGCATTGGGGGCCACCCGGATACCACCTCTTGCTGGTTTTCTTCCTCCTCTGGCCCGTTTCGCTCGGGATTCCTGGGGCCTTTGGTGCCCTTTGGCGCACCCTTCGCGTGCCGACCCCGCTCGCCCAATCTTCCGGATCACTCGAAACCGCGGAGGCAGCAATTTCAGCCAGCGCGGGAGGTCCCGGGGAAATCGGCTGGCGTGAAAGGTTCCGGATCGCCGCCGTCTCGCGCCCGCGCGATGCCTTCTTGCTCGCGTGGATTATGCCGAGTTGGATTGTATTCGAATTCGTCAGCACAAAACTGCCGCACTACACACTTCCGCTGTATCCGGCTCTCTGTATTCTCGCGGCCGCGTGGCTGGTGGAGATAGCTGCGGATCGCGCCGGTGAAGAGCGCGCCCCGACCGGTGCGTTCTTGCACTGGACACGGTTCTGGTTCGGGACCGGGTTTGTCGTTCTGGCGGCGATCGGCGTACTCGCGCTGTCAATGTCGTGGTGGGAAGCATTCGGCTGGTGGAAGAGCACGCTTGTCGACGATCCCGCACCGAGAACCAATTGGTTGCTCGTTGTCCCGATCGCCCTGATGCTCACGCTCATGGTCGCATCCGGTCGCTCCCTCGCGCGGATGCGCACGATCGATTCACTCGGCCTCGGCGCGTGCGCACTCGTAATCGGGTTCGGCCTGCTTCTCGGGGCGGTCGCGCCCACCGCGCTCTCACTTTCTACCCGCGTTACCAAAGCCATGGGGCACGACGCGGGCCGATTCCCCATCGCGCTCCTGGGCTACAACGAGGACAGCCTTGTTTTCCTCACCCGGGGGAAGGCAATCCGAAGCGGCACGACGCACGCGCCAAACCAGATCGAAGTTCAAATCCGTTCGAATACTGACGGACTGACAAAGCATCCGAAGACCACCATGTTGCGAGGCCTCAATATCGCGAAGGGACGCTGCGAAACCGTGCTCGTTTCGAAGCCGCAACCCGGCGTGCTTCCGGCATCCGAACAGGATGGTCGTCCATGAACGAGACGAAGCAGCAAGCGCCGCCATCTGTTCCAACTCCGGCCGGCCTGCTCGTCATCGACAAGCAGCAGGGATTCACGTCCATGGATGTGTGCGCGATCCTCCGCACCCGTCTCCGCCGCGCGGGCGCGCCCAAGCGAATCAAGGTCGGCCACGCTGGCACGCTCGACCCGCTGGCCACCGGCGTCCTGGTTGTTCTCATCGGCAATGCCACCCGAAGCGTCAACGTCTTTATGGCTTCCGAAAAGGAGTACACGACAACGATCGACCTCTCGAGATCTTCAACCAGCGACGATCTCGGGGGGGAAGTTGCCGAAGTGCCGGTCGGATCGCCACCTGATCGCTCCGCCGTCGAGCGCGCGCTCAAGGCGTTTCGGGGCGAGATCATGCAGTTGCCGCCGCAGTTCTCCGCCATGAAAGTCGGCGGCGAGCGCGCGTACAAACTCGCGCGGGAAGGAACACACGCTCCGCTTCAGCCCCGACCGGTTCAGATCCACTCGATCGAACTGCGTTCGTATCAGTGGCCGCTCGTCGATCTCCACATCCGCTGCGGCAAGGGCGTCTACATCCGCAGCCTTGCGCGCGATCTTGGAATTTCACTGAAAACAGGCGGTCTGCTCACCAGCCTCCGACGCACCCGCGTCGGCAAGCACGGCATCGAAATGGCAAAGACGCTCGACCAACTGCCGCCGGTGCTTGTGCAGGGAGACTTGTTGCCGCTGGATGCGGATTAGTCTTCTGGCTCATACGACTTAGTCCGCGAGCGCTTTCATGATCGCTATCGAAACCGCCGGGTCCGTGCACACACATCGCACGTCGGCTCCCACAAAGTGAATCGTTGCCTCAAATTCCGGGATCTCGATCGCTCCGCCTTCGCGCGATAGCGTCTCCAATTCCCGGGGCAAGTCCGTCTCCCGCGCCCGCAGCACACGCTGTGAACCGGCGCCCGTCAGTACCAACGTGCGTACCGCACGCTCCGCAAGGAATCCCGCGAGCGCGCATAATCGCGAATTCGGTTCGCTCATCGCTTCAGTCTTCATCGCCTGCTTCGCGCGAAACCGAGGCATCGATCGGGTTGGCGCCGGCACCGGCATCCGTCGGCATCGCCGTTCCGGGCACAACCCCCGGCACCCAGATGTCTGTGACCGTCTGACCATCAACGACGCGTCGCAGCAGGAGGTAGATCACAGTGCAACCAGAAAATAAGACGCTGAACGCGTACGCACCGGCGATGGCCAACGGCAGACCGATCCAAAGGCGGAGAATCCACTCGGCCGCACCGTCGGGTGGCGCCAGGGGCTCGAGCAACAAACGCGGCGGTTGCTTGACCCAGGCGCCGGCCGCAGAGAGCGCGAAAGACGTGACGCCGGTCGCGACCGCGACGGCGGCGGCAACCGCCACCATTCCCACGATCGCCGTCAGCAGCGCGTAGAGCCCGTATCGGAGCGGTCGCGCCGGGACGTAGGCGAAGGCGCGCTGCATCGCTTCGATCGCGTCCGCGCCCTCGCACGCGACCGCTGGAACCAGCAGCGGTGCGCCGAGCAGCGTGAGCACGAGCAGCGCGACCGCAAGCGTTGCGCCGAGCAGCGCCAGTACGAATAGAACTGCCCCGATGGCTTGCGCCCACGCCGGCGAGAACAAAGCCCACCCGACCGCCGCGATGATCGCGTAGACGATCCCGGCAACCAGCAACGGACCGGCAAAGCAAAATATCAGAGAAACCCACCGCTTGATGGCAAATCCCAGGGCCTCGACCCAGGAGATTCGCACGCCGTGCGCAAAGTCGCACGCGGCGATTCGTGCTATCGCCCCGCCAGCGATGAGCAGGATGCCCAGCGAGATGATGCCGATGAGCGAACCCCAGGAGAACTCTTCCCAAAGCACCCGCGGAATGCGGATGAGAGCCGAGAATGCATTATGGAACGCGGACCCGTCGGCAGTTTGGATGCCTCGGAGGGTCTCGCGCCAGAAGCCAGAAGCGCCGCGCTCGAGTTCGTCGCTGAGAATCGTGCCAAGCGAAGGATCTCGTGCCGGTCTCCATAGCCGTGAGAGGTCTCCGACGAGGCTTGCGATCAGCAGGCCGAAGAAGCCGATCGTGATACTGGCCGGCCGCAGGGCTAATGCTGGCACGCGGAGCAGCTTTGGCCAGAGCAGATCCTCTGTGAGATCGGCCAGAGCGATGGGGCGGCTCATGCGGGGTTGAGCGGAAGGATTCTGGCTCTGGTTGCTTGTATTCATGAAAGGTCCTTTGGCCGAACGGCCGGTTTGGCCGTGGGCGGGCACCCCTGCCCCGGGATGATGCTAACGCGCACCGGCGACTCTTGCCCCGGCCCCTTTTCGGGCCGATGATCATGCCATGCGAAAAGCAGTCTTTGAATGGGTGAGCCTTGTCCTGGCGGTACTGATCCTTGGCCCGGTGGCGGGCCTGCTGCCCGCGATGCTCCGATCACCTGCGGGTTCGGGGCAGACCTCGGCCTTGACGAGCACGACGCCGATGCTTGGAATTGTGTTCACGCTCGCCGCCCTTGCTCTCGCGCTAGTCGTCGGGATGTTCGGATCAAAGACGGTCACTCGCCCTATGGGAATGGCGTGCGCCGGTTTCACGCTTGTTTGGGTGGCGTGCCGCTTTGGGCGCGCCGAAATGATTTTCCGCGAGAGCACTTCACCCACGACTTCCGCGTGGTTGATGGCGATCGAAGCGGCCATCCTGGCGATCCCGGCACTGTGGGTAGCGACATGGGTTCAGCGGCCTCGGCCTTTTGAGTCCGATGACAACGTCCCGGCACTGGCCGAGATTCATACCGGGTTTATCGAGGCAATCCGGGCGCTCGTGAGCGATTACCGGGGATTGGTCGCCGTGGCCGCCGCGGCGGGCGGTGCGGTTTTTGGCTGCGCGCTGGGTTCGATCTCGCTCTTGAAGGGTCAGTGTGTGTTCGCCGGGGTTTTGGCGGGCATCGGCGCCGGGTGCGCGGGCGGGTTGGTGATCGCGGGGCTTGATTCCAAGCCGGCCTTGGCGCCATATTTGGGAGTGATGCTGGTGGCGATCGGGGCACCGATTGCTGCGATTTTCATTCACGGTTCGGGGCTCGGAGTCGCTGCGGTGACCGGCGACCTCACTCCGCTGGGACGGCTGATACCAATCGACTGGATTGCCGGAATGTTCCTCGGCGTCCCTTGGGGTCTGTCGTGGGTTTCGGGGATGGTAAAGGATCGGGTCGTGGCAGCGGCGTGACGAAAGCCTGCGGCGTGGTTGCTGTCAGCGGAACAGCCGAAATTCGTTCGGCAGTCGCGGCACCAGGACAAGGATGGCGCGGCGCTTGGGCTTCAGGCCAAATAGGGCATCAGAAAGCAGCGCGTGCCCGAGCGTGGGCATGTCGGGCGCGTCGGGTCCGATGCCTCGGGAGTATGGGTCGTTCTCGGCAGCTTCAGCTGTTTTTTCGGGCTCTTTTTCGATGTAGTTGGGAAGCCGAGCGTCTCTTGCCCAGTCCGTATTTGGATATTCGGGAACCAGGAGAAGGCTCTGCCCGCGGGTAAGTTCGAATGAACCGCCCAACGACTTCAACGAGAGTCCTTCTTCTTCGATCGGGCGGCGAAGTTCGGGGCGGAGAGCATCTTCGATCTTTGCGGCGGTGTCTTTCTGTTCGAGGTGCCGCCCCATCAACTCCACTCGGAGCACGGCGGGCGCTTTCCCGTTCTCAAACGGACCGGGCGCGACCCAGGCGCGACCCAGCAGCAGGAGTTGGCCCCCGCCGAGCACCAGGTTGCCATCGGCAGAGCGGATTGTGGCATAGTTCTGCCAGCCCTTGCTTGCGACGAAGATGCTCCACTCGGAGCGGTCGCGCGATGCCTGCGTCTCAACGGTGCCGCGGATCCTGAGGGTTGCCGCGAGCGAGTCGAGATCGGCGGTCGGCACGACCAGTGCTCGAAGTCCGGATTCCTTTAATCGCATCAGGGTACGGCCGTCGATCGGTGAATCCGGTCGTTCGTATGGTGCCAGCGCTCGCGCGAGCGAGCCCTGCGAGTCTTCGACCGGCCAGAGGCGCAATTCAAGGCCGTCGGCGGCGCTTTGCTCCGCGATCGGAACGGGCTTCACATCGTCTTTGCGGGCGGCGCAGGAACATGCCATGAACGCGAGCGAAGCGCCCAGCAGCCTCAAGAATTTCACCGCTTTCGCCACCGGGTCCGCGCTCCAATGTCACGGTCGCTGCTCTTGGCCCACGCGGCGTGCGAACCGATCCGGACTCAGGCCCCCATCTCGTTGATGCGGTCGATTAGTTTGCGGACAACGCCCATCTTGTGCTTGGTATGGGTAAAGACCAGACGCGGCAGTTCGCGTGCATCTGTCTCGCTCTCGTACGGTCCGCGCTGCGAGATTTCGCCTTCTCGGACGAGCACCTTGAACTCGGAATTCAGTTCAGAGATCTGCTTCTGCGAGAGCGGGCGGCGCATGCGGATGACAAGATCGTCTTTGACGTAGCGCGAAGAGTGATAGTTGCGGTAGAAAGCAAGGACGTGGTTCATCGCGTCGGTCGGGTCTTTGGCGATGTAATACAGGCCGAGATCTTCGTGGCTGATCCAGCCGTTTTTGAGCAGATCGGACTTCACCCACGCGTCCCAACTCTTCCAGTACGTGCCGCCTTCACCCTCGATGCAGACGATGGGCATGGGCGCGGCCTTGCCGGTCTGTACCAGCGTGAGAGTTTCGTATGCCTCGTCCATCGTGCCAAAGCCGCCGGGAAAGAGCGCGACGCCTTCTGCCTGGCTGATGAACATCAGTTTGCGCGTGAAGAAATAGCGGAAGTGAATCAGTTTCTCGTCGCCAGCGATGACGGTGTTGGTGGACTGCTCGAAGGGCAGACGAATCGCGACGCCGATTGAACCGGCTCGACCGGGGCCCTCGTGGCCGGCCTTCATGATTCCGTCACCCGCACCGGTGATGGCCATCCATCCGGCCTGGCTCATGAGTTTGCTGAACTCCACGGCGGCCTTGTAATCGGGGTGGGATTCCGGCGTGCGGGCGCTGCCGAAGATCGTGATCTTGTGCGGTTCGGCATAGCGCGCGAAAACGCGATAGGCGTACCGCATTTCCTTCACGGCGGCGGTGATGAGTTTGAGTTCGCCGGTGTGGCGCCCGTCGGGAAGAAGTTTGCTGCCGGTGATGAGCAGATCGCGAACAAGGCGGTACTCCGCCGTTCCCGGCTTTCCCCCGACCGCTTCGAGTATCTTGTCGACGAGTTCGCCGACCAGCGGGTCTTCGATCGAGGTGGTGGTCAGCCGGCTCTTGCCGGTCGGCGCGGATGTTGCGGTATCGACCAGGCCGGTGAGCTCAACGTTCAGATTGTTTTTCTGCGGGTCCAATTCGTGCTTCCTCTGTCTGCTGTAGTGAACGGTGGAATCCGGGTTTGTGCATTCGGGTGCCCGGATGGAACCTCTATTCTTGGCACGCTCGGTGCGAGGACTCGCCCGGGGGCCGCCGTCACCGGGAACCGGTGGGAGAGACGCGAACTCGGTCGCTTCCCCGCTGCCCTCGGAGCTCAAGTTCCCGCATGCGGCGGTCCTGGGCATCATTCGAGCCGCCGAAGATTCGTCCGAGCAGGTTGCGTGTACCCCGCATCGACGAAACGCCGAAATCCGGATTTGCGAGCGTCCCGCCGACAGTTGTTGTGACCAATTCGTTCCGAAGCCCCTCAAGAACATGACCCACGATCGGGATCCTGTAAGTGGCTTTGTGAGTGAAGATCATGTCGAGGTCCATGTCGGGGAAGGTCAGTGTTCCAAAGCCCAGGAACTCGACGCTCGAAGAAAAGATGGAGAGTTCCTCGAATGAGACGGTTCGTCCCTGCACAAAGAATGACGCTTGAAGCAGATCCAAGGGCTCTCCCAAGGGGAGCATGAGGTTGCTGGCCTCGACGAGGCGGATGATGAGCGGGAGACTGACGAGCGTGCCCTGCCCGGCGGAAGCGGTGCCCCGACCTCGCCTGGTCTCGGGCTTGCCAAGTGTGCCGGTCAAAGAGATGCCGACGTCGAGCCGCGCGGTGCTGCGCGACGCAAAGCCGGCGGAGCCGCTTCGCGCGGGGGGACTGGTGGTGCCATCGGCGGGGCGGCCGGTGGCGAGATTGGAGCGCAGGCCCTCGATCAGCGGTCCAAGCGTGACACCCGAGAGCGCCATGCGCACATCAAAGTCGCGATCAAGGCTTTCCCGGTTGCCGCCGGTCGGGAAAACCGATGCCTGCCCGCTCAGCCGGCCGCCGTAGCAGTCACCTGAGAGCGACGGAACAAAGGTTTCGCCGGGCTTTTCGCCGCTGACGACACGAACGTGGCTGTTGGTGAGTTCGACACCTGCGAGGCGCATGCCTGCGAAGGAACCGGAGAGATCGTATCGGAGGAGCGCATCGCGCCCTTCGCGCGCGGCCTCGAAGTCAACCGTGCCAAACGCTTCGGTGACTTCCACGCCGACGTCCGCGCTGCCGCCTTCAATGACGAGTTGGCCGGCGACCTTGAGGCGATCGGGACGACCGTTCGAATCTTCGCCCGATGGAGAGTCCCACCAGGCTTGAATATCGAGCGTTGGGATCAGCACTTGGCCGGTCGCATCGACCTTGAGGTCGCGTAGCGCATCGCACACGCCGGCCGGTGCCGCGGCGACGAGATCGGCCGGGATGCCGAGGCTGTCGATAGCCAGATGAGCAGAGCCTTCGCTGCGGCCGGAGACGTCCTGCTTCCAAGCCCCGGAAATGGCGACATTCCAGGCGTCGGCGTTGAGCACCGCCTTGTCGAACGACACCGACCTGCGGTCGAACTTCGCAACGCCATCGATGTGCGGGAAATCAATGGTTCCGTCGCTCATGGTCAGCCGCAGTGAACGAGGGCGCAGCTCTCCCTGAATTTCGGGCGTTGTCCCCCCGGGCAGCACGCGCAATGTCAAATCGAACGGCCCGCGCGGGTCGTGGCGATTGTGAAGGTCGCCCGCGAGTTCTCCGAGCACCGTCGCCCCAATCCAGCGACAGAGAGGAGAACCGATCTGTGCATCGTTCCACTCAAGCCGTAGCGAACTCTGTCCTTGGAAGGGGTGGGCGAGCGCCCCGTGGAGCAGCGCGGCGACACCGTTGGCGCTGAGCGTGCCGTCCGGCGTTCCGCCGCTCATCACTTCCGCGTGGAAATCGTTGAACTCAACCGACGTCGGTCGGCCGCCGTCGCCGGGACGGATCCGCAGGCTGCCGACGGAGCGTGAAATTGATACTTCCGCGCTGTCGGCCGCTCCTGGTATGGCGGGCAGCGTGGCATGGACAGCGTGAACCGAGCGGAGGTCGATCGTGGCGTCGGTGTCTTCGGGAGTAATCGAAGCGTCCACGGCAAGGTCGAGACTGCCGAAAGGCTGGTATGTATCGCGTAGTTCACCCAGAGTTGAGGCAGCGGAGGGTGCCACGATCGCCAGCACACCCTCGAGCGGCAATGACAAATCCAGGCCTTGAGCATCGAAATTGACAGTGGTCACGCGCTGTCCGGAAAGATCGGCATTGGACCGGAGGGAGAAAGGACTCCCCGGTTGCGGATCCGATGAATCCAGCACGTACGCCTCGCGCGATGCGTTCCCTCGCACATCGATTTCCAGCAAGTCGTCGTCGAGTATGACTTTGCCGGTCAGATTGCGGAGCACAACTTCGCCGGCAAGGGGTGCATCCTCGCTCGCGCCAGCCGGAACTTTGAGCCTCGGCAGGGCGTCCAGTGATCGCGGCGTAACTTCGACGCGCACGCCGGGGCCGCGCTCGTCTCCGGGTGAGATGGTCGTGAGAGCATCGATGGAACCGGTCAGGCCCAGCGCGGAAACGATCGACCTCGCGGACCGCCCGTTCGTTTGAGTTTCGGGAAGGGCCTGAATGAGGAGAGGGTCGATGGCGAAGTCTGTCGCTTCGATGCGGATTGCGGGATCGGGGTCGGGCTCGTCGTCGGCCCGTCGGCTTGCATCAAGATCGGCGGTCACGCGGACGGTGCCGCCGTGCAGACCGTGCAACTCGACGCGTTCGAGATGAACGATGCCATCGGTGATGACGGCGCGGACGTTTTCGCCCACAAGTGGGTAGGGGAACTTTTCCGGGAGCAATCCGGCCTTGGCGATATCCACGATGATCGTGTCGTGCCAAGGGTCCAGGCCGGGGCCGAGATCGCGGGTGACAGTCACATCGATCGCGGCGCGTCCGCCCAGAGCGAATCCCGGGGGCGCGTCGGGGTCGTCGGTACTCTCTGCCTTGAGTTGGTCTGTGGGTGCCCGGATTTCGCCGCGCGCGAGGAGATCGTTGTATTTCTCCTGGTTGAATATGCGCCGAATGATCTTTGAGCGCTTTGGCCCCATGGCGTCTTCGACTTTGCTGTCGATGGGAACGTCGCGGGCTTGCACTCTGACCAAGACTGCGGCATCGTCATTTGGCGGAGATATCCGGCCTTCCGCCACGATTGTGGCACCGTTTGGAGCATCGCCTTCGACGCGTTGGATCACCACTTCATCGTCGGTGAAAGTTACATGGGCGCGAAGGTTGTGGAACTCGTAGGGGAAACGGTGGAAAGCGGCGACTCCTTCGCGCATCCGCACCTCACCCCGGTAGGCGATGGGCTGGCCCTCGGCGCGGGATAAGACAATCTGACCCCGAACCTTTCCGACAGGCTGACCAAAGTCCTGCAAGCGCTCGAGCACGAGCGGCGTGGCGAATCGAAGTATCGGGGAGTCGCGTCGGAGATCAAACTCTCCGAGTGTGAACATGGCCTCAAACGGCGACTGCCGCGTTGTGCCGTGGTAGATGGCCTGCACGCTGTAAGGAACGCCCTCGATGTTGCCTTCGAGACGGGCTTCGGTGCGGCCGCCCACAAAAGTGATAGTTCCACGGTCGGCCTCGACACGCATCAGGCGGAGCGGATCGCCCGGCGCGACGGTGTTGGACGGAATGTGGGCGACGATGGGCTGACGCTCGCTGATGCCCGGAAGTGAAACGCCGAGGTTTGTGAATTCGAGCGTTGCGGCGACCCCGTCGATCGCGTCTTCGCCGGGGGCCGGTCGCAGCGAATACTCCAACCTGGTGCGAGTGATCTCCCCGGTGAGCGCGAGTTCGCTGAAGATGGGACGCAATCGGCTCGGCACCGACTCAGCCGGCCAGTCGCTCAGTGAGACGTTGGTGAGGACAAGTTCGATTTCGGAAGGGGTGATCCGTCCGCCAACTGCCATGCCAAGGACCTCGGTCTGATCGGGCAAATGACGGATTTCTTTGAAGTTGATAGTGACTGTGTCCGGGTCGTCGGGAACGACCTCGCCCCGGATTTGGAACGACTTGAGAATGGTGAGCTCGCGCCCCTTGTTCTCGCAGAATTCAATGGTTCCAGAGCGGACCACAAAGCGAGGAAGCCGCCCGACGCGCCCGCCGGTAGGGGGGCGCCATCGCTGGATATTGACGGTGTCAGTTTCCGAGTCCTGGCTGATGCGGGCGACAATTCCTTCCGCGGCGACGGCCTGCAGCCCGATCTCGCCGCGGGTCCAGTTCGAGGTATCCAGATCGACCTCGAGGCGTTTGGCCTCGAAAAAGGTGGCGGCCTTTCCAGGGACATCGGGAACGCGGAACTTCAGCCCGTACAGATCGGTTCTTCCGCTCTTATGGATGTGAATGGCGTCGAGTGAGGCGATCGCTCCGACTCGGTTGGAAAGAATGGATTCGATGATCCACCGGCCGACGAAACCCTGCGTGAGGGCGTAATAGCCGCCCAGTGACAGCCCGGCGAGGCACGCCAAGACAATGAAGAATCGGCGAACGCGACGCTTGGGGGGTTTGGGTGGCGCGGGTTTGGTCATGGAGTGCGGGCAAAGGGCCCGCCTGCGCGGGTTTTTTCCGAGCAAAAAGTGTATCTACACGATTGGCCCGCCGGAAGGCTGGCTGGGTGGGCACGCGGGGTCGCTACATTGTTTTCGTGGCGAAACTGAAAACACTCTTTGTTTGCCGGTCGTGCGGCGCTGTGCAGAACCGCTGGCTCGGCAAGTGCCCCGACTGCGGCACATGGGACAGCCTCGAGGAGGCGACGCACGATCCAAACTCCCAGAAGGACCCTCAGGCAGCGCTGGTGGGTGCGTGGGCAGAGTTGGCGGAGCCGAAAGGGATCGATGGCGAGGGGGGTACCGGTGCGAGGGCGCGCCCGATGCACGAGATTGGTGATGACGAAGCGAACATCGAGCGGATGAGTACGGGGATTCATGAACTAGATCGCGTGCTCGGCAAATCACGCGCGGGCGGCGAAGCGACGGAGAGTGCGGGGGTTGTGCCCGGATCGGCGGTGCTGGTGGGGGGTGAGCCGGGGATCGGGAAGAGCACGCTCCTGTTGCAGGCGGCGGCGAGCCTGGCGCGGCGCGGGACGCGGGTGCTGTATGTCACGAGCGAAGAGTCGGCTTCACAAGTGAGGCAAAGGGCTGTCAGGCTCGGTTCGCAATGCGAGAAGGAATTGTTCCTGCTCAGCGATACGAATCTGGCTCGGATTGTGGAGCAGGCACGCAAGGTGATGCCGCGGGTTTTGGTTATCGACTCCATACAGATGATTTACCGAAGCGACGTGCCGGCGGCGCCGGGGAGCATTACCCAACTACGCCGCTGTGCTTCGGAACTGGTGTATCTCGCGAAGAAAAGCGGGATCGCGGTGATGCTGGTAGGGCATGTGACGAAGGACGGGCAGTTGGCGGGGCCGCGGCTGCTGGAGCATCTTGTGGACACGGTGATCAGTTTCGAAGGGGAGCGGTATCACCAGCACCGGGTAGTGCGCGCGGTGAAGAACCGATTTGGGACGACGCTGGAGATCGGGCTGTTCGAGATGACGGGGGATGGGCTGCGCGAGATTCCGGATAGCGCGGGGGTTTCGCCGGTGTCGGGGACGGAACCTCGCATCGGAAGCGTGGTGTGCCCGGTGATGACGGGATCGCGGTGTGTGCTGCTGGAGATTCAGGCGCTGACGGCAACTGGGTTTTTGGGCGCAGCGAAGCGGAAGTCGAGCGGGCTGGACTCGAATCGGCTCGCGATGCTGATTGCGGTGCTCGAGCAGCATGCGGGGCTGAGGCTTGCGGATCGGGATATTTTTGCGAGCAGTGTGGGCGGGCTGAAGGTTGTCGACCCGGCGTGCGATCTGGCATTGTTGCTGGCGATTGCATCGGCGCAGATGAGAAAGGCCATCGACCCGGCGACCTGCGCGATCGGAGAAGTTGGGCTCGGTGGAGAGATTCGCCCTGCCTCGCAGATCGATGCCCGATTGCTGGAAGCGGCGAGGCTTGGATTCAAGCGCGTGGTGCTGGCTCGGGGGAAGGGCGTTGCTGCGCCCAAGGGTGTAAGAGTGGAGCTGGTGCAGGTGAAGAACGTGGATCAAGCGATTGAGCAGCTTGGATGACAGAATGAGCGATACGAATCAGTGGGATCGTGTTGCGAGCCAGTCGGGAAGTTCCATCGGGCGGCCGTCGTGGTTGACGCAGGCAAGCGTCGTTGAGGCGATCGCCGCAGAAAGCGGAAGCGGTTCTTTGGCGTTTTCGCGCTTGGTGACGATGACTTCGTAGGTGTGTTCGATCTTGATGCGGCTGCCGCCGATCCAGTTGGTGCGGATCTCGACGGTATCGTCGTAGAGAACGGGGCGGCGGTACTTCACTTCGAGTTTGACGATGACGAGGAATACGCCGCGTTCCTCAAGGGTCTTGTACGTGATGCCGGTGTTTCGGAGCAGATCGGTGCGGCCGATTTCGAGCCAGGGGATGTACGAGGCGTGGTGGGCGACGCCCATGGGGTCGCACTCGCAGTAGCGGACGAGGACGGTGCTGCTGCCGGATGCCGAAGGCTTGGTCATGTCAGAGGATAGATTGTGCGAGGAAGCGCTGCTGAATTCAACGCCGTGATCGCGTGCTTCAGGCGGGTTCGCGGGCTTTGGTACGAGCGAGCGGCACCTCGATGATTTGCGCGGGAGCGGCGGTCGGCTTTGCGATCACGCGCCAGAAACAAGGGAGAGACTCGTCCCAGGTTTCGAGAATGCTGCCTGCGCGCTTGCTGCCGGTCAGTTTCTGGTGCTTTTCGATCAGAGCGCGAAGGCGGCGTTCGTCAGGTCCGGGGGTTACTCGATGGAGTTCAACCATCTCAAGATTTGCGAGTTCGGTGAGATGGCCGTGCAAATCGAGCACCATTGCTTCGCCTCCGGACATCCCGGCGCCGAAATTGCGGCCGAAGACGCCGAGGACGACGACGGTGCCGCCGGTCATGTACTCGCAGCCATGGTCGCCGCAGCCTTCGACAACGGCGGTGCAGCCGGAGTTGCGGACGCAGAAGCGTTCGCCGGCGCGCCCGGCGAAGAAGGCTTCGCCGCCGGTCGCACCGTAGAGAACCGTGTTGCCGACGATGGTGTTGAGGTGCGAGTCGATCGGGCAGTCGGAAGGCTGGGAAATGATGATCGTGCCGCCGTGCATGCTCTTGCCGACGTAGTCCTGTGCATCGCCCCGGATGGTGAGACACATGCCGTTGGTACAGAACGAGCCGAAACTCTGGCCGGCGACTCCCTCAAAGGTGAGATTGACGGTGTTGTCGGGATAGCCGTCTTCGCCCTTGAAGCGTGCGATCTCGCCGGCAAGGCGAGCGCCAACGGTGCGCTCGCGGTTGCAGATTGTGTAGGTCTGCGTGAATGTGCCGCCTGCGTAGATGACCGGCCAGGCGTCGGCGAGGATGCGCTCGTCGAGAGGCATTTCGCTTTCGGGGCGGAGGTTGCGTGGAGTTGTTTGGTGGAGCGGTCCGGGAGTTGTCGGAGACGCGAGCAGCGCGGTGAGGTCGAGCCCATCGGACTTGGGCAGTGTGATGTCCCGGCGGGGTTCGAGCAGGTCGGTGCGGCCGATGATCTCATCGAGGGAGCGGAACCCGAGTTCGGCGAGAACCAGACGGACCTGCTCCGCCGTGTAAAGCATGAACGAGATGACATGTTCCGGGCGACCGGGAAACTTGGCACGCAGGTCTTCGCGCTGGGTTGCGATGCCGACGGGACAGGTGTTGGAGTGGCACTGGCGCGCCATGATGCAGCCCGCGGCAAGAAGCGAAACTGTTCCAAATCCGTATTCCTCTGCGCCGAGAAGTGCGGCGAAGATGACATCGCGGCCGGTGCGCAGGCCGCCATCGACGCGGAGACGGACGCGGGAGCGCAAGCCGTTCTTTACGAGGGTTTGCTGAGTTTCGGCGAGCCCGAGTTCCCAGGGGAGGCCGGCGTGCTTGATGGATGAGAGCGGCGATGCGCCCGTGCCGCCTTCGTGACCGGAGATTTGGATCACGTCGGCGTAGGCCTTGGCAACTCCCGCGGCAATCGTTCCGACACCGACTGTGGAGACGAGTTTGACGGCGATCCGAGCGAGACGGTTGACGCGCTTGAGGTCGTAGATGAGCTGGGCGAGATCTTCGATGGAGTAGATGTCGTGATGGGGTGGAGGCGATATAAGCGTTGTACCGGGAGCGGCGCGGCGGAGACCTGCGATCTCGGCGGTGACCTTGAAGCCGGGAATCTGGCCACCTTCGCCCGGTTTGGCCCCTTGGCCCATCTTGATTTCGAGTTCGGTCGCGGCGACGAGGTACAGAGGGGTGACACCGAATCGGGCGGTTGAGACCTGTTTGATCGTGCTGTTGCCCCAGTCATCCGATTCGGGACGCCATGCGCTTTTGAATTGGCCGTTGAATTGGGGGAGCGAGCGATCGGTGTAGCGAGCGAAGCGGGATGGATCTTCGCCACCCTCACCGGAGTTGCTGCGGGCACCGAGTCGGTTCATCGCGACGGACAAAAGTTCGTGTGCCTCGCGCGAGAGGGAGCCATGGCTCATTGCCTGCGTGGTGAAGCGCTGCGCGATGGAAGAGGCGGACTCGACCTGGTCGAGCGGGAGCGGCGTCGCGGCCGGCTTCCAGCGGAGGAGGTCGCGAATGCGGGCGATCGGTGCGGCATCGGCGCGCCGGGAGTATTCATCAAATGCTTCGCGCGATTGGGTGCGCACGGCTTTGTGGAGGGCGGTGAAAACTTCGGGGTTGTTGGTGTGGTGCTCGGCGTTCTTGCGGTAGCGGTAGATCCCGCGGTCGGGAAGGATGGAGGCCTCTGAAGACTGCGTGGTATTCGGGGCGAAGGCTTCAGTGTGGAATCGAAGTTGATCGGCCGCGATCTCGCGCAGACCGATGCCTCCCAGGCGCGAAGGGGTGCTTTCAAAGTGGGCGTCGATGAGGTCGGTTGAGATGCCGATGGTTTCAAAGAGCTGGGCACCACGATAACTGTGGAGCACGGCGATGCCCATTTTCGCCATGATCTTGAGGATGCCCTTTTCGATTCCCGAGCGAAAGCGGGACAGGGCTCGTTCGGGATCGGCGGCAGCGGCGAGTGCCGCGACGGTCTCGAATGCAAGACGCGGGTGGACGAGCGTCGCGCCGAATCCGAGAAGACACGCGAAATGATGGTCTTCGCGGACATCGCTCGCGTCGGCGATGAGAGAAGTTAGAAGACGCTTGCCCTTGCGGATGAGATGTTGCTGGACGGCGGACACCGCGAGGAGCATGGGGATCGGCGCGAAGTCGGCACCGACATCGGCATCGGAGATGATGAGGACTGAAGCGCCGCGTTCGACGGCGGCTTCGGCATCAGCGCAGAGACGAAGAAGCGCTGGTTCGAGTGCGTCGGGACCGGAAGCCACCTCGAATCGCGCGTGCAATGTCTGAGTTTGAAGGCCGTCGCTTTCCCGGGCCCTGATCCAATTCAGATCCGACTCGGAGATGATCGGCGAAGGAAAGCGGATGAGTTTCGCGGCGGCTGGTACATCGTCGAGCAGGTTGGAGCGCCGGCCAATCGCGGTCTGGATGGACATGATCGCTTCTTCGCGGATCGAGTCGATCGGCGGATTGGTGACCTGCGCGAAGCGCTGCTTGAAATAGCGGTAGATCGGCTGGGGCTTGTCGGACAGGACGGCGATCGGTGTGTCGTCGCCCATCGATCCGACCGGGAGCTTGGCATCGTCGCTCATCGGGCCGAGGATGCGGTCGAGGTCTTCCTTGCCGAAGCCGAAGAGTTTCTGAGTGCGAGCCAGTGATTCGGCAGAATCAAAGCGCTTTGTGACCGGGTGCATGGCCCGCGAGATGTTTGTGTGATCTGCGCGCAGGCGGTTGTCATCGAGCCAGGATTCGAAGGGAAGCGAAGTCGAGATTTCCTCCTTGATCTCGCGGCTGTGGAGCACACGGTTGTTCACCATGTCGACGGCGAAGATGCCGCCCGGGGCGAGCTTGCCCTTCTCGATGATGCGGCGCTGATCGATCGGGATGATGCCGGCTTCGGACGCGGCAACAACAAGGCCGTCATCGGTGATCCAGTAGCGCATCGGCCGCAGGCCATTGCGATCGAGCGATGCGGCGGCGATGCGGCCATCGCTGAAGACAAGTGCCGCGGGCCCATCCCAGGGTTCCATCAGGGTGGAGTTGTACTCGTGCATGGCGCGAACGGAATCGCCGAGGTCGACGACGGACTGGTGTGCTTCGGGAACGAGCATCATGAGGACGCGAAGCGGATCGCGTCCGGCCATGGTGAGGAGTTCGAACACGCGATCGAAGGTGGCGGAATCGCTGTCGTTGGCGTTGACAACGGGGAGGAGATCAGCCAGGGACTCACCGAAAACTCTGCTGGTGAGTGAGGCTTGGCGGGCACGGAGCCAGTTGATGTTGCCGCGAAGGGTGTTGAACTCGCCGTTGTGGGCGATCATGCGGAAAGGCTGGGCAAGGAACCATGTCGGAAAGGTGTTGGTGCTGAATCGTTGGTGAAAGACGCAGACAGCGGTGTGGTAATCGGGGTCGGCGAGATCGGGGAAGTAGGTGGCAAGCTGCGGGGTTGCGACGAGACCCTTATAGACGATGGTGCGGGAGCTGAAACTGCAGAGGTAAAAGGGATCGCAGCCGGCCTGGGCGACTCGCTTCTGGATGCGGCGTCTGCAAACGTACAGGGCCCGTTCGAAATCCGCATCGCTCAGCCCCTGCGGACGCTTCATCAGGACTTGGCGCGTGATGGGCTCGGAAGCGCGAGCCTGATCGCCGAGAGCGGCGCGGTCGGTTGGGACTTCTCGCCACATGAGTAGGACGATGCCGGCGCGTTTGATTTCCTCTTCGACAATCGCGACGCCCCGTTCGCGCGCCGGGACGTGCGATCGTGGCAGGAAGATCATGCCGACGGCGAGATCGGCCTCCTCAATCGCAAATCCCGCGATCCGCAGGTCGCGAACGAGCATCCGGCGCGGAATCTGCGTGAGGATTCCGGAGCCATCGGCGGTGAATCCGTCTGCACTGACCGCGCCACGGTGCGATAGATTCGCGGCGCCCGTCAGCCCGAGTTCAAGCAGGTGGTGAGAAGGGGAGCCATCGACTTTGGCAACAAAGCCGACGCCGCAGCCATCGTGTTCGTTGATTGGGTCGTAGAGGCCATCGGGGGCGGGCAGTTCGGAGTTCATTCCGGGAGAGCAAACTACCGGAAAGAAGCGCGTGCGCGGGCGCATCTGCATCGAATCATCGCGAATTCGCAAATGAAAATACGCGGGCGTCGTTACCGAAACGTTTCAGCTGAGAATCGTTCAACATGCCTGATTCACGAAGGGTTCACGCGTCACTGGGCACGCTTGTCGCGGGTGATCTGCGCGTACGCATTGTGACTGTGGATCGACTCGAAGTTTTCGGAGTTGATCTGGTACCACGTGATGCGATCGTCCTTGTTCAAACTGACGGCCAGATCGCGGACGATGTCTTCGACGAACTTGGGATTCTCGAAGGCCTTTTCGGTGACGTACTTTTCGTCGGGGCGCTTCAGCACGGCGTAGACGGGGCTGCTGGCCGCGGCCTCGAGGTGCTTGACGACTTCTTCGATCCAGAGATTGCCCTTAAAGCGGACCTTTGCCTCGATCTCGCAGCGCTGGTTGTGAGCGCCGTACTCGGAGATTTCTTTGGAGCAGGGGCAGAGGCTGGTGGCGGGCGCCGCGACGCCGATAATGAAATCGTCGACGTGGTTTGCGTTGCACTCGAAAGTGACTTTGTAGTTCATCAGCCCGGGCTGGCCGGTGACTGGCGCGAGTTTCTTGATGAAGTAGGTAAAGCGGGCCTCGAAGTGCGCGTCCTCGGCGCCCAGGCGCTCGCAGATGGCGCGGGTGAGTTTCGGGATGCGGTCGGGCGTCAGCGGCTCGGAGGTATGGTCGTTGAGCACCTCGAGGAAGCGGCTCATGTGCGTGCCCTTCTTGTAGTGGGGCAATGAAACGTACATGTTGATGTTGGCGACTGTGGTCTGTTCGCCCCCGTCGGGCTCGCGGAGGCGGATGGGATAGACCACTTCTTTCACACCCACGCGGTCGATGGCGACGTTGCGCTGATCGCGAGACGACTGCACGTCGACCATCGCTTCGGGGCGAACGGCCTCCTTGGGTTGCAAAACGACGGGATGCTTGGTGGTCTTTGGCAAAGCGGCTTTTCCTGCGGAAACATTAGGATTCCGCGGGCGTGATTTCGTTGCGCGCGGGGCATCGGATTCGCTGGTTTTTGATGGTTTGCCGGCTCGAATCGGGCTTGCAGTTCAGGCGAGAGGCTCAATCGTGGCGGAGGGCCACAATCGGGTCTTGTGCCGCGGCACGGCGGGCGGGGTAGATGCCGAAGATCAGGCCCACGGCGACGGCGACGCTGAAGGCGAGCACGACCGAGCCGAGCGTGACGTAAGTAGGGAGGCTGACAGAGCGGCTGAAGTACTGGCCGACAACCGGCATGTGCGGCAGGCGCGGCGCGATCCACTGGATGAACCAACTGCCGCCGATGCCCAGGGCGACACCGAGCAGGCCGCCCCCGGTCGAGAGTACAGATGTCTCAACGAGGAACTGGTAGAGGATGGCCTTGCGAGTGGCGCCGAGCGCACGCCGGATGCCGATCTCGCGAGTGCGCTCGGTGACGGTCGCGAGCATGATGTTCATGATGCCGATGCCGCCGACGAGAAGAGAGATGCCGGCGATGAAACCCAGGACAAGATTCCAGGTGAGTTGGCTTTTCTTGGCGTTCTCGAGGAGTTCGTAGGGGACGATCATGGAGACATCGACGGAGTCGGTGTGGCGGGAGTCGATAATCCGTTTGAGGCGCTTGGAATCGGGGAGGACGCGTTCGCGATCGGGGCTTGCGACGTAGATCTCTGAGACTTCGACCTGGCTGTTGGAGAACGAGCCGCCGCTGCCGCGGAAGACCATGTCGCCCATGACGGACCGCGCCGTGGTGATGGGGATGTGGACGTCGAGGTTGAGATCGCGGCCGACGAGCGCACTGCCGGCACCACCGGCGAGTCCAACCGGGGCAAGAACGCCGACGACGGTGAAGGCCTTGGCGTCGATGCGAATGGTGTCGCCGAGCGGATCGTCGAACTTGAACAATTCGCGGGCGACCTCGGAGCCGATCACGCAGACCATCGATTGTGCGGTGAGGTCTGGGGTGGTGAGGTAGCGGCCCCGGGCGAGGCGAAGTTTGGCGACATCGAAGAATTCGGGGGTGGTCCCGAAGGCCTGACTGGTGCGCGAGAGTTCGGCCCGCGACATCTTGCTGCCGACTTCCTTGAGCGGGACGATGGCTTCGGCATCGGGAAAATTGGTCTGGATGACTTCGAGATCGTCGCGCCGGAGGCCGTAGCGGCTGATCCAGTTGTTGGAAGTCTTCTTCTGGCTGGATTGGCTCTCGGCGGGGCGCTGCGAACGAAGAATTATGTTTTTTGCGCCAAGTTGCTCGATCTGGAGAAGGGCCTGTCGTTTGGAACCCTCACCCAGTGACACCATCGCGATCACCGCCGAAACCCCCAGAATGATGCCCAAGGCGGTCAGAAACGAGCGCAGCAGGTGGAGGCGCAGGTTCGTGAGCCCGAGATGAATGGTCTCAAAAAGAAAAATCACTGCCCGATGGTACGGTTTCGGGCTTGTGCGGTCGCGGCGTCCGACCGATACTGGGCGAAGTGAGCGAAGTCCGGGGACAGTTCCGGGTTCTGGAAGAGCGCGAGACCCCGCGCGGGTGGAGTTATCGCGTCGTTGTTGGGGTCACCAGCGAAAACTCGACGGAACATGAGGTAACCCTCTCTTGGGTCGATCACAACTACTGGTGCGGGGGAACGCAGGCACCGAGCGTGACGGCGGAGCAAGTTCTGGGGACGCTCCTCAGCGCAATGACGAGCGGGCCGTCGGGTGAACCCGTGCAGGGCGTTCGCTGTGAGCGCCTCCCGAACCGCTTTGATTTGTCGTTGGCGCGAAGGATTCTGCCGCGGTTTGACTCGCTGCTAAAGCGGGCGGTGTAACGGGTCGCCAAAGCAGTAGGCCCCAATTCATTCGCGTCGAGCGATGCTGAGCAGCGCCAGGCTGAGGGAGTTGGCATTGGGTGAAGCCGATGCCGCGACTTGATAACGGGTGGCGAGATTCTCACGGGCCTCGGGCGTGCTGGCGAGCGGCCCGGGACCTGAGGATGTGCCGAAGCGTCCGGCAGCGATTCCAAGAAGGAACGTGATCGCCAAGCTTGCCGCGAGAGCGAGTGGACGCAAGAACGGAATACGGCGTCCATTGGGCGACTGTCGGGCTTGCTGCTCAATAGGCCGGGGCTGCGCATTTGACGCGCGCTTCACCAGGCCTGTTGCCTGCTTCCAACCGGCGATTTCGTGGGCGCAGGATTCGCATGCCAAGGCGTGGCGCTCGATGGCGTGCGCGGACGCAGCGTCGAGTTCTCCGGTGACAAAGTCCGGGAGCAATTCCTGGATTTCTTCACAGGAGAGCGGGCTGGCGTCGGAAGTGGGGGAGTTCATGATGTGGGCTCCGAGGAAGGGGCGATTGAATGCAGGCGCTGGCGGAGCGCTTCGACGGCGCGCCGGTAATGCGTCTTGGCACTGGGGATGGAAATTTCGAGGTCGGCTGCAAGTAAGGCAAAGGTGACTTCTTCGACCGCCTTGGCGACCAGCACGAGGCGTTGCATTTCGGGGAGTTGCCGGATCGCGTCGGCGAGAGCGCGTCTTTCTTCGTGGGAGATGCCCGCTTCGAGAGCGGGCGACGGCCGGTCGTCAATGAGCACGAGGGGACGGGCCTGCCGCAGCGTGTCTACGCAGAGATTGGACGTGACGCGCCGTAGCCATGCAACCTGCGCGGCGCGGCAGGGGAACTGGGTGTTCGCGGCAAGCAGCCGGACAAAGGCTTCCTGAGCGACGTCGTCGCAAGCCTCGGGTCGTAGACCGTGGGCGCGGGCCCAGGCGAGCACAAGTGGGCGATCGCGTGCCGCGCTCTGTGCTGGCGAAAGCGCGGCATCCGCCAAAGGGCGGGCCGCGGGGACAGGAGGAGCTGGAGCGGGAATCGACATCGCGATTCACTTGCTGGGGGAGGAGGCAGCAGTGGGGACGGGCGAGCGGACGCGGCTGGTCGCCATGAGTATCTCATCCCTGTCCATCAGCGCGAAGCCGTCGAACGACCACGAGACTGCGGATCCGGTTGCCTGCCCGTTACTCGCGACGATCTCGCCGGGGAGGGTGAGTTCGACCTTGAAGCCCTCGTCATTGATGTCTTCGGTGATGGCGCGGTCGGCTTTTTCGTGGGCCATGGCTTTCTGGAACGCGGATTCTTCTTCGGGAGTGAGATGTTCGGCGTCGATGGCTTTCTCGATCGCGCTCTGCACCGCTGCAAAGAAGTCGTTGGCGGTCTTCTCGATCGTCTGGTCGCGTTCTTTGCTTTGGGGCTCGGTGAGAAGTTTGAGTGCGGCGGCGGTGTCAAGGCTGTTGGCGCTGGCGGTCGCGGCTGCGAGGATGCGCAGGCCCGTATCTTGCGGACGCTGCGGGATTGCGGCCATGCCGGCGAGGATGAACTGGCGCTGCTTCTCGATTTCGGAGGCCTTGAACTCTTCGATGAGTTTGGTGCGCTGTTCGTCGGTCAGTTTGGCAGGAGGCGAGTCGAGCAATGTTGCGGTTTTCGGGTCGCGCTGCAATTCGCGGCGGGCGAGCGTGTACGGCGCGTCGGTGCGCTTGTGATAGACGCGCCGGAACTGGTAGTAGCGCCCATCGGAGCGGTCCTCGATCCAGACTTCGGTCGGGAACTTGAGCGAGATGGATTCGGCTTCGGATGTCGTGGCAAACGTCCCGGGAAATTGGCCGGCGGGGATTGCACGCGTCGCGGTGATGTCGATTTTCTCCGGTTTGGCCGGGTCGGGCGTTGAGACCAGATGCCAACCTCCGGCGGCGGAGGGCATCGCAT
Organism: Phycisphaeraceae bacterium; assembly: GCA_019636565.1. Lineage (GTDB taxonomy): Bacteria > Planctomycetota > Phycisphaerae > Phycisphaerales > UBA1924 > JAFEBO01. The sequence continues at coordinate 53,452 of JAHBXG010000009.1, forward strand.
CGCCCTGCTCGAAGTCGGTCTTGTCGCCGGTGATGCGGAGTGTGATCGTCGCCGAGCCATCGGGCTTCACGGCGATCTTTTCTTCACGTTCGAGGCAACCGGTGAGGGTGAGGGAAGCAGCAGCGAGGAGTGAGGCCGTGGTGAGGTATCGCATGGTGGGGCTCTTGATGGCGGAGGTGCCATGGATTGAACGGGCCCATTGCGAATTGGATGACCGGAAATATGAACAAAGTGGACCGGATGCAAACTACAGCATCCACTGGTAGAGTCGTGGGTGAGGAAAAAGCCATGGGAATCTGGATGCTGCTGGGCTTGATCGGGATGCTTCTGGCGGGCGCCGTGCTCGCCGTGTGGGGCATTCGGGGGCGGCGGATCAACCGCGATCCGGTGTGCCGCGATTGCGGGTTCAATCTCGGATCGATGCGCCTGCCGGAGATGCACGGGATTGCGGAGCCGGCGCGTTGTGGTGACGAAGGCGAGATGCCGGTGGTTGTGACTTGCCCCGAGTGTGGCGGAGGGCTGAAAAGGGCGAAAGCGGTGCGGATTGGGGAGCGGAAGCGGATGCCGCTGGTTGCCATCGCTGGCTTTCTGACCGTGCTGGGCTTCTTTGTGGCCGCGGCCCCTTTGATGTTTGCGGCGCTCTCTGGCACGGGCGTCGTAAACAAGTTGCCACTCGGGATTCTGCTTCTTATTGCCAAAGGGTCGGATGCGACAGTCGCTGGTGAACTGGAATCAAGATTGCTGAAGACGAAAATGGGCGCGGTTGAGGTCGATGCGATCGTGAGTCGGGTGGTCGACTTGCAGGGCGACTGGGAATCGGAATGGTCGCCGAAGTGGGGAGACGTGTACGAGGCGGCGACGCTGCTCGGGCCGATTCGACAGGATCTTGCGGATGCTTGGAGTCGTCAGTCGGTTGAACTGCTCGTGGTTCCCCGTCCGGCAGCCAATCCGGAAGATCCACTTCCGTTCCACATTCAGATCGGAAAGACCCGAATCAATCGGAGCGGTTCCGCGTCGATAAAGGCTGATGTTGGTTACGTGCGCGTTGGCGGCGTGGAGTGTGAAATCTTCAGCGATCCGGAACTATTTGCGTCTCCTGGCTATTTGGTTGCGAAAGGACCGGCGGCACGTTCGGGAGGTCCCGATCAATCCCTGGCCGCGGTTCGGCTTCCGAGATCGATCTTGCCAGGCGAGCAAGTCATCGAAGTCGGGTTTCAGGTGAAGAATGCGCCTGGCGGCACCGTGCGAGACAACGCCGCCCGATTTCAGCGTGCGGTATCTCGAACTGTCGTGTTGCCGGTTTCGGAGAGTTCCGCAACTCCCGTCGTTCCAACAGACCGTGTTCGACAGTTGACGCGGGCGATCTTCGATGCAAAGCGAGTTATTCTCCAAGTGGACTCATGGCGCACCGTGGGCAATGGTCCGAAAGAACCGGTGCGGGCCGCCTTGGAGGTAGATACTTGGCCGAAGCAGATTCCCGACCTCGACTTCGCGTTCACCGCTTGGCTCATTGATGCCGACGGGCGAGAGCATTACGTCGGAGACGCTTACACGGCACCTTGGAGGAGCGGCGGCCAGGCGGGACGGACTTTCGAAATACGAGGCGGGCTGACAAATCTTGCCAATCCTCCGTCTGGAGTTGTCACGCTCGTGCTTCGCCCAGATGTATCGGTTGCAAAGCGATCTACCGCTATTCGGCAGTATTACGGGGAAGAGATCAAGTTGGAGCCGAGAGAGCTGCAGTATCGCTCATATGAAGGTTCAATTCCCGCGAGCGGCTTTCGCACTATTGATGAACTCGTGGAGGCAGTCAACGCCCGCAAATAGCTTTCATCGAAGCATCCCCTTCAAATACTGCCCCGTATAACTCTTATCCACCTTGGCAACTTGCTCCGGCGTTCCCTGTGCCACGATCGTTCCACCCTTGGCTCCGCCCTCCGGGCCGAGATCGATGAGCCAATCGGCGCACTTGATGACGTCGAGATTGTGCTCGATGACGACGAGGGTGTGGCCTGCCGCGGCGAGGCGATCAAAGACATGGACAAGCTTTCGGATGTCTTCGAAGTGCAGGCCGGTGGTCGGCTCGTCGAGCACGTAAAGGGTTTTTCCGTACGGGTTTGCCGCGCGTGAGCGCATGGCTTCGAAGCGCTCGGCCCACTTGGATTTCTTGTCTTTGCCTTTCTTGGCCTTGGCGAGGTCGTCGAGGGCGTCGGGGTCTGAATCCTCATCAGATTTGCGGTCGGAATCGCCCTTCCCCAAACCCCTCCCCTCAGGGGAGGGGCTTCCCGCCGCGACGATCTCGGCTTGTTCGAGTGCGCCGAACGTCTTGCCGAGTTCGGTGGCAAGTTTGATGCGCTGGGCCTCGCCCCCGGAGAGTTGAGTGCTGGGCTGGCCGAGCGTGATGTAGTCGAGGCCGACATCGTGCAGACACTTGAGGAAGCGGAGGATCTTCGGGTGATTCTCGAAGAACGAGAGCGACTGCTCGATGGTCATGTCGAGCACGTCGGCGATGGATTTGCCTCTGTAAAGGATTTCCAGCGTCTCGCGGTTGTAGCGCTTGCCGCGGCAGACCTCGCACTCGACAAACACATCCGGCAGGAAGTGCATCTCGATCTTCTTGAGGCCTTGGCCTTCGCAGGCCTCGCAGCGCCCGCCGCCGTTCTCGGCGCGAACGTTGAAGGAGAAGCGCCCGGGCTTGTAGCCCCGGATTTTGGCTTCTTTCGTCGCGACGAAGACCTTGCGGATGTCGTCGAAGATGCCGACGTACGTCGCGGGGTTCGATCGAGGGGTGCGCCCGATGGGGGACTGATCGACCTCGATGACGCGATCGAGCGTCTTGGGCCATTTGAAGGAAATGTGCGCACCGGGCTTATCGCGCCGGCCGAGAAGCTGGTTGTTGGCGGAAACCAGGAGGATGTCATTGACGAGCGTGGATTTGCCGCTGCCGCTGACGCCGGTGACGCAGACAAAGCCGCCGGTGGGGAGAGCGATGTCGATCTTCTTGAGATTGTTGTGCGTCGCGCCCTTAATGGTGATCGCGTTCTTGGTGTCGAGCTTGCGGCGCTCCTTGGGCACGGGGATGTGCTTGCGCCCGGAGAGGTAATCGCCGGTCAGCGACTGCGGAACAGCGCAGATGTCTTTGACAGTGCCTTGCGCGACGATTCGACCACCGTGGACACCAGGCCCGGGGCCGACGTCGAGGACATGATCCGCGGCACGGATCATGTCTTCGTCGTGCTCGACGACGAGGACGGTGTTGCCGATGTCGGCGAGGTGGCGGAGGGTTTTGATCAGCCGGTCGTTGTCGCGCTGGTGCAGGCCGATGGTGGGCTCGTCCAGCACGTAGCACGCGCCGACAAGGCCGCTGCCGACCTGGGTGGCAAGCCGGATGCGCTGGGCCTCGCCTCCAGAAAGGGTGGCCGTCTTGCGATCGAGCGAAAGGTACTCCAGCCCCACGCCGGTCAGGAATCGCAGGCGGTTGTTGATTTCCTTGAGGATCGGCTCGGCGATCGACTGCTGTTCCTTCGTCAGTTTCAGGTTGCCGATGTAATCAAGTGCATCGATGATGTTCAGGCGCGAAAACTCTGCGATGTTGAGCATCGTGCCGTCGTGCTTCGGGCGCCCGATGACGGTTTCGGAGAAGGCTTTCGCGGTGTCGGCTTTGTGCGTGCTCGTCAGCAGCACGTGCAGAGCTTCGAGGCGCAAGCGGTCACCTTTGCATTCCTCGCAAGACTTGGTGGACATGAATTGCCCGAGCCACTCTTTGACAGTCGGGTTGTCGGTTTTTCCCCACCATTCGGTGAGTTCGGGGATCACGCCCTGCCAGTGACCCTTGCTGCCGACTTTCAGTTTGGAAACTTTGCCACTCGCGGGGTCGCCCGAGTATCCGTAGAGCAGCATCTGCCGCTGCTCCTTTGTGAACGTTGCGACGGGGGAGTTGTAGTCGACGCCGAGCGCCTTGCAGAACTTCTTGAGCCCGCGCTGGAACCAGGCTCGAACCGCCATGTTCTTGGCGTAGGCCACGATCGCGCCCTCGCTCAACGCTTTGGATTCGTTGGGGAGCACCAGAGCTTCGTCGAGTTCGAGGAGATTGCCGAGGCCGGAGCACGTCTTGCACGCGCCCTGGGGCGAATTGAATGAGAAGAGCCGGGGCTCCAGTTCCTCGAGGGCAACTTCCGGGTGATCCGGGTCGGAAAAGCGAGTGGAGTAGGTGGTGTCGCGCCAGCCGCCATCTGCGGTCTCGACCGAGACGATCGCCGTCCCCTCCGCAACGCGGAGCGCCGCTTCGACCGATTCCGCCACCCTCTGGCGAGCTTCCGGTCCGAGCGAGATGCGGTCGATCACGGCATCGATGCTGTGCTTCTCGAAGCGGCCGAGTTTGAGCGGGTTCTCGCCCGGGTCTTTCAGCACATCGCGCAGCTCGAGCAGCTTTCCGTTCACCCGAGCTCGGGCCCAGCCCTGCTTGACCAGATCCTCAAGGACGTCGCGATGGAAACCCTTCTTGGCGCGAACGACCGGCGCGAGGATCATGAAGCGGGCGGGTTTGTCTTGCGTCGAAGTCTCGCTCGCGCGGGCGATGACCGCATCGACGATCTGGCTGCTGCCCATCGCGCTGATCACGCGTCCGGATCGCTCAACGACCGAGCCGTCTTTCTTCGTTTTGGTCGGGGCCCAAGAATGCGGAACGCCGCAGCGAGCAAAGAGAAGGCGCAGATAGTCGTAGATCTCGGTCGTGGTTGCGACGGTCGAGCGCGGGTTGCTGCTGGCGGAGCGCTGCTCGATGGCGATGGTGGGGGGAACGCCTTCTACCTCATCGACATCGGGCTTCTTCAACTGCTCCAGAAATTGCCGGGCATACGCGGAGAGCGACTCCATGTACTTGCGCTGGCCCTCGGCGAAGATCGTGTCGAACGCAAGGCTGCTCTTGCCGCTGCCCGAAAGACCTGTGATCACCACCAGTTTGTCGCGCGGGATGGTGACATCGATGTTCTTGAGGTTGTGCTCGCGCGCGCCGCGGACGTGGATGACGCGGTTCTCGTACGCAGTCGAGCGGCGCAGGCCGCTGTCGCCTTGGGCCTTCACTTCCACCACATGGGGGATCACCCGGCTCTTCTTTGCCGGTGCTTCTCTGGTTTCTGCGTTGGGCGGCACTTTCCTTCTCTCCTCGGGCACAAAGCCACTGTAGCGAGCCATGTTCGGGCTTCGTTCAGAAGGGGCCGATAGACGCAAAATTCGCGTTTTCTACCGAGGAGGTACTGACTTTTCTGGTTCGGGCCCGGGCTGGGCGTCGGACGATTCCGATGCGGGTCGCGGCGCCTGCGTGCTGTGGTCAGCAGCGGTCGATTGCGGAGGAAAAGAGCGGCGAACGGGCGAATAGGGCGGTTCCGCTTCGGCCGCGGCCTGAATCGCCTGGCGACGCCTGGCTTCGGCGGCGCTGCGAGTTCGGAACATCCCCAAGATCAGGAAGCCGATGGCAATGCCTGTGCAGTAAATGCCGAGACGACGTAGAAAACCGGCCCGATCGCTGGGCGGGCGAGACTGTGCAATTTCGTCGGCGCGGACTTCCACGCCCGATGATACGTCTTCGAACAAAAAAGAGCGGCCGTCCCCTCCCAGGAAGCGGCCGCTCGAACGAAAGCAAAGAGATTCAGGAACGGCGGCGACGGGCCAAGCCGAGCGCAGCAACGCCCATCAGGCCAAGGCTTGATGGTGCGGGGATAACGGCCATCGCGGTGATGATGGCGCCGCCGCCGATCTCGCCGATCATGGTCCCCTGACCGGTGGCAAGGTCGATCCGCCAGAACGTACTCCGGGCCAGTGCGTTGTCACGTACGGTGGCATACGCGATGCCACTCAAGCCGGAGATATCGAAACCTCCGATGTCGGAGAGATCTGCGCCGACCGAACCGACTGTCATCAACTGCCCGCCGTTGGCGGGGTTCTGAATCGCCAGAACATCCAGGCCGGTGTCGAGCACGTAGAGCGTGGTCGTCAGCGCGCCGGCGTACGAGTTGGAGTACGCCGCGTGCACACCATTGGGATTCTTGCCGAAGTTCACGTCGCCCGCGGCGTAGGCGAGAGAAGTGTCCACTGCAACGACAGCGCCCGTGTCCGGGTGCAGCCGCAGATTCTGATTCGCATCGCTGATCACGCGGACGCGATCGACGGTCGGATTGAAATCAAACCCGAACGAGGAGCCGTTCAGCGGGGTGCTGAATGTCGGGCCGATCTGAGTCGCGGCGCCGGTGGTCTTGTTGATCTTGTAGAGGCGATTCATCGAGCCCAGCGCGTACAACTCGCCGGAATTGGGACGGAGATCGATCCCGTGTATGACCTCGTTGGACTGAAGGCCGGAAATGGCAACGCCGGTCAGGATTGAGCCGGGTGTCGAACTGTCCCAGGTCACGAGAGACTGCTGGAGCGTGACGCCGTACACGAGTTCCGCGCGGGCGTTCGCACCAATGGCTGCGCCGGCCGCCAGCCCAAGAACGACGACTAATGACTTCTGCATGAAATTCTCCTTCATCCTCGTCCGCCGCGGTTGGGAGCGAGAAGCGCCCGGCGCAGCAAGACCGCCCCGCGCCGACGCCGGCGCAGATGTGGAGCGGAATCGTGTGTGCCGATTGCCTTGCGGCCGGAACAGGTGACTTCCGAAGGTCGCGGAGACGCGGATGTGCGATGACGAGTTTTTTCCCCAATTTCGGTGAATCTCGTCAGGCGGAGGCGCTCGAAGTACCTCTGTCAGAGTTCGGACCTGTTTTCGGAGCCCCTCCCACTTTGTCCAGTTCCCTACTTCAACTAGTTGCACAAGGCGAAAGCGGCGCACTGGCCCGATGCCTGGATGAATACGGCGGGCTGGTTTGGAGCATCGCCGATCGGCAATTGCGTCCGATCGGAGAGGACGTGGACGATGCGGTGCAGGATGTCTTTGTTGAGTTGTGGAAGAACGCTTCGCGCTTTGATCCGGCGCTCGGCTCGGAAGCCGCATTTATTGCGACGATCGCTCACCATCGCGTGGTGGACCGCGTCCGGCGGTCGGCGCGCCGACTTTCTCTGCGGGCGGAGCATCCCGGCGAGATTCCCGAACTCAATCACCGCAATCATCAGGACTCGGTCGCGATCAGTGAGGACATGAAGCTCGCGGCCGCCGCGTTCGACAAACTTGATCAGGACGAGCAGCAGGTACTTTGGTATTCTCTCTACCATGGCATCCCGCACGAGCGAATCGCGTCTCTTGTGCAATTGCCGCTTGGAACCGTGAAGTCGCGGATTCGGCGGGGACTGCTGCGAATGAGAGAAGCAATCGGGGGCCATCGCGCCAAGGAGGTCGTGTCATGAGCACGAGACCTCCTGATTACGACCGAGTGATGGAATTGCTCGCCGGGCGTGCCCTCAACGACCTGGATTCCGCCGAATCGGCCGAATTGGACAACCTGCTCGCGCGCATGACGCCCGCGCAGGCAAGTTCGATGCAGCATGAGCAATCGCAACTCAATGGTCTCACGGGTGCCACGTTGGCCGCTTGGTCCGACGCGAACGCAAAGCCCGGGATCTCACCTGCGCTACGGGCGAAGATTCTCGCACAGAGTGTCTTTGCCCAGGTCGGCGCGACGCAAACCATGCCGCTGAAAAGCGGTTCTGCCCCGGTTGCGATGCGTCTGCGTGAGAAGTTTGCTTGGCTGTCCGCAGCCGCGGCGATCGCGCTCGCGGTCTTCGCCTGGAATCGACCGCTCCACCCCGCTGCATCCGAGCCCGCTTGGCAGGCTCGCGCTCAACTTGTCAAGGACGCGGATTCGCAGGTCGTCGCATGGTCCGCGACCGAAGATCCCGACGCCAAGGGCGTCAGCGGCGACATCGTCTGGAACGCCAACCAGCAGCGCGGATTCATGCGGTTCAAAGGGCTCGCGGCCAACGACCCGCGACTGGCGCAGTACCAACTCTGGATCTTCGACAAGGGACGCGAAGGCGAATTCCCGGTGGACGGAGGCGTCTTCGACATCAACTCGGCGAGCAAGGATCCCGAGACCGGCGATCTCGTCGTGCCGATCACTCCCAAACTCGCCGTGAGAGATCCCGCACTCTTCGCTGTGACGATGGAGATCCCCGGGGGCGTCGTGGTCACCAAGAAAGAGCGGCTGCTGCTGCTCGCGAAGGCGGAGGAGCCGAAGTAGGTCGGTGCAGATGCTCATCTGCCAACCGTGCTCGCTGGTTACGCGCCGCCCTTTTTCCGCATCGCACGCGTGATTTTCACGCCGGGCATTCCCGGCCTCTTGCGAGCCTTGTTCTCGGCTTGATCGCTCAATTCCGAACGCCGGACCCGGGTCGAATCGCCGGACCTGGTTGCCTTCTCCAGGCGGTGCTCAAGCGATTTGAGTTGATCTCGGAGAATCGCCGCGGACTCGAAGTCGAGTTTCTGTGCCGCTTCCACCATTTCTGCGCGGATCGTGACGAGCAATTCGGCAATCTCGTAGTCGGGCTCGCGCTCGCGCACGGCATCGCGGGCCTGCTTGCGGCCCTTGAGTGTTGTTTCGAGGCCCCGCCGTATTTCTTTCTTGATGGTTTCCGGTTTGATGCCGTGCAGGGTGTTGTATGCAACCTGCTTGGTGCGTCGGCGCTCGGTTTCGCTGATGGCCGCCTGCATCGCGGGCGTCATCTTGTCGGCGTACATGATCACCAGTGCGTTCACGTTGCGTGCGGCACGTCCCATTTGCTGAATAAGGCTTGTTCCGGAGCGCAGGAAGCCCTCCTTGTCGGCGTCGAGAATGCAAACAAGGGAGACTTCGGGCAGGTCGAGTCCTTCGCGCAGCAGATTGACGCCGACAAGAACATCAAACTCGCCGAGACGCAGATCGGTCAGGATCGCCACGCGTTCGAGCGTTTCGACCTCGCTGTGCAGGTAGCGAACGCGCAGACCTTTCTGGTCAAGGTAACTGGTCAAGTCTTCACAGAGCCGTTTGGTCAGAGCCGTGACAAGCACGCGTTCGCCCAGCGCGACACGCTCTTCGCAGCGTGCGATCAGGTCGGGCACCTGACCCTGTGCGGGCTTTACTTCGATAATCGGATCGAGCAGCCCCGTGGGCCGGATCACCTGCTCCGCGATCTCGCCTTCGGTTCGGGCGAGTTCGTAGGGCCCCGGCGTCGCGCTCACAAACGCGATCTGCGGCACAATCGACTCGAACTCTTCGAAGCGCAGCGGCCGGTTGTCGAGGGCGCTCGGCAGACGAAAACCATGATCCACCAGCACTGTTTTCCGCGCTTGATCGCCGTTGTACATGGCGCGGATCTGCGGCAAGGTCACGTGCGATTCGTCGATCAGGAGCAACCAATCGCGGTAATTTGGACGGCGTGATGCCGCAAGACGCTCCGGAGTTCCTTCGTGCGCTTCGCGGATGCCGCGCGGACCTCTGAAGTAGCTTTCCTTTCCGGCGGACGGCGCGAAATCGAAGTAGTCCATCAATGTGTACGGGCGTTCGCCCCGCTGGCGGCCGTCCATGAATCGTGAGTAGTTTTCGATCCCCTGGCAGATGCCGGTTTCCTCGAGCATTTCCAGGTCGTACTTGGTGCGGCTGATCAGCCGCTGCGCTTCGAGCAGTTTTCCCTGTGAGCGAAGTTCGACTACCCGAGCGTCGAGCTCGGCCCGGATCGCGACGAGAACTCCCTGCATCTGCTCTTCGGGCATGACATAATGCACGGCAGGAAACAGAAAAAACTGACGCTCTTCTGCGAGCACCTCGCCGGAAGTTGGGTTCACCAGGTCAATGCGATCGATTTCATCACCGAATAGCTCGACGCGGACCGCGTACTTCTCATACGCCGGCCAGATCTCGATGGCGTCGCCCCGTACGCGGAACTGGGCACGCTTGAACTCGATCTCGCTCCGGTTGTACTGCATCGCCGTCAGGCCGAGCAGGAATTCGCGTCGGTCCACACGCGAGCCCTTGGTGATGGTCAGCACCTTCTCGCCGTACGCCTCCGGGCTGCCCAGGCCGAAAATGCACGAGACCGACGCGACCACCACGGTGTCGCGCCGGCTCAGGATGTTGCTGGTGGCCGCGAGCCGCAGTTGATCGAGGTCATCGTTTCGCGACGAGTCCTTTTCGATGTAGATATCCCGCTGCGGGATGTACGCCTCGGGCTGGTAGTAGTCGTAGTAACTGACGAAGTAGTTGACGCTGTTGTGCGGAAAGAAGCCGCGGAGCTCTTCGTAGAGCTGCGCCGCGAGCGTTTTGTTATGGCTGATGATGAGCGTGGGCTTGCCGAGATTGGCGATGACGTTCGCCATCGTGAACGTCTTGCCCGTGCCCGTTGCGCCGAGCAGGCAGACGGCGGGCTTGCCGGCCTCGAGACCCTCGGTGAGCTGGCGGATCGCCGTCGGCTGATCGCCGGTAGGCTTGAAGGGCGCTACGACCTGGAAGGGCTTGGACGGCACGGCCCAGCGTATCCCCGTGAAAGCGATGCGTGCCATGGACCGAGAACTCCGCGGCAAGCCCGGCACGATCCCGTCACAAGTCGCGGGCGGCACAGTCCTTTCGGCACGCGACTTGGCGGTCCAAAGCAGAACGACGATGTTGGACGCATGAAGTGGATCAAGAAAAAACTGAAGGCCGAAAAGCCGGCTGCGCCCCCCGCCGACCGCCCGAAGATTTCTCGCGGCAACAAGCGCTACGACACGCGTCTGACCGATTCGGTCCTTGGCAGCGTGGTTGATCTCTCGACCGACGGCGCTCGCGTCGTGACACGCTCGGAGCCGAACGTCCGCGCCGGGCATGTCTTCGAGATCGCGATCGCGTGCGACGGCGAGCGTGTATTCGTGCTGGCGCGCGTGGCGTGGACCCGGAAGATTGATAAGGAACTATGGAACATCGGTCTGCACTTCTTTGACGCGGATTCCCGTTCCCGCGCGGATCTCGAACGGCTGCTCGACCGCTGCGCCAGCGGGCGTGAATTGCTTCCGACCAGCGTGGAAGTGGAAGATCTGTACGCGGTGCTCGGGGTCTCGCGCGAGTCATCCCTTGAAGAGATCCGTTCCGCCTATCGCCGGCTGGCACGCCAATTCCACCCCGACCACGCGCCGGACGAAGAATCGTCGCGCCGATTTGCGCGGATCAGCAAGAGCTACATGGTGCTGCGGGATGAAAGCCTCCGCCGGCGGTACGACCAGTTGCTGAAGGCGGCCTGAATCAACCCTTCATCGAGGCGAGCAGTTCGCGGGGCTGCTGGCGCGAAAGCGCGAGAACGGCGGGCGTAGCCGCAAGAAGCGTGAGCGCGATCAGGATCGCGCAGCCGATGAGAATCGGTGCGAACTGCGGACGCAAAGACAACTCGATCCCCATGATCGCGGCGTTCAGTCGCACGCCCCCGTACGAGCCCTGGATTCCCATCGCCACGCCGACGATGCAAGCCGCAATAGCCACGATCACCGCTTCCGCAAGCACAAGGCGGCAGACCATGCCGCGCGAAGCGCCCACGGCCCGCAGCACCCCGAACTCGAACCGCCGACTCTCGATCGCCGCGACGATGAGATTGGCGACCCCGAGCGAGGCGACCAGCATCGACATGACCGCGATCGCGGAAACGATGTAGAGGCTGCGTCCGATCGCGCCCTCGATCAACTGTTTGAAGAAACGCCCGGTTCCAACATCCAGCACGCCGTAGTCGTACAGCTCGCGCCGGATCTTGGCGGTCACTTCGGCATCGTCTGTGTCCTTCGCGAGCGAGAGTGAGATGATCTGGGTAGGTGGCTCGTTGCCGCCGAGCAGTTTGTCGCGAAGATCGGCGCGGGAGCCGAAAACCGCGCTCACCGCCTGATCCACATACATGTCGCCAAGATCAAAGAAGTTGCTGACGATGTCGAGCCCGGGGCTGGTGACCACGCCGACGATTTCGAATTCGTGCGAGTGGTTCTGATACGAGATTTTCACACGCTTGCCGACACCAAGCCCCTTCGAGGTGAGAAACTCCCGGGCGACGATGATCGATCCGCCTTCGTTCAGCCGCCGGATCGCGGTGTCGCGGTCGCCCTGCACCCAGGTAACACTCATCAGCCGGAAAAACGAGTCGGCATCGAACCCGATGAACGCGGTCTTGAGCTGCTGGAGCGAGCCGATGCCCAGGCCGGTCATCCCTTCCGCGGAAATATTGGCGCGAACAAGCGAAAGAGGGCTTGCGCCCGTCACTTCCGGCAACTCGCGCAACTTTGCAACGCTGGCATCCGAAAGGGCGATCCCCGTCACGAAGGCATCCGGAAACTGGATCCGACCGAGCCAGTCGCGTGCAAACGCGTTCCCCTGCGTCCAGAGCGCCACCATCATCGCCAAACCCGACATCAGCGCGCCGGCCGTTAGCCCGTGCCGATATGGGGTCCGGCGAATGCTTCGTTCCAGCAGCGTGCGCGGCACCCGGAGCACCGCCGCTATCGGCGCGCCGAACACTCGCACCACCAGCGAAACCGCGGGTACTCCGAGCAAAAAGAAACCCACGAACATGCAGGGAAGGGCGAGCAACACGTACGAAAAGAACAGAGTCTCCGCGTCACGAACCGTCGAGACCACCGCAAGGTGGATCGAGATCAGCAACAGTCCCACTGCCAGAGTCCATCCAATCGAAGACGCCCGCGGCACATCCGCCCGCGCGCTCAGCGCTTTTAGAGGCTCCATTCGCGCCGCACGCCACGCCGGGAATGCGGCCCCCAGCAAACCAGCCGTGATCGACCCCAGTACCCCCACGCCGATACCAAGCGCCGGGAACGCCAATTCAATTTTGAGGTCTTGCTGGAACCACCAGATGACGGCGCTGGCAAGGCCTACTCCGATCGGTACACCCAGGATCGACCCCAACGTTCCCAGAATTAGACCCGCGATGATCTGGCTCCCGGCGATCTGTCCGCGCGACGCGCCGATGCAACGCAGTATGGCCAGTTCACGCTGACGCTCAACGACGCCCGTTGTCATGCCGGTCAAGATGATGAACGCCGCAGAGAGAAAGGCCAGCGTCGATGCGATCACCAGCCCCACGTTGTTCGCGCGCAGGTTCCGTTCGAGATTTGTGGTGACTTTGGCGGTTGGTTGCAGGATCACATCGGGCGGCATTTGCCCGCTTCGTGTCGCTGCGACCGACTGCGGGTCAATGCCCGGTATGAGCGCGATCTCGACCTCGCTGAAAACTCCACGCTGATCGGTTGCATCGGCGATCGCTTCCGGAGTCATCCAGGCTCGGGGACGGCCGCCCAGCATGCCATGCGGGGCAACGCCGACGATGCGGAGCTTCAGGTCCGGCTTTCCTGCGCGCACGAGATCGATTGTGTCGCCGAGTTTGACCTGATATTCCGATGTCAGGCGCGCGGCCTCTGCGCTGTTCGACGCCGAAACCGGCCCGAGTTCCTGACCCTCGGCCTCCGTTCCCTGCGGCACCTGCGCAGGCGTACCAGAAATCAGCGCCGAAAGCGTGCCGCTCCGGCGATCGGTGCGGGGCTCGATGCCGCGGAGTCGGTCGAGCACCGTGTGATCGATCGCGATCTCCTCCGCGCTCCGGGGCATGCGTCCATCTGAAAGCTCAACCGGTCGGTACCTCTCGTCAAATCCTGGGCGAAAACTCTCGATGTAGGTGTTGACCGCCGACGAGCGGATAGATCGCGGCCAGGTCTGTGTTCCGTCCACCTCCGCCAGTTTCCAGGCGGGCCGAACGACTCGCAATGCGGCCGCAGCACGCAGACGCCCGCTCACACTCTCGGTCTCCGGCCACAAGGCGATTGTTTCGAGGAGTGTCGCATCGATGCGCTTGGCGCTGCCCGGGCTGATAAGTTGAAGATCCGCAGCGCCAACGGCGCTGAGCATCCGTGAGCGGAGTGAACCGGTCACGCTGGCCATGGCGGTCGCAACGGCGCACACCAGCGCCGCGGAGAGGGCGACGACGAAAAGCAGCAGAATGCTGCGGCTACGCCGTTGCCACAGACTGCTGATAGCGAGCCGCCACGGCGCTCTCATCCAGTCCCTCCGTTGCGATGCGACCCGTGACTCTGCCGTCTGCCACTACAAAGACTTCTCGGCAGTGCGCCGCTGCCGCGGGTTCGTGCGTCACCATGACGATGCTGATTTGTCGCTCACGGGCGATCTCCGACAGCAGGTTCCACAAGCCCTGGCTGCTCGCCGAGTCCAGGTTGCCGGTGGGCTCGTCCGCGAGAAGCAAGCCGGGGGAGAAATGCAGGGCTCGCGCGATCGCCACACGCTGCTGCTCACCCCCGGACAACGCGTCGGGTCGGTGGTCGAGGCGGTCCGAGAGCCCAAGTCTTGAAAGCAACTCTTTGGCGCGTTCGCGTGCAGTATTGGAGGTCGCTCCCGAAAGAATCGCTGGCAATTCCGCGTTTTCGATCGCGCTCATCGTGGGGATGAGATTGAACTGCTGAAAGACGATGCCGATCTTGGTGCGCCGAAACTCGGTCGCTTCCTTCTCAGAAAATGAGTCCGTTCTTTCGCCGCCGATCGTGATCTCCCCCGAATCCGGCTTGTCGAGCGCCGCGAGCAGGTGTAACAAGGTGGACTTTCCGCTGCCCGATCGCCCCATAATGGCGTAAAACCCCGGCTCGTCGATCTTCATGTCGACGCCGCGAAGCGCTTCCACCCGCCTGTCCCCGATCTTGTACGACTTGAAGACGTTGGTGCAGGAGAGCATGGGAGGGGTTCACAGCGAGCGCCAATCAGCAAACCGCGAGCAGGCTCGCACCTCGCCGCTCATTCTGATTGTCGCGTCTCGCTGTTCATTGTTTGCGTTTATCCGGCCGGATGCGTCTTGTCGTACGCCGCGCCATCCATCAACTTTGCAAGTCCCGCCGGATCGGTGATCTTGGCTTTCAGCAGCCAACCCTTGCCATACGGGTCTTCGTTGATCAGGCCGGGGTTGTCGCCAAGCGCCGCGTTCACTTCCGTCACTTCGCCAGCAACGAAGGAGTAGATGTCGCTGGTCGTCTTCACGCTCTCGACTTCACCGACGACATCGCCGGCTTTGAACTTTGTGCCGACTTTTTTCATTTGCACGTAGGTGATGTCCGTCAGGGCATCGACCGCAAACCGGCTGATCCCGAGGGTGAGCGTGTCTCCCTCGACTTTGTGCCATTCGTGCGATTCGGAATACTTGCGGTCGGCCGGAGATGCCATCGAAATACCTCGTGGTTGGAATTCAGCTAGAGTCCGGACGTCCCATAAGAACCGGGGCTTCCGACCCCGGAAACTCGCCGATTACTTCGGCAAATTACGGGGTTCTGGATGCTAGCCGCCCTTGGCTCACGCCATCCGTGCCTGCCCCAAAGCGTCCCAGTACAAGGACGCGATGACAGGTTCATTTGACGAAATTCATCTTGGGAGGTAGTTTAGGGGCGTTACCTTTTTCCCCTCCGGACGGTCGTCGCTTAGCGGTGTCGACCGTCTTTCACGGGAAAGGTGGGGTCAGCCAGGTCGGGAGCCGCTCGCAGCGCCCCGTTTTGTCGCCGCAGGCGATCCCGCTACAGTCGCCTCCGACAACGCATGCTCCTCACTCTGAACGCATCGTGCCTCCGCTCGCAACTAGTCCCCTCAGCAGGGAGCGCTCCGTCGCTTCAACTGTCGGATTTGCCCCAATACACCCGCGAGGTGCTCGGGCTGGGGGGGCTGAACATCTCGACCGATTTGCTGGTGGGAGCAGATCGACGCCGGCTTGAGCAACTTCGCGAGCGAGCGGACCGGGCGGGCTGTCCCTGCTTGCTTTTGGTGGAATCCGAACCACAAAAACTGGGTTCTACCGATCCTCAGATCGCCGAAGCCGCAATCGCCAGAATGCTCCGAGTCATCGAAGCAGCGCAGATTCTGTCCTGCACCGCCGCCGCGATGCGCATCAGCGCAGATGATTCCGACGCTGCGCTCCAGACAGTTTGGCCGCGACTCCGAAAGATCGTGGACCGTGCGGAGCGGCTGGAATTGAACCTGCTCGTGAGCCCCATGAAGGGTCTCACGGCACGTGCCGATCGCGTAACCGACATGATCAAAAAGGTCGGGGGGTTCCGGATCGGGACGCTCCCCGACTTCCAATTCGCATTTGAATCAAGCGGATCGATGGACGGGGCCGTGACGTTCCTGCGTCGGATCACGCCCTACGCGAGCGTGGTAATTGCCTCGACCGCAGATTTTGCCGATCCGGCACCCGGGGCCGCCCCCCCCAAGCCTCCCGCCAAGCGTGCTCGGCCGACGGGTGACGATGACGAGGAAGCCGAAGCGGCCGTCAAGAAGGCCGCCCGCTCTCCGGAGCCCGTGGACGAGCCCGAGCCACCGGCAAAGGGCAAGAAAAAGGCCAAGGAGGCCACAAAGCCCGCGGAGCCCGTCAAGCCCGCCAAGTCAGGTAAATCCAAGACCGAGGGCAAGGCAGCGAAAACGGATGCCCCGGCCATCGCGGCGGAGGATGATGAGGAAATCGAGGAACTGGACGACGCCTCGCTCGAAGATTTGATAGCGGACATTTTTAAAGGCGAGGGGGAGGAGCCTCCACCCCCGCAGGAGCCTCTGCCGGTCCACAAGGCCTACGACCTCTTCAAGATGGTGCAGGCTGTCGCCTCGGTCGGATTCGATTCGACAATCGCGGTTGACTACAGGGGGGGCGGAGACGTTACACTGGGCATTCGGAAGAGTCAGAGGGTGCTCCGTGCCGCACTGGATCACGCGGCGATGTCCGCGTGAGTCCCGACGCGAGTCGGGGGCGGACGGTTGGTCAGCGCAAGACGAAGCGCAAGGAGGACCGCCATGCCCCCCGCTCCAGATCAAAGCTCAAACTCGGGTTCGATTTCGCTGAGCGATACGTCCGATCGCCCATTTGAACTCATGGAAGTGATCGAGATCTCGCGCTCGGAGATCGAGGTCGTCTGTGACATGGAGCGCGTGGTGTGCGATCGCGACGGAGCGGTCGCTATTCTTGACCGCGTACCGACCGACGACGGCCCCATGCCAACTCTTCCGCGAGATCAACGGATCGTCATCACGATCGACGGGCCCGCCGGCACGGGCAAGTCTTCTGTTGCGCGATCCCTGGCGAAAGCGCTCGGTCTGGATTTTCTCGATACGGGTGCCATGTACCGTGCAGCGGCGGCTCTCGCCATCGATCACGGTGTCGCCTCAACGGATGCTGAAGGCGTGGTCCGCGAAACAACCGCCGCGGATCTGCACTTTGACTGGACCAAAGACCCGCCCACGATTCTGGCGTTCGGCAAGCCCATCGACCACCGCATTCGTGCCGCGGACGTCGCGGAAATCGTCTCGCCGATCGCAACGATCAAGTCGCTCCGTGAGCACATGGTTCGCAAGCAACGGATCATCGCGCAGCAGCACCCCCGGCTCGTGACCGAAGGGCGCGATCAGGGTTCGATCGTGTTTCCGGATGCCGCCGTGAAGTTTTACTTGGATGCCTCGCCCGACGTGCGTGCCCGTCGGCGTGCCGAGCAACTGATGGCGTCCGGGCATTGCGCCGATCTGGGTGCGATCACTTCGGAAATCCTTGATCGCGACAAGCGAGATTCGTCGCGGGCCGATGGTCCTTTGATCTGCCCGAAGGACGCGATCTGCGTGGACACGTCGGACCTGGCCTTCGATCAGGTGGTCAAGACGCTGCACCGGCATGTGCTCGCGGTAGTGGGTCGATAGGCTCCGACTCGTCGCCGTCGGTCGGTTGCCGGCGGGGCGATCCCGCTATCCTCGCTCCCGATGGGTTTGAAGTCTTCACTCGAATCACGACGTCCCGGGGGCACGCTGGGCAAGATGCTGCTGTACGAATTTGTCGGCGCGCTCTGCGCCATGCTTTTCGTGCTGATCTATCGGGTTCGGGTCCGCGGCGCGTCCAACATCCCGGCGAAGGGCCCTCTACTCATCGCGGCCAATCACCAGAGCTTTCTCGATCCCCCGTTGGTTGGCTGCTTCGTTCGCAACCGGCACCTGAGCTTTGTCGCCAAGATAGGACTTTTCACGTTTGGACCCTTCGCTTGGTTCATCAGTGCGCTCAATTCGGTGCCGATCAACGACACAGCGGGCGATGCGGGCGCTATCAAAGAGATTCTTAAGCGGCTCGCGGCTGGCCATGCCGTGCTGATCTTTCCCGAGGGCTCGCGGACGCACGACGGCGGCCAGAAGGCATTCAAGCGTGGTGTGGCACTCTTGATGAAGCGGGCCAAGTGCCCGGTCGTCCCGGCGGCAGTGGAGGGTTGCTTCGATGCGTGGGGGCCCGGCGTGAAGTTTCCGAGGCTGCTCGGCCATCGCGTCGCTGTGACCTACGGCAAGCCGATCCCCTACGACGAACTGGAGAAAGACGGCGCGCAGGGTGCGCTCGATCGCATCGCCCGGGAAGTCAATGCACTGCGTCTCCAGACGCGAGCGGACATGCGCAGGGCAAGCGGAAATTCATATCCGCCTGCGGGGCCCGGGGATCACGATGCAGAAGGCATCTCGCCCAAGGCGTGAACTCTTAGTACGAGTCCTCGTGCAGCACGACTTTCCCCCGGAATACCCAGTAGATCACCGCCGTGTACGCGAGCACAAACGGAATTCCCATTGCCGCGATGATCGCCATGATGCCCAGCGTCTTTTCCGTTGATGCCGCCTTCGGGATCGAGAGATCGTGGTCCGGCGAGATCGACGAGACGATGAGATTCGGGAACAGCGCGAGGCCAAACAGGAAAGTAAACGCCGCAATCACGCACGCGGACGTAAGGAATGCCCGCAGCGGCCGCCCCAGATAGAGCGAGCGGGGAATGTTCGCGATCGCCAGAATGTTGAGCGCGACGATCACCCACGCCCACGGGTAGTGCCGGAAGCTCGCCGTGGCGCGAGGGATGGTGAATACGGCGTACGCCGTCACCACCATGTACATCGCAAGGAAGCAGAAGAAACTTGCCCACATCCAGCGTCGGACGCGCCGGTGCAATTCACCCTCGGTCTTCAGGTTGAGGTAGATCGCGCCGTGCATCGCGAAGGCTGTCACCGCGAAGAGTCCGACACAAACCGGGAACGGGTGCAGCATCTGAACAAGGCGGACCGAATCGGCGAAGTCGCCGTCTGCGGCAAGAGGCAACCCGTGCATGGAGTTGCCGACCGCCACACCAAACAAAAATGTCGCGAGCGTGCTCGAAACAAAGAAGGCCGCATCCCAGAGCCGGCGCCAGAGTTTCTCGGGCCGCTTGCTCCGAAATTCCATCGAAACTCCCCGGAAGATCAGGCAGAACAGCAGCAGCATGAAGGCCAGATAGAGCCCCGAGAAAGATGCGGCGTACGCCTTCGGGAATGCCGCGAAGAGCGCGCCCCCGAAAACCACGAGCCACACCTCGTTACCGTCCCAGAGCGGCCCGATCGAGTTCATCATGACGCGGCGCTCGCGATCGTCGCGTGCCAACGGATGCAGAATGCCGACGCCCAAGTCAAACCCGTCAAGGATCGCGTAACCCGCCAGCAGCACGCCAAGCAGGACATACCAGAACAGTTGGAGAGCGGTGATTTCCATTAGTGGCTCCCTTCCGTTCGATTCTCGTTTTCATTGGATGCGAGCGTTTGGCCCTGCCGGTCAACCAGCGTCGCCGCGGCGTCCAGGAAACCGGTTCCACCGCCCCTACCCGTTCCCCCCTCCGGTGCGGGTTGCTTTGGCTCGTCGGGGCCGTGCTGAATCTTGGTGTTGAGAACGAAAACAAACACCGCGAAGAGAAGGACATAGACCAGCGTGAAGAGCACAATCGATGCGAGAACCTGATCGGCGACTACCACTTTGCGGTTGGACAGTCCATCCACAGTGCGCATCCCGCCGATCATGTCGAAATTGCCGTCAGCGCGCTGAACGACCTTGGGGTAGACGACGAACGGCTGCCTGCCGACTTCCGCCGATACCCAGCCCGCCTGATTCGCTGCATACGCGCCGAGCACCGCGAAAACAAACACCCACATCAGCCAGCGTGTCTGAAATAGTGTGCCGCGCCAGAGCAGGAACGACGCGAGCAGTGTTACCGCGACAAAGAAGCCACCCAGGCCGATCATGAGGTGGTACGTCAGGAACGGGATCTTGACGGGAGGCCTGTCTTCCGGCTGGAATCGGTCAAGACCGCTGATCGGCGTCTTGAAATCGCGGTACATCAGGAACGTCAGCAGATAGGGCACCTTGAGGCCCGCGACGGTTTCGTTCGTGGTGTTGGGCCAGCCGAAGAGATACATGCCCGTCGGCCCTGGCTCTGTCTTGAAGACTCCCTCGAATGCAGCGAGTTTTACGGGTTGATGGAATCCGACTTCGCGGGCCTGCAAATCGCCGGAGAACATCATGACGAGACTGCAGATCGTGCCGAAGACGAGCGCGATCGTGAAACTCTTCTTTGCAAAGTCCAGGTGTCGGTTCCGCAGCACATAGAACGCCGTGATGCTCATCACAAAGAACGAGCCGAGAATGAACGCCGCCATCAGGGTGTGGAACAGGCGGATCATGCTCGAGGGATTGAACACCAAGGCCCAGAAATCGGTGATGACCGCACGGTTCTGCACCGGGTCGATCATGTGACCCGCCGGCGTCTGCATCCACGAGTTGGCGACGATGATCCAGATCGCCGAGAAGATCGAGCCGAGCGACACCATGCACGTCGCGAAAAAGTGCATCTTGGGAGAAACGCGATCCCAGCCGAAGACCAGGACCGCAAGAAATCCCGATTCGAGGAAAAACGCGAAGATGCCCTCCGCCGCCAGCGCGCTCCCGAAAACGTCGCCCACATATCGCGCATAGTTCGCCCAATTCGTCCCGAACTGGAATTCCATCACGATGCCGGTCGCAACGCCCATGGCGAAATTGGCCGCGAAAATGCGGCTCCAGAACTTCGTCATGGCGTGATATTGCCGATCACCGGTACGGAGGTACGTTCCCTCCATGAACACCATCAGCACGCCCAGACCGATGGAAAGGGGCGGGAACAGATAGTGAAACATGATCGTCATTGCGAACTGGATGCGGGACAGTGTTTCGACATTCATGGAGAGGCTCCCGCCGAGTCGCGGCACTGCCGCTTTTTTACCATCATTCGCCGGTTCCCGTTCTCCGCTATCCTCTCGACCAACCCGAAGGCGGTTTCCGAGTCTTCCGAATGCTCGTTTCTGAAAATCGACCCCCACGCAATCTGAAGTGGTACCACGCCGGGCCGTTGCTCTTCGGCGATTGGGGCACCAGCCGCCTGTACGTTCTGGGCTTGGCTTTCTACTACACGGCGCACGCGTCGGTGCTGTACCTGGGCGCCATGTCGCTGATCATGGCAGCCGTCGCCTGGGCGTACACGGTGGTCTGTCGCTGCTTTCCGGATGGCGGCGGGGTCTATTCTGCCGCGAGACGGCTGAGCCCGACTCTCGCCGTCCTTGGCGCAACGCTGCTCCTTTGCGACTACATCGTGACAGCCGCCCTTTCGGGCATCGAGGCATTCCACTACCTCGGTGTCGACTCGGCCAAGGTGGTCATCATCTCGGTGGCCGCGATCGGGATCATCGGCGTGGTGAACTGGCTGGGTGCCCGCAGCGCCGGGCGGCTGGCGCTGGTAATTGCGGTGCTCTCGATCGCCCTCTCGGCGACCATCGCCATCCTGTGCCTCCCGTGGCTTGGTGAAGGCATCAAGCGCGTCAGCCTGCACGACGGGGGCCAGAGTTCGCCCTGGCAGATGTGGGAATCGCTCGTGCGAATCGTGCTCGCTCTTTCCGGCCTGGAGGCCGTCGCGAACATGACGGGGCTCATGAAGCAGCCGGTAGCCAAGACGGCCAAGCGGACGATCTGGCCGGTGCTCTGCGAGGTCGTGCTGCTGAACCTGATCTTCGGGATCGCCCTCAGCGCCATGCCCGCGATTCGCGATCGGACCGTGCCCGACTATGTGCAGTACGAACGGATCGAGCACCTCGCGCCGGAGAACGTCCCCGCCCCGGTGAAGGAGTATCGCGACACAGCCATGAAGCTTGTGGCGACCGAGACCGCGTCTCGCCAGTTCGGCGAGCGTACCGGGCAGGTCTTTGGCATCATCACCGGCATCATCTTCAGTTTGTTGCTGCTCTCCGCGGTCAACACGGCCGTCATGGCGATGGTCTCGGTGCAGTACTCGCTTGCGCAGGACGGCGAATTACCGCGATTGGCGACGAAGCTCAACTACTCCGGCGTTCCCTGGGTTCCACTTGTCATTGCCTGCGCCGCGCCGGCGATTCTGCTCATGGTCGAAGCAGACGTGAAGGCGCTGGGCGAGTTGTACGCGATCGGCGTTGTGGGCGCAATCACCATCAATCTCTTCTCGTGCGCCGCCAATAAGAAGCTCACGATCGGGCGATACGAGCGCGCCGGCCTCTGGAGCCTCGCGGCACTCATGGCGATCATCTTCCTGACGATCGTCGTCGCGAAGCCCAACGCAACGATCTTTGCCGGCGTCATCGTGACGGCGGTTCTCATCACTCGGTTCGTGGTCCGCGTCCGCGCTCGGCGGATTGCCGCGAGCCCGCTCCCCGAACCCTCGCTCGGCTGGATCGCGCAGATCCGCGATCAGCCGGTTGTGCCCGGGCCGGGCCCTCGCATCATGCTCGCGGCAAGAGGTCGCGATCAGGCCGCGTTCGCCGTCGACATGGCCAAACGACGAAAGGCGACGCTCTTTGTCATCTTCGTGCGCACGCTCCGCCTCATGGACGCGGTGCCCGGACAGGTTCCGAAGATCGAGGACGACGACGCGGCACAGGCGGCGCTGGGAACCGCTGCGATCCTCGCTCGAGAGGCGGGCCTGCCCTTTGTGCCGATCTACGTCACGAGTACCGATGTGGTGAGCGAGATTCTCGACTACACCGTGACTTTCGGTTGCGACACTCTCATCATGGGTAAAAGCCAGCGGACGCCATTCAGTCGAGCGGTGGTCGGCGACGTCGTGGCCCGGGTGGCCGACAATCTGCCCGATGGTGTGACGCTCCTCACGCGGGCACCCGGACCCTTTGAGCACGCAGAAGAGGTAAAGCCGGCGAACGGCACGCACAAAGAGGCGGAGTCATTCAGGGAAGATCAGGAAAGCTAGAGCCGCAGACGAGGGGAACGCGGGCTCGCGTCGAATCCCGGCTGCTCTATTGCCCTGCCGATATTCTGTCTCGATGCCCGAAGCCGCATTTCGCAAACTCGCCCTCAGCCTTCCGGAAACAACAGAATCCTCACACATGGGCCATACGGACTTCCGCGTCAAGGGCAAGATCTTCGCGACGCTCCCGTTTGAGGGCGATGAAGACGCCAAGGGTAATGTTCCCGGCGGCGTCGCCGTACTCAAACTCACGCTCGATCAACAGGACGAGTTCATCCAGGCATGGCCAAAGTGCTTTGAACCCGTTCCCGGGGGCTGGGGGGAGCGCGGCTACACGCGGGCTTTGCTCCGTGCCGTCCCCGCCAAAGTTCTGCGCTCCGTCGTGAACGCCGCATGGGCGAATACAGCACCGAAGCGCCTCATCACAGACCTCCGAAGCGGAACGCGCTCGAACCAGCGATAGGCGTCACTATGCGTGTCAAGGGCAAATCAATTCGTTGTACGCCGCGACAAACAGCGTGAAGTCCGCATCGTCCACGAATCCATCCCCGTTCAGGTCGGCCGGGCAACCGGCCGTCATCGAGGGGTCGGCGCAGTCGAGGATGTTGTACGCCGCGACGAAGAAAGAGAAGTCAGCGTCTTCAACCAGGCCGTCGTGATTGAAATCCGCCGGACAGGGAATGGTGTCGCTCACGGAAATGCGCAGGTTGTCCATCGCCCACGATTCATCGTCCAGGGGCTGAATGCCCGGGCCTTCGATGATGAACGTGATCACCGCGCTCGAAGCAGTGTGCGCGAGATTGTGAAACCGGGGCTCAAGATACATGTTGTACGCGCTGTCGGTGTAGTAACTTCCCGGCCCGGAGAAACCCAGATCCTGCCGACGCACCAAGAGCACGCCGGGCGGTGCGACATACGACTGATCCTGCTCGGCTGTGGCGTTGGCGAACGATTCGCGGAAGATCGTGTTCCCGTCCACGTTCACGCGAAGGAAATCGCCCTCGGGGTACGAGCCCGTTCCATCAAGCGAATCGATCGCGGCAAAGAGAAAGTCGATGCTGATCGCCGAGTGCGCCGGCAGACCCGTCAGCGTGATGGTGACGAGATTGCCGGTGGGGCTTCGAAGAAAGTTGCCGCCGAACTGATTGCCGCTGGGTCCGACACCCGCGTAAAACTGAACGCCTGTCAGCGTTGCAACGCCGGGATCTATGGGCGCCAGCAGAATTCCGTTGAAGCCAGTCGACAGAACCACCGTCTGCCCCGAGGCGGAAGAAATGGCAAGGCCCGCGGCAACTGCAAACGACGAGAGAATGAACGCACGCATCGAGATGTTCCTTTCGGGCACGGAGGAAGGCAAGCAATGATGGTATTCAAGCTGTCAAGGTGTTCTGCGCTTTCCGAGAACATTGGCAAACGAGGGAAGGGTTAGGCGGCTCTAAACATGTTCGAGGGAGGTCCGACCGCCGACCGCGTTTTCGTTGCGGATCGGGTGCGGGTGAGATACATGCACGCTCCGGATAAACTCGCACCGTGAAGCCGAATCCAAGGATCAGAAAAACAGGGAAGTGGTTCAGTACGACACTACTCATGCTATTCATCGCTCTTTGGGCTCTCAGCAGTCGGTCCTTGATCCTCACGCAACACCGAACATGGGCTTGTTGGATTTCTCAAGGACAATTGACAGTCTGTTTAAGCCGCAACGGGCACCAAGCTCGGAGCGTGCCGCTCAAGTGGAAATGGTTCAACAACTCTGAACCGTTCCGCTGGACGTTTGGATATTCGGAAGTTCCGGAGTTCGCCTATTTCTATCTGCCGCTGTGGGCCTTCGTTGCTGCAACGCTTGTTCCCACCGCCCTCGCGTGGCGATCGGACACACTCGCTACCCGTCGCGCCCACATTGGATTCTGCGCAAAATGCGGCTACAACCTTTCGGCTACCGCTGCGGGAGTTCCGTGCCCGGAGTGCGGGGCGAAGGTGTGATTGGGATGAATCAGCCCGCCATTTGGCCGCCGGCTGGTAGTATCGCCTCGTGCCTTCCCGAAAGGTCTATTCCCGGTGGGATCTCGTGTGGATGCTCGACAGCACGATGGAGCGAAGGCAGCGCGTCCGGTTTGCGGGGCGGCTGGGGCGCAAGCGCCCATTGTGGGAACGGCTGTTTCGCGGCTCTCGCTTTGTGCCGGTGACCGTGCTCATCGTGATTTGGATTGCCGCGGGCTCGCTGATTTCGCTGCGCAGAACAATGCCTCCGGAACCTCTCGGGGCGGCGGACATCATCGGGGTGATCGGCTACCTCGCGTGTCTTGCCGGGGTATTGAGTCTGATGGGCGCGGGAGAGGATGTTCGGTGCGTCGTTTCGGCTCATGAGCGCAAACGTCTCGCAGAAAATCCCGATCGGCGGGCGGTCGCATCGGAAATCACCCGCCGGCGCCGGCGCTGGGAAACCTGGATGAAAGAATGGCATAGTTTGAAAGCGATGCTAACGCTGCGATCGATCGCGTTTCGCGCTTCCATCGTGGTCTTCTTTGTGTCGTCTGGCATTCTCCAAATGTGGCGGGCCCACGCGAATTTGTCGGCGTTTGGTCGGAGCGTGGAAAACGCGCTGACGATTTTGTATGGCGTGATGCTTGTGTTGATGCTGGCGACGGGAATGTGGACGTGGAAACGCATCAAGCGCATGCTGTCCGATTCGCTGCGCGGCGAGGCGTGTCCGGACTGCGGACATCCGATCGTGGCGGGCGAAGTGGTGACGGTCCTGCCGGGGATGGGTGTCGCGATCGGGCCGCCAAGGTGTTCGGAGTGCGGGTGTGCGTGGCCCTTGATTCCGCCGCAGATTCTCGAGACCGCTTAGCCAAGATAGGTATTTTTACCGAGCTTTCGATCGGAAATTCTTGACATTCTCGCGAAAATTGTCCAAGTTTAATCCAAACACAATCCGAATCTGATACATTACCTCTGCGCCCACGCGCACCCAGCCCGATCGCCTGCATATCTACACCGTCCGACTTTCACCGACTTCAACCACCTAGCCACAGGCTCGATCGCCCCGCTCATAGCCCGCTCCACCCCAACCCCACGCGGGCTCTCTCACACATCACGCTCACATGACGCGTTTGTTGCCGCGCACGCGTTCACGTAACGCGCGCGGCCACTTCTTCCTCTTCTTCCTTCATTGAAAGGCTCTACCTATGGCACGTCCAACCCGCAACTTCACCGGAACTCAGATTGTCGAAGCTCTGGTTTCACTGGGCGCCGAGCTCGGGCGCACGCCGACCAAGATCGAACTGTTCGCGAAGCTGGGCATGCATCAACGTCACTTTGAGGCGCACTTCGAGACATACAACGACGCGCTGGCTGCGGCAAAGCTTCCTCCGAACATCTTGAAGTGCGGGGACGCGAATCGGCTGCTCGATGACTGGGGCAACCTCGCGCGCCAGCTCGGACACATCCCACGTCTTGCCGAGTACAGATCGCGGGGAAAGTACAGCGTGAACGCGTACAGGCGCGTGTTCGACTCCTGGGCCGGCGTGGCAAGGGCCTTCAACGCCCGCTCCGGCGAAGACCGCAAGTGGCACGACGTCATCAAGATCATCGAATCGAGTAAGGTGCGACGGGGCGGACAACCTCTTGTTCTTTCCGACATCGATGCCGCCACGAACTTTGCTCCGCCCACGACAGCGACATACGGCAAGCCCATCAACTTTGATTTTCTGCGCAACGCGCCCGTCAACGAAGCCGGTGTGGTCTACCTCTTCGGTTGCCTCGCGACAAAGCTCGGCTATTCAGTCGAGGCGATCCAGACCGGGTTCCCCGACTGCGAAGCCAAGCGGGAAGGCAAAGACGGCCGCCTGAGGCGCGTCCGCATCGAGTTCGAATTCGAGAGCCGCAACTTCGAACTGCACAAGCACGATGTTTCCGGCTGCGATGTCATCGTCTGCTGGCACCACAACTGGAAGGAGTGTCCGCTCCACGTCGTGGAACTCAAAAAGGAACTGGAAAAGCTCCAAAAAGCCGCGTGAGTTTCTTCCTAGTGCCTAGTGCCCAGTGGCAAGTGCCTTCCCCTCTCTTTGACAACCAAATACGTTCTGCCGGACAGATGCAGTCTGGCGCACGGTCTCCAATAGCACGCCGCGGTTCTGCAACATCGTTTTCGAGACTTTCGATGCCCGGGGAAAGATCGGATTGCCGAATGCGACGCGTGTACGAAGCCGTCGGGCGGTTTGTTTCAGGACATTTCCAGCGCGCTGCTTTTCAAGAGAACGCGGAGTTTGCGGAGAAGGCGGAGTATCGCGGAGAATGCGGAATGCATCGCAAATGAAAACTTCTTCGCGGCGCCGAATCCGGCATCAATCACTTCTTTTTCACTCCGCGGCACTCCGCACACTCAGCGTTCTCCGCGTTCTCTGGTGTTACGTTCTCGTATGCCCGCCGCAAGTCATACGCATGATTCTCGGCAAGCGGTTGGGTTGTTGTGCGGAGTATGCACGAATCACGCGCGGTAACTTAGAGACACGTCAGCATGTTGTACGCATTGGCGAAGACGACGAAGTCGGCGTCATCGACGAAGTTATCGTCGTTGAGATCCGCCGGACACCCAACGGGCATCGAAGGATCAGCGCAGTCCAGCACGTCATACGCGCCTGCGAAGATCACGAAATCCGAATCATCGACAAACGAATCACCGTTCAGATCGCCCGGGCACGCCGCGCCGAACGTGAAGCGCGCGTTGGGCACGATCGCCGAGATTCCATAGCCGTAAATGGGCGACTTGATGTTCTGCGGCTCCGGCGGCGTAACGATCCCGGATCGAACGCGTACGTCCACCGAGCCTGATCCCGCCGGAACGGTGACGAGCAGGTGGGCATCGTCGATGAACGCCACGCTGGTGGCGGGCGTGCTGCCGAAGAGCACGGCCAGGTTGCCGCAGGAACCCGCAAAGTTTTGGCCGATCACGGTCAGCGATGAACCGGGTGCTCCGGCGGACGCACTCAGACCTGTCACGATCGGCGTCAAATCAACCATCTCGAAGTCGGCATATCGCAGACTCTTCAGCCCACGCACGCTGTCCTGAATGTCATCGTCGTCCCACGTGACCGTCGGCGTGTTGTTCGCATCGACCGAGTAACTCGCGCCGGTCACGAAGAAATTGCTCCCGTTGTCCGCGAGAATCAGGCCGTAGTCCTTCATCGCCTGCGCGACGATCTTCGATTGCGGGTACATGTTGGAGATGTTCACGCTCGACTTCAGCCGGAATCGCGAGCCCATCGGCGGCTGAATCGCAGCGTTGTTGTTGCCCGGGTTTGCCACGTGCGAGCCCGGATAGATGTACTTGTTGAGGATGACCGCGTTCTGAAGCGTGAATCGGAGCGGGTGGCGGATCACGCCCGCGGCAAGTTCATCGGGGCGTGCCAGGCCCGTCAGAATCGGCAAGCCCGCGGCATCCGCCGAAGTCCAACCTCGCGTCCGGAAGGTATTCGCCTTCAGGTCCCACACTGCTTCGTTCGCGGCATGCCACTTGTTGTCCGGGTTTTCGTTCGGACGGGAGGCGTTGTAGAACTCATACAAAACATTCGTGTCTATGTCCCAGACCAGCAGGTGGGAATCCCCTCGTGCGGCAAGCCCGAACCTCGGGCCATTTTGATAGTCGCCTTCAAGCACGGCGTTCGCAGGGATCGGACATGGAGTCGGATCGCTCTGGTTCGCATAGATTCCCAGGACGACAGCAATCTTTGGGGTGGAATTCCCGTGCACGACATTGAACGGGATTCCGTAGAGGTCGCTGCCGTTCTGAAAGTCCTGCGAAAAGTCGGGGTGGAAGCGGCCATCCCCATAGCGGGAGATGATGTTGCTCATGATCGCCGCGGATGATGCAGCAACCGGCGCGGTTGCGATGCTCTGGTTCCAGGGGTTGTCCGCGGGGAAGAGGTTGATGCCCAGGAGTTGCGCAATGGCGGACGTTGATGGCAGCAGGCCGATGAGTGAAATCGCTGAAATCAAGGCGAGCCTTGGCGAGTACGTGCTGCTCAATCCCGGTCGCAAGTTCTTGAACATGGGGTCGGCTCCGGTGATTGGCAACGGACCGGTTCTTGCAAACCCGTCTGCGGATTACAGGTCAGAGCACCATGGCCATGTCACCGACGCGCAGCGCTCATTCCGGACAGAGAAGTGCGTTGTATGCGGCGACGAAGGTTACAAAGTCAGAATCTTCGACGATTCCGTCCCCGTTGAGGTCCGACGCACAGCCCGCAGGCATCGCCGGATCAGCGCAGTCCAAGATGTTGTAGGCGAAAATGAAGATGACGAAGTCTGAGTCGTCAACCTGTCCGTCGTGATTCAGGTCGGCCCGGCAGCCCGAAGCGGCACCCCCGTATTGCAGATGATCGACTTCGAGGCCGCCGCTGTTGTGGCTGATGTTGATCGCCGAGATTCCCGCAAGGTTGATGATTCCGTAAAAGCGGTCTTCGTCGGTCTCGCCGTTATTGCCGTTGTCGGCATGGTGCCCGGTGACGGTGCCGAGCGAGTTGCCCGAGGCGTCGAACGCCTCGAAGATGATCGTCGCTCCACCGCCGCCATCGGTCCAAACGATGCCGGCGTGCGTGGGAAGCGAGCCGAGCACCGCAGCGTCGAATGTGAACCGCATATCGGCAGCACCAAAGAACGAATCGCCCAACAGGCCCGAGCCATCGATGTTGCCATCGTCACAATCGACCGAATCGTGGATCGACGGCCCGAAGACAACGCTGGTCACGCCGCCCTGATTGGCGGTGACGCCGGGCACGTTGAAAAGGTGATCCTCGAAAGTTTCGAGATAGAAGTACCCGAGGGAGAGCCCGCTGAACGGGCTGTCTTCGAAGCAGATGTAGGGCGTTGGGCCAAGGAGCGTTTGAGCCTTTGACGCGAGGCCACCTCCCAACAGAATGCCGGAGATGGTGCCGACGATGATGGATGCGGAACGGTTGAGCATGAGGACTCCCCTTCTTGAAGGAATCGCCCGACTTTGCAGGCGGGCCGCACATGCAGACTAACAGCGGTCTGAGGGAAATGAAGCGAAAAGCAAGATTGGCCGCGGAATCGTCCGGTTCGAACGGGATTGCGCCGGCCGGCCCGCAGGGCTCACGCGTTGCACGCTCGTCCCTGTGCCACTACGCTGTCGCGACGGGAAGGAGCCCGAGTGTTGCAGGAAGAGATGCCAAGCCAGATCGAGCCGGGAGTCGGGGGCGAAATGGGCGAGCTTGTCAAGGGGCTCACGGCCCCCCAGCAGCAGGCCGTACAGACGACCGAGGGGCCGCTTTTGGTGCTTGCCGGCGCCGGCTCGGGCAAGACGCGGGTGATCACGCGCCGCATCGCGTTTTTGATCCATCAGGGCGTGCCCCCGTGGTCGATTCTCGCGGTGACGTTTACGAACAAGGCCGCCGCGGAGATGCGCGAGCGTGTGATGACGGTGCTCGGCCACGATCCGCGCCTGACGCGAGGCCTCACCGTGACGACCTTCCACTCGCTGTGCGCGCGTCTGCTTCGCCGCTACGCCGAGGCGGCGGGCCTCAAGCCCGAGTTCTCGATTTACGACTCCAACGATCAATCGGCGCTCGCGAAAAAGGTCATCGCCGAGTTGCAGCTCTCCACCAGCAACTGGCCACCCCGAAGCGTTCTTTCGGCCATCTCATCGGCGAAGAACGAACTGCTCGACGCCGACGAGTTCGCGGCGCGCGCACACGATTTCTATTCGCGCACCGTCGCGAAGATCTATCAGGGGTATCAGAAGGCTCTCAAACTCGCGGGTGCGGTCGATTTCGATGATCTGCTCGTGCTGACGGCGAAACTGCTCCAGAACAACACCGAAATCCGCCAGGAGTGCAACGACCGCTGGCGCTACCTGCTCATCGATGAGTATCAGGACACCAATCACGCTCAGTTTGTGATCGCCTCGCTCATCGCCGGAAAGAACGAAGAAGAGCGGCCGCCCAATATCTGCGTAGTGGGCGATCCGGATCAGGCCATCTACGGCTGGCGCGGTGCCGACATTGCCAACATCCTCGAGTTCGAGAAGAACTACCCCGGCACCAAAGTGATCATGCTGGGAGAGAACTTCCGCTCAACGGCGCCGATCCTGAAAGTTGCGGACACGCTGATCCGCAACAATATCAAGCGCAAGCACAAGGATCTGTTCACTTCTCGTACCGGGGGCGAACGCGTCGAGATCTCGCTCGCGCGCGACGAGAACCACGAGGCTGCGCTCGTGGTCGATTGGCTTCGGAGCGTGAAAGACGAACGCGAGGATTCACCCAATCCGATCGCCTGGCGCGAGATGGCGATCTTCTATCGCACCAACTCGCTCAGCCGCGTGATGGAAGATGCGCTCCGGTCTGCCGCGATCCCCTACACCATCGCGCGGGGCACCGCGTTCTATGAACGCGAGGAAGTGAAGAACGCCATCGCGTATCTGCGTGTTGTCGCGAACCCGAGCGACGGCGTCTCCCTGGCGCGCATCGTCAACACGCCAACCCGAGGCATCGGCGCGACCACGTACGGCAAGATTGAGGATGCGGCAGCGCATCAGGGCAAGCCGGTGCTCGAAGTGATGCACGACGCCTACGGACTCGGGGAGATCGCAGGACGTGGTGCCGCGGCAGTTGGCAAGTTCGTCCAGATGCTCGGCGAATGGACCGGTGGCGGCACGTTCATGGGAGCGCAGGTTCCGACGGGCCTTGCCGATCTCGTCTCCCGCATCATCCGCGAATCCGGCCTCGAAGCGATGTACCGCACGCAGGCCAAGGCAAGTGGCAGCGATGCCGACCTGGAACGCCTCGACAACCTCGACGAACTCGTGAGTTCGGCCCGCCAGTTCGAAATGGAATTCGATGCGATGGCCGACCCGGCCGCGGAGAATGCGGATGGTCTTGCGCGTCCGAGCGATCAGACGCCGCCGCTGCTCGCGATGTTGCGGGCGTACCTGGAATCGATCGCGCTGGTGGCCGATGCGGATGCCGTGGACCCGGCGCAGGGCGCGATCACGCTGATGACGCTCCACGCCGCCAAAGGGCTGGAGTTCAAGGCCGTCGCGATGATCGGGCTGGAAGAGGGGCAGTTGCCGCACAGCCGGGCACGTGAATCGCAGGAGCAGCTCGAAGAAGAGCGGCGGCTGTGCTTTGTCGGCATCACCCGGGCCATGCGCCGCCTGCACCTGACCAGCAGTCGCTACCGGACGATGCGCGGCATCCCGGAGCGGACGATCCCGAGCCGGTTCCTTGAAGAGCTCCCAAAGGACTCGGTCCTCATCAGCGATCAGGCCGATGCACTCGGCGACCTCGACGATTTCATCGAACGAGGTGAAGGTGGTGGGGGTGGTGGGGGTGGTGGGCAGCGGTTCGAGGCGGAGGGCGAGTTTGCCGCGAGAGATTCAAAGCGAGCCAAACTGGCATGGAGCGGAACGGGAAAGTTGGGAGCCAAAAGTTCTCCCTTCCCCGTGGGCAGCACCGTGCGCCATCCGCAGTTCGGCGAAGGCGAAGTGGTGAGCATTACCGCGGGGGCGAATGCACGCGCAACGATCCGCTTCCGAGGCGTCGGCACCAAGACGCTGGTTCTGGAGTATGCGCGCCTGACTCGCGTGAAGTAAGTTCGGCCAGGCCGTTCTCTTCGCTCCGCAAGCAAGCATCCCGAACCTCTCGGTGTACTGGCGCGCTGTATCCTGACAGTTGAACAACAGGAGCTTTGCATGAAGACGCTTCGCAATCGGATCGCCGGTGGTCTTGCTCTGAGTCTCCTCGCCGGCAGCGCTCTCGCGCAGGACAAGGCGCAGGGGCCCGTGGTCACGATCTACAGCACGCTGAATCCCGGCCAGGGAGTGCCGCGAGACGCGCTGGCGCAGGCCAGGTACAGCGGCGGCTGGTCGAATATCTCGAACATCGTGCAAGGCTTCGCGACCGTGCGCCAGTATGTCACTCTCGACCTTAAGAATGGCCTCAACGACGTTCGCGTCACCGATGTCGCCGCCCTCATCGAGCCGACAACGGTCTCCTTCCAGTCACTCACCGCCCCGAACACGACTCGCGTGCTGGAACAGAACTTCCAGTTCGATTTGATCGGGCGGGAGAAACTGCTTGAGAAGTACGTCGATCGGGAAATCAAGGTGGGCTCGCCGGCGGGCGACAGCGTGTCGTTCACCAGCGGTACGTTGCTCAGCACCGCGGGCGGCATCGTGTTGCGCGACAAGGGTGGGCAGATTCAGATCGTCGGGAACGCGACGAGTTTTGAGCTGCCGACTCTGCCCCAGGGGTTGTTGACGCGTCCGACGCTGCTCTGGCAGGTGGAGACGCAGCAGCCGGGGACGCACACGGCGCGGATCACGTATGAGACGGAGGGGATGACCTGGTGGGCGGACTACAACGCGCTGTTTGCCCCGGGCAAGGACAACAACAGCGGGACGCTCGATCTCTCGGCGTGGGTGAGCATCGTGAACCAGTCGGGCGCGAGTTACCCGGAGGCCACGCTCAAACTGATCGCGGGCCGAGTGAACAGGATTCAGCCCCAGCAGAACGCCTACGGCGGACGCCGAGAACTGAGCGCAATGGCCGATCGCGCGGACGGATTCGAACAAAAGGCGTTCTTCGAATATCACCTTTACACGCTCGGGCGTGCCACAACCCTGCCGGATAACTCCACCAAGCAGATCGAGCTCTTTCCGGCTGTCCTCAAGATTCCCTGCGAGAAGACGCTTGTCTACGACGGGCTTGCGATGGAAATCGGTGATTGGGGCGGCCCGATGACCGATCAGGGCTTCGGCTCCCAGGGTCGCACCACTGTCGATGTCTATTTGCGCTTCCAGAACTCCAAGGCCTCGGGTTTGGGAATCCCGATGCCCGCCGGGCGCGTGCGAGTAAGCCAGGTTGACGCCGGTAAGAACGGGCAGCCCGCCGACGCAATCGCCGAATTCATCGGCGAGGATGTGCTGAAGCACACGCCGAAAGACGAATCGGTGCTGCTTAAGTTGGGCGCCGCGTTCGATGTGGTGGGGGAGCGCAAGCAGGTTGACTTCAAAGTTGACAGCAACCGGCGCACCATGGAGGAGACAATCGAGATCAGCGTCCGCAACCACAAAGACATCAAGACCAACGTGATCGTTCGCGAACGACTCTACCGCTGGGCCAATTGGGAGATCAGCGGCGCCACCGAGAAATACGAAAAGACCGACTCACGCACCATCCAGTTTCCGCTCACGCTGGAGCCTGGAAAAGAGGGCAAGGTGCGATACACGGTCAAGTACAGCTGGTGATCGGCGATGCTTCAGGGTGTCGGCGCGGGCACGATCGGGTCGGACTTGGGTGCCGGTGGCGGCGGCGGCGAGCCTGCCGGCCCGGATGACGTTGGCCTGGGGGCGGGCACCGGTGTCCCGGGGGTCACCATGACGGCCTTGCCAGGTGCACCGGCAT
Organism: Phycisphaeraceae bacterium; assembly: GCA_019636565.1. GTDB lineage: Bacteria > Planctomycetota > Phycisphaerae > Phycisphaerales > UBA1924 > JAFEBO01. The sequence continues at coordinate 87,919 of JAHBXG010000009.1, forward strand.
ACTCGACACGGGGGTCGCTTCCGGTGGCGTATTCCGGGGTCTTCCGGATTGTCACATCCATCCGGCGCGAGTATCTGTCCGGGCACGCCATCACACTGGTGAGTTCGCCCGCGCGCACCGGGTGATCGAAGAACTGCCAACGCATCGCGTCGGGATTGGCAGGGTTGTCCGGGTACTGCGCCTCGTGGAAGCGGAACGTCAACTGCGTAGCCACCGGAACGTCGGCTGTCCAGATGGGCTCGTTCGTTCGAACGTCGACCAGCGTGACGGTCACCGGATAGAACTCGTTCGAAATGAACGTAAAGGTGTCATTCGAGCGCATTGAACCGCCGGGACGGTAGACATTGCAACCCGAAATCGAGGCAAGAGAAAGGACGAGAGTTGTCGCGGCAATGGCGCGGCCAAAGTGCATTGAGATTCTCCGGCTCGGTCGGGGGTTCCTGTCCGCCGCCGAGCGTCCCAGAATGTATCGGCTCTTGCGGTGTTCGTCGTGACTTGTCGCAAAGATCGTTCGGAAAACGGTCGGTTTGTCCTTGATAAACTGGCGTTCGATGCAAAGCCCAGCGGAATCGTTCCGGATCGGTCACGGCTATGACCTCCATCGCCTCGAGCCAATCGCCCCCGAAGGGGCGGGAAGGCCGCTGCTGGTCGGCGGGGTGCGGCTGGAGTCCGATCGAGGTCCGGTCGCCCATAGCGACGGCGACGCCCTTCTCCACGCCGTGACCGATGCCTTGCTCGCCGCGGCCGCCTTGCCCGATATCGGCCAGCTCTTCCCAGACACCGATGCCCGGCACGAATCCAGAGACTCTCGCGAGTTCCTCAAGGAAGCGGGGCGGCAGGTCCGCAGTGCGGGATGGGTGGTGGCCAACATCGATGCCACGGTGGTGTTGGAGAAACCCAAGCTCAGCCCGCACAAAGAGGAGATCCGATCCAACATCGCCGCGGCGCTTGATATCGATTCCTCGCGTGTCGGCGTGAAGGGCAAGACGCACGAGAAAGTGGACGCCGTGGGAGAATCGCGAGCGATCGAGGTGCATGTGGTCGCGCTTCTCGTGCGCAACTGAACGCCGATTCATCGGGAGCCGGAATCCGGAATCGAGCGTTGTCGGTGTCGTAAAAGGCGATCGGTCAGGCCCGGCATGAGCATTGATACCGCCAGAGCGAACCGAATAGGCAGGCTTGTCCAGACTTCCGCGCCGTGCGGCTTTTTCAAGCGACGGACGATTGCTTTCGCGACCACGTCCGCGGATTGCCTCAGTGCGTCGGGAGTCTGAATGCTGGTGCGCTTGCGACCCGAAAGATTGGAAGCGGTGTCGAAGAATTCGGTGCGTGTGCCGATCGGATGAACGGTCGAAACGCAAACACCCCGGGCATCGAGTTCGGCCCGCATCGCCCGGCCGAAGTGATCCTGAAGCGACTTGGTGCCCGAATACGCCGCGAAATTTGGCAGCCCGATCTTGCTCACGCAGCTTGAGCACGCCAGCACATGCCCCTTCACAGGGCCGCTGTTGGATTCGAGCATGTGTCGGGCGCTCAGTTTCATCAATTCAAGACTCGACCAGAAATTCGTCCGGAATATCTGTTCGAGTTCCGCGTCGGTGTACTGCAAAACCTGCCGCTCGATGCCGTAGCCCGCGTTGGAGAATACCGCGAAGAGCGAGCCGAATTTCTCGCACGAGAAATCGATCAATCTCCGGTTTTCGCCGCTCGCAGTAACGTCCATCGCCAACCACTCGGCGCGGCCTCCTTCGCTGCGAATCCGCTCAACGGCTTCGCGGAGCCTGTCCTCGCGCCGCGCCGCCAGAACGACATTCATGCCGGCGCGTGCGCATGCAACAGCCGTCGCGAGCCCGATCCCGGAACTTGCGCCGGTGATGGCGATCGTGCGCCCCTGAAGTCGAATCGGTGCCATGTGTTATTTTTGAACGTCGCCCTGCTTGGTCTGGCCCGGCGCCGGATCCGGTGTGCCGCCGAACGCCTTCTTTGTGTTGTCGCTGGTCTGCTCGACGTCTTCGCCCAAGCCCGAGACGGTGTTGCATGCGACGAGCGTGCCGAGAGCGAGCGCTGACAGCGTCAGTGTTACCGTGCGAGCGAACTTGCCTGCCTGCGATCTCATTGGAAGTCTCCCTGTACGCACCAATTCAGTTGGTGGTGCGCACAAGCGTATCGGACCGATCGCCTTGCCGTTATTCGTCACTCCGCCATCATCGACTCCATCTTGACACCTGCCGGAGCGCGGCGAACCAGCCATCGCAATTCTTCAAGCCGGAACACAAAGGCGATTCCGCCGTAGAGCACGGCACCTGCAACAGTTGCGACGCTCAAGCGGACAAAGTGCATCCGCCAGGATTCGGGCGCGGGCCAGAACGCAACAGTCGCCCAAACGCCCGCGCCCATCACCGTAGCCGCGCCGAGGATTTTCAGCGATCCGACGACCGTAGAGCGATCGAAAACATCGGCGCCAAGTTTTTTCCGCGCGATCCATGCGACGAGCAGCGACTGCGCAACGGCGCACAGACCGGTCGAGAGCGCCAGCCCTGCCTCGCGCAGATACCAGATCAGCACTAGATTGAGCGAGAGGTTGACGATCACCATGGCCATCGCTACCCGCATCGGTGTGACCGTATCTCCCCGCGCATAGAACGCCCGCGTGAGGACATGATTCAGCGAATACGCCCACACCGCCGGCGCAAAGCACGCTACAACCAGCGCCGAACGTTCGAGCCCCTCCTTGGAAAACCGCAGAAACATCGTGTGCACGAGGTCTTCACGCACGACCACAAGCCCAACGCTCGCCGGAATCCCGATGAAAAGCGACAGGCGCACGCCCCGCCTCAGGACATCCACGAACGCCACCGACGACCCCGCCGTCCTCGACAGAAGCGGAAACACAGCCGTTGCGACGGCTATCCCGAAGACTCCAAGTGGGAACTGGTAAAGCCGCGACGTGTACGACAGAATCGAGTTGGACGCGTCGTCAAGCGTGATCGGTTTGCCGAACATCGTCGCGCCGATCCAGATGGGCCACATCGCGAGAAGCGTGTCCATCATGGTGTTCAATTGCAGCGTGCCGAGCCCGAACAGAACCGGCACGAAGCGCTTCAGCACCCGCTTCGCTGAATCTCGTGCAGCCTCGGTCGCGCGTGTCCAGCGCACCAGACCGCGTAGTGCAATCACCGACCAGGCGATCTGGAGGATGCTCGCCACAACCGCGGAAGTACCAACGAGGTACGCCGAAGTCTCCTTGGGAATATCCCGCCAGATCAGCGGCACAAGCGCCGCGGCGATCATCATCAGGTTCAGAATGACCGGCGCTGCCGCCGGAGGCCCGAACTTTCCGTGGCTCTGCAGCACACCGCCCAGAATGGCCGTGGTGCAGACCATCGGCATCATCGGCAGCATCAGCATCATCAGCCGGATTGAGAGAATCCGATCCGCGTCGTGGTTGCCCCAGTAGAGCACCCCCATGAGCGCCAACTCGATGACCACAACGATGAGTGCTGTCGTCAGAGTGAGCCCACGGAGCGTGAGCGAAGCCAACTGATCCGCCGCATCGGCCGATTTGAGCCGCGTCGTGGTGTACTCGGGGAGAAACGCCGCCGAGAGCGCGCCCTCGCCAAACAGGCGCCGGAAAATATTGGGCACCTGAAACGCCGCGTTGAAAGCCGATCCGATTCCGGTGTCCCCGAACAGCCCCGCCGTCAGGATGTCACGTGCCAGGCCGGTCAATCTCGAAACCAGCGTCAGGCTTGCCACGATCCGGATCGCCGCCGCCAGCACGCCCCCGAGCGCGTGCAGATCATGGGGTTGCTCTGCGCCCGCCGCCTCTGCGGCGACTCCGTCTCTCACATTGGCATCTGGTCTTGTCATCGCCGGCAGATTCATCGGCTGAGACGTCCAAGGCCCCACATCCCGCCGATGGCCAGGCTGATCCCCAAAACATTAAACGCCAAGTCATCCCAAGCGCAGGTCCTTCCAAGCGCTGGAATCGCCTGCAATCCCTCGTCGATGCACGCATAGCCGACTGCCGTCATCCAGGAAAGCGTCAGGTTTCGCTTGGAAAAGACGGGTCCGAAGAACCCGCAGGCGGCCGCCAGGGCCGCCCATGTTCCAAAAGCGCCCAGGTGGACCCAAAGATCGGTCCGCTCCACCGGACCCCGGATCTGCAGGTTCGGCCAGTGAGTGCCGGTAAACAGCAAGAGCGCATAGCCCGCAAACACCGGCCGCGGCATTCGAATCGCCTTCATGCCGAAGCGCCCGCATTTCCAGGGATCGAGGCGTCCGCATTCTCGAGGCGAGTGATCACAATCGGCATGTCACCCCTCGATCGAACAGCGCCGGCCGGCAACCGATCCACCAGAAACGTCTCCGCCAGAGCGCGATAGTCGTCCGCCCCGCTGGCCTGCGGGGCGTAATCGAAAATCGTCTTCCCGAAACTTGGGCTCTCTGCCAGCTTGATGTTTCGCCGGATCGCCGGCCTGAACACAATCGCGTTTCTCCACGGGACGTCACTCCCACGCGTGCCCTCAAAGAACGCGTCCAGATCCGCAACAACCTCGCGAGTGTGCGTGCTGGCGGCATCGTGCATGCAGAGAACAACCCCGGCAACCGTCAATCTCGGGTTGATCGCCTGCGTCCCGCTCGCCAGCAGTTTCACCGTTTCAAGCAGCTTTCCGACCCCCTGCAGCGCCAGGAAGTGTGCCTGCATGGGGATCAGCACTTCGTCTGCCGCGGCAAGCGCATTGAGCGTCAGCAGCCCCAGGGAGGGCGGGCAATCGATCAGCACAAAGTCCACGCGCCCCGCAAACGCCGCTATTACCCGCTTGATGCGTTCGAGGCGATCTTCCGCCGATGCGAGTTCCGTTTCTGTCGCCGCCAAGTCGGTATGGCTCGAAAGTGCGAGCAGGTTGGGCGCCACTTCCCGAGCCGCTGCCGCAGCATCCGCCGGATCGTGGATCAGGTCATAGATCGATCGACCCTCAGCCCCGTCCAGCCCCAGACCCAGCGTGGCGTGGGCCTGCGGGTCGAGATCGATCACGAGCGTCCGGTGGCCCGCCTGTGCGATCGCTGCCGCGAGATTCACTGTGGTGGTCGTTTTGCCCACGCCGCCCTTCTGGTTCATCAGCGCGATGCAGCGGGGTCTCGAAGCCGAAGATTGGTCCGAATCGTTCATGCCCGAGTATACGAATCGGCAGATTCCGCGCGTCGGGAACACAGGATTTCGCTCGGTTTTCGGCTAGCGCACCGAGGCGGTTTCGCCGCCGACGTGCACCGGCTCCGACTTGGGAGTCTCGTGGAGCGGATGCAACGCGTTCGCTCGCCTGGCCTCCGAGTCGATCGCTTGCTGCTCGATGAACTTGCGCCGGGCGATCTTGATCGCCGTCACCCCGATGAACGAGGCGAGCATCAGGGCGAGGATGTACACCACGCGGGCCCGTCCCATGCTCACCAGGACGCCGAGCGCCGCAAAGCTCGCGGCCATGGCGTAAAGCACCAAGACCGCACCCTTCACGCCGAGCGACCGCTTCAGCATGTGGTGCAGGTGGTCGCTGTCCGCGCTCGAAATACTCTGCCCGGCCATCTTTCGGCGCACGATCGCAAGGCTGGTATCGATCAGCGGAACCGCAAACACGATCAGACCCGCCATGACCAGGTGCGTTTTGTCCGTCGCACCCAGGGTCAGGATGATCACGATCGTCGTGTACCCCAGAAGCAGCGACCCCGCATCTCCCAAGAAAATCGTCGCCGGGTTGAAGTTGTGAGGCAAGAAGCCCAGGCAGGCACCCAGCAGAGCCATACACAGCACCAATCGCTGGGTGTCGCGCACACCGTCGTCAAAAGCCGCCAGCCCCAGCGAGATGATCAGCAGGCCCAACGCACTGATCGCCGTCGTGCCCGTCAGCAGGCCGTCCAGCCCGTCGATCAGATTGGTCGCGTTGCACGCACCCAGCACAAAGAAGCCGATGATCGCTGTCCCGACCCAGTAGACAAGATCGAAATGCAATCCGCTGGATTCCGCGCCTGGAAAGTGGAACGGCAGCGGAATTGTGAAGACCAGGCTTGTATTGCCCAGCAGCGTCCCCAGTGGCGAAAGCACCTGCGCCGCGACGCGAGCACCAATGTCGTCGATCGCCAGCAGCGCCGCCGCAAATAACAACCCGCCGATCTTTACCCGCGGAGCCAGGCCCCACACGTCATCCAGCAGGCCGACCACGACGACCACCGTCATGCCAAACAGAATAAATAGCGGCACGATCCGCTGCTCGGGTTCGGAAACATGCGTCGAGCCGTGGTATTCCACCAGCCCGGCCCATTTCACCGATGCATAGCTGTAGAGGATCGCCGCGAGCATCCCCAGGAATACCGCGACGCCCCCCAGATACGCAACCGGCATCCTGTGAACCTTGCGCGCCTCGCTCGGGCGGTCGACAACGCCGTAATTGATCGCAAGCCGGCGCATGAGCGGTGTCGTCAGCAGCGTGACGACAAACGCGATCGCCATGATCCATGCGTAGCCGTTGAAAATCTCCCAGCGAGACGCCTTTTCAATCTCCGATTCCACACTCGGCGAAGCCGCGTCCGCGCCCAGCGCGAGATTGCAAAGCGCCGCGACACACGACGCCGCGATCCACGTCCTCGCGGTCCATGCCGCGCCGTCCGCGCACCCGGTTCGCATTGGCGCCCTGTTCACGACTGGGATCCTTCACGCACACCGCCCGCCGCAGTTCCCGATAGCCATCCGGCCACGTTCCGGATGGTCTGCTCGAGGCTTGTCTGCGGCGCAAACCCGATCGCCTCCCGGATTCTGCTCAAATCCGGTCGTCGATCGGCCAGGTCCTCGAAGCCCGGCGGATACGCCTCACTATAGGGAACAAACTCAATCTTCGAGCGCGACTCGGTCAGTCGAATCACCAGTTCCGCCAGGTCGCGAATGCTGATCGAGCGGTCCGAGCCGATGTTGTACACGCCCCCCCGGCACTGCTGCGAGCCCAAAAGCCGCGGCAAGGCACCGACCACATCCGAGATGTCGCAGAAGCAGCGCGATTGCCGTCCCTCGCCGTGCACCCGCAGCGGTCGGCCCGCCAGCGCCGCCTCGACAAAGCGCGGCAGGACCATCCCGTATTCGCCAACCTGGCGCGTCCCGACCGTATTGAAAAACCGCGCGACCACGACGCTCAATTCACGCTGCTTCCCGTAACTCAGCGCCAGATACTCATCGATCCCCTTGCTATAGGCGTAGCACCAGCGTGAAACACTGGTCGGGCCGTACGTCACGTCATCGGTCTCGGAATACGGCGACTTCGCGCTCTTTCCGTACACCTCAGAACTGCTCGCGATAAGCGTCGGAATTCCTTTGGCTTTCGCTCCCGGTGCGCGTCGGCCGGCGGCAAACTCCAGGAGCGCGATTGTCTGCTCGATGTTGGTTCGGACGGCGCTGATCGGATCTTTCATCACCAGTCCCACGCCCACGGCCGCGGCGAGGTGATAGATCTCATCGAACACCTCGCCGGGCCCCAGCGCCGCGAGCGCTTCGCTGAGGTTCGCTTCGATGAATCGGAGGTTGGCGTGACCGGGGAGGTTTGTCGTTCGGCCCGTGGAGAGATTATCGATGACCGTGACGCGGTCTCCCCGCGCCAGCAGTCGCTCGGAAAGATGCGAGCCGATAAAGCCAGCGCCGCCGGTGATCAGCGACCGCCTCACACGTGCTTCGGAATGGCTCGACTCGGGCGACATCGGGGCCCGAGCCTACGCCGCGGCCGGGGCCTCGGCGGGGTTCTGGTATTCGTGGGTCGCACGCATGTTGCCGCGGATGTATCCGCCGGCGGATGGCTTGACCGCATTGACCACGACGCCCAGGAATTCGCCCTTGGCCTCGCTGAGGTCGTTGCGGAGACGGCCGACCAGACCGCGCTTCTCGCCCAACGCGCGGACCACGAGGCAGCTCGCGTCCGTCCGGTTTGCAATGGAGAGTCCGTCACTGGCGACGAGCGCAGGAGCGACGTCGATCAGCACAAGGTCATAGCGGGCCTTGAGTTCGGCGAGCAACTGGCTGAATCGCTCGCTGCTGAACATTTCAAACACGCGTTTTTCTCGAGAGCCGGCGCTCAGTACGTCGAGGCGTGCATCGCTGGTGTGCTGCACCGCTTCCTCGATCGACGCTCCCGTCAGAACGTCGGCGAGGCCCGGGGACTCCCGCAGCGCAAAGACTCGGTGCGTCCCCGGCCGCCGGAAATTCGCATCGATCAAGAGCACCTTCTTGTCGGCCGCCGCCCACGCGAGCCCCATGTTGCACATGACGCTTGTCGATCCCGAGCCCGGCATGCCGCCGATCACGACGAGCGACTTGTGCCCGGCCTGTCCGAGGCGCTTTGCGATCACCGAGCGCAATTGGCGATAGTTCTCGGCAATGACGCCGCGCGGACGATCCCGGAAGGTGGTTTCGATGGCTCCGGCGCCGGAAGGATCTTCCGATGCATCCGGGATCCACCCGAGCAGGCGGGTGCGGGGCATGAGCGCGATATCCGCCGGTCCCTTCACGCGACTGTCCATGAGTTCGATGGCGAGGATGAGCGCGGTCACGAGGCCGACAACGCCGAGCATCGACGCCGGCAGCACCACAGTCAGCCTGGGCGACGAAACCTCACGGGGCACTCTTTCTTCGCTGGCGACCACGACGCGGTTGTTCGTGGGAAGTTCCGCAAGCATCGCAAGCGTGCGCTGTTGATCGGTTAAGTTCGCGATCGAGCGCTGGATGTTCATGATCTTTTCTTCGAGATCCTTCACCTGGGCGAGCGTGCGGGCCGCGACCTGCTGCTTCTCGCTGATCGTGTCGCGATCTTTCGTCATCTCGCGTTCCTGGTTCTCGAGCGACTGGAGCACGATCTTCATCTGCTCGAGATTGCTGTTGAACCGCTGGCGCATCAACTCTTCGCGCCTCTGCTCCAGGTTCTGGTTCATGCCCTGCAACAGCGAATCCGTACGCTTGTACTCGCGATGCTCGCGTGTCAGGCCGCGCATGAGCATGCCTTTTTGCTCTGCCTCCGCCGACTGAATGCTCTGCTTGATACTGACGATCAGCGGACTCTCATCCACCTCGCTCCGGATCTGATCCGTGTATTGCACCCCGGCCGGATTGTCCAACTGGTCCTGCAACTGCTTGATCGAAACCCGACGAAGCTGAATCTGGTTCTGCACATCGAGAATCTGCGTGTTCAGGATGTACAACCGTTGCAGCGTCTCGCTGCCCTGTTCATTGATCGTGGTCATTCCCGCGTCGCGCAGCAGCGTGTCCCGGCGGGTCTGGTACTCGCGAAGTTCGCGATCGAATTTCTCGAGCTGCGACTGGATCTGGTCGCGCTGGTTCTGCGTGCTGCTGCCCGCCACGCGCTTCAATTCCGTCATGTACGCTTCGCGAAGCAATTTCGCCAACGCGGTCGAGTCCTCCTTCCAGCGGCACGACGCCGATAATTCAATCAACTTCGTGCCCGGAATGATGCGCGTCTTCGCGACATAGAGCTGCAACTCCTTCACGGCAGCGGGGATGTCGATCCTGCCACCCTCTTCGAATTGGGCCGTCCACTGCGGCGCTTCGCGAGACAGCCGCGGGTCGTTCGCCACGCGGTTGAGCACGTCTTCGCGCGTCATCTGACGCGCCTGGGTCAGCATGAATCGCTCGATTTCGGTCTGGCTCTCCATCGTTCCGATGCCGGTCGGGCTGACGATGCTCGACGTTGGTGTGAACGTCTCGAAAACGGCCGAGCTTGTCCATATCGGCCTGAACTTGAGCAGGAGGAAATACAGGACGACTCCCAAAACCATGCCCACTCCCGCGGCGCCCGCGAGGATGTACTTGTATTTCATCAGCAGCTTCACGGGGTCGATCGCGACGCCGCCCATTCCTCCCCCGCCGGCCGGCGCTCCACCGCCCGACGGACGATTCGCGCTGGGTCCTGGAGGTGTGTTGGGTCCGGTTGGAGAAGTCGTCATAATGGCACTTTCTGCAAGGCACAATTCGTTCTGTTTCTGATAGGGATTCCGTTGGTGGAGAGAACCCCTGTCAGGCGGTTCGACCGCCGTGCGCTCGGTGTTCGTCCGAACGGCGGCCGCCGCGTCATATAGATCGGCTCAGGAAAGGAATTCCTGAGCCTCAAGGTCCTTCGTACAGCTTTTCGAGGCGTTCAAGGTCCTGTTTTTGTTGTTCCTGGGTCGGACCCTGTACCTGTTGGAAGAGAGAGCGGGCCTTCCCAAGGGTCACCTTCGCCTCATCCTTCTTGCCCTGCTTGAACTGAAGTTCGCTCATGTGCAGCAGGATCGTTACCTGGGTCGAAGGGGACGACGCGATGGCGATCGCGCGATCGAGTATTTTTTGCGCCTCGTCGAGTTTGCCGGTTTGCATCAGCAGCAGGCCCAGCGTGTCCAGAATCTCGGGGCTCTTGGGCTTCAGTTGGGTCGCCTTTTCGGCAAACTCGATGCCATCCGCGGGCCGGCCCAGATCTTTTCCGAGCAGGTACGCGAGGTTGTTCATGGTGTCGGCATCGTTCGGGTCTTTCCGAATGATCGCTTTCATCGCGTCCGCCGCTTTTTCAAACTGTCCCGCCAGGTAAAGCCTGCCGGAATAATCGCGTGCCGCCAGCGACGCCAGGCCTGGTTGCGTGGTGGATTCCGCGATGCGTTGGATGGCGCTGATGCCCGCATCGCGCGTGGCGGGCGATGGATCATCCGACTGGAGCCGAGCCTGGAAGAACGCGATCCATTCCGGGTTGATGCCTTCCTTGGACATGGCGTCCAGTGTGGTCGCGAGCTCTTTGGGCCCAAGCAATCGGAACGCAGTCTGGAACCAAGACTGCATCGCACCAACCTGATCTTCCGGCAGCAGCTTCATCGACGCCGAAGCGTCCTTTCGCGCATCGGGCAACTGGTTGAGCGCCCGGCGAACACTGGCGCGAACGAGGAGCAATTCCGGATCCTTCGAGATCGAACTCTGAACCTTCTTGAGAACATTCTCCGCTTCCGTGATGTTCGGCGGCTTTTGAGCCAGCAGCGCGTTCACATAGCGGACAGCGTGCGAAGTGCGTGAATCGCTGTCAAACGCCGTTCGATAGAACGACAGTGCGCGATTCTTTCGCCCGATCGTGTCGAAAAGGTCGCCGATATTTGCGTACAGCGTTCCCGGTGCGCCGCGCCTCTTTGCGACGTCTTCGGCCAGCGCCACCGCTTCGTCGTCGCGATCATCGGCGACCAGCATCCGCAAGCCCAGGCCGAGAATCTCGTCCTGTGTCGGATCGATCTGCAGGATCGCCTTGATCTCGTTGATCACGTCGTTCTTCCGGCCTTGCGACTGGAAAATGACCGCCCGGAGCTGGTGCGCCTGCCACAAGCGGGGGTCAAGCCGGATGACCTGATCCAAGTCCGCCAGAATGTCCGCCACGTTTCGCTTGGTCTCAATGGCGGCCTGCGCCCTCTTCAAGAACACACCGGCGTTGCTCGAAAACGCCGTGACCGCCCTGTCCAGAATCTGCATCGCTGCCTTGCTGTCACCCTTGCCCATCGCGGAATCGGCCCGGAGCAGCATCGCCACCGGCCCCTCCTGCCCTTCCTTGCTCAGCAATTGCAACTCTTTCTCGGCCTCATCGAACCGCCGAGCCTGGATCAGCGCCTCGGCCAGCCGCAGGCGAACAACGTCGTCCGAATCATCCTTGTTGGCATTTGCGATGCCGCGAAGCGTCTCGATCGCCTTGTCTGTTTCCGCCATCTCAAGGTAGAGCTCGGCGAGCATCCGGTCGACCTGCAGCCGCTTGGGGTCCTGCAACGGACGTGCTTCCTCAAGGGCCGCGATCGCGCGGTCCATGCGGCCGCGCCCCACCATGAATCGCGCCAAGGACATGAGCGCCTCGCCGGCCTGATTGTTCCCGTCTTTTTCGGTCTTCACCTTGTTCGCATACTCGCGGATGGTTTTTTCCGCCCCGTCCAGATCGCTCTGACCCGCGCTCCACGTCGCCGCGATCATCGCAATGTCGAGCCCGTCCTTCGCCTGACGGACGCTCTGGATCCGTCGCTTGGCGTCGTCCCATCTGCGAAGGTCGGTGCTCAGCGCCGCGGCCTGCAACATGTAGGTCCGATTGGAAGGGTCGCGCGCCAGGTCACGTTCCCGTTCGCTCAATGCCACTTCCTTGTCGCCGTAGCTGCCTTCAAGACGCAGCCATTCGTCGCGGATCAGGTTCGATTCCGCAAGAAGCTTTGCTTTTTCCTGCATCAGTCGGAGGGCATCTTCGGGCTTGCCGGCCGCCTGGAGCGTGGCGGAATACTGAAGAATCGAGGTCGGGTCATCCGGGCGGAGCGCGAGCGCTTTCTGCATGCTCGCCGCGGCATCCGGGAACCGTCCTTCCTCCACCTGGAGAGCCGACAGCACCCGCCACGCCTCAACATTGAAGTTGAATCGCTGTGAAGCCTGTGTCAATGTCGCGATCGCGTCCAATCGCCGCCCTTGTGCCGCCTGCAGGCGCGCCTTGAAGGTTGCGCCCTCGTACTTGTCCACATTCCGGGCGATTGCCTTGTCGGCGATCTGCTGCGCCGCATCGACCTTTTTGTCGCGCAGCGCCCGAAGGAAGAGGGTTTCCATGACGATCGGCTCGTCCGCGTACTTCTGCTCCAACTCAACCGCCAGCGATTGCGCCGCGTCCTTGTACTTGTCGCCCCCGTTGGAATAAACACCGAGCTTCATTACCATCCGGTCGACTTCGGAGATATTGGGCGCGAGGTCGATCGCGGTGATGTTCGCCATCGTCGCGTCGCCGCTTTCCAGGATCTGCAATGCCGATTGCAGGCCCTTCCGCTGGTCTTCGTTGGTGTTGACCTCGAGCGCCTTGCGGATAAGCGCCTTTGCGCCTTCGACGTCATTGGCGCTGGTCCGCTGCTGAAGCAGGATCTGCGTGATCTGCGCGTCGTACTTGTACTTCTCGGCACCTTCCTGCAGAATCTGGGCGGCGCCCTTTTCGTCGCCCATTTCCTTTCGCTTCCGCGATTCGGCAATCACGCGTGCCACCGGGTCATCGATTTCGCCGCGGCCGAGTTCTTGCGCGATCGCACTCCGGCGTGCCTTGATCGCGGCGTTGTCCGGCAGCAGATCCGAGGCGCTCTCGTACAGACGCTCCGCTGCCTCCGTGTTCTTTAAGCGAAGCTCAACTTCCGCGAGCATGACGATCGCCTGGACGTTGGCGCTGCTGATCTGGATAGCCTGCATGAGAAGGTCGCGCGCCTTTCCCGGCTGGTTCAGGCGGAAAGAGGCGTTCGCCGCGGCAACCAAAGCGTCGGGGTCCGCGTCGTTCACCAGATTGAGATAACTGAGCAGAAGCTGCTGAGCGCCGGCGTAGTCTTCCTGCGCAAGCTTGAGCTTGCCGTCCACGAACAACATCCGCGCGGAACTCTCGGGTTCAATCTTTGCCAATTCCGCCCGCTTTTCCTTGGCCTTCTCGAGCCACTCGGCCTTCAGCTGCTTGGCCTTGGCCGGATCGGCGTCGTTCGCGGCATCCAAGGCCTTCAGGGACAGCGCCGCCTGCCGGAACATTGCATCGTTCTTGCGATACCAAAGCAGCCGCCCCGGAACCCCGAGCTTGGGGTTCGGAAGATCTCGGACTCTCTGAAGAGTGGCAATTGCGCTCTCATAGTCTCGTGCCAGCGCGTCGGCTTCCGACTTGGCGATCAGCAGGGCCGCATCGTTCGGCTGGGCCGCGAGCACCTTTTCCAGCAGCGCCCGGCTGCGAGGGAGCTTGCCGGTATCGTCGAGTTGCAATTCCAGGAACACGAACTGCGAGAGCGTCGCAGCCGAGACCTGCGCCGGGTCCAAGGCGTTCATCAGCACCGCGGTCTCGTCGAGCGCTTTGGAAGCGTCTTTCCGCAATTGCTCCGCGATCTTCCGGCGATCTTCGACCTTGTTGAGGCCGGATGCCTGGCGTTTGGCGTCCGCAAGCATCCATCCCAGTGTCAGCAACTTGGTCCGAGGCTCGTTGGGATCTTTCGCGCGGAAGTCACGGACAAGCTGCCGTCCCTGCTCCGCCAATTCCACCGCCTGATCCATGCGCTGATGGTTCATCGCGTTGTCGGCGAGATAGATGTACCAGTTGTGCAGGCCGATGATGCTGTCCACATCCGCCGGATCCGCAGCCAGCGCCGCCTCGAAGTCTGCCTTGATCGCCTCGATTTCCGAATCTTTCAGGTTCTTCGATTCGGTCAGGATGCGAAGGTTCGCTAGCGCGCGGTACCGGCGCAGCGTCTGGCTCTCTCCCTCGCTCGTGTTGCCGAACTGAGAGAGCGCATCGGTCGCCGATTGCGCAAGCGACTCCGCGAACTGGCGGCTGTATCCCGCGCTCTCCATTGTCTTCAGGTACAAGTCGAGATGATCACGGTGCGCCTGCACGTCGGTCTTGAGAAGGTCCGCGACTCTCTTGCGAGCGAGCAGGTATTGGGGGTAAGCCGAATCAAACTGCGTCTGCGTTTCCGGTGCCAGATTCTCGAGCGACTTCTGCCACTTCCGCAGATAGTCGAGGTTTGTCGCCTCCTTGTTGACCGCTTTCCCGTATGCCTTTTCCGCCTCCTTCGGCTTGTTCGCCGCCATCAACGCATCGCCCTGCTTGACCAGATCGGCGGCCGACTTGAACAGAACCATGTAAGCCGCCGCGCCCACGCCGCCGGCCAGCAGAACGAGCGCGCCCACGAGAATTGCGACGAACTTTGTGTTGACTTTCGCGGCCATGAAAACTGCTCCGTTTCGATCGAATCAATAGATAAGCGCCGCCTGTCCGGGAGACGATTCCTCCCCGACCTTACGACGCATCTTTGCTCGCTTCCCCGGCCGGATAGCGCCCGGCTTCTACTTCCACCCAATCCGGCACGCAGCGCATGATCTCCGGAATCAAATCGCCCATCAGGCTCGACGCCTGTTCGGCGAGTTCTTCCGGGCTTTGCACCGACCGGCTCGTGAACTGCACTTTCAAGTAGTACGCATAATCGCTCTTGAGGTCGAATGCAAGAAGACGAACCTCTTCCGCGCTGCTCACATGTCCGCCGTTCGCGATGAACAAGTAGCCCGCGTAGATCTTTGGTGAGGACTTGTTCGAGCCCGTCGCGAACTCCGTCACTCGGAGTTTCATCGCCCCCGGTTCCCGGGGAAGGGTCACGCTCGAGCCCGCACCGTCGGGCGACCAGTTCGGCACGCGCTGGCGGTACACGCCTGCTTTCTCCGCGTTCTCCACTCCCGGATGCAGCGACCAAAGACTCGGATCGAGTTTCAGCGGCACGATCTCGGTGCGCAGCGCGGTCATGCCCCCGCCCACATAGCAACGCTCGGGAATGTGGGGCACCGTGTCCACGCCGCCGGTGTAGTACGCCGCGTGGAGTTGCAACTCCATCGGCGGCTGATCCGGTTTGCGGTCTTTGCGAATGAACGTTCGGGTGATGTAGTTCTTGGTCCCGAGCGTTTCCTCGACCTCCGCCGACTCAAGCTTGTCGGTACCCACTTGCTTCCAGTGAGGTGTCTCGGTCGGAACCGAAATCAACGCCCGGTTTCCGGGCGCTTCGATCGATTTCTTTCGCAGGTGGATCCCGGCGTAGTGGATCCCCGCTGTCATGCTGGCGCCGCAGACCACCATGATCGCAAGCGAGAGAAGGTACGAAGGTCGCCGCATCGCTGCCCACCCCGCCGTTGCGATCGAAGGACCAGGTGGCGGAGCCTTCGCGGCCGGAGTCTCCTCGACTATCTTCGCCAGCGCCCAGACGATTCCCAGGAAAAGCAGCAGCCCGGGCAGCAAGAGCAGCGTCCCGATCATCATGTGGGCGTCGCCCTTGGCCAGTTCGCCGTCAAAGGTACTGGCGATTCCCAGCACCGCGACCCGCACCACATTCATGAAAATGGCAACCGGAAGCGCGAGTGCAATGACCGCCACGCGCTGCCACCAATGCTTCGCGGAAATCAGCGCTACCGCGCCCGCAAGCGCGATGAAGGCAATGACCATCCGCATACCCGAGCAGGCTTCGGCCACATTCAGCGGAATCGGGCTGCCACCCTTCGGAGTCACCGTAAGGGTGTTGCCGTCCACCTCGACCAAGAAGCCCATCACTGGGCCGAGCATGCCGAGCATGAAGCCCGCTCCCTGGCTGGCGATCAATTGCAATTGAAACGTGATCTTGATCATGATCATCTCGCTGATCGTGATCGCAAAGACCAGGTACGCGATCGGCAAGAACAGAATCCGGAACATCCGCGGGCCCGTGAGCCACAGCGCAAGCCCCGCGATTGTCAGGACAATTGCCAGCCCCTGGAGCATGTGGTTCTTGATAACCACCACCGACACGAAATACGCGCCGATCCCGAGCAGAAACGGAAGCACACCCGGCCAGAACGTGCTCACCCGCGTCCGCACGATCTGCTCGCGTTCGCGCCACAGCAAATACAGGCTGATGAACGGAATGACGTACGCGTGACCCCAGTCGCTCGGAGCCCCGATCGACATCCAATGCTGACGCAGCAGCCAGTGCCAGAACAGGAACGCCATGCCCATCAGCAACAGCGATGACAACACCACCTGCGGCGGGGTCAACAATCCGCCGACCCGCTCTTGTTCCGGAGAACCCCCGGCGCGCGATCCCACCCCGGGCGTGAAGCCCGAGACGCCGGAACCTGCGGCAGCGCTCTGCGGAACGGTCGTCAACGTCACTGATCCTTGATATCAGACCGTCCGGAAACACTCCGGGTGCGGGACGAACATCAGGGGGATGATTCTTGGCTGATCGACCACTTGAACCCCGGGATCGAGCCCGGGAATTCAAAGGACAGTCGGCCGACGAGTCGGCAGACTTTCTACGACAGCGGAATCAGCATTGGTTCACCCTGGCGGGGCCCAAATCGTGCCAATCGCGCACGATCTGCCCTTCTGAGCCACCAAAGCCGCTAGTTGAAGCGGTTGTTGGCAGCGGCTTCCGGCGGCACACCGAAGATGTCTGAGCCGAAATTCCGGTCGATCACGAGGCCATACCCGTAATTCGCCCGGAACCCGTTTCGGATAACCGCCAGCGGGAATGCCCAGAAGTTTGTTCCGACGTTGACCATGTCATCGGCCTTCAGGAAAACGTCGGGCTGCGTGCCTTCGGCGATCGCACGCATGTCCAGCCGCACCATGGCCTGTTGTCCATCTCCGACCACCCGGATCAGGTCCACTCGCTCAGGAATGGCCAAATTTGACAGCCCACCCGAAGCGGAGGTCACCGCCCGCAACAGCGTCAGACGCCCGGTTTCCGAGAGGTTGTACACACCCGGCCGATTCACCTGGCCGGCGATATAAACCTCACCCCGCGGCATCGACGGGATACGGATGATGTCGCCCGGCCTGACCACGATGTTCAGGCTCGTATCACCCGCGATCAACTGCTGAAACGGGATTCGGATGATGCGTTGAGCAACCACTCGCCGTTGTTCTGCCGGAAGGTCTTTCTTTGCCTCAGCGCGGCCCGACGGCGTGGTTGCTAGTTGCACCCATTTTCCATCGATGAACACCCACGAACTCTGAGGCTCCGACGTACCGGGGGCCGGCTGCGCGTTCCGGCTCGGGTCTGGAAGATCGACGGTGGGGCTGCTCCCGCGTCCGGTGCTCGGCTCATCCCCGAATCGATTTTCCCGCCGTGCCAATACCGGGCCCGAGGTGTACCCAGTCATCATTCCCGGCGATGGGAGGTCCACCGGCGGAGTGGCGGGCTCTTGCGGTTTCGGAGCCGGAGGTTGAGATGCCGGCGCGGGCACTGGTGTCGGAGCCGGTGTGGTGGGAGCAGGGGCGGGGGCCGGATTCTGCGAGGGTGGGGCATCCGGCATCGGAACGGGCGGCTCGCTCTGAGGGCGCGTTGGTGGCTGGCCCGGCTGAGTCGAGGGGGTCTGATCGCCTGGCGTGGAGAGCTGATCGATGAGGTCGATGAGAGATTCGCCGCTCTTGGGCGGTTCGCTCGGAGTCATCGAATCGCCGTTTGTCGCAGGTCGACTCTGTCCTGCACCAGGCAAAGGCGAGCGGCGGGTATCGCGCGGGCTCATGGCGCGCTCGTCAAGTTGTACCTGACGGATGACAAAGACTTCTTTCGTCATGTCGTCGATGCGCCCGCCCGCGGTGATCGCCTCGATGAGCTTGTAGTCGATGGACGGGATGAAGTATGGCCCCGGTCGCTCGATGGCTCCGACCATCGTAAATGTCTGCTGGCGGAGCTCCCGGATGTCGACGCCGACCAGCGGCTCGGCAATGAATTTCTTCATGCCGTCCGCGACGGTGTCGCGCACCTGCTCGATGGACTTGCCCGAAACAAAGAGCCGTCCGATCTGCGGGAGTTCGATCATGCCGATGGGATCGACCACGCGCTCGAACAGCTCGGGGGGCGCGCCCGACTGCACAAAGTCATAGATTTCAATTCGGAGAGAATCCCCGGGGCCCACGCGGTAGTCGCGCGGATCGGTGTAAAGATCTTCCGGGGTGGGGGCGCTGTGCTCTACCAGATCGCCCTTGGCATCTTCGATGCTGGCGATTCGTTCGAGCACCGGCACCTTGGTAGGGGTGTGTTCCCAGCGGCCCAGCACACTCGGATCAATGAACGAGTCGGATTCGCATCCAACCATCGCCATCCCGACGACGCCGCCGGCGATCGCGAGAATCCTCGCGGCGGAACGTCCTAATGCAGAGCGGTTCCGGAAGTGGTGGAGGATGGATGTTTCGGTCGGATTCAAACTGGGCTCCTGGCTCGGCATCGGTCACACTTCCTCGGTGTCGGACCGGAAGCCGGCACCGTATCACCCGTCAGGCCTTTGTCAATCCTGTCTCTCACCCCCGATGGCCCGGCGGATCGAAAGGATCCACCTCCCAACGGAGGTCTTGTACCTGCATCGGCTCAATACCCGAAGGGTTTTGATCGGACCTTCGCTTGTCGCATGATGAAGGTTCGCGCAGAAGATGCGGCATTCGATCGGCTGGGCCTTCCATTGGGTCGGGCGCAAACCCTAGAGTCCCACCACGAATGACCCCTTCCAATGGCATATTGCCGCCGGGAATGACGCCCGAAGCGCTCGCCAAGACCCTGGCGCGCCACCCCCGTCCGGCCGGCGGGGATCCGCTGCGCAGGGTCGATCAGCCGCTGGTCAGCCTTTCGGGAATGATTTTGAACAACCAGGGGGCGATGCCGGAGCAATTGCACGTCAAGCGCAAGCCTCCGTGGCTCAAGGCAAAGGTTCCGGGCGGTCCGGGCTACAACCGTTTGCGTAACATCATGGACGAGCACAAGTTACACACGGTATGCGAAGAGGCCGGGTGTCCCAATATGGGAGAGTGCTGGGCCCGAGGCGTGGCCACGATCATGATCCTGGGAGACACCTGCACCCGTGCCTGCGGCTTTTGCAACGTTAAGACCGGGCGGCCCCAGGCGGTGGACCGGGACGAGCCTCGCCGCGTTGCGGCAAGCCTGGCTCTCATGGGCCTCAAGCACGTCGTGATCACCAGTGTCAACCGGGATGAACTGTCCGACGGCGGGGCAGGAATCTGGGCGGAAACGATCATCCGAACGCGGGAGTCGTGTCCGTCCATGAGCGTCGAAGTGCTGATACCCGATTTTGAGGGGAATTGGCCGGCATTACAAATGGTGATCGATGCGAAGCCGCACATCATCAACCACAATCTCGAATCGGTTCGGCGGATGTACCCGGCGGTGCGTCCGAGTGCGAAGTTTGATCGGTCGGTGGAACTGCTTCGGCGGGTGAAGGAGCAGGGGGGCGTCGCGAAAACGGGCATCATGGTCGGCATCGGCGAAAAAGACGACGAAGTGCTGGCGCTGATGGATGAAGTGATCGCCGGCACGCAGACGCCGATGGGGGCGTGCGACATTTTGACGATCGGCCAGTATCTGCAGCCCACCCGTAATCACCTTCCGATGGACCGGTGGGTTCACCCGGACACGTTTGCGATGTTCAAAGAAGAGGGACTTGCTCGCGGGTTCAAGGTGGTGGAGAGCGGTCCGCTCGTCCGCAGCAGTTATCATGCGGATCATCAGGCGGATGTGCTGACGGACATCCTGAACGCGCGAGAATCAATGTAGAACATTCGATGCCGTCGTTCGGAGCCGAGTCTCCGTGCGCTCGCGGTTTTGCTGTAACATGCGGATCGATGGCGGAAGTCACTGAAAGCAGGAAGTTGCAAAGGGCGAACTGGCCGGCGCTCTTTGTGGGCATTTACCTCGTGTTTGCGCCGATGCCCGTTTTGTTGATGGCGATTCCGCAGCGGCCTTTTTCTCTGCCGTATGTGCTGATTGCGGGGACGATTGGCGGACTCATTTCGGTCAGCTGGGCGGCCGCCTTCATCTTCCGGAGGTTCGCCTGGCTGGCGTTCATTGTGCCTGGATCGATTCTGGTTCCCTGGGCCCTGAGCAGGGGTGCGGCCAAACTTGGTGCCGCTTTGTTTGTCGCTGAACAGTCGGCCACCACGCACCGGTTGTTGTACGTCCTCTTCGGCATCTGTTCGATCATCGCGGGTTATGTTCTGCTGGTGGGAGTGATTCGCCGGTTTGATCGCATCGGCGCACGGTCCCTTGCTGAGCTTGATGTTGCCCGGCGGATGCACGAGTCGATCGTGCCGTCGATTGCAATTTCGACCGGGCAGGCCGACGTGTTCGCACGATCCGAAGCGTCGAGCGAGATGGGAGGCGATCTGATCGATCTGGTGGTTCGGGACGACGGCCGCGAGATAGATCTGTTTCTCGCGGACGTTTCCGGGCATGGAGTTGGCGCCGGCATCGTGATGGGGATGTTGAAAGCGAGCATCCGAACGAGGCTGCTCGCCGCCGGCGATCTTGGAAGCATTCTGACCGATGTGAACCGAATCATCTGCGATCTCACCAAGCCTGAAATGTTCGCCACGCTTGCGTGCGTGCGGCTGCGGCCCGGGAGCGTTCAGTACGCGATGGCGGGACACCTGCCGATTCTGCGGATTTCCGCCGATCCCAAAGCGTGCGAAGAGTTTGAGAATCAGCATCTTCCGCTGGGCGTGGACGCGCCGATCGAGTTCACCTTTGGAGAATTGACTCCAAGTCCTGGCGACACCCTGGCGATATTCAGCGACGGCCTGGTGGAGGTTCGAAACAGCGCGGGCCAAGAATTCGGCCTTGCCGCTGCGAACGCACTGGTTTTCGAAGAAGTGGTCGGGGCGCAGGGGATCGATCTGAGCCTCGTATACGATCGGATTCTGCAGCGAGTCCGGGCCTTTGGCCCTCAGTTTGATGATCAGACTTTGTTGCTTGTGAGAATAAAACAGCCTTAATTGCTTCGTTCCCCAAACGCGTACCCTCACCCGCTTGATGTCGCCCGAAATCATCCAGGCGCTTGTAGGTCTCCTCGAAGCCAAGGACATGAGCACCGCTGCGCACACTTGGCGCGTGGTGCTTTACACGCGTGCGCTGGCGGAAAAGGCGGGTGCGGACCACGACCTGCTGGAGCGGCTGACGGTGGCTGCGGCGCTGCACGACATCGGGAAGATAGAGATCCCCTCCAGCATCCTGCAGAAGCCGGGCAAGTTGACCGACGCCGAGTTCGAGATCATGAAGACCCACACGACGCTCGGTCACGAGCGGCTGGTGCGGATGGGAGAGTCGGACGCGGTGGTGCTTGATTTGGTTCGATCGCACCACGAGCGATTCGATGGTCTGGGCTATCCCGACGGCCTGGCGGGGGAGCAGATACCAAGAGCCGCCCGCTACTTTGCCGTGATCGATTCGTTCGATGCGATGACCAGTCTGCGTCCGTATCGGCGCGACACCGGTGAGGGGGCGGCAGAAAGAGCGATCAGCGAACTCCAGAATGGGATCCGCAATCGGTACTGCCCCGGAACGGTTGAAATGTTCGTGGATCTCTACCGCACCGGCGGGCTGTCGTGGATACTGGAGTATTTCAACGACGAGGCCCAGGTTCCGGCCCTGTCCGGATTGTCCGAAGTATCGAAGGCCGGCATATCGGCGAGAAAATGAGCGTCGCGGGGTCCGCGCCCGAGGCCCGCTTGCGCCGTATCCTTCTCCCCGCTCGGCGAAGGCAAAAAAGCCCAGTCGGGCCGAGATGGTGGCCATAGCTCAGTTGGTTAGAGCACGAGGTTGTGATCCTCGGGGTCGCGGGTTCGAGTCCCGTTGGCCACCCTTCGACAGCATGCCGGGAGAGGAGCCCCTCCTCAACTCCAGGCGAGTTTCTTCAGTGCTTCCGCCATGTCCGGGGGCACGATCATCGCGCTCAATCGCGTCTGCTTTACCAGTCCAAAGTTGGAGAATCGCTTGTCGGCTTTCACGGCTGCGAGGGTGACGTTGGCTTTGGCCCGGCGGACCGCTTTCAGATCGATCACCGGAAACTTGGTTTCTCCGGCGCCGGTCAGCCCTGGTTTCTTTGGATCGGGGTACGCGTTGGTCAGAATCTTCGCGAGCCCGACAATCGCCTTCTCGTCACCGGTGTGGTAGATGAGAGCCTCGTCGCCTTTGCGGGCTTCGCGCAGAGCCTTGAGTGCCGCGGGATTGGTGATGCCGGTCCAAGTGGTGGTTCCGTCGCGCTCGAGGTCGGCGAAGGAGTACTCGCTCGGTTCGGTCTTGAGAAGAAAAGTTGCCATGACGCGCTCTGCGCCATGATAGTTCAGGCGGCTCTGGCCCGTTCGCAGGCGGCGATGACATCGGCGAGCACAACGGCCGACTCCTTCGCGCTCTTGGTCCAAACGAGCATCTGGAGCGCCCGCTCGACAGCCGGGACCATGCCTCCAAAGCCCAGGGCGGGCGCGGTGCCGGCGATCATGAGGCAGATTCGCTCGCATTCCGGGGCGCTGTCGCGCTCGATTGCTCCGCGCATCGTTTCTGCCGCGGCATGGAGCTGTGCAATGAATTCGGGGAGCACTTCTGCCGCAGGATCATCGGTGGAAAGGGCGGCAATCGAACTGCCCGATGCGGAAGAATTGTTGGCTCCCAGGAATTCGGCGAGGGCGCGCAGCAGCCGGTCGCAACTGAGCGGCTTTCCGAGGACGCCGTCGCAGGCCGCGGCGCGTGCGGCGGCGCGGGATTGGAGCGAGACATCGGGCGTGATGATGAGAACGGGAGTGCGAACCCCGACAGCGCGGACGGCGGAGATGAGTTCCGCGGCGATTCCGTCGGCGAGTTGCAGAGCGACGAGCACCAGGTCGGCCGGTTCGCGGAGAGCCGCGAGCGCTTCGGTCTGCGTGGCACAGCTCCGCACGCGAATTCCGGTTCCTTTGGTGAAGTGCCGGATGAGGCGCTGTTCCTGCTCGTCGGGATCGACCACGAGGAGGGAGCCGGAAAGTTGCTCGGGTGCAACGCGTTCCTGGCTGTAGATCTCGGCGCCGGCGTCGAGCGAAACGAATTCCTTGGCATCGATGGGACGATCGAATCGCAC
Organism: Phycisphaeraceae bacterium; assembly: GCA_019636565.1. Classification (GTDB taxonomy): domain Bacteria; phylum Planctomycetota; class Phycisphaerae; order Phycisphaerales; family UBA1924; genus JAFEBO01. The sequence goes on from JAHBXG010000009.1 coordinate 111,359, forward strand.
TCCCAGTTCGTGCACCATTCCACCCCGGTGCTTGCAGCGTGCCAGCGACCCGAACACACCGACTTCCCCGCGGGTGGGATGGGGAAGCCAAAGGACGCAACGCCCGCGCTCGTGCAGGTACGCGGTATGAAAAAGCGAGATACCGCCCCGGGAGAGATTGCGGCATGCGAGTTTGAGAAGCAACTGTGTGCCGCCGGGTTGATCGATCTGGATTCGGATGCGCTCGCGATGGAACGGCCAGCGGACGAAATCGCGTTTCAGATCGGCCGGGCGTCCGCGTTCGAGCGCGTCGAGGCGGGAGGCCAGGGCGCGTACGCCATCGAGGTCGAGCCCGAGCGTGTTCTTTCGGGCGCCCGCCGAGTCTTCGCTCCAGCCGCTCTGATTCCCCCAACTCGCAGTGCCCTCGTGCATATCCATTCGTTGGTCCCTTGCCGTTTTCCGTCCGGAGCCGGAGTTCAAGGATCGGTTGCCGCGGGGTGCGGATTCAGGCAGCGCGTGGGTCTTCGCGCGAGTGGGGAGTTCAAACGTCCGAGAGCGCCGGGATCAAGCGACGCGACGGACCGCCTGTGCGCTCTCGCAGGCGTCGATCAACCGCTGCAGCGCGGCCTTGGACGATTCGACGGACCTGGTTTGCGTGAGCGAACGCACCGCCTGCTCGGCGAGAGCGCCGATCCCGGCGAACCCCATCGTCGGGGCGGCGGACGCGATCTGCGAGCAGATCGCCTGCGTCGCGTCAGCTTCGCTGCGTTCGAGCAGGCCCCGCAGATCCGCCCCCGATGCGTTGAGACTTCGGACGAATTCGGGCAGCATGGCGACCTTTTCGTCGCTGACGCCCATGGAACTTACCGTTGACGCGCCGGAACGCCCCACGATCAGGAATTCAGCCAGGGCACGCGCGAACACGTCGCGGGTGAGTGGCTTGGCGATGACAGCGGAGGGTTGGAGTTCTTTGAGGATCCGCTGACGCTCATCGAGCCCGCGTGCCGTGACCACCAGAATCGGAGTGGACAATCCCGCTTCGGCGACCGCACGCAGGAACTCGCGTAGTTCGAGAGTCTGCTGGTCGGGGTCGGCGATGATCAGGTCGGCGCCCTCTGCGGCATGCGCGAGCGCCTGTGCCTGATCGACGGCGCACCGGAGGCGGACTTCCGTTCCCTTCAGAAAGCTCTGCACCAGCTTTGCTTCCATTCCGCTGGTGCCGACGAGCACGATGCAGCCGCGCATCTCTTCGTCTTTGACGTTTTCGAGTGTGAACCAGTCTTCGAGTGGATCAAGGTGCAGATAGTCCGCGGGCTTGATCGGGCTGTCGAACTTGATCCCGAGTTGATGAATCAGCGAGCGAACATGGGCGCAATGGGCGACTCTGCCGGTCACTGGCGCGATGCCGCGGGCCGCGTGACGGAAGTTCAGCACCACCTTTGTGCCGACGTGCAAGAACGAGTTGTGAAGCAGTGCCGCGCCGCCGCTGGAGAGATTGCGGCAGACGACGTTCAGCTTTGTCGGGACGCTTCCTGCGTGGTGTACCTCGATCTCGAGCGCCGCCAGCCGGAACTGCCGTCTCTTAAAGCGTCGGTGCTTCCCAGAGGCGGCACCGTCCGCCTCATCCAGCCGCTTCAACAGGGCGGCGAGGTCGTTGATGCTCAGGCCCAGCGTGTTGATACGTCCCACGCTCTGAGAAGTGCTATCGCGGACTCTCATTTCTGCCATCGAGCACCCCCGAATCGACTGCATCGGAGGAAAAGCGATGTTCTGTGAGCCAGATGGCCGGGGAGGGGTTACCTCCACCTTTTCAAGGCGGTACAGACGGCACGAATCACACGTCGAGATTCTTGACCTCGAGGGCGTGGTCCTCGATGAACTTGCGCCGCGGCTCCACCTCTTCGCCCATCAGGACCGAGAACAGAGAGTCCGCATTGCTTGCCATGTCCCAATTGACGCGGAGCAGCACACGCTTGGAGGCGTCCATCGTGGTCTCCCACAACTGCTCGGCGTCCATTTCGCCCAGACCCTTGAAGCGTTTGATCTCGAGCCCGCGCCGTCCCAGTTCGTGCAGCGACGAGAGAATCTCGAGCAGGTTGCTCGCCTCGATCACCCGCGCGTTCTTGCCGGTGGTCGTCGCTTTGACCACTCCCGTCTCTGCCGAGCCTTCCGTGTCTTCATCTCCCTGAGATTCGGCGGGCTCCGGCGCGCTCGGAAGATCGCCGGTGATCACCCACGCGAATTTGGCGGGCATCTTCTCACCCGCCGCGGACTCCTCTCGAACGAGCGCAAAGTCATCGATCGAAAGGCCCAGGCCGTGGAGATCCTGGAAGATGCGTTCGAGCTCGCGGTTCTCGTGCAATTCGCGTACGACGGCGACAAATTCGCCCACCGTTCCGGGACCGGTGCTGGTTTCGGCACCGTCCGAATCCGCGAGGCGGAGTTTGTGCCTGGCAAGGATCTCGAGCGCCTGCTCTTCGGTCCAGGCATACTCCTCGCCGGCGCGCCAGTTGACACGTCGCGACGGCAGACGGCCCTTCCCCGACGGGTCCTTCGCGCGGGCCGAGAGCAGATCCACAAACTTCACGCCGCGGCGTTCGGCGATGGTTACCAGTTCGCGCAACCGGCTGAGAAGAAAGACTACCCGCTTGAGCCGATCGCCCTCGATACGGGCGGACTCCGCGGCGTCGCGCCCGGGGATTGCGTTCAGAGTGTCGCGCACCACCAACACGGAGTTTTCAAGTCCCAGACTGGTGAGCGAGTCATCGAGCGTCTTTTCGTTGAGCACGTACCACGCCCGCTTGCTCTTGCCGTGCCCTTTGGCGACTTGATACAGGGGGGGCTGGGCGATGTAGATGTGGCCCTTGCGGACAAGTTCGGGCATCTGGCGGAAGAAGAACGTGAGCAGGAGCGTGCGGATGTGGCTTCCGTCCACGTCGGCGTCGGTCATGATGATGATCTTGCCGTAGCGGAGCTTGCTGAGATCCAGTTCGTTTCCGATGCCGACTCGCAGCGCCGCGATCAGCGTGCGGATTTCCTCAAAGCCGAGGATCTTGTCGATCCGGGCCTTCTCGACGTTCAGGATTTTGCCCTTGAGAGGCAGGATCGCCTGCGTCTCGACGTTTCGTCCCTGCGTTGCGCTGCCGCCTGCCGAGTCACCTTCGACGATGAAGATTTCGGCCTCGTCCACGTTGCGCGTCTTGCAATCGCGGAGCTTGTGGGGCATGCTGCCGCTGTCGAGCGCGGTCTTGCGGCGTGTCAGTTCGCGTGCCTTGCGCGCCGCCTCGCGTGCCTGGGCCGCCACGATGCCTTTCAGGCACAGGCGCTTGGCTTCCTGCGGGTGCTCTTCCATCCAGCTCTCGAGCGCTTCGCCCACGGCCTGCGCGACGAACGTCTCGATCTCGGGGTTGAGGAGTTTTTCTTTGGGCTGGTTGTTGAATGTCGGGCTGGGCAGCTTGACGCTGATGATCGCGACCAGGCCCTCGCGCAGGTCTTCGCCGCTGGGGACCGGGTCCTTGTCCTTGATGATTCCCGATTTTTTGGCGTAGGAGTTCATGGTGCGCGTGAGCGCAACCTTGAAGCCCTGAGCGTGCGTGCCGCCATCGACGTTGTTGATGTTGTTGGCGAAGCTGAGAAGGGTCTCGTTGTATCCGTCGTGATACTGCATCGCGACTTCGCACACGAGCGTGTTCGCCGCGTCTTCGCGCCGCAGGTAGACCGGCGACGCTACGGCGTTCTTGCCGGTCATGAGATACTGCACGTACTCGAGCAGGCCGTTCTCGGCCCGGAAGGTTTCGGTGCGGATCTTGCCATCCGGACCGACCCGCTCGTCGGACAGCTTGATCGTTACGCCGGGATTGAGATACGCCAGTTCACGCGAGCGCGTTGCGAGCGTTTCGAAATTGAAAGTTGTGTCCGGGAAAATCGTCGGATCGGGGCGGAAGGTCACGGTGGTTCCGCGCGAGCGGGCCGAGTTCGCCGGGATTTTGCCGACCTCGTGCAGCTTGGTGGTCACACGCCCCTGCTCGAAGCCGATCGCGTAGATTTTTCCATCGCGATAGACCTCGGCATCGAGGTACTCGCTCAGCGCGTTCACGCACGAAACGCCCACGCCGTGCAGGCCGCCCGAAACCTTGTACGCGCTGCCTTCCTGCTGGAACTTGCCGCCGGCGTGCAGCTTGGTCAGCACGATCTCGATCGCGGGCTTCCCGTTCAGCGTCGGGTCTTCCTGATTCTTCATCACGTCGGTGGGGATGCCGCGGCCGTCATCGATCACTTGGCATGAACCGTCGGGCTGGATCGTGACGCTCACAAACGTCGCGTGACCCGCCATCGCTTCGTCGATCGAGTTATCCACGACTTCGTACACGAGATGATGCAGCGCGTTGATGCCGGTGCCGCCGATGTACATGCCCGGGCGCTTGCGCACCGCTTCGAGCCCTTCGAGCACTTGGATCTGCTCGGCGCCGTAATTGCCGCTGGTCGCACCCGGCGGGGTCGGAGCGGGCGGATTCGGCGTGGGAGCGCTCGGGGAAGTTTGCGTCACGGGCTTTACCTCGATGTGCACGTCGTCGGACGCGACGGTGCTCGGAGCGGAGGAGTTGGAGCGGGCACGGGCCATTGCGAAGCCGGAATCTCCTGCCGCGCAGGCGGCGTGCAAGTCGCAAAACCACCGCGAAAACCGATCCGATCAAAATGCAAACAGTGGTCTAAAAAGTCCAACAGGAATAATAGGCATGCGCCCGCAGAATCGGCGGAAAACCCGCGAATTCTTGAGCGTCAAAAAGGCCTGAAAAACAGGCCGTTCTGTGCGTAGTTCGGGTTGCTGTTCCCGCGTCTGCTTTGGCTCAGATTTCCGCTGCGTTCACGGCCGGTTTCTTGGGCGCAAAGGCGGAGCGCAGATCGTTCTCAACAAACCCCGACGGGACGTTCCCGGTGCTTGCAAACCGGTACAGCGCCGCAATCAGGATCATCTGCATTGCGCTCGTGACCAGCGCGACCAGGAAGATCATCGCGATGGTGACCGCCCCGCCGACCGCGATGGGAACCCAGTGCTCCAACTTGATCGTGAGCGCGAGGCCCAGGAACGCCGGGATCGTGGCCGCGACGTACGCCAGCACCATGAGCAGGCCCAGCCCGATGTTGCTCACGAGCGCCGTTCCCCACGACTTGGTCATGACTTCCACCGAGCGCTTCAGCGCCGTCGTGGGCCCGGTTCGTTCGACCAACAGGATCGGGACGACGAAGTACGTCGCGATGCTCCACGCCGCCCCCACCAGCCCGACCACGATCTTGCCGACGAAGCCCACCCGTTCCTCGATTGCGCGAAGGATCGTGCCCACCGTCGCCGCGAGCAGCGACCAGCCGATGATCGGGCCCAGAAGCGAATTCGCTGCGTGCAGCCCGCCCCGCACTGTCGGCGTCTTCCCGTCGAAGCGCTCCATCGCGCACGACACCAGCGCCGTGTTGAAGTACACCATCACGGTGTACGTCGCAAAGTAGAACAGGAATGACAAACCCGCACCTAGGGCCTTCATCGCCAGCGAGATTCCTTCCTTCCCGTTCTTGTTCGAAAGGTCCTCGATGATGCCGCTGAAAATGATCGGCGTCGCGAACGAGACCAGCACCGCGCCGCACGCGAGAGCACTCAAGAGCGGAAAGACGATTAGCTTCTTATCCTCGCGCAGGACTCGGAAGCTCTGCGTCAGCAACGCGCCGCTTTTCTTGAACATGGCCATCGCGGTCCTCCGCGCCGGTCATTGGGAAAGCTGGCCGACCGGTTCCGCCGGCGCAGAATTCCCAGTGATTCAGGGCACGATCTTCACATCGCTGATCTGTTCGACCATCATCTCGTACAGCAGACGGATGTCTTCGTCCCCCAGACGCACACAGCCCATCGACTTCTGCTGGCCGATCGAATCGGGTTCGATCGTCCCGTGCAGCCCGTATCCGGTGATGGTCTTGCTGTCGCCCACGCCCTCGATGCCCATCCAGTATTCGCCGATGGGGTTCTTGGGGTCGTTCGCGTCGAACTTTTGGCCCGTCTGCGGATTCACCCAGTGCGGATTCACCAGTTTGCTGCGAGGCTTAACGACGAAAGTGCCCAGCGGCGTGCTGTTGCCGGTGCCCAAGCCGACTTTGAACGACCGGATATACATCCACGAGTCGGGAACATCCGGTGAGCCTTGGAACAGATCAAGCCGGTAATCGCCCTTGTGCACGATCGCGTGAAATGGCCCGCGCACCAGTTTGAGTTTCTGGCCGATCTTGAGCGTGTTTCCCTTGATGCCGTTGATGCGTTCCACCAGCCGCCAATCGACGGCGAGCTCGCGGTTCCGCGTGATCTTGATCAGGTTGTCGCCACTCTTGACGACATACGTCTCGGCCATCGGGTCGCCCGCGAAGACCTTTGGCGAAAAAAGCAGGTCCGCGTTGATCGCAGTCATCCGTTCACGGATTCGCTCCTGGTCTTCCCGCACGGCGTTGGGGTTGTGCAGCGCTTTGTTGAACAGCGCCCGCGCCTGAAGCAATTCGCCTGTCGCGGCACGCTGCTCGGCCGCCTGAATCAGTTGCGTCACTTCACCGGTGCTCCCGGCGGGGGCGAGTGTCGTCGACTGATCGGGTTCGGTCGGCGCTGGAGCCTGCGATGCCGGAGCCGGCGTCAGATCGCGCCGGGTGACATCTACCGATTGCGGCCGGCCCGACGAATCGGAGGCCGGGGTGTTGGTCGGGGTTATCGAGGGTGTCGCCGTGAACGGCGATCCCGGGGGAGGGGCAATCGGCGCTTCGGTCTTTAGAACCGTTGGGTTCGAGCCTCCGGCTGGACTCAATTCGGGCTCGGTCGAAGCCTTGGAGACTGGGGAAGGATCCACCGGTTTGGCTTGCGAGGCCAATCGCGGCGTTTCCGCTTTGCCATCGCCTGGAGGAAGCGTACTGGTGGCGGAGCGCCGGTTCATGACGGTCAACAGACCCCAAACACCACCCGCCGCGAGCACGAGGATCGCCGCGATGATCAGCGCCAGGCTGGCGCCGCTCGCCGCGGCGGTTCGCTGGCTGTACACGTACGAACGACCGATCTCGGTCTGACGCTCGGTCTGGGAAGGAAGAGCCATTCACAACCTCCATGCGAAACGGGCCCGGCAAACAGGCCAGGGAATCGGCCTCTATCGACCCGCGGGGCCGCCGCGGCACAATCAGGACGGTCGCACCCGAATCACGCGAGATTCGGTCACGATCATCCCCACCGGCGCATCCATCGCCCCGGCGGGAATCTGCTCCATCATCATCCGTTCCGGGGCAAGGCCGACGGCCTTGTTCCCGAGCCGATTTTCCAGCAAGAAACGATCATAGAAACCCGCACCTCGCCCGAGCCGATTGCCGGCAGGGTCAAACCCGAGCCCCGGGACGATTATCAGATCGAGCGTGGCCGGATCGATCACGGGCAGGCTTTCAAGCGGAACCGGGACGCCGGGATGGTCGGGGTGGGGCGGACCGGCGTGAGCCTCGGCCCATTCGGAAACACGAATCGGGCAGAGCCCGCCACCTTTCCAATCCGTTCGTGGCACCGAAACCGACTTGCGGGCCATGAGCGCACCCAATGCCAGGGGAGCGATGTCTAGTTCGCCAGACATGGGCGAGTAGAGCATGACACCGCGTGCCGCGTTCCAATCGGGCAGAGAGGCAAGCCGTTTGCAAATCCGTTCAGCCAGTGATGCGAGGTCCTGGGGAGTGAGTTCGCGCCAGCGTTTTCGAAGCCCGGCTCGCGCGGCTTTTTTCTCGGAGTCCAGGCCGCGGATCATGGGTTTCCCTCGACGCGGCGCGAGCGTCCGACCTTTCGGAGCCTGCGCAGTTCTTCCAGCCGTTCTCCGAGCGTCTTTTCGGCGCCGCGATCCGTGGGGCGGTAGTAGGTTTTCTCGACACCGAGGTAATCCTGATCGTTGATGGCGCCGGCATCGGCGTGGCTGTAGCGATAGCCGGTTCCATTGGCCGCGCCGGAACCCGGGGCGGGCGGCGCGGCATTCCCGTCGCGCAGGTGCACCGGTACCGGGATCGTGCGGCCTTCCTTGACGTCTGCCATCGCCTCATCGATGGCGACGTAACTGGCGTTGCTCTTGGGCGCGAGCGCGAGGTAGGTCGTTGCCTGCGCAAGGATGATGCGTCCTTCGGGCATGCCGATGCGTTCGAGCAGTTCCCACGCGCTCTGCGCCACCATGATCCCGCGAGGGTCGGCGTTTCCGATGTCCTCGCTCGCGAGAATTGCCAGCCGGCGCGCGATGAAGCGAGGGTCTTCACCGGCGTCGAGCATGCGTGCGAGCCAGTAAACCGCGGCATCCGGATCGCTCCCCCGCACACTCTTGATGAACGCGCTGATGCTGTTGTAATGCTCATCGCCGGTGCCGTCGTAGACCGCGGCCTTCTGCTGGATGCTGTCTTCCGCCGCGGCGCGGTCGATGTGCAACGACAATGGCGGGCTTTCACTTTTCCCCTCTGCTCCTTGGTCCTTTTGCCCTTTCAGCAGCGAAAGCGTGGCAACTTCCAGTGCGGTCAACGCCCGCCTCGCGTCTCCATCGCACTTGGTCGCCCACACGTGGAGGGCATCGTCATCCACTTTGAGTTCGAGCGCGCCGAAGCCGCGTTCCTTGTCGGCAATTGCCCGCCGCAGCACATCGACGATGTCGTCTTCACTCAATGGCTCCAGACGAAACAGGGTGCTGCGGCTCACGAGCGCGCTGTTGACGGCGAAGAGCGGGTTCTCGGTGGTCGCGCCGACAAGTGTGAGGATGCCTCGCTCGACATCGGCGAGCAGCACATCCTGCTGAGGCTTGGTGAAGCGGTGAATCTCGTCGAGGAACAGCACGGTGCGCCGTCCCGTCCGTTCCAACCGGATCGCTGCCTCATCCAGGATCTCGCGGATCCGCTTCACGCCGACGCTCGAGGCATTTTCGCGCTCGAAGTGGCGCTTGGTGAACTGCGCGATCAATTCGGCCAAAGTCGTTTTCCCGGTTCCGGGTGGGCCGTGCAGAATGAGCGACGTGATCACGTCCGCCTCGAGCATGCGCCTCAGAAGTTTGCCCGGGCCCAGAATGTGCCTCTGCCCTGCAAACTCATCGAGCGTGCGGGGGCGCATCCGCACCGCCAGCGGCTCGACCGCTCTGCGGCTCTGTTCACGCTGGCCGGCCCATAAATCCACGCGATCCATCGCGATTCAAATCCTTTCTGGCGTCTTGCACCCCGCTGCGCGCGAGTGTACACCCAAACATCTCCTGACCATCCAAAACAGCCTGCCCCAAGCACTCGACAAATCAAGTTTGCAACGGCTAGCATCGCCCCGATTGGCAGCAACTGTCCTCACGATCGCCATCCTCGTTGGGCTGGTACTGGCTCTGCTCGCCTGGGGTAGCGCCGCGTTGATCGACAACGACCGTGCCGACCCGATGGCGGGCCTGCTCGTCCTCATCATGAAGTTGTACTCCCGACTCGTGCAGAAGGTGCGGGTCGAGGGGCGCGAGCACATTCCCGCTTGCAGCCACGCCGGCCCGCTCATCGTCATTTCGAATCACACCGCCGGCGCGGATATTCCGATTCTGCAGAGCCTCTGCCGCTTCGAGGTCCGCTGGCTCATGGATCGCTCCATGCAGATCGAGAGTCTGCAATGGTTCTGGGAATGGGCCAACGTGATCGGCGTCGATCTCGGATCACGCGACACCTTCGCAATGCGGGAGGCCATTCGCCACGTCAAAGCGGGCGGCGTGCTTGGCATCTTCCCCGAAGGCGGTCTGGAACGCCCGGCGCGCCAGATCATGCCCTTCCAGCCCGGTATCGGCTTGCTCGTCAAGAAAACCGGTGCCCGCGTGCTGCCCATCCTGATCGAAGGCACGCCGCAGGTCGAGCCCGCGTGGGCCAGCCTCTGGCGTTTCGGCCGGGCTCGCGTCCGCGCGTTCCCGATCATCGATTACACCAAGATGGATTTGAGCGCGAGCGAGATCGTGCAGGATCTGCAGCGTCGCTATGAAGAGTGGTCGGGCTGGCCGCTGCGTCAGCGAGCGCCGAAGGCTGCTCCCAAATCATCAATTTCGGAACAGGCCGCGTAGGCTGGCGGCTACCGGTCCGCATCTCCGGGCGTCTCGAATTCCGCGAGATCGCCTTTCGAAAGTTTCTCGCCCGACGGCACATAGATCGCGTCAAACGTTGTGGTGAGTGTCGCGCCGCTACCGCTCTGAATAAACTGGCGCACGTGTCCGCCGGCAAGCGGCGTGAGAATGGTTCGATGGCTCGACGACGGCGAAGCGAGGCCGGTCGCATCGCCCGCAAATCGCAGCGCACCGCGTTCGAAAACGCCTTCCATCTCAAGCACCGTACCGGTGTCATCGACCCAGACCTGTTTCATCTTCGCGGAAACCGGGTTGTAGAAGTTGATGCTCCGGCCCGTTCGACCGATTGTATTTGTCCATCGCTCCGAGATGACAAACCCGCGCTCCACCTTTTCGATGATGTTCGAGCCGACTCGCTGACCCTGCCGGTTGTACACATCCCAGGTTCCAACCCAGAAATCCAGTTGGTGGTATTCGGGCTTGTCGAACGACTTCTCGATCGCCGCGGCAATCGCGTCCATCCGTGCCTTCTCGCCAAGGGCGGTCAGAAACGGGTCGGCCCGGATGATGTCGATACGCGTGAAACCCGCAACGCGGGCCTCCTCGAGCGCCGTGAACGCCCGGTCCGAATCCTTCTTCGCTGCAAAGCAGCACGCGATATTGAAGAGCGCCCGCGACCGAACGCTTTCGTTCGCTGCCGCTTGCTTCTGAACCTCAAGCGCCCGGTCCACTTCGCCCGCCAGCAGCAACGCCCGCCCAAGTCGCACCTGCGCGACCCCGTTGGTTGGATCGGCCTCGACAATCCGTTCAAAGGCCGCGGCCGCCTCTTGAAACTTGCCGTCGCGCATGCTCTGCTCGGCCGATTGCATCTGCGTCGGCGCGCTCGGTGCCACGACTTCCGGCGACGCCAGCGAAGCGCCGGCAGCGAGAGTCATGGCGATGATGACGCAGGTGCAAAGACCACGTGCTCGAAAGCGTGCAGACATGGAAGCGCTCCGGTCGTTCAGCCCAATCCGGCAGAACGCACCCAACGTATACAAAGTGTTCCGTTTCTGGCTTCCGGAATCTTGCGAAGTCATTGAACGCACCTGATCTAGGCGATCTTCACGGCGCCCACCAGTTCGGACAGCCCCGTGGCTCCCTGTCCACGCACCCAGGCCTCGAGCCCTTTCGCGATCGCTTTCGGCGCTCTTGGATCGACGAACAGCGCGGTCCCGATCCCGACGGCGCTCGCGCCCGCCAGAACGAACTCCGCCGCGTCCTCCCAGTTCATCACCCCGCCGAGCCCGACGATCGGCGTGCCCGTGTCTTCGCAGATCCCCCGATACGCATCGTGCACCAACTTCACCGCGATCGGATGAACCGCCGGCCCGCTCAAGCCGCCCGTGACGTTCGACAGCCGGGGTTCCCGCGTCCGCACATCGATCGCCATCGCCGGGATCGTGTTCGCGATCACCATCGCGTCCGCGCCCGGACGCTGATTCGGCCCCGCCGGCGTCGCTCCGCTCTCGATCGCGGCGCGGCAGATCGCCACCACGCCCGATTCACGCTCCCCCACACCCCCGCGATACCCCATCACCGTCGGCGAGATCTTCACGAACAGCCGCGTCCGAGTGAGCACAGGCCGCACCGCGCCGATCAACTCCCGCAGCAGCGCGGGTTCCGAACCGAACTCAGTCCCGTGCTTCACGTTCGGGCAACTGACGTTCAACTCCACCGCCGGAATCGCATCGACCGAGTCCATCGCCGCCGCGACCGCGACGAAGTCGTCCACGCTGAATCCGGAGATGGACCCGATGACCACCGGCCTTTCTGAAGCCCCCTCCCTCTGGGAGGGGGTTGGGGGAAGGGTGCCTTTCGCAAAC
>JAHBXG010000090.1 GCA_019636565.1 Phycisphaeraceae bacterium
AGCGCCCCATAGACGCTTCCCGGAATGGTCATTACCCTGGAACCAATCTCATACGGTACCGTATAAAGAGCCACTGCCGATGCACCACCGATCGCAGCAATGATGAACCGATCTACAGTAACGAAAAGCGGCGATACCACTGAGATGACGGTCATCCACCCACCATAGGCTGCGAGACCTTTGAGGATTGCCACATCAAATACGGGCGGACCACCGATTGGCACATGCCGGCGGCACAAATAGATTAGCAGCGAGAACGACACCAATCGACCGACCAGCGCCGCGGGTATCAGATAGCCGAGATCCAGCATTCCCGCAATGGCAAAGGCCAACGGAAACAACTGAGTACAGAGACTTGACAATACTTGGACCACGGCGAGTTCAGCGAACCGAAGGCGCGCCTGTAGAGCACCTTGGAGCACGTTCAAAGGTACGACACAGGGGATCGCGACTAGTAGCCAGCCGGCGATCTCTCGAATGGAATCGGCAGTTCCCTTAGACGCGATCAATGCCAACTCCAGCAATTGGTCGAGAGCAATCCATACTGCAGACGCCACCACCGTACCTATTGCAGTAGTCGCGAGCAGCGCAGTCCAGAGCAGTCGACTGCGAAGGGCAACATCCGCCTCCGCGACTGTCGACATTTTCTGCGCCATTGCTCTACCGAAGCCGAAGTCGAGAATCGACAGATACGCCAGGGATGTCCAAACAAGCGCAAGGACGCCAAATGTCTCCGCACCCGCATATCGGAGATACGCGGGAATAGTAGCGAGCGCCACAACAATTGGAACCGTTGTTCCCCCGAAGTTCAACAGGGAGTGGCGTAGCAAGCTCATGTGGTGGGCCGTGCAGTCAATTTCGGGGCATGTTGGACCGGCCTCGGGATTACCGGCACGTTAGTCTTGACGTCACATCGATTTCGGGAGTGTGATTCCACACTGGGCGAGAAGCAGTGAGGTGGACGAAAGCGCCAGCACCGAGCGATGTTCAGTCGCTACTGGCCAAGTATCTCGACACAAAGTAGCGGGGTGATGCTTATCATTGATTCAACCTTATTGGTGGGAGACTCAATGGCCAGCAGCGTAGTAAAGGGAGGACACTCACGCAATGGTAGTCGCGAATTCTCTCCAACAGTTTTTGCTTATTGCACCCAGCCTAGACGATCATTCAATCAGGCAGGTCAGGAGCCCGACCCTCGAATCACCGCAAAGTGGCATGCGATATAGCATTCGGAGCTTGGCCAATCGGACTGAACGCCAAGGTTCTCCAATGAGCTTCCCCTTTCTTAGGGAGCAAGTTGCACCACGCGGCTGACCGAGCCAATTGGCGCACGCCCTGCCGCTATCGGTCCCCGCCGTCACGATCCTGGGCCAAGATGAACCCCGAGACGCCTGACTCCCCAGGCCCACGAGCACCGGATTCCCATGGATGGCTCGGATTCACCGTACCTCCCGCTCCTGGCCGGCGCACGGCAGGAGGAGCGGCAGGCGCAAGAGGATCGCGTCCGCCAGGATGACGCCCTTCACGCGCGCCTGCAGCGGCGCCTGCTGGAGTTCGAGCAACTCCAGTGGGAAGGCCGGCGTTCGCTCGCCCTCGAGGCGGCCATGGAGATCCTCGCGGAGTTCGGCTTCGACCTGGCGGCCGACGAGGGCGAGCCCGACTGGGTGGATGTCGGCGGGTGGGGGCAGCAGGCGCGGTTGCCTTCGGAATGCTTGAGGGGGTTCCTGAGGGAGCTCGTCTGCCCGCGGGCGCCACGGGGGGCTGATGCGGTTTGCCGGAACTGTGAGAGCCCCGTGATGGCGGGGGATCCGGGGTGCTGGAATTGCTCGGCGAGCTTCAGGCAGAGGGAGTGGAGGCCGGAGGTGATTGGAGAGAGGCGTGGGGGGTTGGGGAGGTGGTGGAGGAGGATTTGGAGGTAGATACCCTCACCCCCGACCCCTCCCCCAAGGGGGAGGGGAGGTCGATGAAGGATAGTAATGTGAAATCAAAAGCTTAGTTGCGAAAGTTCATGTAACTGTGGTTAGATAGCTTCCCCGGACCCAGAACAACAACCGGAGCACCCGTTGGCGCACACTGTTTCAATCCGGCATTCGCACGCCCGCGCTACAGGCGGGCCATTGCCATGACCCTATCCGGCTTCGTGCTCGCGGCCGTCGTGATGGCCGTCGTCGCCAGCATCGCGACGGTGGTGCTCGCGCGCTTCGCGCCCGCACTGGGCCTCATGGACCACCCCGGCGGCCGGAAGGACCACAACGGCTCCGTGCCCGTGGTGGGCGGCATCGCGCTCGTCCTCACGCTCGTGTGCGCCGTCTTCTGCGTGAACATCACGCCCGTGCCGCCCACCTTCCTCGCGGCGGCGGGCATCCTCGTGATCGTCTCGGTGTGGGACGACCGGAACGAACTGCACCACGTCCCCCGCTTCATCGCACAGATCGCCGCGGTGCTGGTGATGATCTACGGCGCGGGCATCCAGCTCACCACCGTGGGCAACCTCACCGGCCTGCGCCCCATCGGCCTGTGGGTATTCGCCGTGCCGATGACGGTCTTCGCCGTGGTGGGCGTGATCAACGCGGTGAACATGATCGACGGCATGGATGGGCTGGCGGGGTCGACTTCGCTCGTGTCGCTCGCGTGGTTCGGCGTGGCGGCAACGCTCTCCGGGCTCGTGGAGCAGGCCGGGCTCGCGTGGCTGCTGTGCGGCGGGCTTGCGGGGTTCCTGCTCCTGAACCTGCGGCTTCCGTGGCAGCCGCGGGCGCGCGTGTTCCTGGGCGATGCGGGCAGCACGCTCCTGGGCTTCGCGCTCGCCTGGCTCGCCATCGACCTCACGCAAGGCGCGGGGCGCACGATGCCCCCGATCGCCGCGCTGTGGGTGGTGCTGCTGCCGCTGGCGGATTGCGTGTCGCTGATGGCGCGCAGGCGCTCGCGCGGGCAGAGCCCCTTCCACCCGGACCGCGAGCACATCCACCACTACCTGCTCGCGCGCGGGCTCTCCGTCAGCCAGGCGCTGGGGGTGCTGGTGGCGGCCTCCATCGTGTTCGGCGCGGTGGGTGTCGTGGGGTGGCGCCTCGGCGTGCCGGAGTGGGTCTTGTTCTGGGTGTTCTTCTTCGCGTTCTTCGCCTATCACCGGGCGATGAAGAGGGCTTGGAAGAAGCTGGGTGAGGCCCCCTCCCCCACGGCGTGAAGGCTCCCTTCTCCCTCCGGGAGAAGGGTTGGGGATGAGGGGCATCAAGCCGGCCGGCGTATCATCGTGCTCGTGAAACCGAGGCGATCCTTCAACCCGAAGCGGCAACTCGCTCGTCCTCCGCAGTCCGCGGAGGAACGCCAGCACCTCGCGGAACTCGCCGCCAAGGCCCGCTACGGCGGGAATCCCGAGCACAAGTCGAATCCGGGGGATTTCGGGCTCGATCCCCCCAGCCAGCCGCGGCAGGGAAAGACGCTTTGTGACGGCGCCGGGATCTTCACCCGGGCGATCGCGGAAGGGTTGGTCAGGGAGGGAATCCGCAGGGGCCTCGTCAGCCAGGCCGGCCGGGGCGAATGGCCGAAGAATGTCTGGGCCGTTACTGCAGGTGGCGTGCCCGTGGAAGCGATGCTCGAGAATCGGGAAACGGGCACATACCACGGCTATCCGATGCCGGACCACGACCCCCTGTCGGCGCAGGTCCTCGAGCGGTGGACTTCCCGATGAATGACTTGGCGATCCGGCTCCATTGGGAATCCGCGCTTCACGGCGATCCTGAAGTGCGGGACACCTCTGCGCTGCTGGCGATCGAAGTCGGCGGACGCGTCATGACCACGAATGAGGACGATTGGTCACGAACGATCAGGGACGATGTG
>JAHBXG010000091.1 GCA_019636565.1 Phycisphaeraceae bacterium
CGAGATCATGCCCGGGGCGTTCGCGTATATCTCCGAGCGGATACGGGCCGGAAAGGAAGTTTTTGAATTGGAAGTCGCGGAGTGGGTTCGCTCGCAGTTCAAGAGCAAGGGGCTGGAATGGCCCGATGGACCGATCGTGAGCGTGAACGGGCATGCCGCGGACCCGCACTACGAGCCGACGGAGCGGACGCCGACGAAGATCAACAAGGGCGACTGGGTGCTGATCGACATGTGGGCGCGGGTGAAGGGCGAGAAAGACGGGGAAGAAAACGTCTACACCGACATCACGTGGACGGGCTACGTCGGCAAGGAAGTTCCGGCCGGGATGCGGAGGGTGTTCGATTCGGTCCGCAACGCCCGCGACGCCTCGGTGAAACTTGCCCAGGAGTCGTGGAAAGCGAAGAAGCCGGTTCAGGGGTGGCAGTTGGATGATGCCGCGCGGGGGGTGTTCGAGCGGGACGGGTTTCTGCCCTATGTCAAGCATCGGACCGGGCACAGCCTGAGCCCGGGCGTCATGGTCCACGGCATGGGCATGAATCTCGACAATTTCGAGACGCACGATACCCGGGAGATGCTGGCTGACATCGGATTCACGATCGAGCCGGGGCTGTACCTGCCGAAGGATGCCGCGGAAAAGGTGTGCGGCCCCGGGACTCCCAGTTTTGGCGTTCGTAACGAGATAAATATGTACGTGGATCCGGCTAACGGACCGGAAGTTACGAGTTGCGTGCAGGACGAGCCGGTGCTGATCGGATAGTTGCTCGCCAAGTCCTCACAGGCGACCCCTTGCCGGTTGGACAAATCGCGCAGATTCAGCCGATAGGACTTGCCGATGCCTGATGGAGATTCCGCGCCGTGAGTGTGGCGGCTTTTCCATCGGGTGCGGGCGAGCCGGAGCCTCTGTGGAGTGTGTGCGCGTGCGCGATGCAAGACGGACAGCGTGGATAGCGGGAGGCGTGGTTGCCGCGGCAGCATGGATCGGCGGCTGCGCCAGCAGCGCCGAACCCAAAGCTCAGGCAAACAAGCCCAGCGATGTCAACGCCGGATTGAATGCGCTGGCGCGGAACGAACAGCCCACCCAGGAAGAACTGCAGAAGTTCATCGAACGCTCGGCCGTGGACATGGAAGAGTTGAAGCAGGCCCAGGTGGAGCGAGAGCGAAGGCTGGCCCAGGCAAGGCTCGCCCGTGCCGATCTTCCACCGGCTCCGCCGCCCGATTCTGAAACTGCGCCCGGCGCACCTGAAGGTGCAACGACGACCGAAGTACCCCCTCCGAGTCTGGCTCTGAACGCCGAGGCGCAAAGGGCTGAGGCAACGACGCAGGATCGTGTGAAGGCGCTCGCCGCGGAACTCCGGCGGGCGATCAGTGAGCGTGCGGACGACCCCGAAGGCGCCATGCCACAGTATCTCGCGCTGGCGATGCTGGAGATGCTCGCGGCGAGCGAGCAAGGGGTGAACACCGATTCGATGGCGTTGCCGTCTCTCGACAAGTTGACGGAAAAGGAGCGGGCCGCGGTCAACTCGGTGCGAGATCTTCTGGAAGCCCTGGCGCGCGACCCTGGCGCCGCCGGCGATCCTCAGAAAGTTGCACAACTGTTCGCACGCAGCATGGAGGCGCTTTCGAGCGCCCAGAACGTGCGGATCGCCCGCGCCGAACTGTGCAGCCGGGTTGAAGCCTTTGGCCGGTTCAAGCCCTTTGAGGGCACGCAGTTTTTGGCGGGCCAGTCCAACCGTGTGATCGTGTATACCGAGGTTGAGAAATACGCCTATCGCGATCTGCAGGGTGATGGCGCCGGCCCCAGCACGAATGGTGATCGGTGGGCGGTCGAACTCTCGCAGGAACTGCGCCTCTACAACTCGGACGGCAGCATGCTCGCGTGGCGCAAGCCCGAAGAGGCTGTCACCGAGCGGTCCCGCAACAAACGCCGCGATTTCTTCATCACGCAGATGATCGAACTTCCCCGCACTCTGACCGTCGGTCCGTACAGCCTGAAGGTCATCGTTCGCGACCGGGTCGGCGGAGGCGTGAGCGAGGCGGTGATCCCGATCAGCATCGTCGCCGACCGTGCGCTCGTCAACGCGGCGGAAAGCCCCGCGCAATAGCACGGATTGGGGCGCGGTAGGCTGCGCACGTGCCCGAATTGCCCGACATCGAGGCGTACCTCGCAGCGCTGCGGCCACGCGTGGTCGACCGCGTTCTCACTGGCGTGGCGATCAAGGGCCCTTTTCTGCTCCGGACGTTCGATCCGCCCGTGGAGGAAGTCGAAGGAAAGCGGGTTGTCTCTGTCGGGCGGCTCGGCAAACGGATCGCGCTCGGCTTGGAGAGCGATCTGTTTCTCGTGGTTCACCTGATGATCGCTGGTCGTCTGCTCTGGAAGAGCGCGGGCACGACGCCAAAGGGCAAGATCGATCTCGCGGCCTTTGAGTTCGAAAATGCCGGCGTGCTTGTGGTGACCGAGGCAAGTCCGAAGAAGCGGGCTGCGCTTCACGTGGTGCGGGGCCGCGAAGCCTTGAGAGCGCTCGACCGAGGCGGAATCGATGTCCTCTCGTGTTCGGCTGATGACTTTGCGCGAACGCTCATCGCCGAGAATCGCACTCTGAAGCGTCGGCTTACCGACCCGCGTGCGTTCAGCGGCATTGGCAACGCCTACAGCGACGAGATTCTTCACGCGGCACGGCTCAGCCCGGTGAAATTGACCGGCACACTCAAACCCGAAGAAATCGCGCGTCTGCACGAATGCACAGTGTGCGTGCTGGGCGATTGGATAGCGAGATTGCGGATCCAGTTCGCCGATCGCTTCCCCGGCGTTGGCGAGATCACCGCCTTCCGACCCGAGTTTGCAGTCCACGGCAAGTACGCAAAGCCATGTCCGGTGTGCGCCAGCCCGGTACAGAGAATCGTCCATGCGGAGAACGAGACCAACTACTGCGCAACGTGCCAAACCGGCGGAAAAGTTCTGGCCGACCGATCGCTATCACGATTGCTCAAGGATGATTGGCCCCGCACCATCGAAGAGTGGGAGAGCGATGTGGGGACCAATTGAAGAAAGACCCCCGGCGATGACCGGGGGTTTGAGTGCGGATCGAAGAGATCTTTGAACTTCGGCTCTCAGCGCGCGGTAAGCACCCGATTGCCCTGCATCTGCGCCGTGACAAGGCGCTCGAGGTCGGCCAAGCGGGCCTTGAGGTCGCGAGTCTCGGTTTCGAGTTCCGCGACGCGCATCGAATCCGGCGCAGGCTGCCCGTTGACATGGGAGGCGTTGTTCACGTTGGCATTGCTTGAGTCGGCGAGGTTTCCGAAATCTTCCGAGGAACCGCCGTACCACATCGGCCGCACCAGAACGAGAATCTTGCCGGGTGTCGATGCGTCTTCCATCGCGATGCCGAGCGACATTCCCGGGCCAGTCTGTTTCATGGCGTGTCCGGGCGTCGGGCTGCTGGTGAGA
>JAHBXG010000092.1 GCA_019636565.1 Phycisphaeraceae bacterium
AGGCTACAAGCTCGAGTTGTTCGTCATCACTTTTGAGAAGGACAAGATGACGCTGCGCGTCCCGACCGCGAAAGCGGCGAGCGTCGGCATGCGCAAATTGGCTGAGTCGCCGCTTGTCGGCAAGGCCCTTGAGACATTGACCGGTCGTGCCCGCGTGAAGCGTACGATGTGGTCGCGCCGGGCTCAGGAGTACGAGGCGAAGATCAACTCCGGTGATCTCATCGCCATCGCAGAAGTTGTCCGCGATCTTTATCGCTCGGACGCCCAGCCGGAACAGTCGTACAGCGAGCGCCAGCTCTATGAAGCGGCGATCGATCGCATTCTGCGCGAAATCTCGGCGGTCAATGAGATCACCGAGACCGAAGCCATGAAGCTGATCGACGATGCGCTCGCCAAGGCCCCGCGTCGTGCCACGAAGACCGCGCCAGCTGACGCGGAAGCCGAGGCGGACGAAGAGGACCTGCAGGACGAAGCCGCGTAAGGCTTCGCCTCGCGTTTGTTCAAAGCCCGCCCTCCGGAAAGAGGGCGGGCTTTTTTTAGCGGAAGGGACCATTGCGTCCCGCGCAGACCTCCATGTGTGGATGACCGTTCCACGGCCTCGCCGTCCCGTTTGCGACGTTCTCAACCTTTGTGGCCGCCCCCGCTTAGGGCACCGCGGCGCCAGTGCTTCTTGAAGGCGTTGCCAAATTCTCCAGATCGGCACGCTACGCGGCACGTCCGTTGCCCTAAGCTGAGCCTGCAGCGTTCATGGCGCTATCGAGGCCATCACAGCGTTCCACGCGGGACCCTGTTCCCGCACGAAGCTGACGACAGCCTACGCGCCGCCTCCGCCTCTGCCCTGCGCAAACCGTGCTTGTCGGTTGTCATATAAGTTGTTACGGTCGCATGCATCGCCAGAGATATCCGGGGGGCGGCGTTGATGCAGATCGTCGATATCAAGGTCCGCGTATTTCGTCACACGACACGCCGCCACCAGGATTCGGCCGGCCACGCGCACCCCGGCGAACCGCACAAGGTGAGACAGGCGCTGCTCACCATCGTGTGCGATGATGGGACCGAGGGCCATTGCTTTGCGACGCCGGAGGTCGTGCGACCGCACCTGATCGAAGCCTTCGTGAAGCGCGTGCTGCTGGGCCAGGACCCCTTCGACCGCGAGCGGCTGTGGCAGGAGCTCGCCCACTGGCAACGCGGTAGCGCGGCTCAGCTCACGGATCGGACACTTGCCGTCGTCGATTGCGCCCTATGGGATCTCGCCGGGCGCAAGCTCGGGCTACCGGTCTACAAGCTCATCGGCGCGTATCGGGACAAGGTCCCCGCTTACGGCTCCACGATGTGCGGCGACGAGCTCGAAGGGGGCCTCGCCACCCCCGAGGACTATGGGCGCTTTGCGGAAATGCTGGTGAAGCGTGGCTACAAGGGCATCAAGCTGCACACCTGGATGCCGCCAGTGTCCTGGGCACCGGACGTGAAAGCCGATCTCAAGGCCTGCGCCGCCGTACGCGAAGCCGTGGGGCCTGACATCCACCTGATGATAGATGCATTCCATTGGTATTCGCGCACGGAAGCCTACGAGCTCGGCCGAGGGCTGGAAAAGCTCGGCTTCGCTTGGATTGAGGAGCCGATGGACGAGCAGAGCCAGTCCTCCTACGCCTGGTTGACGGCGGCGCTGGACATCCCGGTGCTCGGCCCCGAAAGCGCGGCGGGCAAGCATTTCACCCGTGCGGAATGGGCCTCGGCAAAAGCCTGCGATATTCTCCGCACCGGGGTGCACGATGTGGGGGGTATCTCACCTGCGCTCAAGTCCATGCATCTCGCCGAATCCTTCGGCATGAACTGCGAAGTGCACGGCAATGGCGCGGCTAATCTCATCGTGACTGCAGTCGCCAAGAATTGCCGTTGGTACGAGCGCGGGCTCCTTCATCCCTTCCTCGAATATGATGACGGTGCCGAATATCTGCACAGCCTCTCGGATCCCATGGACGCCGACGGTTTCGTGCATCTCTCCGACAGGCCGGGCCTCGGCGAGGACATCAATTTCGACTTCATCGACGCCAATCTGGTGGACGGCGCATACCGCTGATCACCGGGACGGCTCACCCGAAGGATTTCTGACAGTGAACCATCCACCCGCCCGCGCCATCGATCCCCAAGAGCTCAAGCACGTCCTGTCCTCGGGCCTGATGTCCTTTCCCCTCACGGATTTTGACGAGAACGGCGATTTCAACGAAGCTGGCTACCGCGGCCGCCTCGAATGGTTGATGCCCTATGGCGCCACGGTCTTGTTTGCCGCCGGGGGCACGGGTGAAGCGTTCTCGCTGACGCCTGCCGAGCACCAGCGCGTTATCCGTGCGGCGGTGGAAACCTGCGGCAACAATACGCCAATCATAGCAGGGGCGGGCTATGGCACACGGCTGGCGATCGAAATGGCACGGAACGCCGAAGCCGCTGGTGCCGCAGGCATCCTGCTGATGCCGCACTATCTGACCGAGACGACCCAACGCGGGCTCGCTGCCCATATCGACGCCGTGTGCAAATCCGTGCGGATCGGCGTCGTTGTCTATAACCGCAATGTCTGCAAGCTCGACGTGGCGACCCTCGAAAAGCTGGTGGACGCCAATCCCAACCTTATCGGCTTCAAAGACGGCGTGGGCGACATCGAAGCCGTCACCATCATCCGCAACCGCCTCGAGGATCGCGTGAGCTATCTCGGTGGCCTGCCCACGGCCGAGGTTTTCGCGGAGGCCTACAACGCTGCGGGCTTCCCCGTTTATTCCTCTGCCGTCTTCAACTTCATCCCGCGCACGGCCATCGCATTTTACAAGGCAGTGCGCGAAGGAGACCGCCAGACCACGTCGCGCCTCCTGAAGGAATTCTTCATTCCCTATATCGCGATCCGCAATCGCGGCGGCGGCTATGCCGTGTCGATTGTGAAGGCCGGTGCCCGCCTCGTCGGCCGGTCCGCCGGCCCGGTGCGTCCGCCGCTCGCGGACTGCACCGAGGAAGATCATCGCGATCTCGGGGCTCTGATCGAGAAGCTCGGCCCGCAATAGCGGCGCGCAGGGCGTTCACGCTCAGCTTTCGTCGTCGGCGAAATTGCCGGCGAGACGCAGACCCTCGATCCAGGTACCGCCATCGCGACGAATGATGGTGCGCGGCGTGACGCCCCCATGGCGCGCGAGTTCTGCCGCGAGTTTCTCTGAGTGTGTGACGAGCCAGATCTGCGCGTGCCGCGCCGCCCGG
>JAHBXG010000093.1 GCA_019636565.1 Phycisphaeraceae bacterium
GCCGAATGCCTGCTCGCGATCGCGTGCTTCCGCCGCATCTCGCTCCCCCACCTTGCCACCGAAACCTGCACCAGATTCGCGCTCGACACCACTTCAACGCCAAGCGAGCGCACGAGTTCGACGATGCCCCCGGGGGCCAGGTCCATCACCGGCAACGAGTCGCCCGGCGAGTAGTCCATCGCGACCTGCCCGAAACCGCCGACCTCGCGAGCAAGCGTCGCGTGCAGATCCTTCCATCCCAAGTACACGACCCGGGTCAGCGCCTTGGTGCTCTCGCCGGAAGCAAACGCGCCCTCATCGAGGCTCTGGGTGATCAGTTTCGCGTCTCCACGTGCGGGGATCAGGGCGAACGAACGCCGTGTCACGTGGCGCTTCCCCGGGAACAGCCTCACGAAGACCGGGTTGGTGTTGCGGAAATCGTGAAGCAACCAAGCGTCGATCCGACGATCAAGCATGAATTCCTGCAGCGATCGAAGTTCCATCATCCACTCCCGCGTCCGAGAACTCGACGCTTCAAAATACCTTGTTTGAGGCTTGCGTTGCCCCGTCCGAGAAGCCAGAATAGGACTTCCGGCATTGGGGCCGCGGGAGAAGTAACAAATGAAACGTGCAATCGCTGTCGCCCTTTTCTGTGCGAGCGCGGGTATCGCATCGGCGCAGACCATCAACCCCGACTTCGGGGGTTGTTACGCGCTTCGTCATCTGGGCCAGGTACCCGGAGTTCCAGCAAACTACGGAGGCATCACCTTCAAGTTTGACGATCCCGATGTGCTGCTGATCGGCGGCGAAGCGAACACCGAGAACGCGGCCATTTACGCCGTCCGCGTGACGCGCGATGCGGAAGGCGCCATCGACGGATTTGACGGCGACGCGGTGATCTTTGCGTCGGCGCCGCAGATCGACGGCGGGCTTGCCTACGGGCCGGACAATGTGCTCTTTTTCTCCGGGTTCCCAACAAACACGATCGGTCAGATCAAAGCGGGATCGACATCTCCGGATAAGACGACGAATCTGGATAGTGCTCTTCAGCCGTCCATGGGCGCGCTGCAGTTCGTGCCCGATGGGTTTCCTGGCGCGGGCCGTTTGAAAACCGCGTCGTACTCCTACAGCGAATGGGCCGACATCCCGTTCGCGCCGGATGGTTCGGGCACGTTCAACTTCGGCCCGACCGCAAATTCGCTGATTCCGTTGTCCGACGGCGTCATCTTTTCCAACGGACCGGAAGGTATCGTTTACGTTCAACCCGGCAACCCGGGGATAACCAAATACTCGGTGCTGATCTCCGAGTTCGGCAGCGGCACAGTGTCCTGCTACGAAGTCGATTCGATCGGCGATCCGATTTTTTCGACACGGCGCGAGCTGGTGCAGGGCCTGTTCGGCACCGAGGGCGGTACGCGCGACCCGCGCACGGGGCACTTTCTTTTCTCGACGTACGGCGGCGGCCACGAAGTCGTTGTCGTGACCGGCTTCAACACGAGCTGCCGCCCCAATCTCAACGGCGACTGCTACACCGACGACGCCGACTTCGTGCTCTTTGCGCCGATGTACAACATCCTCGACTGCGCCGACCCGGCGATGCCGGTCGGCTGCCCAGCCGACCTGAACGACGACGGCTTCGTGGACGACGCGGACTTTGTGATCTTTGTCGATGCGTACAACCGGCTGATCTGCGTGTAACAAAGCTAATAGCACTGGAGTACAAGCCAAGCTTTGTCAAATCGCCGCTGCTCGAGATGGTCGCTCCTGATCCAGAAATAAATCATGCCGCTGTCTCCCCACATCCACCCCGGACCCTGCTCGTCGGAATCCAACTGAAGCAAGAGCTTCCAATCACCCGCATGATCGAGCAAACCCCGCTCGGTCGCGATTTCGTAACCTTCGGGATTTCCCATATTGCAACCGACAGACGCCCCAGCGCATTCAAACTCCATTGAATCGTTCTGGACTGGGTGTGGCCAACCAAGTAGATGATGTCCCCAACGCTGCAGGACGGACTTTGTATTTCCGTCTTTCAACAGATCATCGAGCTGCTGCTCCTCCGACTCGGTTAGTTCAACCGGGAATCCTCGTTCGGGAAATGACGATGGAATCGTGAGCGAAGGTGAGAACTCGATCGGGCATGCGTCGAAAGTTGCCGAACCTCGATCGGCACCTCGCTGATTCGCCAGTTCGCTGAACGTCACATCCGAATGCAACACCGCCCAGCCGCCACGGTCATCTGGATCAAATCCCCACGGACTCGCTTCGTTGTCATAGAAAAACCACAAATAGCCAGAATTGGAAATGGACGCTTCGGCGCCGTGTGCAGCAACTTCCGCGAGCGCGATCTGCGCCAAGAAATCAAGCGGCCGACCGTCCTTTGATGGCCATTCCAATCCGACAGGCAAGTCCGGGACACCGCCAAACCTAGAGCGTCCCATCATGGATTCGGACGCCGCTTTTCGCGTCAAGATTCGCACGGCCGGACGAGCTGTTGCCAAGATCGCATCCGCAACCCGGCCAAGCCCAGCATCGATCAGTTCCTGTCGCGCTTGATTTGTCAGCATTGGGGGAGATTACCAACCCGTTACTTGCCGTGGCTTTGCAACCACTGCCCTCCTCGCATCTCGGCCCGCTCCGCCGGTCTGCGCTGTCTCCGGCTTTTCTTCTTCCAAACCGAACTTTCGCGTTCAATACGCATATCATTTTCTGTCGCGTCACCCCCGCGGCAACACCACATCTCACAGAGGCCAGGGGGGCTTGGCCAGAATCCGGCGAATCGCGCCGAAGGGTTTTCATCATGGCAAAGAACGCCCCCAAGTCGT
>JAHBXG010000094.1 GCA_019636565.1 Phycisphaeraceae bacterium
GGGCGCGCGCATGCATGCGGCTTATTTCCGGCCCGGCGGCGTGCATCAGGACCTTCCGCCGAAGCTCATCGACGATATCTATGCCTTCTGTGATCCCTTCCTGAAGGTCTGCGACGATCTCGAGGATCTGCTGACCGAGAACCGCATCTTCAAGCAGCGCAACGTCGATATCGGCGTTGTCAGCCTTGATGAGTGCTGGGCTTGGGGGTTCTCGGGCGTGATGGTCCGCGGTTCAGGCGCGGCCTGGGATCTGCGCAAGTCGCAGCCCTACGAGTGCTACGAAGAGCTCGATTTCGACATTCCCATCGGCAAGAACGGCGACTGTTACGACCGTTATTGCATCCGTATGGAAGAGATGCGGCAGTCCGCCTCCCTCATGAAGCAGTGCTGCGAGCTGTTGCGCTCGCCGGCAGGGCAGGGGCCGCATTCCGCCGTCGACAACAAGATCGTGCCCCCGAAGCGCGGTGAGATGAAGCGCTCGATGGAAGCGCTCATCCATCACTTCAAGCTCTATACCGAGGGCTACCACGTGCCCGCCGGTGACGTTTATGCCGCTGTCGAGGCGCCCAAGGGTGAATTCGGTGTCTATCTCGTGTCCGACGGCACGAACAAGCCCTACCGGTGCAAGATCAAGGCGCCGGGGTTTGCGCATCTACAGGCGATGGATTTCCTGTGCCGCGGACACATGCTCGCGGACGTCTCGGCTATCCTGGGGTCGCTCGACATCGTGTTCGGGGAGGTTGACCGGTGACCATGATGATGAGGAGCTGCTGATATGGCTGTTCGCCGTCTTGCGCCCCCCGATGTCCAGCCTTCGTCCTTCGCCTTCACGGCGGAGAACGCTGTCTGGGCAGGCGAGCAGATCGCCAAATATCCCGAGGGCCGGCAAGCCTCCGCCGTCATTTCACTGTTGTGGAAAGCGCAGGAGCAGTGTGGGGGATGGCTGCCTGAGGCCGCCATCCGGAACATCGCCGAGCTTCTCGGCATGGCCTATATCCGTGTACTGGAGGTGGCGACCTTCTACACGATGTTCAACCTGGAGCCGGTCGGCAAATATTTCGTCCAGCTCTGCGGCACGACGCCGTGCATGGTTCGCGGCGCCGGTGCGCTGCGGGATGTCCTGCAGGCTCGCTTCGGCGATCAACATCATGTCTCGGCGGATGGCAATTTCTCCTGGCTCGAGGTGGAATGCCTCGGTGCCTGCTGTAACGCGCCGATGGTGCAGATCAACGACGACTACTATGAAGATCTGACGCCGGAGAGCCTGAATACTCTTCTCGACAATTTGGCTGCCGGCAAGCCGGTCAAGATCGGTCCGCAGAATGAGCGCACGTCGTCTGAGCCCGAGAGGGGCCTGACCTCCCTGACCGATCCGTCCCTCTATGACGGCTCCGTCATCGGCTCATGGAGGAAGCGCTTCGAAGAGGAAGAAGCCAAGGCCAAGGCCGCTGCCGAGGAGAAGGCGAAGGCTGAGGCTGCTGCGGCGGCGGCAGAAGCGGCCCAGGTCAAGGAACCGAAGAAGTCCGCCGGCACGCGTCCCGAGCAGCAGGCCGCCGATAGCCCGGCCGAGCGCGTCGCGGACGGCAAGGCGCCGGTGTCCGCAGCCGATAACACGAAGGCGGCGCCCGCCAATCCGACCGAGGAGAACGAGCGGGCGAAGGACAGGGGCACTGCACCGACGGCGCCTGCCAACCCGTCCAATCCCGACGACAAGGCGAAGGGGTGAGCGGCCATGCTTCATGACAGGGACCGCATCTTCACTAATCTCTACGGCTTGCAGAGCCCCGGCCTGAAGGCGGCGCTGATGCGCGGCAACTGGGACGGCACGAAGTTCCTGCTGGAACAGGGCCGTGACTGGATCATCGACGAGATGAAGAAGTCGGGCCTGCGCGGTCGTGGCGGCGCGGGCTTCCCGACGGGTATGAAGTGGTCCTTCATGCCGAAGCAGTCGGACGGGCGGCCTCATTATCTGGTCGTCAATGCGGACGAGTCGGAGCCTGGTACCTGCAAGGATCGGGAGATCATGCGGCACGATCCGCATCTCTTGATCGAGGGGTGCATGATCGCCTCCTTCGCCATGGGCGCGCATGCCGCCTACATCTACATCCGCGGCGAATACATTGCCGAGCGCGAGGCATTACAGCGGGCCGTTGACGAAGCCTATGAGGCAAAGCTCATCGGCAAGGACAACGTTCACGGCTATCCCTTTGATCTTTATGTGCATCACGGCGCCGGCGCCTATATCTGCGGCGAGGAAACGGCCCTTCTGGAAAGCCTCGAAGGCAAGAAGGGCATGCCGCGGCTGAAGCCGCCATTCCCTGCCAATATGGGCCTCTATGGCTGCCCCACCACCGTCAACAACGTCGAGTCGATTGCGGTCGCTGGCACCATTTTGCGGCGCGGCGCGGCCTGGTTTGCGAGCTTCGGCCGGCCGAACAATGTGGGCACCAAGCTCTATGGCATCTCCGGCCATGTGAACACGCCCTGCGTCGTCGAGGAATCGATGAGCATCCCGTTCAAGGAGCTGATCGAAAAGCACGGCGGCGGTATCCGCGGCGGTTGGGACAACCTGCTGGCGATCATTCCCGGCGGCGCGTCCTGCCCCGTCATCCCGGCCGAGCAATGCATGGATCTGATCATGGACTTCGACGGCACC
>JAHBXG010000095.1 GCA_019636565.1 Phycisphaeraceae bacterium
AGCAGCGCCGCGAACATCCGTCCCTGTTTCTTCCAGTCCGGTTCGAGCGCGATCGGACGAACGTGCTGCTCGCCGATGGGTTCACGCCCCGTGGCCGGTCGATTCATGAAGAGCAATTGCTCCTGAATGTCCGGCGACAGATTCAGCAGATTCGTGATTTGGGAAATGCGGGCCCGCGTGAGGCCCGCGACCAAGGCGACTTCCGCGTAGTCGCGAAGCTCGCCCGCACGCACGAGCCCGTCAATACGGTGCGCCAACGCGACCAGACGCGCGATCCGCAACGGGGTCACGACCACGGGCTTGACGGGCGCTACACCTTCGCACAGCTCCACCCGCCCGCGGGACTGCCGTTTGAGATGAATCTTGAAGGACATCGTCATGGTGTCACCTCCACGTGGTTCGCGGGCGTGATGTGGATCTCGCCCTTGGCGGAATCGAAACGGATCTGCGTGATCGCCAGAGCGAGCAACCGCGCCCGCTCGGTCGGGCACAGTGCGCTCCAGACCGGCGTGAACTCGCGGACGCCCCGTTCCACGGTTTCACGCTGCACGAGACCGTCCCGGCGGCGTGTGATCTCGCGATCGATCTCTTTCGCCTTCGCCTCGATGGCCAGCCCGTGTGACGTTGGCGGCGAGTCCGTCGCCTTCGCGACGTACAGGTCGCGGGCGACTTCCAATTCGCGAATCCGCGCTTCTTCGCGAGCGCGGAGCGAATCGAACACCGCGGACACGAACACTGTGTTCTGGAACACGCCTCGGACCTTGTCCACCACGAACTGCTCGATCTGCTCGGCGGGCACCAGACCACCGTTGCAGGACTTGCGTGTGATCCGCGCCGAGCGGCAGCTGTAGTAGCGATAGGTGATGCCGTTCTTGCCGGTCGTCGTGGTGTGCACCATCGGCGCGCCGCATCCGGCGCAGGTCAACAGCCCCTTGAGCAGGCCACCGGCGCGATTGCGCGTGAGGCTCGCACCCGAGCGCCCGTTTTCGGCCAAGATCTGCTGAACCGCGTTGTACGCGTCGACTGTGACGATCGCCTCGTGGATGCCGTCGTGGACATTCTCGTGGTGCGGCACCTTGCCGATGACGAGGACGCTCGATAGGAGTTGGTGCAGCGTGCTCTTGCAGAAAGGCTTTCCGCCGAGTTCCTGCCCGTTGCGACCGGTCCACTTCTTGTTCGTAACGCCTTCGCTGCGGAGCAGGTCAACCAGTTTGCCGATCGATCGAACCTCGATGTACCGCGCGAAGATCTCCTGCACCATCGCGGCTTCGGGCGGGTTCACGGTGAGCCTTGAGTCCACGATGTCGTAGCCGAGAATGGGCCGCCCGCCGGTCCATTCGCCCTTCTGCCGCGAGAGCGCGATCTTGTCGCGGGTGCGCTCCGAGGCCAGTTCCCGCTCGAACTGTGCGAAACTCAGGAGCATGTGCAGCATCAGCCTGCCCATCGAGGTGGCCGAGTTGAATGGCTGCGAGACGGCAACCAGCGCCACGTTCTTGGCCTCGAGCGCGGTCATCAGCTGAGCGAAGTCGCGGATCGAGCGCGTGAACCGGTCGAGCTTGTAAACAACCACCGTGTCGATCTTGCCCGCGTCGATGTCGGCCAGAAGCCGCTTCAGGGCAGGGCGCTCGATATTTCCGCCGCTGTACCCGCCGTCCTCGTACACCTCGGACACGCACATCCAGCCTTCGCCCGCCTGACTCTGGATGTATTGCTCGCCCGCCAGCCGCTGGGCATCGAGCGAGTTGAAATTCTGGTTGAGCCCGTCGTCTGAAGACTTGCGGCAATAGATGGCGCAGCGAATGACCCGCCCCGTCGAGACTAGAGGCGGCCTTGAGAAACCGCGGGGCGTCGGACGCGCCGGCTGTTTGGCCGTGCTGGTAGTGACCATTACTTCGCCCTCCGTTGGGTGAGGCCAAGAAAGAGAGGTCCATTCCAATTGGAACCGGTCACCGCCTTGGCAAGCGCACCCGCCGATCCGTACGCCGTTCCATCGAGCTCGAATCCGTTGTCAAGCACTTTCACCTCGAGGCGGCGTCCTTTGTACTTTCGCGTGATGATGGAACCGGCGGGCGGCAATTCGCGTGACGGCGGTGGCGGCGACGAAACACTGTTCTCGAACTCAGCGTGGACTTCCGCGGGTGGCCGTGCCCGCAGTTTGGTCTCGTCCGCGATCTCGGCCGCGCGTTGCCGCGCCCGCTCGCTCAATCCGCCCGCTGCGGCCGCCTGCAGACGCCACAGAATCCGCTTCGTCAGGTACACGCGGTTGTTCGATCGTGCGGCCTCTCCGCTTGTCCGCTCAAACTCATCCTGCAGCTGCGGCAAGCTGAGGTTCATGAGCCGCTTGAGTTCCAAGTTCACTTCCATTACAACAGCCCTCCTTCGTCTTGCGACGGTTTCGGAGGACTGAGGTCGCTCGGCTCGGCCCGGTCAAGCAAGAGAGCGCCAGATTCGTGATGCTCGGAATCGGCGAGATTGAGACCGCCGCGGCGTGCAAGCGCGCGGTCAAACCCGGTCGCGAGGATCTGCGCCATCTCGAATGAAAATGCAGCGATCGGTTGAGCTGCGGCGCGGGACGGTTGCGTCAAT
>JAHBXG010000096.1 GCA_019636565.1 Phycisphaeraceae bacterium
GCCAGCGGGGCGGAGTAAAAGCAGGCCATTGAGAGGTTGGCGCGAGCCGCTCGTGAGCGCGCCTTGCAATAGCGCCGTAGCGAGCGAGCGGCCTTTGGCCCTGGAAGATTGAAGTTCAGGCGGTGGCCTGGTTTTGCTCCGCCCTGTTTGACGCGGTCGCCACCCTGCGGCCTGTGGATTGCTTGAGCCGATAGCTGTCGCCATTCATGGTCAGGATGTGAACATGGTGGGTCAGGCGGTCGAGCAGCGCGCCGGTGAGCCGCTCGGAGCCGAAGACGGATGTCCAGTCCTCGAAGGGCAGGTTAGAGGTGACGATGGTGGAGCCGCGCTCGTAGCGCTGGGAGAACACCTCGAACAGGAGCTCTGCTCCGGTCGGCGACAGCGGCACGTAGCCGAGTTCATCGACGATGAGCAGCTTCACGGCCTGGAGTTCGCGCTGCAACCTGATGAGGCGCCTCTCGTCGCGAGCCTCCATGAGCTGATGCACGAGGGCGGCCGCGGTGGTGAAGGCGACGGGGAAGCCCTTCTGGCAGGCGGCAAGGCCGAGGGCGAGCGCGACATGGGTCTTGCCGGTTCCGGAGTTGCCGAGCGCGATGACGTTCTCGCGGCGCAGGATGAACTCGCAGCGGGCCAGTTCCAGCACCAGCATCTTGTTGAGCGAAGGGATGGCGGTGAAGTCGAAGGTGTCGAGGCTCTTTGTTGCGGGGAACCTGGCCTGCTTGATGCGCCGCTCGACCACACGCCGTTCCCGATCGATCAGTTCGAGTTCAACCAGCCGCAGCAGGTAGCGGGGATGATCGACGCCGTCGCGGGCGCACTCGCGGGCCACCTTGTCATACTCGCGCAGGACGGTCGGCAACTTCAGCTGCTTGAGATGATGGGCCAGCAGCACCTGCGGCGTGCCGCTCGTCGTTCCCGCCGGCATCGTGTCCGTCGTCTTTGCGCTCATGCGGCTCTTCCCGGGATGAGGACGGCGTAATCGGCCGCCGCTGTCGTCTTCACGCTGGTCTTCGGCAGATGCGGATAGGCGGCCAGATCGAGACGCGGCGGACGGCGCTCGATCCGGGCCAGGGCGATCTGCTTGACCGCATCGAAGCCGATCGCTCCAAGCCTGATCGCCTCGGTGACGGCATGGGTCACCACCTCCTTCGGCACCGCCTCCATCAGCCGCAGCACCTGGATGAACTCGCGCTTGCCGCGATTGCCCATGCGCGCTTCCATCAGGTGACGCAGATGCTGGAAGGCTTCGGGCAGGTTCCAGTCCTGCAGGGGTGCCGCCTGATCGAGCGCATTCGGCTTCATCTCGATCAGCGCCAGATAATGCAGAGGATCGAAGACGAAGGTGCCCGAGCCGTAGCAGCGCCGATGCCTGGCGATCTCATCACCGCCGAACAGGATCACGACCTCGCCGACAAAGGCCTTCACCATCACATCCTGGAAGCCATGGGCGGTCGGCACCGAGTAGTCGTTGCCGCGGTAACGCACCAGGCCCGTCGAGGAGACGCGGGCCGAGCGCTTCTCGCAGGGCTCCAGCGGCACGGCGGGCAACTCCCGGAACGCGGCAAGATCGGCGGCAAGCCGCCCGCCGATGGTCTCCGCATGGCGCCCGGCGCGTTCCGCCTGTCGTGACCGGCATCGCTCAGCCAGCATGGCGTTGAGATCGTCGAAGCTGGCAGCGACCGGGATGGGCGTCATGAAGTTCGAGCGGGCATACTTCACCAGCCCCTCGACCTTGCCCTTGTCATTCCCCTTGCCGGGCCGGCCAAAGCGGTCGCGGAACAGATAGTGGCTCACCAGCTCCGTGAACGCCCGCGTTCGCTCGCGCTTGCCATCACCACAGATCTTCGCCACCGCGATCCGGGTATTGTCGTAGAGGATCGACAACGGCACGCCGCCGAAGAAGGCGAACGCCGACACGTGCCCGTCCAGGAACGCCTCCGTCGTCTCGGCTGCATAGGCCTTCACGAAGGGCGCGTCCGACTGCGGAAGGTCCATGCAGAAGAAGTGGAGCTTCTGCCGGACCCCGCCGATCACCGCCACCGCTTCACCAAAATCCACCTGCGCATGACCCGGTGCATGCGACAGCGGCACAAACGTCTCCCGGCCCCTGGCCCGGGCAACCCGGACATAGTCCTTCACAACCGTGTAGCCGCCGCCGTACCTGTGCTCGTCACGAAGCCGCTCGAAGATCCGCTTCGCCGTATGCCGCTGCTTCACAGGCGCCGCTCCATCCGCCTCCAGGATCGCGTCGATCACCGGCAGCAGAGGGCCAAGCTTCGGCTTCAGCACAGGCTTCGTGCGCGTGTAGCCCGGCGGGAGCGAGAACCGGCACATCTTCAGGACCGTCTCACGGCTCAGCCCGAAGACACGAGCTGCCTCTCGGCGGCTGTTGCCCTCCACGAACACGAAGTGCCGGACGGCGGCATACACTTCCACGGCAAACATTCCCGGCCGATCCTCAAAGGGATCAGCCTACCAAGTGGACGGATTTTGCTCCGCCCCGCACCAGCATCACACCGGCGCTCCATTGGC
>JAHBXG010000097.1 GCA_019636565.1 Phycisphaeraceae bacterium
GTTCGCTCGGTCGAGCGGTGCGACAAGGATTGGCTCTTGATCGACGTGTTTTACGAGGTCGCATCCAGGAACAGATCGGCGACGGGCGGCGGCTCAGCGCGGTTCGTCATGCATGAACGGAACAAGTACTGGAACTTGATGCTTCCAGAAGCACAGGACAAGTAGGTGTTCCATCTTGTGCCTTACACTCGCCGCTCCAACATACTCCGGACATTCTGCTTTCCGCGAAAGTGGCGAACAATTCAAGATGCCGGAGGGTGTGCGCGGGCGGGGACGAACGCATGAGCCTCTAGTTCAATCCTTCCACGCCGTGCATCATTGCGGTTGAGATCGCCAGTCAGCTGTGTACTGCCTTGGATACAGCTCAGCGCGTGACGGAACCTCATCTATTGAGTCTTTGGCTCCGTAACGGATCGCACCGCCGAGCACATCTGGAAGCTCCGCCCAAACGCGTTCCGCCCAAGAGCGCACGTCTGCGGCCCACGGCTCATCCATCACACAGTCTCCGTCGTGCGTGAAC
The DNA here is from genome assembly GCA_019636565.1 of Phycisphaeraceae bacterium. Lineage (GTDB taxonomy): Bacteria > Planctomycetota > Phycisphaerae > Phycisphaerales > UBA1924 > JAFEBO01. The sequence goes on from JAHBXG010000097.1 coordinate 521, forward strand.
CAGCAAACCTTGCCCGCCATCGGACCTCGCAGAACAACGAACCACCGCTCTTCACTGAAATTGATGCCTGCAAAGGGCACGATGTCATCCCATGAATATGGGAGCGGTCCAAACTGCTCTTCAAGGCCGTCGGGAAACCAGTCCTTCATGTGAGAGCGCACTTCGTCCCACTCGTGGGGAGGGAACAGCACGATTGCACCTGCGAGCGATTGTGAAATGTCAGGATCTCGCTCAACCTTGCCCTCGGAGACCCGCCTATCCAGTTCTGACGAGACGAAGAGCCCAAGTCCATGCCCTCCCGCAAGCAAACTCCGCAGTTGCGCCACGCTCGGAGAATCTGGCAATGCGGCAAGCGCCCTCGATCCCGAAGCCGGATCCGGAGCTTCGCTATACGTATGAGTCAAGAGCGAGTGTTTGAGCGGTACGCGAAAGCGACGCGGGTCGCTTCGATCGCTGTTGTTGGAACAAAGAAATGCCGGTGCCGGATCGCTTAGACGAGGAATTATTTCCTTGAAATGCATTCTTGGAGCATACAGCGCACCCACTCGGATGTGCACGCGAGTCGGCTGAAACCCGAGGAGCAATTCAGGTTTGCCGTAATCCATTGCACATGACGGCCTCGTGGTACTCTCGAAACAGCCTTTCCCGAGAACGACCGGCAGAAGAGCTTGCAATGACCGTCTCCCACTGGCGCAGATCCGCCCACCCCCACCCCCCCACCACGCTTGAAGCCGGCGTGTGCATCATCGGCGCGGGCATCTGCGCCGTCTCTGCCGCCCTCGCTCTCCAGAAGCGCAACGAGTCTTTCGTCATCCTCGAACGCCACGCCCTCGCGAGCGGGGCATCTTCCCGCAACGCCGGATTCCTCATGCGCGGCGCGGCATGCCACTACGCGGAAGCGATCGATCTCTACGGGCGTCAGTCGGCGCGCGATCTCTGGAGCTTTACCGAGGCCAACCTCGAAGGACTGCGCCAGGAAGGCTGCGAATCCCTTGCCTCCTATCGACGCGTGCCCTCGATGCTGCTCGCGCTAGACGCGGGCAACTCGAACGAAGCGTGGGAGCCCGATGCCGCGTACGCACAGGCGAACCGCGCGGGGCTGGAGAGGTCGCTCTCGCTCATGCGGGAAGACGGGCTGGAAGTTGGCTGGCTGGCTCCGGGTGATGCAGGGGCTCCGAACGACAGCGCCTGGAAGTCCGGCCGCATCGCGTGCGCGCTGGTCAACCCCGGCGACGGGAGCGTGAATTCGTACGAGTTGATGAGGCTGCTCGCGGAGAAACTGCGCGTGCACCCTGCGCTTGGGTCCGTAGTTTCCTCGCCGATCCTCGAAAATCAGGAAGTCTTCGCGATCGAGCCAGACGGAAACAAGACGCTGGTACGCAGCGCGGATTTCACGATCCGGTGCGAACGCGTGCTGGTTGCCACCAACGCGTACGCATCGCTTCTGCTGCCTCGATTCGAGAAACTGGTCAAGCCGCGCCGTGGACAGATGCTCGGGCTCGCTCCCAACGGTCGAACACTTGCCGCGTCGTACTACGCGAACGACGGCAGCGAGTATTTCCGTCAGGCCGCGGACGGCACGATCGTGGTCGGGGGCTGCCGCACGTACTTCGCGGAGCAGGAAGTCGGATTCGAGGATCGGACGACCGAGCCGGTGCAGCGCTCGCTCGAATCGTTCGCGCGGGCGATGCTTGGTTATCGCAAGGATGAGGCACTGCCGATCACCTCGCGCTGGGCGGGGACGATGGGCTTCTCGCCCGATGGATTGCCCCTGATCGGGCCGATCGCGGACGGTTCGCCGATCTGGTTCTGCGGCGGGTTCACGGGCCATGGCATGTCCATGGGATATAAGGCGGCGCACGACGCGGTCGAGGCG
>JAHBXG010000098.1 GCA_019636565.1 Phycisphaeraceae bacterium
ACATTGGCAGGCTGCGCGAGGGCGTAATGCCGCCGCTGGGAAAGCGGGCAGGGCAAAGCATGAAATTGTTTCACTTGCAGATACTTACGCGATTCAGCGATGAGTTTCCTGCCGCTCTGATCGTTGTACTTCGGGCTGGTAACAGAAATTGAAAATTGTAACTTTTTGGCTTGCTCGGCCCTTAAATCAGGCCGACTGACAGGGCCCGCAGGGCCACCCGCACGACGGCCGCGAGGCGCCTGTCGAGCACGTCACGCGGTGCCCCGGTATCGGCCAGAACCGCGCTCGGATGGGTGAAGCGATAAAGTACGTCCGTCAAGAAGGAGAGGGCACCTTCTCGATCGCGCGGCTCGAAAGCGCCCGTCGCGATGCCCTCGTCCACAACGCGCTCAACCAGCATGCGGATGCGTCCGCGATGCCGGCGCGCGACAGCCCGGTTCTCCAGCGTCGCCGTGACGAAGAGACGGAACACCGGCGCGTTTTGCTCCATCAGCGTGCGATAGAGCCGCGCGAGGTCGAGGACCAGCCGTTCCAGCTTGTCGTCGGCCGGGTCCGGCGCACTCGCCACGTCCGCGATCACAGTCTCGATCGGTTTCAGCGCTTCGCCGACGACCGCATCGATCAGCGCATTCTTGGATGGGAAATAGCGATAGACATTGGCATGGGTCATGCCCGCTGCTTCCGCGACCGCGACCACGGTCATCTTGCCGGGGCCGAACTTCCGCACGTGCTCGTTGGCAATGGCAATCAGTCGTGCATCAACTCTGTCGGAAGCGGTATCGGAAGGCTTGATCGACTGAGGTTTCGCCGACGGATTCCTAGGCATGCGGGCCTCCGGTGGGCCTAGATGCTGCGCGGTGCCTAACCAGGAGGTCCAGCCGCCCGCGGACGTCTCGGCCGCGAAAGTTCATCGGCCGGGGCGAGCATGTGGGCATCAGGTCTCTACGAGGCCGGTGCTGTCACCCGAGCCTGTGGAGTCGCCGCGTCCATGGGGAGCCGAGAGATACTCCTCCGACTGCATTTCGATCAGGCGGGAGACGGTGCGATCGAATTCAAACACCTCGCGCCCCTGATCGGCTTGATAGAGATTCTGCGGCTCAACCGCCGCGGAGGCGAGAAGCTTCACATGTCGGTCGTAGAGCGTATCGACAAGAGTGATGAACCGCTTGGCTTCATTGCGGCGCTCGAAAGTGAGCGCCGGGATATTCTCGACAATGAGAGTATGGAAGCGCTCTGCGAGCGCGAGATAGTCGGAGGCGCCGAGCGGCTTGCTGCAGAGATCGGCGAAGGAGAAGCGCGCGACACCGCCGGCCGCGCGAGGGACCTCGACGGGATGTCCCTTCACCGTCAGCGTCATGGGCGCGCCAGCAGCGCCCGTGAGTGCGTGGAACATCTTGTCCAGTCGCTGCCGGGCGCTGTCGTCGTCCGGTACGATGAAGACCGGGCTCCCCGCGAGTTTTTCGAGCCGGAAATCCGTGCGCGATTGCAGCTTGACCACGTCCATCCGCTCCTTGAGGAGAGCGATGAACGGCAGGAATAACGCCCGGTTGAGCCCATCCTCGTAAAGCCGGTCAGGCACCACGTTGGACGTGGCGACTACCACCACGCCCCGCGAAAAGAGATTCGTGAAAAGACGCCCGAGGATCATCGCGTCGGCGATGTCCGTCACCGCGAATTCGTCGAAGCACAGCAGCTCGGCTTCCCGCGCGAGCTCGGTCGCGACATGGGGAATTGGATCCGTGTCCTTTTCCTCGCCGCGCTTCACCCGCTGCCGGAAGCTGAAAATGCGCTCGTGAACATCGCTCATGAAGGCGTGGAAATGCGCCCGCCGTTTGAGCGCAACCGGAGCTGCCTCGAAGAAGAGGTCCATCAGCATGGTCTTGCCGCGGCCGACAGAGCCCCAAACATAGAGCCCACGAACGGCCGGCCCGTTGTCGCGCTCACGCCGGCCCAGCAGCCACGCGAAGGGGCGCTTTGGCGCGGTCTTGGCCTTCTCAGCCTGCCGGAGTGTCTCCACGAGCCGATCGAGTTGTGCGATGAGCGCGAGCTGTGCCTCGTCACGCTCCACCGTGCCCGTAGCGACGAGCGCTTCGTAGCGCGCCGCAACGGATTCACCGGCTGCTGCCGGCAGTTCCTGGCGGTGTGTTGGGGGGCGAGAATGAACGGTCACGCACCACGCAATAACGCTTTCGGGGCTCAAGAACAATCGTGCGTCCGTGCGCGCCTGGAAAACCGTGGCGTGAGTGCCGCGGCCTTGCGGATTTGGTAACCGCAACGCGTGATGGCGATAGACAAGATCGCCGTCGCAGCTTAAGCGGTCCGC
>JAHBXG010000099.1 GCA_019636565.1 Phycisphaeraceae bacterium
CATGAAGGCCGTGCGCGCCGGCAAACGGTTGATCCAGATCGCGAGCGCCATGGCGATCATGATCGTGAACACGACACAGGCTGCCGTGAAGACGCCGCTGCGACCCAGCGTCGGGAGCAGAGAGGGGTCCTCCATGAGCCTGACGTAGTTGCCCAAGCCTACGAAATCCGTCGGGGCCCCATACTCGATACGAAACAGTGTGAACCAGAATCCGTAAAGCACGGGAGAGAACAAAACGAAGAGAAGTAGCGCAAAGGCTGGCGCTATATAAATATACGCAGTTGCGCTCGATCTCATGTGAGTATCATGCCTTGGTTCGCAACGACATCTGCAGCAATTCCATGATGCGGCAGGCGCGCCTGATATCCGGATCTACGAAACGTCGAGCAGGCCGGAATGTCAGCCACTCCACCGAGGCGCCACCGCACGCTCGGCGGGGCATACGCAACGCCGTATGCCCCCCATCGCGCATTACCGGTTGTTGCGGCGATTGAATTCCTTTTCCGCTTCCTCAAGCGCCGTCTTCGGATCCGCCCCGTTCACCACGACGTTCTGCGCCGCCTTGTTCAGGGCCTGCCGGTAACCGCCGACGCCAAAGTCGATGGGGGCGAGCCATCCGAAATTCCGGGCACCTTCAGTGGTGACGGTCATATAGCTATTGCCTGGTTTATCGAAGTAAGACCCGAGAGACTTGATGGTTGTTCCCAGCGTCGGTGCCTGTCCACCAACGGTGACCCAGATGGAATCGCCCTCCGGGCCGGTCATATATTCGAGAAAGCGGCCGGCGAGTTCCTGATTCTTGGAGCCGGACCAAACGCCGACCGCCCAACCTGCCATGACAGCGGGAGAATGCGGCTTCTTTCCATTGCCAGGCCACAGCATCTGCCCGACCTTGTCCGCGCCGATCTTCGCCTGGACGCTGGAGACGCGCACGCTCGCGCCCGTGTACATCGCGAGGCGTCCGGCCGAGAATTGCTCGATCAGGTCGTCCGGCGTCCATGTCGCCGCCTGCTTCGGCGTCACCCCGTGCTTGGTGATCATGTCAGTCTGGAGCGCAAGCGCCGCTACGCCGGCGGGCGTCGCGAAACGCGCCTTGCCATTTTCCTCGAAGAGAGTGCCCTGCTCAGCGAGCGTCGCCGGGATCATCATCTGGGGATCGGCCTGCGCCTCGCTGAAGCCTTGACCGAACCCCCAACGGGTCACCGTGCCGGCAGCGTCCTTGATCGTGAGCTTCTTCGCCGCTTCGGTGAATTTATCCCAAGTGGTCAAGGTCGCCGGGTCAATACCCGCCTCTTTCAGAAGATCTGTGCGGTAGATTACCGATATGTAGTTGCGCGACGTAAAAAGGCAGTATTGCTTGCCGTTGATAGCGCATTGATCCCAATAGGCGCCGGCATGATCGGCAACCTGCTCCTTTGTCCATCCGTCTATGAAGAGCTTCCGCAGATCCGCCATAGCGCCTGACTTGATGGCATCTCCGAGCAGGTCCGTGATCACCCAAATGACGTCGGGCGCATTTCCGCCCCTGCTTGCTGCGAGGAATTTCGGCGTCATCTGGTCCCAGGCCTGCGTCTCCACGACGATCTTGGTGCCGGGGTTGGCCTTCTCGTAATTGGCGATGATCTGGGCAAGCGCCACCTCGCGCGGCGACGTGCCGGACGGATTGAGAAACGTCCACATCCTCACCGTGGTGTCCTGCGCATGGGCCGGCGGCAACCCCGCAAGCCCTGCGACGGCGCCTGCAAGCGCCATCGATAACAACGATCTGCGTAACATGATCTTCCTCCTTTGATACCCGTTACCGACTGTTCGTCCCGCCGGACGCCGCCTCGCGTTCGGCGAGGTCGCCGAGCGCATCCTTGAGCGAACGTCCGATGTGATGACGGATCGCGGCCGCGTAGGCGTCGCGATCCATCGCCCGCAGCGCGCCGACGATCGCGCGATGTTCCTCCGCTTCGCTGGACAGTCGTGAACGCCAGGACTGCAGCCCGCGCTGAACCCACTCGCCGATGAGCTGCATCTGGATGCCACGGTAGAGCGAGACCAGAATGTCGTTGCCCGAAAGCTCCACGATGCGGTGATGGAACTCGGCATTGAGGCCGAGCTTGGGGCGGTGCTCTATGGTTCCGGGGCTGGCCTCCAGCTGGACCATGATGCCATCGAGCACGTCGAGCGCCGACAGCGCCAGCGCGCCGCTCTTCAGTCGCTCGACGACGATCTCGCCGGCCGTCAGCTCTAGCCCGAGGCGAACCTGCCAGAGGTCGA